>NZ_JASBQE010000077.1 GCF_029960785.1 Polyangium sp. 15x6
GGAAAAACCGCGCATCGCGCGGTTTTTCCGCCTTCGGTCCAGGCCGTGCCTGGTCCGGGGTGCAGGGGGCGGACAGCCCCCTGCTGGGGTGCGGGGCGACGCCCCGCGCATCTCACGGCGCGCCGGGATCTATCTTCGCGAAGACCTCGTCGCGCGGCCGGGCGCGGTAGAACAGGCTGCGCTTTGGCGCTTCGGCCATGATGCCCTCCCAGGTGCGGCGGCGTGGGCGCTTCATCTGATCGGCGAGGCCGAATGGAAACCCTGTCACGGGGTCGGCGCGCTCGACGAAGATCGCGTGCTGGTGGATGTGCTTGTCGCGCTTCTCGCCCTGGATGGAGACGATGTCGCCTGGGCGGACCTCGTCTGCGAAATCGCGTAGCTCCGCGAAGAACCGCGAGCGCTCACCGAAGGGGATACGTTCCTCGCCGCGGAAGCGGCGGACTTCGAAGAGCTCGGGCTTCGCCTCGGCGAACTCGCCGAACGAGATGACGCCGCGACGGTTCTTGATGCCGGATTCGTCGAAATCGAGACGACCCACGGCGCGGCCGGGTTTGTCGCCGCGGGCGCGGTACCACGTGCCCGCGGCGCGCTCGTAGGTATCGAGGACGAAATCGACGCAGACCTCGGGCGGACGCGGGCGGCCGGAGGGATCGAAGACCGCGTATCGTTTGTCCTCGAATGAAAAACTGTCGCGCCCCTGGAGATAGGCCGTCATCCATTGCGGCCTGAGGATGCCGTCGCGGAAATGGTCTGGCTCGGCCTCGGGACGATCGAACGGGAGCGCCTCGTCGACGGCGCGGCCCACGGCCTCGCGGATCGCCTGCATCGCGCGGCGTTTTTGCGCCGTCTTGTCTTGGAAGACGCGCACGGCGTCGCGGATGGGGCGATCCTCGGCGAGGCATTCGAGCGAAAGGCGCGCGCCATCCGCGTGGAGCAGCGCCGCGGCCCAGGTCTCGCCGAAGCGAAGATCGACGACCATCGCGGATTCCGTCGTGTGGCGGAGACGCGCGCGCTCGAAGCCGATCTCGTCGGCGAGCGCGGCGAGATCCCGGTGGAGCGGACGCTCGAGCTCGGCCTCCGTCACTGCGACGCGATCGCCGTAGAGCAGATCGGCGGGTTTGCCCGAGGCGTCCTGATAGCGGACTTCGCGGCGGACCTCGACGCGATCGAGGACGCGCATCTCGTGGCCGCGCAAGAGGTGGATGCGGGGCTCGTCGAAGAGATCCGGCAGCGTGATTTGCGTGACGAGGGCGAGGGCGTCCTCGGGGTCGGACGTATAGGCGTAGCCCTCGCGGAGCACGAGGGCGCGGAGGGCGCGGGGATCGCCGCGGTGCCGCTTCCGTAGCCCGCCGACGCGGCCGCCTGGGCGCTCCTTGTCGAACAGGCGGGCCGAGGGGACGAGACGCGCGTCGAGGCCCTCCTCAGGCATCGGCGCGGGCTCGCGGACGAAGACGACCGGCTCGCCGCGGGCGCGGCCAAGGATCTCGATCCGGGCCGCGTCGAAGGCGGGCGCGCCGGGGGATGCGGGCGAGGCGAGCACCTCCGCGACGCGGCGCCGGCAGGCATGGGCCTCGTCCTCGACGTCCGGGGCGGCCGGCGCGGGGGCGGAGGTGGTGGGCGCTGCCGTGCTGGCGAGCGCGGGCGCGGGGAGCGGGCCTCGGTCGCAGGCGAGGCCGAGGAGCGAAAGAAAAACGGTCGGGAGGAGTGCCCAGCGCATGGGGGGGACCGATGGACGAACGAGGGGGGCCGGGGAATTCCCACGATCGAGGCGCGGCGTCCATCCGCCGGCGCATCCGGAGCGACCGGGCGAGCGTCGTTGCCGCGGATCGGACCAGCAATGTCCGAGGTGCCGTGAATACGACGACGCACTGCGCCGTGGGCCGCGGCGAGGGGACATGGACATTGTCAGTCCCATCGCCGGACATTCCTCTCGACAATCACGTACGCGCCGGATCGCCTTTGAAACAAGGGCTTCCGGCTTTTTTCCAGGAATTCGGTTCGCGGACGGAGAATGTCCGATCGCGGGATCGATTCCATTGCGGCGAACCCGGAGATTGCGTATGCATGGGTTCACGGCTCGCGGGACATGAGCCGGCGCTCGGGGAGGCCGATCGCGCGAGAAGCGCGGCGAGGGCCGTCCTTTGTACGGAGGTGCGTCCGATACGTGGGCGCGCCTTCCATTTCGAGCGAACAACGAACGACTCGAACCATTCCTCGGACCTGGCCATGCAAGGAATCGACGTCTTCTTGGATACTTACGTGCGGATCGACGAGGGAACGGCCGTGCTCCTCTGCTCGCACCGCTCCTCGGTGCGAACGGCGGCCTGGATCTACGCGGCGCTCTTCACGCGCGGCACGGGCCCCGAGATGTATTGCTTCGAGGAAGACGACGAGGCCGGCGACGAGGCGGTGACCGCGGCGATCCAGGCGCTCCGCGCGCGTCCGGGCGTGCGGCGCGTGGCCGTGATCGTATGCGAGCCGGGCGGGCCGTCTCTGCAAAACGCGCTCTCGGCGGCGCAGGGCGACAAGCCCGAGCGGACGCCGATCTTCCGCATCTCCGGGCGCGGGACGGGGATCTTCGAGACGGGATTCGCGCCGGCCGAGGACGATGCCGAAAACGAGAGCCTCGGGCTCACGTCGAGCGACATCGACGATCTGCTCGCGCAGTGCGACACCGAAATGGGCGATCTCGATGATCGCGATATCGAGGAGGTCGCCGCGATGGCCCTCGAAGAGGATATCGACGCGCTGAGCGACGAGGAGCTCGCCGCGCTCGCCGAGCTCGAGGACAGCGAGCTTCTCGAGCTCGCGACGGCCTGGGGCGAGGAGGGATTCCGTGTTCTTGCCTGAAGAGGTGCCCGTGCGACGAAATGCATTGCAGGCTTCGAGCGGCCCCGCGTCACGGCGGCGCTTGGACGGGCGGTTCATCACGGACGAGCCGCTCGCGCCCTACGACCGCCACGTGCGGCGCGAGCTCGCGAGCTGGTCGGCCGAGGCGCTGCGAAGGCTCGACGAGGCGCCCGAGGACCCGATGGAGCGCGCCGCGGCGCTCGCCCGCGCGCACCAGGACGCGGCCCTCATCGCGAGTCACCTGGGCCGCCCGAACGAGGCGCGGCTCGTCTGCCACGCGGGGCTCGATTGCGTGGCCGAGCACGCGGAGACGTCGGGCGACGAGGCCATCCTGCTCCTCGGCTTCGGCCCGCTCGTGGAGCTGTCGCGGCTCGACGCGGGGCTCGGGCGGACCGACGAGGCGCTCTGCGTGCTGGAGCGTCTCGCGGGGCTCCTGCGCGGCCAGGGGCTCGCGTTCGGGGCGCTCTCGATCTCGGCCGCGACCTGGTCGCGCATCGGGCCGGGCGAAGGCGGCGCCGAGGGCGCGCTCGCGTCGATGGTGGCGATCGAGACGCAACGGACGCTGCTCGGATCGGGGCGTCACGAGGCAGCGCTGGAGATCGCGCGGGGTCAGGCGCCGTCGCCGCACGATCCGGTGCTCGAGGCGATGCGGCGCGAGGCCTACCTGGTCTCGCTCTGCAGGCTCGGTCGCGGGGAGGAGGCGCTGCTCGTGGGCGCGCTCTGGGCCGCGGAGGCGCACCCGATCCGGCGGCCGATCTTCGAGATTCGTCACGCCGAGTCGCTCGCCGCGTTCGGCGACCCGGTGCGGGCGCACGCGATCGCCGAGGAGTGCGTGCGGCGCGTGGAGTCGCGCCTCGCGGCCGGGCCCGCGACGCTGTTCGATCTGACGATCGCGGCGCGCGTGTCGCGGCTGCTCGCGACGCTCGGAGATCCGCTTGCCGGCGAGCTCTGCCGGGCGGCGCTGCCGGCCGCGACGTCACTCGGAGACGTGCCGCTCGCGGCGGAGCTCGCGCTGCGGATCCTCGCGACGGACAAACGCACGGAGGAGCGCGCCGAGGCGCTCGAGGCGCTGCGCGCGATCGCGACGGGCAGCGGCTATCGGATCCCGGCGGTGGAGCGCGCGGTGGAGGCCGAGGACGGGCCGCTCCTCGCGCGCTCGTTGAAGGAGCGCGCGCCGAGTTATCCGCGGCTCTTCGAACGCCTGCTCGGCTTCCCGCCCGACGCGCTCGATCGTTCGTCGAGGTGACGACCCAGGAGGAAGACACGCGCTCCGCAGCGATGCATCGCTCATCCTCCGTTCCAACCCTCGGATGTAGCAGAACCACGCGCGCTCTCGACGCCGTCACGGCGCCCTCAACGCCGTCGACGGACGCGCGTGCATCGTGCGAGGATGCGACCCCAAACAGGCGCAATCCGCGCGCTGGATCATCAAGGACACGAAGCGGGCGATGGAGCATCGGGACGAGGTGGAGGCGCTGCGCGCCGAGGTGAGCGCGCTCCGAGCAGAGCTCGCAGAGGCCCGCACAGCGCGGGATCGGGAGAGGTATCTCGCCGCGGGCTACCGCGAGATCTTCCACGGCGTCCCCACCGCCATGGTCCTGACCGACGGCCTCGGGCGCTTCGTGGACATGAACGAGGCCTTCGTCACGCTGCTCGGCTACACGCTCGATGACCTGCGCGGCCGCTCCACCGACGAGATCTCACATCCGGACGATCTGCCAGTCGAGAGGCCGCTCGTCGCCGCGCTCGCGCGCGGTACGCGGTCGATCGTGGAGTTCGAGAAGCGCTACCGCCGCAAGGACGGGACCTGGATGTGGGCGCGCCAGTACACCGGCGTCGTGCGGAACGAGCAGGGCGAGATCGTCGCGTCCTACGGGGCGCTGAAGGACGCGGAGGAGGAGCTCAGCACCACGGTGACGTCGGTGCGCGCGGTCGAGGCGCGCAACCGCGCCCTGCTCGACGCGGTGCCCGATCTGCTCTTCGTGATGAGCCGCGACGCGCGGTTCCTCGATTGCAAGCCCGCGCGCGACGTGCCGCTGCTCGTCGCGCCGGCGCAATTCCTCGGCCGGCGGCTCGTTGACGTGTTCAACACCGACTGGTCGCAAAGGCAAGCCGACGTCATCCGCGACGTGGCCGAGGACGGCGAGCCGAGGATGGATGGTTATTCCGTCGACACGCCCGATGGCCCCATGCATTTCGAGGCCCTGTACTCGCGATCGAGCACGGGCGAGGTGGTCGTCGCGATCCGGGACATCACGAAGCGCGTGCAGGCGGAGGTCGAGCGGGATCGTCTGGCGCGCGAGGTGAGCGCGCAGGTGAACGAGCTGCGGCTGTGGAAGGCGCTCGCCGATCGCGCGCCCGACGGGATCTCGATCGTCGGCCTCGACGGCAAGCTCACGTACGCGAACGCGGCGTTCGAGGACATGATCGGTCGAGGTCCGCTCGTCGGGACGAACGTGGCGCGCCTGCTCGCGACATCCGAGGAGGCGCAAACCATCGACGCGACGCTCCGGGCCGAGGGTCAGTACCGCGGGGAGCTCGTGCTCCTGCGCGGCGATCGATCGCAGCTCGCCACGCATGGCGTGCTGTTCGTCATGACGAACGAAGACGGGACGCCCGCGTCGTTCGGCACCATCATGCGGGATCGGACCGAGGAGCGGCGCGCCGAGGAGGAGCGGCTGCTCCTGCGCGAGAAGCTCATCGAGGCGCAGCGGAAGCTCATCGAGGAGCTGGAGACGCCGATCCTGCCCGTGGCGCCCGGCGTCCTCGTGATGCCGCTCGTGGGGCGGGTGGATTCGGCGCGCGCCGAGCGGCTGCTCGGATCGCTGCTCGCGGGGACCACGGCGCACGGGGCGCGCATGGTGATCCTCGACATCACGGGCGTGCCCGTGGTGGACGCGGACGTGGCCGAGGGCCTCGTGCGGGCCGCGCGCGCGGTGCGGCTGCTCGGCGCCGAGACGATGCTCACAGGCGTCGGCCCCCTCGTGGCGCGGCAGCTCGTCGCGCATGCCGAGGAGGTCGCGGTGCTCAGGCCATGCAGCACGCTCGAACGTGCGGTCTCGATCGCGCTCGGGATGTCGCGGCGCGGCGGCGGGCCTAAAGCAAGCTGATCATGTCGACCGTCGCGGCGTAATCGACGCGCGGCTCGCGCGACGACTCGACCGTGGGATACGCGCAGAGCGCCTCTTCGAGGGCGTGGCGTGATCCATCCCGTGGGAGCTCGAACGAAATGCCGACGCCGCGGCTGCCCTCGAGCTCGCCTGCGATCCGCGCGATCTTGCCGCGCGCATCGATCCATTGCTCGCGCCCGGGGATACGGAGCGTGATCAGGACATCGTCGCCCACGGCGGCGGGCACGTCCGAGACGAGGAGCATCCCGCAGGTGGACAGGTCTTTGCCCCGAGCGCCGAGCAGGGTGAAGTCGTCCTCGCGCACGACCTGACACTCGACGGTCACGGCATGGCGCGGGGCGCGCCGCTCGTTGGCTAGCAACATCTCCATCAGTGGCCTCCTCGCGCGGAGCCTACCGAGCCCCCCCGACGCGGCCAAGAAAGCGCCTTTCCCACGCCGCGTTGGGATACGCTCGAAGCCATGCTCTCGCGTACCTTTTTCCTCGCGCTCCTGCCTCTCGCCTGCTTCGCCTGCAGCGATCCGGACTCGAACGAGCCACCGCCGTACCAGGGCGGGCCGCCGAAGGAGATCGTCTGGAGCGCGCTGCCCACGGACGGCGCGCCTGCGCCGCGGTACGCGCATTCGGCCGTGTGGACGGGCTCCAAGATGATCGTGTGGGGCGGCGATCTCGGCGGAAACCCCGCCGCGACGAACACGGGCGGCATTTACGATCCGGCCACACGCACGTGGAAAAGCACGAGCACGGCGGGCGCGCCGGCGGCGCGGTTCTCGCACACCGCATTGTGGACGGGCTCCAAGATGATCGTGTGGGGCGGCTTCGGCGCGACGGATCTCGAAGCGGCGGGCGGGATCTACGATCCGGAGGCCGACACGTGGGCGCCGATGAGCACGATGGGACAACCGCCGCCGCGCTTCGCGCACACCGCGGTGTGGACGGGCTCCAAGATGATCGTGTGGGGCGGCGCGAGCGGGGCGAACGTGCTCAATTCCGGCGGGATCTACGATCCGGCGACCGACACGTGGACGAGCACGAACGGCGCGGGGAGCCCGCCGGCGCGCCGCTACCACGGGGCCGCGTGGAACGGGAAGCAGATGCTGGTCTGGGGCGGGACCGACGCGTTCGATTGGCGGAACGACGGCATGATGTTCGATCCCATGGGCACGCCGCAGGGCGTGTGGATCCAATCGACGAGCACGAGCGGCGCGCCGGAGGGTCGCGAGCGCATGACCGTGATCGCCACGGGGCCATCGTTCCTCGTGTGGGGCGGATGGAACGGCGGCGTCAATTTGAACACGGGTGGCCAGCTCGACGCGGCGTCGATCGAATGGACGCCGATGACGATCAACGGCGCCCCGGGCGCGCGCGCCGACCACGTGAGCGTGTGGGCCGGCAATCACCTCGTCGTGTGGGGAGGTTGTCGGGAAACACCGTGCATGCCGGGCAACATCGAGGGCGATGGGGGGCAATACGTGCCGAGCAAGAGCGGCGGCACGTGGTACCCGATCACGGCGCAGGCGAGCCTCTCGCCGCGGTACGGGACGACGCTCGTGTACACGAAGAGCTCGGTGATCGTGTGGGGCGGACGAACGGATCCGTCGACGCGGACGAACACGGGCGCCGAAGCGCCGCTTTGAGCATCAAGCCACGAGCACGTGATACGCCGCGCTGACCTCGGCAAACCGCGCGGCGTTGCGATCCCGCGTCGCCGCGGGCGCCGTGGCATGGCGATCGGGATGGAGCTCGATCGCGAGCTTGCGGAAGGCGCGCCTCACGTCGGCCTCGCCGGCCGTCTCGGAGAGGCCGAGCTTCTGCAGCGCGCGCCGCTTCGCCTCGGGGATCGGATGTCCGAACCGCGACGACGACGCGCGCGGCGGCTCCGTACGCCGCTCTTCGTGGGCCTTCGGCGCGCCGGGGTAAAACCTTTGCGCGCGCGCCGGCGCGCGGCGGTAGCGGATCTCGGACGCGGGGACGAGATCACGAAGGCGCGGGCGGCCCACGAGGAAATCACACGGTTCGAGCGGGTGAACACGGCGCGCGGCGGCCTTCGTGGGCCTGGCCGTATGGAACGCGACGGCTGCGTCCTGCAGTTCGAAGAGCGCATCGAGCTTCATGCGGAGCTGCACGCGCAGCGCGGCCTCGACCGTCGCCGGATCCGCGAGGCGCTCGGCGACGAGGATCTCCCCGCTCGGCCGCGGATCACCCTCCCCGAGTCGACGCAGGAGCGAACGAAACGCGGGATCGGCGAGGAAACCTTCCCGTCGAAGAAGCTCGCCGAGCGGCGGCGCGGGCAAGCTCGTCTCCACGCCGGCGACGAGGCCCGAGGCCAGGTGAATCTTGTGCCTCGACGTCACCGCGCCCGGAGGCGCCCAGAGATCGGTGAGCTCGAGCGTGCCCGTCGTCCGCTGGCGATACAGCCTCCCGAGCAGATCCCCGAGCGTCGTCGCCGAGAGCCGGCTGGGCAGGATCATGGGCGTCGGTTACCCAAAGCCTCCGATCGAGGCCAAGTTTTTGTAGGATGCGGGCCATGACGCTTCCCGCGCCCGCCGCCGACGTCGCCCGAGCCTCGTTGCTCGGCTTCTCGAGCCGGCTGCGAGATCTGCTCGCCACGCTGGAGTCCGCCGCCCTCGTGGGTCAATCGGAGGTGCGCATGCGCGGGCTCGGCGAGCACCTGCGTTTCGCGTGCCTCGCCCTCCCCTGCGCCGAGGCGCTCGTCGCGCTCGAAGTGGAGACGCTCGGCCGGCTCAGCGTCCCCGTCGTGGCCGATACGCAAGGCTATCGTCGCACCACGCTCGAGTTTCTGCCGAGCGGGACGCCCTTCGCCTACCTGCTCGGCGGCGGCGGCGCGCACGCGGCGGAGCTCGGCCCGGGCGATCCGATGATCGCCGCGCTGCGCCCTGCCCTCGCGACGAAGCCCACGGCCGGCATCTTCGTCCCGATCCGCATCGGCGAGTCCACGATCGGGGGCGCGGCGCTGCTCGCGGAGGGCGCGCCGCTCGGCGATCACCACCTCGAGATGGCCGAGCGCCTCGCCGAGGTCCTCGCGCTCACGGTGGAGTCATTTCGCACCGAGCAGATGATCTTTTCGCTCTTCGCGCGGGCGCTGCCGGACCTGCTCGGCGCGGACGCGCCCACGTCGCTGCGCGAGTCGCTCGCGCAGTACATCCACGCGCTCCGGCTCGGGCCGACGTACAAGGAGCGGCTCGAGCTCGCGCTCGCCGTGGGCAAGCTCTGCGATCGCGGGCCGGCCGAGGCCATGCTCTGCGCCGAGGTGCTCGCGCGCATCGACGCCTACGCGGCCTCGATGGGCGGCGTGGCTTCCTACGACGGGGCGCCATGACGGAGACGAACCCACGAGCGGCGGAAGAGACCCGGCGCGTGCGTGTCGCCCTCGTGGACTCGGGCGTGGACACGTCGCACCCGTGGCTCGTGAACGCCGAGCTCCGCTCGCTGCGCGTCGAGCGGAAAGGCGAAGGGTACGCGGTTTGTCCCGACGAGCCGGTCGATCGGTCGGGTCACGGGACGGCGTGCGCGGGCATCATCCACAGGCTCGCGCCGTTCGCCGAGATCACGAGCGTCTGCGTGCTCTCGCCCGAGGGCCGATGCTCGCGCGAGGGGCTGCTCGCGGCGGTGCGCTTCTGCGTGCGCGAGGGCTTCGACGTGGTGAACCTGAGCCTCGGCATCGACGTGCCCAAAGGCGCGCCGCTCCGGCCGACCGACTACAAGTCGATCGTCGAGCTCTACGAGATCGCGGACATCGCCTACACGGCCGGCGTCGTGCTCGTCGCCTCGGGGCCGAACGCGTCGGCGTTCCGGACCTACCCGGGCCGCTTCAAATCCCTGATCGGCGTGGGGCGCGCGTCGTCCGACGATCCGGAGTTCTTGCGGACCGAGATCACGGTCGACTGGGAGATCCTCGCGCCGGGCAACGACGTGCTCGCGCCCGCGCTCGGCGGCGGCGAGCGGCGGTGGACGGGCACCTCGTTCGCCGCGCCCCACGTGGCGGCGCACGTCGCGCGGCTCCGGCGCGACCGATCCGATCTCTCGATCCAGGACATCAAGGCCGCGCTGCACGCGCTCGCGGCCCGGCGGCTCGAACGCGAAGCAGGCCTTCCGCGAGTCTCGATGCCCCCCGCGCAGATCGATCACGGAGGCGTGCTCTCATCATGATCCGTCCCTTGGACCCCCTGAACGAGGTCTCTTCGATCGCGCGGCTCCTGAAGAGCGCGCCCGCGGAGGAGGCGCACGCCGAGATGGCGCGCCTCGAAACCCTCGACCTCGACCCCTTGCGCGGCGCCGCGCGCCTCTTCGCGAAGGGCGCCCTCGGGCAACGCGAAGGCGCGCTCGACGTGGCCCGCGAGAGCCTGTCCGCGGCGGCCGCGGCGTTCGCGGATCTCGGCGAGACCCGCGCCAGCAAGATCGCGCGGTGCGAGGCGATCCTCGCGGCCGTGCGGCGCGGCCCGCGCCCGGTGTATCGCGAGTCGATCGCGACGCTCGAGGCGATCACGCGGGAGGCGGACGGCGACGCGCTCGTCGAGGTCGTCGCGACGCACTACCGCGGCACGGCGGAGCGGCTGCTCGGCGACGCGGCCGCGACGCAACGGAGCCTGCTCTGGGCGCTCGAACGATCGCAGCCGTTCCTCGACGAACGCGCGAAGATCCTGAACTCGCTCGGCACGCTCTACGTGGTCATGGGCGCGCACGGCGCGGCGCGGGAGCTGCTCGAGCACGCGGCCGAGCTGCACCACCAGCACGGCGACGTCCTCGGCGAGGCGATCTCCTTCGGTCAGCTCGGCTCGGCCGCGCTCGCGCTCGGCAACCTCGAACGCGCGCGGCATTTCCTGCAGCGGCAAGAGTGGCTCTGCTCGCGCGTCGGCGACGTCTTCGGCCAGGCCCGCGCGCTGAACTTCCTCGCCGACGTGGCGAGCGCGCGCGGCCGCCCCGACGACGCCCTCGCGCTCGCCACCCGCGCCCGCGAGATCGCCGCCGCCGCGCGCCCGCCGCTTCGCTTGTGGATCGCCTACGCCACGCGCGCGATCGGCCGCGCCCGGATGGACCTCGGCGTCGCCTTCGCGCGTGAGGATCTCGAGGCGGCCGCGACGCTGTTCGGCGAGGTCGGCAATCCCCTCGGCGCCGCGCTGACGAGCTGGGATCGCGCGCGGATCGAGGCACGCGCGAACGCCTCCGCGCCCGAGCCGCGGGCGCACGCGAGCTTCTTCGGCCCCGCCTCGCAGCTCGCCGCGCTCGGCCTCTCGGGCCGCGTCGCCGAGGTGCTCCGGGACGATCGCACGTTCTCTCGGTCCGACGCGCGCGCCTCCGAGAAGGCCATCGCGGCCGCATCGCAGGGTTTGCCGCACCTCTCCGTGGCGCAAGAGGTGGAGCTCCTCCACGGCGCGCCGGACGAGCTCGCGCGCCTGGCCGAGGCGAAGACCACCGCGCAACGCAACCTCGCCCGCCTCTCCTCCTTTTGCCTCGCTCCCCCGGGCCTCCTCGTGGCGGCCGTGGCGAGCCCGAGCGCGGGCACAGGAAGGACGTCCCTGCCCTCCGAACGCAGCGCGGCCGCGGCGCTCGCGGACTTGCCCGGCCTCGTCGTGTGGGCCTGGCTCGCGAGCGCGCCGGTCGACGAGGTGGCGCGTGATCTCGCCGCGCTGAAGGTCTCGCTCGGCGGCGATGCGCGGGCGAGGCTCTCGCGCGTGGCGGACGCGCGGGTGCTCTCGGCGCCGCTCGCGGGCGAGGTCGGGCCCCTCGTCGAGGCGCTGGATCTCGGTCCGATCGTGGCCGCGGCGCTGTCCTTGCCCCCGGGGACGCTCGAGGTCGGCGCGGGCATCACGTGGGACGCCGAGGCCGAAGGGCGCGCGGTGATGGCGGGCTTTGTGGTGCGCAGGGATCCTACGGACGGGCCCGCTTGACGTAACGTCACCTCCCCCTATGTTCCGCGTCGCCGGATGAAAAAACCCGAGACGTTCGAGGTGCGGCTCGCGTCGGCGACGATGATCGCGCCGATGGTGCGGCAGCTCGTGTTCGAGCGGGTCGATGGTCGGCCTCTCGATCACGACCCGGGTCAGTGGATCAACCTCGCCTTGCCGCTGCCCGAGGGCGAGCGGCGACGCGCGTATTCGATCGCGTCGGCGCCCGACGGATCGAGCCGCTTCGAGCTCGCCGTCACGCGTGTCCCCTGCGGCACGGGCTCGATCTTTCTGCACGATCTCCCCGAGGGCTCGGTCCTCTCGGCGATCGGCCCGCACGGCCTGTTCACGCGCACGTCCGAGGACCCGAGCCCTTCCCTCTTCATCGGCACGGGAACGGGCGTGACGCCGCTCCGCGCGATGATGCAGGCCGCGATCGCGGCCGGTTCGAAGGCGCCGCTCTGGCTCCTCTTCGGCGCGCGCTTCGAGGAGGACATCCTCTACCGCGCCGAGATGGAAGCCTTTACCCGCGCGCACCCGCACGTGCGGTACACGGTCACGCTCTCGCGCCCCGGGGAGTCATGGACGGGCAAGAGCGGTTATGTCCAGACGCACGTCCCTACCCTGCTCCGCGAGCTCGAAGCGGCGAGCGCGCCTGCTCTGCCGCACGTCTACGTTTGCGGCCTCGAACGCATGGTGAAGTCCGTGCGCGAGCTCTGTCGCCACGAGCTCGGCGTCGACCGCAAGCACGTGCACACCGAGCGGTACGACTGACGGCGCCAATCGCCCGAGGGCAAGCAATACTCGAGGAAGCCGCGCGCGCGGCCTCTTGCCAGGAGTCTTCGCATGCCCTCGCTTCGCCCTCTTTTCGTGCTCTTCACGTCGTCCTTGCTCGCCACCTTCGCGACCGGCTGCGGGGACGGCGACGGTGGTGCCGGCGGCTCCGGCGGCTCTGGAGGGTCGGGCGGGAGCGGCGGATCGCAGGCGGTCGCGTGTGACGAAGCGCCGACCACGCTCGATCTCTCGGGCACCTGGGCCGCCTACGGCCGGCTCGCCGTGACGCTCGAAGGGACGCCCGGCGGCGCGATCACGATCTGCCCTGCCGATCAGATCGGCGAGTCGACGATGCTCCTCTTCGTCACGATGAGCGCGGACATCATGTTTCCGACGCAGCTCTTCGTGAGGCCCACGCTCTGCTCGATCGAGCTGCCCATCGTGACGGCGCTCGTCGGCACGTGCGACCCGAACGCGGAGACGCTCGTGTCGACGCAGATCATTGCACCTCAAACCTTGATCGACGCGCTCCCCGGCGTGCCCGCCGCGCCCGTCGCGGGCTCGCTCGACGGCCTCTCGCCCGGCGCCGGATTCGCGCTCGAGCGCTTCTTCGTGACCGTCGGCTCGAACGATGCGGGCCCCTCGATGCCCGCGTGGAACGACGCCGCCGCGGGGTGTGGCGGGACGAACCTCGGCCGCACGGACCTCTGCGAGCCCACGTGCGTGACCGACTGCGCGGGCCTGCGCGACGACGACGGGGATGGTTATCCGGGCGTCACGGTCGAGGTCTGCGGAAAAACCCCGGACGACGTGAAATCGGGCGTCGCCTGCAACGCGGCGGAGCCCAATGTCCCGGGGACGACGCTCCAGGGTCGCGCCTTCATCGACATGCAGGTCAATCCGCTGCTCACGGGCCGGGCGAAGAGCTCGTGCGAGCTCTCGGGGACCGTCGACTCCGAGGTGCTCTACAACCTCGTCGGCGCGGACATCTACCTCGCGGGCACGCCGATCGGGGTCACGAGCGCGATCAGGTCGCTCCCCGCGTTCCAGGTCGCGCCTCTGGACAGCCGTTTCCGCATGGTGCGCATCGACGGCAAATTCGGCGCGCCCGACTGGAACGTCGACCCCCAGAACGCCGCCGCGGCCTGCGCGACGCTCCTCATGCGCCAAAACGAGCTCTGAGGGACCGGCCGTAGGGACGGTCGACCCAATCGTGTCGACGAGCGCCAAAATCCCGGCGGGCTCGGTGGACGGGCGCTGGCGGCGAAGCTATAAATTTTCCATGTTACGTCGAATGTCGGTTCTTGGAGAAGCTTCTTCTATGCGAGGAGGGGTCATGCGTTTCGTCTTCCTGGCGCAGGTGACCGGCGCCGCACTGTTTTTGGCTGGATGTCCGGAGGGTCAGGAGGTCGGGCCCACAGGTGGGACCAACTGCCCGACCGGGCAGGTCTGTCCCCCCGGAACGGGCGGCGGCGGTAACGGCGGGAGCGGCGGCGACGGCTCGGGCGGCGCCGGCAACGGCACGGCCCAAGGCGGCAGCGGGCAAGGCGGCGCAGGCAATGGCGGCTCGGGCGGCGCAGGCAACAATGGCTCGGGCGGCGCGGGCAACAATGGCGCGGGCGGCAATGGCACCGGCGGCGCGGGCGCGGGCGGCGGTGGCGGCGGCAGCGGTGGAAACACGGCGGTGTGCGAGCCGCTCGAGGCCGACGTCAATCTCAAGCTCGTCCCGGCGACGAAGTGTTACCCGCTGCAGCCCGAGATCCCGCAGTGCCAGGAGATCATCGAGGGCCCCTGCTGCCCGATCAGCGTGGTCGCGCAGGATCTGCCCGAGGTCATCGCTTACAAAGAGGCGCTCCAGAAGTTCAAGAACGAGAGCTGCGATGCGACCTGCCCGGCGATTCCCTGCCCGGCGATGCCCCAGTTCAAGTGCACGGCGGACCAGAGCGACCCGACCACGGGCACCTGCACGCCGGTCACGCCCTGACGCACCCGGCCTCCCCCTTTTGCGCTCCCCCTGCCCCTTCGTCTTCGCCCCCGCGGCGTGGAGAGAAGGGGCAGGCGTTTTTTCGCCGCCTCCGCGCCGGCCGATGATTCGATGACGAACGCCCCCCGCGACCGGGGGCGAAAGAGGAGCTCTCATGACCCCGCATGAATCCCTGTTCGAGCAAGCCGCCCGCGCCCTCGAAAACGCGCGCGCGCTCGTCATCACGGCGGGCGCGGGCATGGGCGTCGACTCGGGGCTGCCCGATTTCCGCGGCAACGACGGGTTCTGGCGCGCCTACCCGCCGTACAAGGAGCTCGGCCTCGGCTTCTCGTCGCTCGCGAATCCACGCTGGTTCGCGAGCGATCCCACCCTCGCGTGGGGTTTTTATGGTCATCGCCTGGAGCTTTACCGGGCGACCGTGCCGCACCCGGGCTTCGAGATCCTCGCGCGGTTCGCGAGGCGCATGGCCGACGGGTATTTCGTGTTCACCTCGAACGTCGACGGTCAGTTCCAGCGCGCGGGCTTCGACCCGGAGCGCATCGTCGAGTGCCACGGCGCCATCGACTTCCTGCAATGCACGACATCGTGCGGCGCCGGCATCTTCCCCGCGGCTCCGTACCGCCTGAAGGTCGATCCCACGTCGTTTCGTGCCGCGGAGCCGCTCCCGAAGTGCCTGCGCTGCGGCGCGATGGCCCGGCCGAACGTGCTCATGTTCGGCGACGCGCACTGGGATGGAAGCCGCACGTACGCGCAGGAAGAGCGGCTCGACGCGTGGTTCTCGGGGCTACCACGCGAGGCGCGTGGGCGCGTCGTCGTCATCGAATGCGGCGCCGGGACGGCCATCCCCACGGTCCGATCCTTCAGCGAGCGCATCGCGAAGAGCCTCGGCGGCCTGCTCGTTCGCATCAACGTGCGCGAGCCCGAGGTCCCGTCGGGCCATGTGGGTCTGCCGCTCGGGGCGCGCGCCGCGCTCTCCGAGATCCAGCTCCGGTTCGCGCGCGGCGCCCAGGGTTGACGCCGCGCCCCGCGCGGGCGCCATGGCTGGGACCTCAAAAAACGGAAGCGGCGGCATCCCGGAGGACGCCGCCGCTCCTTTTTCGTTACCCGGACGAACTACGCTGCCTTGCGCCGCCGGCGCGCCGCCACGAGCGCGCCCGCGAGCACGAGGACGACCGCGCAGCCCGCGTCGCGGGTCTCGCCGACGGTCCGGCAGCCGCAGCTCTCGTCACTGCCCGGGTCGCGTCCGCCAGTGCCCGCGCCGCCTTCGCCGCCGGCGCCGCCCATGCCGCCGGCGCCGCCCATGCCGCCGTCGCCGCCGCCGCCTGCGCCGCCCTGGCCTTCGAGCTTGCAGTCGAAGGTGCAGCCGTCGCCGGAGACGCCGTTCGCATCGTCGCACTCCTCCGTGCCACCCCAGACGAACCCGTCGCCGCAGCTCGCCTTGAGGCAGCCGCTCAGGCAGGCGTCGAAGTTCGACGCATTGCCGTCGTCGCAAGCCTCACCGGGCTGCACCACGCCGTCGCCGCACGTCGCGCTCGTGCACAGGTTCGAGCACGCGTCGTCGTTGTTCTGGTTGCCGTCGTCGCAGCTCTCGACGCCGAGCTCGACGTAGCCGTCACCGCAGGCCGCGGCCTTGCAGTCCTGCACGCAAGCGTCGGAGTTCGAGCTGTTCGCGTCGTCGCAGTCCTCGACGCCATCGAGGACGAACCCGTCGCCGCACGTTGCGTCCTCGCACGTCGTCGGGCACTCGTCGGTGTCGTCGGAGTTGCCGTCGTCGCACGCCTCCACGTCCGCGCGGACGAACCCGTCGCCGCACGTCGCGTTCTTGCACGTCACGAGGCACGCGTCCGTGTTCGACGCGTTGCCGTCGTCGCACTCCTCGTTCGGGCCCACGATGCCGTCCCCGCACCCCGGTAGGCTGCAGTTGTTCTTGCAGCCGTCGGTGTCGTTCTGGTTGCCGTCGTCGCAGGCCTCGACGCCGCCTTGCACGTAGCCGTCACCGCACGACGCGCTCTTGCAATCAAGGACGCAGGCGTCCGTGTTCGACGCGTTGCCGTCGTCGCACGACTCGACGCCCTGCTGGACGACGCCGTCGCCGCACGTCGCGTTCTTGCAGGCGTTGAGGCATGCGTCGCCGTTCGTCAGGTTGCCGTCGTCGCACTCCTCGACGCCCGCCTGCACGAACCCGTCGCCGCACGTCGCGTTCTTGCACGTCGACGGGCACTGGTCGCTGTTCACCACGTTCCCGTCGTCGCACTCCTCGACGCCCGCCTGCACGAACCCGTCGCCGCACGAGGCCGGCTTGCAGGTCGAGAGGCAGCCATCGGTGTTCGACATGTTCCCGTCGTCGCACGTCTCGACGCCCGCTTGCACGAAGCCGTCGCCGCACGTCGCGGTCTTGCAGCCCATGATGCAGCCGTCGGTGTCCGACATGTTCCCGTCGTCGCACTGCTCGACGCCGGCCTGCACGAACCCGTCGCCGCACGACGCGGACTGACACGAGGCGAGGCAGCCGTCGGTGTTCGACGTGTTCCCGTCGTCGCACGTCTCGACGCCCACCTGCACATGGCCGTCGCCGCACGACGCGGTCTTGCAGCCTGCGACGCACCCGTCGTTGTTCGACATGTTCCCGTCGTCGCATTGCTCGACGCCGACGTTCACGTAGCCGTCGCCGCACGAGGCCGGGATGCACATCGCGAGGCACGCGTCGCCGTTCGACGTGTTCCCGTCGTCGCACTGCTCGACGCCCATCTGCACGAACCCGTCGCCGCACGAGGCCATGACGCACGTGGTCAAGCAGGCGTCCGTGTTCGACGCGTTCGCGTCGTCGCACTGCTCGGGGCCGTTGACCATGCCGTCACCGCAACGCGGGCCTTGCCCGGAGCAATCGGCCTTGCAGGAGCCGTACTGGCCGTTCAGCACGCCGTCGTCGCAGATCTCGCCGCCGTTCGTCACGCCGTCGCCGCAGAAGAAGGACGGCGCGTACTCGTAGGCGCCCATGTCGTACGCGGCGCCGTTGATCCCGTCGCCGTCGATCGGGCGGAGCTTGCCTTCGATGTCCGAGTTCGGCGCGCCCATCGGCGTGCCCGCGTCGATACACACGCTGCCGGCCGCGAGCTTGAGGTCCGTCGGCGCGTTGACGAAGTTCGGGTTCTGCGAGATGCAGCCCGCGCCCGCGGTGACGCTGGAATAGTTGCCGCTCGTGTTGCCCCAGACGTTGGAGTACGTGATGTTCGCCGCCGTCGTGCCGTTGGCGGTCGCGCGATAGACGCCGTACTGCTGCGGGCTCGACGCCAGGCTCGTGATGATGGCGTTCTTGATGTTGACGGACATGGATCCGCCGGTCGACGCGAAGACGTACACGCCGTAGGTGCCGTTGCCGTGGATCGTCGCGTTCGTCAGGTTGAGCGTGCCGGTCGCGCCGCTCGACGCGCCCGTGCGCACGCCGTACGTGCCGCTCGTGCGGATGAGGGCGTTCTCGATCGTCGTGATCGAATTGCCGCTATTCGGCACGAAATACAGGCCCAAGGTCGCGTTCCCTTTGAGCGTCAACCCCTGCACCGTGGGCGCGGCGGTGCCCGTCACGTACATGCCGTACGAGCCGTTGTTCGCCGTGACGTTCTTCAGCATCGGGGTGCCCGCCTCGAGGTAGACGCCGTACGTCGACGCCTCGCTCGCCACGTTCGTGAGCGAGAGGAGCAAGCCGTTGGCCACCGAGCGCACCGCGTACGATGCGTACTGCAGGTTCACGTTCGTCAGCGTCGCGCCCTTCGACGTCGACGGGACCACGACGCCGTACCAGTTGCCCGCGCCCACCGTCGTCGCGCGCAGCGTTATCGGTGAGGCACTCGTGCCGAGCGCGTCCAGCGTGCCGTTCACGCGGATCTCGCCGCGCCCCGTGTCGTCGCCCGACGCCATGAGGTCGCCGTTCGAGAAGTTCACCACCACCCCGGGCTCGATCGTGAGCTTCGCGCTCGGACCGACCGTCATGTCGCCCGCGATCGTGTACGGCGACCCCGCGAGCGTCAGCGTCGTGTTGACCCACAACGTCCCGTGGTAGCCGGGCGTCGGATCGTTCGTGTAGTCGAGCGGCCCGAGATCACCGCCCGTGTCACCCGCGAAGCGCGACGGCGAGTTCGACGTCAGCCGCATGTTCGTCGGGACCGACACGTACAGCGGGTTCGCCGACAAACACCCCGTACCCGCCACCGCGGTGTCGTAGTTTGCGCTCGAGTTGCCCCACACGTTCGAGTACGTCGTCGTCACCGCCGTCGTCCCGTTCGCCGTCACGCGGTAGATGCCGTACTGCTGCGGGCTCGACCCCAGGCCCGTCACGTTGGAGCTCTTCACGTTCACCGTCGTCGAGCCGCCCGTCGACGCGAACACGTACACGCCGTACGTGCCGTTGCCGTGAATCGTGCTGTCCGTGATGTTCACCGTCGACGTCGCACCGGAGCTTGCGCCCGTGCGCACACCGTACGTGCCGCTCCCCTGCACCAGGCAGCCCGTGAAGCTGTTCGTCGTGATCCCGCCCGACGGAACCACGTACATGCCCAAGGTCGAGTTATTCTTCGCCGTGCAACCCGAGACGGTCGCGGACGTCGTGCCCGTGACGTAGAAGCCGTACGTGCCGTTGTTCGCGGTGATGTTGGTGAGCGTCGGCGTGCCGGCTTCGAGGTAGACGCCGTACGTCGACGTGTCGCTCGCCACGTTCGTGAGCGAGAGGAGCGAGCCGTTGACCGCCGAGCGCACCGCGTACGATGCGTACTGCAGGTTCACGTTCGTCAGCGTCGCGCCCTTCGACGTCGACGGGACCACGACGCCGTACCAGTTGCCCGCGCCCACCGTCGTCGCGCGCAGCGTGATCGGTGAGGCACTCGTGCCGAGCGCGTCCAGCGTGCCGTTCACGCGGATCTCGCCGCGCCCCGTGTCGTCGCCCGACGCCATGAGGTCGCCGTTCGAGAAGTTCACCACCACCCCGGGCTCGATCGTGAGCTTCGCGCTCGGACCGACCGTCATGTCGCCCGCGAGCGTGTATGGCGACCCCGCGAGCGTCAGCGTCGTGTTGACCCACAACGTCCCGTGGTAGCCGGGCGTCGGATCGTTCGTGTAGTCGAGCGGCCCGAGATCACCGCCCGTGTCACCCGCGAAGCGCGACGGCGAGTTCGACGTCAGCCGCATGTTCGTCGGGACCGACACGTACAGCGGGTTCGCCGACAAACACCCCGTACCCGCCACCGCGGTGTCGTAGTTTGCGCTCGAGTTGCCCCACACGTTCGAGTACGTCGTCGTCACCGCCGTCGTGCCGTTCGCCGTCACGCGGTAGATGCCGTACTGCTGCGGGCTCGATCCCAGGCCCGTCACGTTGGAGCTCTTCACGTTCACCGTCGTCGAGCCGCCCGTCGACGCGAACACGTACACGCCGTACGTGCCGTTGCCGTGAATCGTGCTGTCCGTGATGTTCACCGTCGACGTCGCACCGGAGCTTGCGCCCGTGCGCACACCGTACGTGCCGCTCCCTTGCACCAGGCAGCCCGTGAAGGTGTTCGTCGTGATCCCGCTCGACGGCACCACGTACATGCCCAAGGTCGAGTTGTTCTTCGCCGTGCAACCCGAGACGGTCGCAGACGCCGTGCCCGTGACGTAGAAGCCGTACGTGCCGTTGTTCGCCTCGACGTTCGTGAGCGTCGGCGTGCCGGCTTGGAGGTAGACGCCATACGTCGAGCTGTTGATGACCGTGTTCGAGACCGCGAGGCCCATGGCCGTCGCGCTCGATCGAATCGCGTAACTCGCGTTCGTCATCGTCGCGTTGGCGATCGTCGCGACGCCCGTCGACTCGACGACGATGCCGTACCAGATGCCCGCGCCCGAGCCGCTCTGCGCTGCGAAGGTCACGGGGCTCGCCGCCGTGCCGTTCACGTTGAGCTGGCCCTTGGCGGTGATCTCGGTGCGCGCCGGGTCGAGGCCCGCGGCCTGGACGTCGCCGTTCGCGAACTGCACGACGGTGCCGGCCTGGATGATCAGGAACGCGCCCTCGGGCACGGTGACGTCGCCCGAAACGATGTACGGGCTGCCTGCAGGGGTCCACGTCTGGTTGATGACGTTGCCGCCCGCGACATTCGTCGCCGCACGCGCGGCGCGTGGCACGAGGGCCACGAGGGCGAGCGCGAGTGCGAGCACCACGAGGTGCGCGACACGCGCAATCGATCGATTCGACATACGAGAAGCCTCCGGGGACGAACCCCGCCTTCGAGACTGTTGGTGCACAAATCATCCGGCGCGCGCCGCCGCCCCGGCGCCACGGAGGCCCCGGCCGGGCAGGGTGAATTCACCGAAATGACCTGGAATTTTGAAGAAATACGTTCGCTCTGGAACGTGTAGACCGGAAAGTACAACCGATCCGGGGCGGCGGCGTCAAGCGGCGGACCCTGGATCCGCCGCTCGGCGACGCGCGGGTCAGTTGGACGTGAACGCGCTGCCCGTCCAGCGGAGCGTGACGGGCTTGCCAGTCGGCGGGAGCTCGACGTCGATCGAGACGAGCTTCGGCGGCTTGCCGTCGCCGTCGGGCACGAGCGCATCGACGCGGACCTTCGTGGCGCGCGCGGGCGCGAGCTCTTCGGGTCGCGAGAGGACCAAGGAGATCGGCGACTTCTCCGCGAGGCCGAAGCGGAGCGCATAGAGGCCCACGCCCGCCGCGGCGACGTCGGGGCCGAGGGGGTCCTCGGTCTTGTCGCGCAGGAGCTTCACGTCGAGGGCAAGGGCGCCCGCAGGCGCGCGGACGAGCGCGACCACGGCCGCGTTCGGATACGGGAGCTCGAGCGAGGCCCGCACGAGGCGATCCGTGTCCGACTCCGCGAGCCCTTGGCGGCCGCGGCCCTCGGCGAGCAGGACGTGCGCGAGGTAGCCCGCGAGCCTGCCGAGCGCCTCGTCGCCCGCGCGACCGCCCGTCTGCGCGACGCGCGCGAGCATGCGATGTGCGATGTCGAGCCGGCCCGCGCCCGCATGCGCGAGCGCGAAGCGAATGACGGCCGCAGGCTCCTCGGGGACGAGCTCTTCGAGCACCGCGTAGGCGAGCGAGGCATCGTCGAAGAACCCCTCGTTGCGCAGGCGATCGCCGAGGAAGGCGCGCGCCCAAGGATCCCGCGGGGCGCGCTCGGAGAGCTCGCCGAACGTCCGGCGTGCCTCCGCCTCGTCGCCGATGCGCAGCAGCGCGGACGCCGCGTCCGCGAGCAGGCCCGCGTCCGCGAAGGGATCACGGCGGGCGCGTCGGATCTCCTCGGAGAGCTCGGCCTTCATGTCGAGCGCTTCGAGCAGCGCGAAGAGCCGGCGCCGGAGCCGCGCGTCATGCGGCGCGATCCCGAGGAAACGGCGCACGACCGCGAGCCGCCCCTTGTCATCATTTGCCGCGCGGTACTGCTTGCGGAACGTGCCCACGGGGTATCGCTCGCTGCCCACGAGCTCGCGCTTGATCGCGAAGAGCTCCTCGGGGCTCTGCGCGCGGCGGATCGCCTCGCGCCGCAAGAGCGCGGCCGCGTCGCTCTCGCCGAGCAGCTCGAGCTTCCCGGCGACGCCCACGCGCGCGAGGCCGTTCGGCTCGTTCACGAGGATGAGCTCGAGGAGCGCGCGACGATCGGTCCACGTGGGCAGCTCACACGACTGCTTCGCCTCGACGTACACGACGTCGGCCTGGCCGCGGTCGAGCCGCTCACGCCACACGCCGCGGCGGAGCGGCAGCGGCAGGAACGAGGTCGGCGAGCATTTGCGGCCCCGCAGCGTCGCGCGCGGCGGCGGCAAGCCGAGCGTGCGCGTCACGTCGATCGACACGGTGAGCCCGCTCGCGGGGAAGATCATCCCTCGCACCACGACCTCGACGCAGCGGTCGAGCGCGTCGTCGTCCGCGCCCGCCACGCCCTTCACGCGGACCTTCTCGGCGCGGCCGTCGCCGTCGATCGAGAAGTTCACTTCGAGCTTGCCCGAGAGCTCGGGCCGGAGCGCCGCGCGCGAGTCACGGCATGCGCGGACCGAGGGGCCGGCCTCGTCGAGCAGCCTCGCTGCGGCCTCGGCCACGGCGGCCTTGTAGGCGGCCTCGTCGTCCTTGTCCTCGGCCGACTCGGTCTCCTGCGGGACGTTCATCAGCGTCCCAGCCGCCGCGCGCGGCGTGGCGAACGCGGCGGAGAAGCCGGATTCGGGCCCGGCCGAGAGATCGAGGATGCGCGTCTGCAAGAGCGTCGGCGTGTAGACGCGCGGGCCGCCGATCACGAAGCCGGTCCACGGCGTGAGCAGGCCTGCGCGCAAGGCCACGTCGGTCGCGGCCTCCCGCCCCTTGCCCTTCAGCGCGATCTCCTCGACACGCGCCGCGGCCCAGCGCCGCGCCACGTCCTGCTCGCGGAGCGCGCGCTCCACGACGACGGGCCGCTTCTCCTCGTGCACGCCGCGCGCGTCGCGGTAGCGCAGCGTGATCGAGCGAGGCGGATCGCCCCGCACGCGGCCCACGGCGAAGACCGTCTCGCCGGCCGTGATCGCCCGGGCCGAACGCGGGTAGATACGATCGACCTCGGTCCCGAACACGATCTCGACGCCCGCCACTGCGGGCTGCAGCGCCTCGGCGATGAGCTCGGTCGCGACACGCGCGGCGTCCGTCGTGTCCGCGATCTCGAGCAGCGGCCCCGAGCCGCGCACCAGGCTCGCCAGCGCGAAGCGGTTCACGAGCGGCCCGACGCCCACGGCGCCGAGGCGCGGTGCCCCGCCCTGCCGACGCGCGAGTCGCGCCTGGATCCGATCGACCGTTGGATCTCCAACGGTCGGCCAGCCGTCGCCCACGTAGATCACCATGCCCGCAGGCGCGTCGACCGGCAGCGCGTCCGCGCCGGCTTCGAGGGCGCGGCCGAGATCCGTCGCGCCTCCCGTCGAAATCTGCCCGAGCGCCTCGCGGATCGCCTTGCGGCGCGCCTCGTCCACCGGGCCGATCGTGGCCGGTCCAATCGGACGCACCGTCTGATCGGCAGCCAGCACGACCACCTTGTCCCGCGCCCCCAGGCCCGAGAGCACCGCGTCGACGAGCGCGCGCTCCGCGTCGAGCAGCGCCGGCTCCACGCTCGACGAGACGTCGAGCACGAGCGCGAGCGTGACCCCGTCCTCGGCGCGCGCCTCGGGCACCTCGGTGCGCACGAGGATCGTCGAGGCCGGATCATCCTCGTCGCCCTCGAACGGCGGCGCCACGAAGAGCCGCGCGGGCGACGACGAGGGCTCGATCGCCACGTCCACCACGAGGTCCGCGGTCGGCCGATAATCGGGCCGCCGCAGCTCGACGGTGCTGCCGGTCACGCGCGCCCCGAGCCCGGCGCCGATCGACTTCGGGCTCGACTGCGTCGCGTCGATCTTCGCGGAGAACTCGCCGATGAGCGGGGGCGCGGCGTCCGAGACCATCGGATAGCGGTACTGCACGACCCAGGTCCCATCGCCCTTCGGACGCGGCGAGAGCCACTCGACGTACCGGACGATCACCTGCACCGTCGCGCCGGGGGCGATGCTCGGGATCGTCGCGCGAACCCAGCCTTCGCCGGCCCACTCGAGCACCTCGCCGCTCGAGCTCGAGCTCCCGGGGCCGCGCAGATCGCGCGTGGCGAGCGCGATGTAGCCCTCGTTCGTGTTGCCACCGCGCACCGAGGCGAAGCGCGCCACGAGCGCGCCCGGCGGGATCGCCAGGCGATAATCGCCGGTCACGTGCGTGCTGCCGGCGTTGAAGAACGTCGTCCGCACCTCGGTCTCGGCGAGCTCGCGCGCGACCGTCGCCTCCACGTCGTGCGCGCGGATCGTGAGCGGTGAGCCCGCGTCGCCGGGTTTGTCCGGCCGACCCCAGAGCTCACCGACGGCCCTGCGCGGCGCGCCCTTCGCGCCCCACGGCGCGGCCATGCCGCCCGTCCAGTCGTCGTAGCCGCGCTCGGGCGCGACCTCGACCTTGCTGCCGTCCACCGTGGCCGTCTCGCCCGCGCGCACCGTCTTCTCGGCGCCGCCCGCGCGCACCGTGATCTCCTCGGTCGCCGCGTAGAGCTTCGCGCTCGAGGGACGCTCACGCGAGCGCTCGATGCCGGTGTTCGCGCCGCTCACGAGGCCCGTGGCCTCGCCGATCTCGATCTCGGTCCGCGCGCCGAGCGCGCCCTGCACGAAGATACGCCCGTGATCGAGCGCCACGCCCTTCTGCGTGATGCGCAGGCTCGTCGAGCGATCCAGCACGAGGCCCGTGCCGTCGTCGAGGCGCAGGCGCGCTCGACCGTCGGCGTCGGTCTTGACGACATCCCCCTCGGAGAGCCGCCGTGTCTTGTGCACGGGTGCGCCCGCGGCGGTCACCGACGCGTGCACCGCCTGCAGATCGGCCACCGTCGGCACGAGCGGCTGGCTCGGCTTCCGCTCGCCTTGCCCGCGCAGGAGCATGACGGTCACGAGGATGACCACGATCGAGCTCACGATCGCGAAGAGCGCGGGCGGGATGGTCCCGCCATCGTGCGGCAGGGGCGTCGACGGCGTTCGCCGGATCTGCTCCTGCGCGCGGGGATCACTCACGGGCAACCATTCGGCCGTGTCGAGTTTGTCGCCGCGCGTGACCACGACGATCCGGCGCTCGTTCGCGCGCGGAGGCTCGGGGAGAGCGGCCGCGGGCTCGTCGTCGCCATCGTCGTCATCACCGTCGTCGTCGCTTCCGCCGTCGCTCCCGCCTCCGCCACCGCCGTCGCTTCCGTCTCCGCTTCCGCTGCCACCTGCGCTCGCGCTCTCGTCTCCGCTTCCGCTCGCGCTCGCGTTTTCCTCTGCGCTGGCCGTGGGTTCTTCGGGACGAACGGATGCCTCTCCGGCCGCCAGGGTCGCTTCCTCGGAGGGCGTGCCCTTCACGTCTTGCTCTTCTCGTCGCTCGTCGCTCACGGCTCGACCTCCCGGGCCTCACCCTTCGAGATGGCGAACGCCCGCACCGGCTTGCCGCCGCGCGCGAAGCGGATCGTTTGCTTCACGATGGTCTCGCCGTCCTCCCCCTCGTCGAACACGATCGTCAGGATCGCCTCCGCGCCGAGGCGCGCGGCATGCTCCACGTCCTCGCCTTCGAGCCGCACCTCCACGCGTGCGTCGGGGCGCATCGGCAGGAGCGCCTGCGCGATGCCCAGCGTTACGTCGCCCTCGGGCGCAGGCATCTGCGTGCCGAGCCCGTTCGTCCAGAGCGACGGATGGAACTCGGGGTGCGACCACGTCAGCGACACGCGCGCCCCGCGCGGCGCCTTGCCGGCCGCGCGCTCGGTCGAGATCACCCGCAGGAGCCGCGCGCGCAGCGTCTGCTCCTCGTCCTTCTTGCCGTTCTTCTGCGCGAGGAGCCGGCCCCACGCGAGGTACGTCGCGGCGAACGCGCGCGCTGTCACGGCCGGGCTTTGCTCCGCGTCGGGCGCGCCCGCCGCGCCGCCCTTCTCGGTCCACTTGATCGCCTCTTCGAGCTTGCCCATGCCCTCGGCGGCCGCCGCGAGCAGCAGCGAGACGCTCGTGTCGTCGGGCGCGAGCCGCGCCAGCGTCTCGTACTGCCGCGCCGCGTCCGCGTACCAACCGTGGGCCCTCAAAAGATCGCCGAGCCTGCGCCGCGCGACCGGATCGTCGGGGGCAAACTCCACGATCTCGCCGAACGACCTTCGCGCCTCGGCCTCGTACGCGGCCTTCTTGCCCGCGTCGGCCTCCTTCGCCGCGAGGCGCAAGTACAGCTCGCCGACCGCGGTCCGCACCCGCGCGTCCGCGTCGGGCCTCGACCTCAGCGTCCGGCCGAGCTCACGCGCCCCCGCGTCGTCCGACGCGTCCTCCAGCATGTCGAGCAGCCGCAGCGCGAGCGCGAAATCGTCCGGCCACTGGGCTACGAGCTCCCGCAGCTTCTTCACCCGCTCGTCGGGCGACTTCGTGTCCTTGATGAGCTTCTCGAGCAGGCCCGGATCCATCGTCTTCAGGCCGAGCGCCGCGTGCAGCTCGCGCATCTCCTGCGCGGTGCGCACACGCGCGAGGATCCCGCGGTAGAGCGCGTCGGCCACGCCGAGATCCGTGAACATCACGCGCCAGAGCGTCACCTTCGCGGCGATCGACGGCATCGCGTCGAGCATGAGCGACACGAGCTTCGACCTCTCGCGCCACGTCGGCGCTTCGCACGCGGAGAGCGCGGCGCGGTAGACCGAACGCACGCCCTGCGCGTTGCCCGCGACGCGCCCGAACCGCTCGCGCCAGAGGCCCACGCGCTCCTCGAACGGCACGAGCGCGGCGCCGCTGCACGGCGATGCCTGATGCGGCACGTCGCCCACGTGCACCACGATCGTCGTGCCCGACGATCCGCCACGAACTTGCTTCGCTTTTTCTGCCGACTCGTTCTTCTGGGTCTTCTCCAGGACCGGCCGGCTCTCGTCGGCCTTGGGGATGTCCTCGCCTGCGAACGGCTTGCCACTCTGGTCCCCGCCTGCCAGCGGATCCCCCGGCGCGTTCGACGACTTCGCGACTGTGGTCGGTCGAGGCGGTGACGCCGCCGGCGCGGCGGTCGCCGCGGCGCTCGGCATCGCGATGGGTGCCTCCGTGATCCTCGGCGGCGCGCTCTTGTGAGCGCCGCTGAGCCGCCCGTTCCCCGAGCCGAACCCTTGCCCCGTGCCCGTGCCCGCGCCGTGCCCGATTGTCCCGATGGAACCGAGCCCGATGCCTTCGCCTCGTCCGCCCCCGCCTTCAGCAAGGCCCGAGAGCCCGAGGCCGCCCGCGCCGACCGCGTCGCCGATCGCGCCGCCCCACTGGTAGCCGTTCGCGGCGATGCCATCACTCCCGAGCGAATCGTCGCGGCCCCACGGCGCCGTGGGCGCGTTCGGATCGCCGCCCGCGCCCGTGTTGAGCATGCCGATCATCCCGAACTCGGCCGCGTCGCGCAGCGCGGCTTGCCGCGCGATGTGCGGATCGGCGTTGTCCGCGGGCCCTTGCACGCCGTAGCGGTTGCCCGTCGAGCGCGAGACCGGGTTCCCCATGGAGCCCTCTTCGCCCTTCGCGCGCGTGCCCGTGCCGCCTTCCTTGTTGTCGCCATTCGGCGCGGCGGCGACCTCCACGGCCGCGACTGCGTTTTCCTCTTCTTCTTCGTCGTCGACGTCCGCCTTGATGATCGGCGTCCACATCATCCGGCGCTTCGTCTCCACGAGGCTCCGCGCCATGCCCTTCTTGCGCTCGAGCTCGGCGCGCTCCTCCGGCGTCATCTCGTTCTTCGTCGGCACGTAGAGCGACGTGACCGGCGTGATGATCGCGTGTCGCGATCCGAGATCGACCATCGCCGCGCGCCCCGTCGCCTCGGCCATCATCTGCAGCAGGCGCCCTTCCGCCCAGCGACGCCGCAGATCCCCTTCGTCCTCGATCCGCGACACCTGAAGGTTCGTCCGGACCGTACCCGCGGGCCCCGTCAGCGCCACCGACGTCGGGAGCCCCGCCGAAGTCACGCGGCCGATCACCGCGATGCTCTCGTCCGCCACGAGCGCGCCAAGATCACGCGGGAAAATCCGCTCCACCGTCGGCCCGAGATCCACCTGCGCGCCGAGCCAAACCGGCCGCTCGGCATGCTCGAGCAGTCGAAGCGCCACGCGCGCCGCGGCGTTCGCGTCGGCCACGCGCTCGGCGAAGCCGCCACGCGCGAGACCTTCGAGCAGCGCCATGTCCGCCTCGTCGCCCACGCCCACGCCGAACATCCGCACCGGCCGCGGCAGCTTCGCCATCCGATCGCGCAGCTCCTGCAGCCGCAGCTCGCCGACCGTGGGCGCGCCGTCGCCGACGTACACCACCGCGCCGCGCCGCGAAGGATCCAGCAGCGCCGCGGCTTGGCTCAACATCGCCCCGAGATCCGTCGCGCCGCCTCGCTCGATCCGCGACATCCGCGCGAGCACCTCGCGCCGCCCCGCCTCGTCGATCGGCGCGAGCCCGTCCTTGCCCGGCACGACCGGCACGAGCGACGTGTCCCCGCCGAACACGCCCACCCGATCGTCCTTGCCGAGGTGCGCGAGCAACGCCGCCGTCGTCGCCCGCGCGATCGCGAGCGATGGCGCGTCCGTCGCGGCCGACGTGTCGATCACGATCGCCAGATCGAGCCCGCCCTTCGCGATCGGGACGTCGGCGGATCGCACCGGCACGATGACGTAGTCGGCTTCCGTCTTCGCGCGTTGCATCGCGTCCGCGCGCTCCGAAGGCGGCACCGTCTCGGGATCCATCGTGTGCGGCGCCGTGTAGCCGCGCGGCGCGACGAGACCGTCGTCGAAGAGCTCGATCGCGAGATCGGCCCTCGGCACGAAGTCCTGCGCGCGCACCCTGATCGTCCCGCCCTCGCGCACGCCGCTCATGCCCGTGCGCACCTCGCGCGCGCCGGCCCGCGCGAGATCGATCGTCGCCGTCAGCTCCTCGATGTGCGGCAAGGACCCCTCGGCCCCCTCGGCGGCCATCGGATACACGTAGAGCCGTCGCTCGCCGCGCGCGCCCGTGCGCCCGAGCCACTCGGCATACCGCACCACGACGCGCCGCGATTGTCCGGGCAAAATCGGGTAGAGCCGCGCCTTGTACACGCCCGGCGCCTCCCACTCGAGCAGCGCCGGATCCTCCTTGCTGCCCTCGTAGACGTTCGCCTGGTACTGCGCCGCGGCGGCCTGCTTCTCCTTGACGTACCCCCAGAACACCACGCCGTCGCGATCCACGCCGAACTTGTGCAGCGTCGCGCCCGCGGGCGTGCGGAAGCGATACACGCCCTCGACCGTCGCCGAGCTCGGGTTGAAGAAGAGCTCGTCGACCTCGGTGATCGCGAAGTCGTCCTGGATCGACACGCGCACGTCGAGCCTTTGAATCGCGAGCGGGAAGCGCGGCGCGCCTTGCTCGCCGGGGCGACGCGCGCCCACCGTGCCCACGCCGTACGGCGAAGGTTCGGCGGAGCGATCCGTCGTCGCGAGGCCGCCCGTCCAGTCCTCCCACGTCAAGACCGGCGACGTCTTCGCCGTGGGCTCGCCCTTGTGCGGCTCGAGCGTGAGCCGCTCGCCGGCCGTCGCGCGCGCCGAGCCGTCCGTGCGCACCTCGCCCGCGAGCACGTACACGTCCGACGCGCCGTCCTTCTGGGCCACGTCGATGCTCGCGCGCACGTGCGCGAGGTGCAGCGGGCCGGTCGGCGTCTCGAGCTCGGTCGTGATCGACGCGGGCGTGTCCACGAAGACGCGCCCGTACTTGATGTCGATCACGTCGGCGTGGAGGACGAGCTCCGCGGGCCCGCGAACGAGCAGCATCGCGCCGCCGTCTCGCCGGAGCCACGCGAGCCCGTTTGGCTGCACCCGCACCACCTCTCCGTCCACGAGCCGTTCTCGTGGATACGGTGGGCGTTCCGGCTCACCGGGCGGCGCGACGACCACGTCGCGCCGGACCGTCCGGAGCTCGGCCCAAGTCTGGGATCGTGGCAGGAGCGGGCGCTCCGGTTCACGACACGCGGTGAGCAGCCCCGGACAAACCAGGGCGAGGAACGCCAGCACCACGAGGGCGAGGCGCGGACGAGCGCGGTTCGAGGACATCCTGGGGTGCCTCCACATCGAAGGAATGCGGAGACACAGGCGCGCCCCCGATCCTGTCGAGAAGACTCTACCAGGACACCCGACCCGGGATTTGGTTCCTTTTGGATGAAGGGATGATCCAGCCGAGATCGGCGGGGGGTGTGGGGGGCAGAGGAAGGACTGCAACGCAGTCCGACCGGAGCCCCCCACGGTGGATCACGGCGGGGGGGCTGCCTGGGCCTTCTTCGCCGACTTCAGGATGTTGAACTCGACGCGGCGGTTCTTCTGGCGACCCGCGGACTGCTTGTTGTCGGCGATCGGCTTATCCGGCCCGTAGCCCTTCGCCTGGATCCGCGTCTTGTCGATGCCCTTGTCGATCAGGTACTTGACCACGGCCTCCGCGCGCTTCTGCGACAGCGCCCGGTTCTCCTCGGTCTTGCCCACGTTGTCCGTGTGGCCTGCGACCTCCACGAGGAAGATCTCCTTGTGGATGTCGAGCACGCTCGCGACCGCGTTGAGCACGGCGAAGCTCGTCGCGCCCTGGATCTTGTCGCTGTTCGTCGCGAACTCGACGCGCTGGAGGATCTTGATGTCGTCCTCCGTGATCGTGACGAGCGACGGGCCCTTGTCCGGGCAACCGTCGAGGTCCTCGAAGCCGTTCAGGTTCTCGGGCTGCTTCGGGCACTTGTCCTTGTCGTCCGGGATGCCGTCCTTGTCCGAGTCCGGCGACTCGTCGGGGCAGCCGTCCTCGTCCTTGAAGCCGTTGTAGACCTCGGGCGTGTCGATGCACTCGTCGAGGTCGTCGTTGATCTTGTCACCGTCGTTGTCCGGATCCGGGCAGCCGTCGGTGTCGGCGAAGCCGTCCGTGTCCTCCGGCTGATCCGGGCAGCCGTCGGCCTTGTCGGCGACGCCGTCCTGATCCTTGTCCGGGCAGCCGTAGAACTCCTTCACGCGCATCTTGCCGAAGTCGTCGGGGCACTTGTCGTCCGCGTCCCCGATGCCGTCCTTGTCGCGATCCGGCAGCTCGTCGGGGCAGCCGTCGTCGTCCTGCAGGCCGTTGATCGTCTCCGGCTTGAGCGGGCACTTGTCCTTGACGTCGGGCACCTTGTCCTGGTCGTTGTCGTCTTCCAGGCAGCCGTCGTCGTCCTCGAAGCCGTCGATGTCCTCGGCGATCGAGGGACACTTGTCGTCCTTGTCGTTGATGCCGTCCTTGTCCTCGTCGCCGACCTCGGCGACGAACGCCACGCCGCCGAGCGCGCGGAAGAGCGGCACGCCCACGCCTTGCAGCACGCCGCCGCCGCCGCCGAGCGTGAAGGCGAGCGGGACGCTGAGGGGCGTGATCTGGATGGCGCCGTCGACCTCGAGCGAGTTCGTCCCGTTCTGCGAGCTGAACTTCGTGCCGCCGAAGCCCTCGGCGAACACGCGGACCGTCGGGCTCACGCGGTAGCCGAGCGCGGCGCCGTAGCGGAACTCGAAGGGACCGACCGTCGTCGAGCCGAGGCGCGCCTCGGGGCGATAGACGCCGCGCAGGTTCAGGCCGAACGAGAGCGCGCCGAACGAGCCGTCGAAGATCAGCCGGCCACCACCGGTGATCGGCGTGCTGTTGCCGATGTACTTGTCCTTCGCCGTGATCGTCCCGAGCGGCGCCGACACGTCCACGGCGCCGCCGAGCACCACGGCGCTCGTCTTCGGATCGCCGAAGAAACGGAACTTGCCTTCGAGCGTCGCGTCACCCACGCCGAACGCTTTGAGGCCGTTCGGATCGGGCCCGCCCGTGTCGAGGTTGATGCCCGAGCCGCTCACGTACATCACGGGCAGGCGCAGGCCGATCTGCACGACCGGCACCGGCGTCAGCGACGCGAGCACGTCGGCGGTGAACATGTCGCTGATGACGGCGACGTCCTGCGTCGCGGCGTTCGGCGCGCTGCAGTCGGTTTCCGCCCTACAGCTCTTCACGACGAACGGCTTGTTCGCGTAGTTCACCATCAGGCCCGCGGTGAAGCCCATCGCGGCGTCCATGCGAGCCCCCGCGACCGTGAGGTAGTTCTTCGACCCCGGCACGGGTTCGAACCGCTGGACGGAGAACTCTCCCTCCTTCGCGCCGCTCGCGGCGCTCTCCTGGGACAGCGCAGCGGTCGGGACCAGCGAGACGGAGAGAAGTCCCAGAAGAGTCAGCAGCCTTGGCGATAGTCGCGTTCTCATCAACCCTCTTGGCGCGGACGGCAAACCGGCACGTTGGGAACGGCGGTACACGAGAATTGCAGGAATAGAAGACCGTCCCGAGCGCCGCAACGGGGATCCTGGATTCGGGTGAAATTTCGGGCCGTTCTGGCCGTACTGGACGCGATTCGCCGGCTTTCTGACGCCCGGGCGGCGGTTCCGGCGCCACGGAGCACGTTCGCGGCGGGGCCGTCCGCGACCCGAGGGGCCGGGCCGGGTTTTCCCCGAGGGACCTCGGAACCTGTCCCTTGGCCACGCGGCCAACATCGATCCACGTTGACCACACCCGCTCGGCGTGAGACATCGCCCCTGCCCGAGCGCCCGGACGAGCCGTGCGCGGGCACGGCGAGACGAACCTCGTTACGACACCCAAAGCGCGCGGCACGCGGATTCCAAGGCGGGGCCCCGTCCGGCGCGACACACGCAGCAAACGCGCCATGCGAATTTCGTCGCGGTACCTAGGCTCCTCGTACGGATCGGGAACGAGAACGGCAGCATCCCTCGCTGCGCTCGCCTTCGGCCTCACGGCGGCAGGATCCGCCCTCGCCCAGCCCGCGGCGCCGCCTCCGCCAAAGCCCGCAGAAACCGCGCCCGCGCCCGCGTCCGCGCCTGCAGACGAGCCGCTCGTGCCCCCGAACGGCACGGGCGCAGCCACGCCGACGCAAGCCACGCCGGAAGCCGCGTCGCAGACCGCCACCCCGCCTGCGCCGAAGCCTGCCGCGCCCGTCGCCGCCACGCCGGATCCGGATCGCGACGCGCGCGCGCTCACGCGCCAGGGCGCCGATCGTCCTCCGCCCACGGGCGACGTCGGCGTGCGCCCGAGCGACGTCTTCGCCGAGGACTGGTGGTCGCAGGCGCGACCGAGCCTGGAGATTCACGGCCTCTTCCGCGTGCGCGCCGAGCTCTTTCATCACTTCTCGCTCGGCCGTCGGGAGCTGCCCGATCGCGCGCTCTGGCCGCAGCCGCCCGACAACGCGTACTACCCCACGTCGGGCGCGATCCAGACCGTCACGCTCTGCGGCGACGTTCCCACGGCGACCACGGCTTGCGAGAACAACACGCAGGCCGGCGCGAACATGCGCTTCCGCCTCACGCCGGAGCTGCACATCAGCGACAACCTCCGGGTCCTCTCGCAGATCGACATCCTCGACAACTTCGTCCTCGGCTCCACGCCCGAGGGCTACTGGAACACGCCCGCGGATGCCGGCGGCTACAGGGTCGGCACGCGCGGCGGCTACGCGCCGCTCGGCGCGCTCGCGACCACCTCGTGGGCGCCCGTCGCGGGACAAACCAGCACCGTCGACAGCATCATCGTCAAGCGCGCCTGGGGCGAGTACGTCACGCCCGTCGGCCTCCTCCGCTTCGGCCGCATGCCGAACCAGTGGGGCCTCGGCATCCTCAACAACGAGGGCAACGGCTACGACTCGGACTACCAGAGCACGGTCGACCGGATCATGTTCGTGACCGGCATCAAGAAGTACGACCTCTACTTCGCCGGCGCGTGGGACTTCATCAGCGAGGGGCCGACGAGCGCGGCGCTCCGCGAGCAGCAGGGCCAGCCCTACGATCTCGGCCAGCTCGACGACGTGAGCCAGTACGTGTTCATGGCCGCGCGCAAACGTGATCCCGAGCTCGCGCGGCTCGACCTCGCCAAGGGGCTGCCCGTCATCAACGGCGGCATCTACTTCGCGTACCGCAACCAGGTCCTCGCGAACGACACCACCGACGCCCAGACGAGCGCCACGTTCGGCCAGTCGGCGAGCGACATCCGCACCGGCTACGCCCGCCGCGGCGCGCAGTTCTTCACGCCCGACCTCTGGTTCCAGTTCCTCTACAAGAAGTTCCGCTTCGAGGCCGAGGCCTCGATGACCTACGGCACCATCGACAACCTCCAGACCGCGGGCGGCACCACCGTCGAGCGCAACCCGCTCGACGCCGAGGACACGGGCTGGACCGTGCGGAGCTTCATCGTCGCGGCGCAGAGCGAGTTCCGCGCGCTCGACGACAAACTCCGCCTCGACCTCGGCTTCGGCTGGGCCTCGGGGGATCCCGACGTCGAGGGCCTCGCGCCGCCTCGCGGCGGCGTCGAGCGGCAGCTCACGGCCGATCGGACGTTCTCGACGGGCCGGTTCCACCCGGACTACCGCGTCGACCTCATCCTCTGGCGCAACATCATGAGCCGCGTGCAGGGCGCGTATTACCTCCGCCCGTCCGTGCAGTACGACTTCGCGCGCGACCCGAACGGACAGCGCCTCGGCGGCAGCGCGGCGCTCATCTGGAGCCGCGCGAGCGAGTTCATTCAGACGCCGGGCAACAAGCGCGACCTCGGCGTCGAGCTCGATTTCTCGCTGTATTTCCAGGCGAAGGACGGCACGCTGAACGACAAGCCCGATCAGATGGGCGGCTTCTACACCATGCTCCAGTACGGCGTGCTCTTCCCGCTCGGCGGCTTCGACTATCTGCCCGGCGAGATCGGCCGCTACGAGAGCGCTCCGGAGAACCGCAGCGCGCCGACGCTCGAAACGGAGACGGCGCAGACGCTCCGCTGGTACCTCGGGATCATGTTCTGAGGCCCGAAACATGGTAGATGGGCGGGCGCCATGTCCGCCTCGAGCCATCAGATCCGCCGCACCTTCCTCGATTTCTTCGCCTCCCGCGGCCACGAGGTCGTCCCGAGCGCGCCGATCGTCCCGCAGAACGATCCCACGTTGATGTTCGTCAACGCCGGGATGGTCCCGTTCAAGGACGTCTTCACGGGCAAGGATCGCCGCCCGTACACGCGCGCCGCGAGCAGCCAGAAGTGCATCCGCATCAGCGGCAAGCACAACGACCTCGAGAACGTCGGCGTCACCGCGCGCCACCACACGTTCTTCGAGATGCTCGGCAACTTCAGCTTCGGCGACTACTTCAAGGAAGAGGCCATCACGAGCGCCTGGGAGCTGCTCACGAAGGTCTACGGCGTGCCGAAGGAGCGGCTCGTCGTCACCGTGTTCAAGGGCGAAAACGGCTTCCCCGCGGACGACGAGGCGGCCGAGCTCTGGCGCAAGGTCACGGGCTTCGGCGACGATCGCATCCTCCGGCTGGGCATGGCGGACAACTTCTGGAGCATGGGCGACACCGGCCCGTGTGGCCCCTGCTCGGAGATCCACTTCTTCACGGGCGACGAGGTCGACCTCTCGCGGTTCGGCGAGGAGCCCCGGCTCGACGGCTCGGGCTGGACCGAGATCTGGAACCTCGTCTTCATGCAGTACGACCGCGCCGAGAAGGACGCGCCGATCACGCCGCTGCCGGCGCCGAGCATCGACACGGGCATGGGCCTCGAGCGCATCTCGTTCGTGCTCCAAGGGGTCACGTCGAACTACGACACCGACCTTTTGCGCCCGCTCGTCGAGCGCGCGGCCGAGATCGCGGGCAAGAAGTACGGGGCGAGCCTCGCGCCGGACGACATCTCGCTGCGCGTCATCGCCGACCACGCCCGCACCACGGCCTTCCTCATGGCCGAGGGCGTGATGCCCGAGAAGCAGCGGCGCGAGTACGTGCTCCGCCGCGTCATGCGCCGCGCGATCCGGCACGGCTACCGGCTCGGCATCGAAAAGCCGTTCCTCCACGAGGTCGCGCTGCTCGTCGTGGATCGCATGGGCGACGTCTACCCCGAGCTCCGCGATCGGCGCGAGCTCATCGCGCGCGTCACCGAGGACGAGGAGGTCCGCTTCCGCGCCACGTTGAAGCGCGGCATGAAGATCCTCGACGAGCACTTCGACACGATGCGCGAGAAGGGCGACAAGACCCTCGCGGCCCCCGCGGCCGCGGATCTTTTCACCACGTACGGCTTCCCCCTGGATCTCACGCAGGTCATCTGCGGCGAGCAGGGCTACGGCGTGGATGTCGAGGGCGCCAACAAGATCATCAAGGGCGCGGACGAGGCCGACGGGCCGATCGATCCGACCGCCGCCCTCGACCCGGCCTACCGGCAGGCGCGCGAAAAACTCGGCTCGCCCGTGACCTTCACCGGCTACGAGCGCGAGGCGGGCGAGAGCGAAGTCGTCGTGATCCTGGCGGTCGAAAAGAAGGACGGCGAAGGCAAACCCACCCGCTCGCTCGTGGACCGGGCAAGCGCGGGCGCGCACGTCGAGGTCGTGGTGAAGGAGACGCCCTTCTACGCCGAGAGCGGCGGCCAGGTCGGCGATGCCGGCGTGATCACGGCCGGCGACCTGCGCATCCGCGTCACCGACACGCAGCGCCCGCTCACCGGGCTCGTGGTGCACGAGGGCGTGGTCGAGGCGGGTGAGGTCAGCGTGGGCCAGAAGGTCACGCTCACCGTCGATCACGCGGCGCGCTCGGCCACGCGGCGCAACCACTCCGCGACGCACCTGCTCCACTGGGCCCTGCGCACGGTGCTCGGCGAGCACGCGCAGCAGAAGGGCTCGCGTGTCGGGCCAGACATGCTCCGGTTCGACTTCGCCCACAACAAGCCCCTCACGCGCGACGAGATCGAGCGCATCGAGGACCTCGTGAACGGCAAGGTCCTGGAGAACGCGCCCGTGCTCACGGAGGTCCTGCCCGTCGACGAGGCGCGCAAGCGCGGCGCCGTCGCGATCTTCGAGGAGAAATACGGCGACGTCGTCCGCATGCTGACGATGACCCAGGACTCGATCGAGCTCTGTGGCGGCACGCACGCGCGGGCGCTCGGCGACATCGGCCTGTTCAAGATCACGGGCGAGGGCGGCGTGGCGGCCGGCGTGCGGCGCGTCTTCGCGGCGACGGGCAAGAACGCGCTCGGCTACGTGCGCGGCCTGGAAGACGACATCCAGAAGGCGCGCCAGGTGGCGAAGGCGCAGGGCGGCGATCTCTCGGACAAGATCGGCAAGATCGTGGCGCACGAGCGCGAGCTCGAGAAGAAGGTCGCCGAGCTCGAGCGCAGGCTCATCGAGGGCGGCGGCCCCGGCGGCGGCGGAGGCGGCGGGATCGACGCGATGCTCGCCGAGGCCCGCGAGATCTCGGGCATCAAGGTCCTCGCGCGGCGCATGCCCGATGGCACGCAGGCGGCGGCGCTGCGCGAGATCGCGGAAAAGCTCCGGGACAAACTCGGCGAGTCGAGCCTCGTGCTCGTGGGCGCGGTGGACGCGGGCAAGGCGCAGCTCGCGGTGATGGTCTCGAAGGCCGCGACGAGCCGCGTGAAGGCCGGCGACGTGATCAAGAACGTGGCCGCGATCGTGGGCGGGCGCGGCGGCGGCCGGCCCGACATGGCCCAGGCCGGCGGCCCCGAGGCCAGCAAGATCGACGAGGCCGTCGCGGCGACGTACGGCGAGGTCGAGCGCCTCGTGACGGCGTAAATCGGGCGTCCCCCTACACGTCTCCCCTACCTCTTTCAGGATCCTCCTCACGCCGCGCTTGCCTTGGCGCGGCGTGTTGCCCTACCGTCGACCGATTCCACGGGTCGAGGGGATGAGCCAGGGCACGGATTCGCTCGAAGCGCAGGTGGCTGAACTCCAGCGCCGCAACGCGGAGCTCCAGCGGGAGCTGTGGTTGAAGACGCAGATGTACGCCACGCTGGTGGAGGACCAGCGCGAGCTCATCTGCAGATTCAGCATGGATGGCACGCTCTCCTTCGTGAACGACGCGTATTGCCGCTACTTCGGCAAGACGCGCGAGGAGCTCATCGGCCACCGTTTCGCGCCCCTCGTCCCGGAGGAGGATCAGGCCCTCATCGCCGACGTGCTCGCACGGCTCGGGCCGAACGAGCCGGTCCTCGAAGTCGAGCACCGGGTGCTGCCGCCTGGGGGCGAGGTGCGCTGGCTCAACTGGATCGATCGCGCGATCCTCGACGAAGCGGGCAACGTCGCGGAGTTTCAGGCCGTCGGGATCGACGTCACGGATCGGCGGCGCGCGGAGGAGCACGCAACGTGGAACGAGCAACTGCGCGCGGAGCTCATCCTCGCGCAGGAGCAGGCGCTCCGGGAGCTCTCGGCGCCGCTCATTCCCATCGCCGACGACGTGCTCGCGATGCCGCTCGTCGGGCGGATCGACGAGAAGCGCGCGCAGGTCGTGCTGGAGACGTTGCTCGAAGGTGTCGTGCGCCTGGCGGCCGAGACGGTGCTGCTCGACGTGACGGGCATCACGACGATCGACACGCAGGTCGCCGAGGCGCTCGTGCGCACGGCGCACGCCGTGAAGCTCATCGGCGCCAAGGCCGTCTTCACCGGGATCCAGCCCCACGTGGCGCAGACGTTGATCACCATGGGCGTCGAGGTGCACGGCGTGATCACGGTGCGCAGCCTGAAGGACGGGATCGCGTGGGCGATGCAGGAACGCGGCAAGGGCCGCAAGGCGGCGCGGCCCCGGCCCCGCCAAGCCTGAAGGTCAGGACGCCGGGCGATTCCGGTCCAGCACCAGGACGCTGTACGCGGGGGACGCCGCCCCCTCTTCCGGTTCGTCGCGGCGCGAGATCTCCCGCCACTCCGCCCGATTGAATGCGGGGAAAAAGGCGTCGCCCGCGGGCCGGGCGTGGACCTCCGTCAGATACAGCCGGTCCGCCTGCGCGAGCGCCTCCGCGAACAACGCCTCCCCGCCGATGACCACGATCTCGCCGGCGCCCGCCTCCGCCGCAAAGGCGCGCGCCCGTCCGATGGCCTCGGCAAAGCCGTGGCAGACCACCGCTCCCGGCGCGCGATAGTCGTCTTTCCGCGTGACGACCAGGTTCTTGCGGCCCGGTAAGGGTTTTCCCCCGATGCTCTCCCAGGTCTTGCGGCCCATGAGGATGGGTTTGCCCATGGTCGTGGCCTTGAAATGGGCGAGATCGCCCGGGAGCCGCCAGGGCAGGCGGTTGCCTTTGCCGATGACGCCGTTCTCCGCGACGGCGGCGATCAGGGCGAGGCGGGGCTCGGTCGTCACTTCCCGTCCTTCACCTCGAGCCTATCGAGCAGCCACGCGTACTTGAACGCCATCTCCTGCATTCGCTCGTAACGCCCGGATTTGCCCCCGTGTCCGGCCGGATCGAGGTGAATGCGGAGCAGGAGCTGGTTCTCGTCCGTCTTCATTTCACGCAGCTTCGCCACCCATTTCGCGGGCTCCCAGTACATCACCTGGCTGTCGTTGTACGACGTGTTCACGAGGATCGACGGATACGCCTTCTTCGCGACGTTTTCATAGGGGCTGTAGCGGACGATGTACTCGAATTCGTCCTTCTTCTTGGGATTGCCCCACTCCTCGAACTCCTCGACGGTGAGCGGCAGGGATTCGTCGAGCATCGTGTTGATCACGTCGACGAAAGGCACGTCGGCGATCGCCGCGCGATAGAGATCCGGGCGCATGTTCAGGACCGCGCCCATGAGCAGGCCGCCCGCGCTCGCGCCCTGGATCGCGATGCGATCCTTCGCGGCCCAGCCCATTTGCACGAGGCCTTCGGTCGCGTCCACGAAATCGGTGAACGTGTTCAGCTTCGTCTTCATGCGCCCGGCCTCGTGCCAGGTCTCGCCGAGCTCGCCGCCGCCGCGAATATGGGCGATCGCGCAGACCACGCCGCGCTCCACGAGCGAGAACGTCGGCGCTGAGAACATCGGGAAGATGGGGAAGCCGTACGAGCCGTACGCATACAGGAAGAGCGCGTTCTTCCCGTCCGGGTTCGTCCCCTTCTTGTAGAGCAGCGAGACCGGGATCTTCGTGCCGTCCTTGGCCGTCGCGTGCACCCGCTTCGACTCGTACCGGCTCGCATCGTAGTTCGGGACCTCCACGCGCTTCTTCTGCACGAGCGCGCGCTTCTTCGGCTCGTAATCGTAGACCGTGGAGGGCGTCGTCGGCGATTCGAACCGGAATCGATAAAACGGCGCGTCGAACTCGCGGTTGTCCCCCTGCCGCAGCGTGAAGATCGGCTCGGGCAGCGTGACCCGGTGCGAGCCGTCGAGGGCGAGCTTCTTCGGGTCGAGCACCCGGATCTGGCGCAGCCCGTCCTCGCGCTCGAAGGCCACGGCGAACGTCGAGAAGAGCTCGACGGACTCGATCATCACGTCCTTGCGGTGCGGGATCGTCTCCTTCCACGACGCGCGCCCCGGGGACGAGACCTTGGTCACGACGAGCCGGTAGTTCGTCGATTTCGGATCGCCCGGCTTCGCGGGGCTGTTCGTGCGAATCACGAGCTCGTCGCCGCGATGATCCACGTCGTACTCGTGGTCCTGCTCCCGCGGCTCGACGAGCGTGAGCGGCGCGCCGGGTTTGTCCGTGGGCAGAAAACGGACCTCGCTCGTCGTATGGCTGTTCGACTGGACGAAAATGAGTTTCTTGCTGCTCGAACGGGCCGAAAACAGGCGGAACCGCTCGTCCTTCTCCTCGTAGAGCAGCGTGTCCTTGGCCGCGTCGTCGCCGAGGGCGTGCCGGAAAAACTTGTGCGAGCGCTTCGTGACGGGATCCTCGACTGTATAAAAGAGCGTCTTGCCATCCTTGGCGAACACGACCGACGTGACGCGCTCGGCGCGATCCGCGAGATCCTTGCCCGTCTTGAGGTCTCGCACGTGGAGCACGAATTGCCGGAAGCCGGTGGTGTCGAGGCCATACGCGAGGAGATTGCCGTCCTCGGAGAGGGCGAGCGGGCCGAGGCCCACGTATTTCTCGGTCTTCGCGATCTCGTTCGGATCGATCATGACCTCCTCGGGCGCCTTGTTCCCGCCCTTCACGGCCTTGCGGCAGTAAATGGGGTACTGTTTCCCTTTTTCGGTGCGCGTGTAATAAAGATACGCGCCTTCCCGGAAGGGGACCTCCACGTCGGTCTCTTGCAGGCGGCCGAGGATCTCGCCGTAGATGCGCTCCTTCACCGGCGTGAGCCCAGCGGTCATGGCCTCGCTGTACGCGTTCTCCGCGCGCAGGTGCTCGAGCACATCGGGCGCGTCCTTCTTGCGCAGCCACGCATAGTCGTCGACGAGCTTCACGCCGTGGATCTCGGTGACGCGCGGCTCCTTCCTGGCCGTCGGCGCGACCGGGCCCTTCGGAGCCGGTTTTTCCGCGGCGGCGCTCGTCACGGCGGACGGCGACGTGGCCGGCAGGCTCGTGGTCGGCGCGGGGGCCGGAGGCAGGCCCTCGCCTGAACAGCCGAGGACGACGAGGAGCGGGAGGACGAACGGGGTGCGTCGGATCATCGCGGCGAAGGATAGCCCAGGTTCGCCGCGCCCGTGCCCCTACCGTCGCCGACGAGGACAGGCAACCCCGAAACGTTTTTCATGACTGCAACGCGCGGCGCGCGCGGGCGTATCTCTCGCGTTTCGGCGCGAGGTCCGGCTGCCCGTTGCGGCCCTCGGGGCGCCTTCGGTATCGTACGAGCCTACCGCGGCCGGAAGGCGCGGGAGACGAGGAGCGCCATGTCGTATCGAGCGGGTGATGTCATCGACGGTCGGTACAAGCTCCTCGACCTCATCGGCAGCGGCGGCCACGGCTACGTGTTCCGGGCCGAGGACATGGACCTCAGCGCGCCCGTCGCCGTGAAGTGCCTCCTGCCGAACATCACGAGCGAGCCCGTCTTCACGACGCGCATCGCCCGCGAGGCCCGCGCGATGGGCTTGCTCAGCGGCACGGCCGCGACGCAGATCCTCGCCTTCAACCGCTCGGACAACGGCACGCTCTACATCGTGATGGAGCTGCTCGAGGGCAAGGATCTCGAGGCCTACGTGCGCGGCGTCGAGGCGAAAGGCGGGCCCATGCCCATCGATCGCGCGCTCGAGATCATGCGGCCCGTCGCCGAGACGCTCTCCGCCGCGCACGCGCGCGGCATCGTGCACCGCGACGTCAAACCCGCGAACATCTTCGTCCTGCGCACGCGCGCGCGGGGCCGCGTGCGGCTGCTCGACTTCGGTCTCGCCAAGGAGGTCGGTGGTTTCACGGTGACGCGCGACGGCACCATCGCCGGATCTCCGACGTACATGGCGCCCGAGATCTGGGCGGGCAAACCCAAGGACCTCGATCACCGCGCCGACGTCTACTCGTTCGGCGCCGTCGTCTTCCGCATGATCGGCGGCAGGCTCCCGTTCCCCGCGCGCAAGATGGTGGAACTTTTGCGCGCTGTCTCGACGGACCCGCGCCCGAGCCTGCTCGCGCTCCGGCCCGATCTGCCGGAGGCCGTGGATCCGTGGGTCGCGCGTGTGCTCGCGAGCCAGCCGGCGCACCGCTTCACGTCGATGCAGGAGGCGTGGACAGAGCTCTGCAAGGCGCTCGGTCGCGCCACGGAGCTCGAGGACGACGATCTCGGCTTGCCTTGAATCGGCGTTTGTCTGCCCTTACCCTCGGCACATGTCGGACCCCGGCGCGGACACGGTGCCGATCTTTCTTCTCGCCCCCGCGCAGCTCTTCCACGAGCGATACCGCATCGTGCGCACCATCCGCACGGGCGGAATGGGCGCGGTCTACGAGGCCACGGACGAACGCACGGCCGGCCGCCGCGCCCTGAAGATCATCCACCCGACCCTGCTCGCCGAGCACGCGGACTTCAAGGCGCGCTTCGAGCGCGAGGCGCGGATCCTCGGGGAGCTCGAGAGTGATCACATCGTCCGCGTGATCGACGCCGGCGTGGACGCGCCCTCGGGTTTGCCCTTCCTCGCGATGGAGCTCCTGCGCGGGCGGGACCTCGGCATGATCGTCGCCGAGCGTGGCGCCCTGCCCCCCGGCGAGGTGCGCACCTACCTCGCGCAAGCCGCGTTCGCGCTCGACAAGACGCACGCGGCGGGCGTCGTGCACCGCGACATCAAGCCCGACAACCTCTTTCTCACGTACCGCGACGACGGCTCGCCGTGCCTCAAGCTGCTCGACTTCGGCATCGCCAAGGCGGACGGCCACCTCGGCATCGGGATGCAGACGAAGACGATCCTCGGCAGCCCCTACTTCATGGCGCCCGAGCAGATCTTCATGGACCAGCCCATCGGCCTCGCCGTCGACGTCTACGCGCTCGGGCACACGGCGTTCATGCTGCTCGTCGGCGCGCCGTACTGGGCCGAGGAGTTCGAGAAGGCGCCGTCGATCATCACGCTCGCGCGTTGCCTCGACAACCCGCTGCCCGAGCCCCCCGCGACGCGGGCATGGCGGCGTCACGCCGTGGAGCTGCCCGCGGGGGTCGACGCCTGGTTTTTTCGGTGCGTCGCGCGGAACCCGGGCGATCGATTCCCGAGCGCCTCCGCCGCGATCGTCGCGCTCTCCGAGGTCCTCTTCCCCGCGGACGCCCTGGGCCCGAGCTACTCGACGCCGCCTCCGCCGCGGGAGCCCTACATTTCGGTGTCGTACGAGTCGACGCCGCCGCCCCCCCCGGCGCGCAGCTCCCGCCCCTCGACCCCGCCGTCGAGCGAGGAGACGAAGCACCCGACGCCGTCACGGACGAGCCGGCATTCGACGCCGCCGAGCTCGCTGGACCGGGTGAAGTCGTCCGTGTCGCGGCCCCGGAGCGGGCACGCGATCCGCGTGGACCGGGAGCGCAGGCTCGTGCGGCTTTCGGTGTGGGGCTTCTGGACCGTGGATCAGGCGCGGGCCTACTACGAGGAGTTCGCGCGCGTGACGCAGCCGCTCTGGGGCAAGCGCTGGCGCGTCCTCGCGGACACCTCGGACTTCGCGGCCCAGAAGCCCGACGTGAGCGCGTTCGTGGAGCGGACGATGGAGGTCGCCCAGAAGAACGGCTGCATCCGGGCCGCGAACATCGTGTCGAGCACGCTGACGAAGATGCAGCTCGCGCGCATGTCCGCCGAGCAAGGCCTGCCCTCGTTCGCATTCTTCCAGGACGAGGCCGAAGCCATGGTCTGGCTGCTCGACGGCACGTAGGGTGTGGTTTCAAAGCGTAGCGCCGGGGTTTCACCCCGGGCCCGACCAGGGGTTGTCCACCCCTGGACCCGGACCAGGCACGGCCTGGACCGAGGGTGCATCGACCGCGATGCGGTCGATGCACCCGATTCAACCGAGCAAGAACTTGCGGATCCGACCCGCGAGCCCGTCCGTGCTCGTCGGCCTCGTGCGGCCTTCCCGATCGAGCTGCCGCGCAGCGATGAGCAGGCCGAGCTCGACCACGAGCTGCGGCCGTGACTCGATGATCGGCGCGAGCGCCTGCTTGCTGATCTCGTAGAGCGTCGACTCGCAGGTCGTACGCACGGTGGCGGTGCGGTCGCACCCCGTGAGCAGCGCGACCTCCCCGAAGACGGCGCCGCGCTCCAGCGTGGCCACGGCGACGTCCTGGCCGCCCTGCTGGCGCACGAGGACCTCGACCGTGCCCGAAGCGAGGATGAAGAGCGACGAACCCCGGTCGCCCTCGCGCACCACGCGATCATGCGGGCCGTAGACGACGGGGCGCGTCTTCTGCGCGAGCCGCTCGACTTCGCGATCCGTGAGCGGCTTGAAGACCGGCACGCGGCGGAGGAGCGCCGCGATGTCGGCATGCGTGGGCTCGGGCCCGAGCGAGAGCGGCTCGGCCGCGTCGAGCCCGCCGCCGTAGCCGTCGCGACGCTGCAGGGCATCGACGAGGGAGCTGTCGCCGCGCATGTACGCCTCGAAGAGGCTCGCGGTGCGCGGGATGCACTCGTCGCCCGTGTGATCCATGAGCCCGCGCTCGCGGGCGAAGCGCGCGACCTCGTTCATCGACTGGCGGTACTGCCGGCACGCCGAGGGGAAGAGGCCGTCCTGATCCCCGAAGGCCCCCGTCAGCGACTCGGGGAGCGCGTAGCTGCCGAAGACGCCGCGCTGGTGCCACATGGCGAAGTCGCGCGTGCGTTGGTCGAGCCAACCGAGCTCGGGGAACGCGGCGAGGCCGTTCTTGAGGACCGCGCGCTCGGCGTCGCGGAAGACGCGGTGCCAGGTCTCCTGCGCGTTCTCGACGTTCGGCCCGGCGAGCGCGATGGCGTGCTTCAGGTCCTCGTGGTGCGCGTGCAGGAACGCGAGCGTCGCCTTCTGCTTGCGCAAGAGGTTCGCGAAGCTCACGGGCCCGGCCGCGAGCAGATCCGACGAGCGCGGGACGATCTCGCGCATGGCCCAGACCCGCCTCCACGCCGTGACGTCGAGCCGCTCGCGGATCTTGGCGAAGACCGGGCTCTTCTCGAACACCTGGCGCTCGGCCGGCGAGAGCAGATCCGGGTGCTCGGCCCGCACGGCCTCGAAGATGCCGAGGCACGTGAGCAGCTCCAGGTACAGCCCGACGCGCAGGAGCCACGCGGGATCGGGGAGGTTTCGCCGCTGCTCGCCGAGGTCCTGCCGGATGGCGTGCAGGTAGAGCATCGCCTTGTCGGTCCCGATCGTGAGGACCGGGAACCACGGGTGGTATCCGACGTGCAGATCCGGGATGTCCAGCGCGTCGGCCTGCAGCTTGGTGTCGGCCGGGATGAGCCGCTCGCAGAGCCGCGCGTAGAGCGATCCGAAGCGGCCCGTGTCGTAGATCTCGGCCTCGATCGTGTCTGCGGCGACGTACTTGTTGCCCTCCGTGTGCAGGGCGAGCGTGACGCGCAGCTTCTGGTGGAAGAGGTGCGCGAACGTGAACGGATCGGCGCCGTCGGGCGTGCGCGCGCGCAGGGAGGGCGCGACCTCGGACCAGTCGTAGCCGCGCCCCTCGGGGCAGCCTTCGCGGCGCGGCAGGAGGGCCTCTGGGTTCAACGTCGCCGCGTAGACGGTCTTGTAGAACTCGTTCCACGACGCCTCCTCGATCGCGGGGAACGGGTACGCGGCGGCCGAGACGACCTGCGGCTTGAGCACGATGCCCGAAAGCCCCGGGACGGGGCACGCCGCGCCGTCGCCCTCGACGTGCGGCAGGAACTCGACCGACATGCGGACCTCGAACGATCGCTGGAACGGCGCGACGTACGCGTAGAGGTCCTTCACCTGGTAGAGCAGGCAGAGGTCGTCGGTGTGCGCGCCGTTTGCCGCGGTCGACACGAGGCCCGCGTGCTCGCTCGCGCCGAGCCCGGGGCCGAGCGCCTCGTCCATCGGCCTTCGGCCCGCCTCGAACGGGACGATCTCGATCGCCGGCTCGAGCTCGGCGGACTCCTCCATCGGGTCCTTGCGCGACTCGAGCTCGCGCATGTACGCGCGCACGAACGCGAGCTTGTCCTCCCAGGACATGCCCGCGACGGGGCTCAGGAGAAGGCGCTTGAAGAGCTTCTTGAAGTCTCGGGGGTTCTGCATGCTTCGTCGCGATCACGCGCCTCTCGGGCGCGCGCATCGAGCTCCTCCTCGAGGTCCGCGTAGAGCGAAGGATCCACCGGAAGGAGGAACTCGCGGAAGGGATTTTGCGGCAGCCTCCGCACCCGCGCCCCCATGTCCCGGCAAAGGTCGTCGATGTAGTGGAAGTTCCACGGCACGACGCAGGCGCCGCCCGTGAACGCGTCCGGCCGCTCGCGCTTGCGGAAGGCGATGTGCTCGTCGATGCGGGCGATCACCTCGTCGCGCGGCGGGAGCTTCATCCGGCCCCGGAAGAGCTCGCAGAGCCACCGCGCCCCGACCTCCGCGGTGAGCTGGCTGTAGAGGCTGTTGATGAAGCCGCAGAAACCGAGGCCCGGGACGTCGGGGTGGTAGATGCCACGATAGAGCCGGAACGTGCCCTCCTCGTCCTGCACGACGCGCTGGAGCGAGGGTTCGAGGAAGGGGAACTCCTGGCGAAAGCCCGTCCCGAAGATCACGACGTCGGCCGGGATGCGCTTGCCGTCCGAGGTCTCGACGGCGCCTTCGTGGTACCGCGCGATCTCGCCTCGGTGGAGCTTCAGCGCCCCGCGCGCGGCGGCCTCGTAGAAGCCCACGGGCGCCATGTTGAGCGAGCAACCGACGTTGCGGAGGGACATCTCGGGCCGGAGGCCGGTCTTCGTGAGCCCGAGGTCCTTGTCGAGCGCGCCCATGACCTGGTTCCAGTACCAGGCGACGAACCCGCCGGCCTTTTCGTGCAGCGCGCGCTCGAAGCCCTCCGCGTGCGGGTACAGGAAAAACATCTCGGAGAAGCGGTTCAGGAGCAGGAACTTCGTGGGCACGACCCCGAACAGGAACCGCGGCGCCTTCCAGGCGACGCTCCGGTGGACGAGCGTCACCTCGCGCGCGGGCTCCACCGCGACGGACGCCACGTCGCACGCCGACTTCGAGAACCCCACGACGACCACACGTTTGCCCCGCACGACGCTCGTGTCGTGGAACGCCGTCGTGTGCAGCACGCGGCCGCCGTTCGCCTCGAACGCCTCGCGGCCGGGCGCCTCGGGGATGTACGGCCGGCTGAAGAGCCCGCTCGAGATGATCACCTGGTCGAAGGCGTGCGTCTTCCGCTCGGATTCGGGGGCGCCCACGGGCCGCGTGTCCACGGCAAACCCGCCTCCGTCACGGCGGCGGATCTCGCCCACCTGGGTGCGAAGGCGGACGCGCGGCGTGACGCCGAAATGGTCGGCGTAGCTCGAGAGATAGGCTTGAACCTGGGCGCCCTCGGGCCACTCGGGGTAGTGGCTGGGCATCGGGAAATCGGAGAATGCGTAGGTATCGCGGGCGTTTTGCGTCTGGAGGCCGGGGTAGCGGCGCGAGCGCGCCCAGACGCCGCCGACCTCGTCCTCCTTCTCGAACACCGTGACCTCGAAGCCGCCCCGCAGGAACGTCTTCGCGGCCACGAGCCCACTCAATCCGCCCCCGATGATGCCCACCGATGCCATACGCCCTCCCTGGTTCAAGAAAGAACCCGGATGCTACGGCAAAGGTGGGCCGAGGACCAGAGAGGCCGCCCGAAAGCCCTGATCACCAGGTGACGGGGAACTCGTGCATGCCGTAGACGGTGGAGCTGTCCTTGAACGAGAGCTGCTCGAAAGGCACGGCGGACCTGAGCTCGGGGATGCGGCGGAACAGCGTGTCGATGACGATCTGGAGCTCCAGCCGGGCGAGGTTCTGCCCGAGACACTGGTGCGGGCCGAAGCCGAACGCGAGGTGGTTGCGCGAGCCTCGCTCGAGGTCGAGCTCGTCGGCGTTCTCGAACACCTCGGGATCGCGGTTCGCCGTGTTGGCCAGGGCGAACACGCCTTCGCCGGCCTTGATGACCACGCCGCCGATTTCCACGTCGTCCGTGGCGACCCGACCGAGCGCGGACTCCGCAATGGTGAAGTACCGAAGGAGCTCCTCGACGGCCCCGATGGTCTTCGACGGGTCCTGCTTGATGGCGGCGAGCTTCTCCGGGTGCTGCAGCAGCACCAGCGTGCTCAGCGAGATCATGTTCGCGGTGGTCTCGTGTCCGGCGATGAGGAGCAGGAACGCCATGCTGACCATGCCCTCGAAATCGACGGCGCCGGTCTCGGCAAGCTGCTTCTGGATCTGGCGGCTCAGCAGATCCTCGGTGGGGCTCTGCGCCTTCGCGCCCACGAGCTTTCCGAGATACGTCATGAGCTCGACGACCGAGCCCATGATCACGTCGGCCGGCGTCTTCTGATTCACGATGAGCGAAGAGTGCTTCTGGAAGAAGTCGTGATCGCTGTAGGGCACGCCGAGCAGCTCGCAAATGACGAGCGAGGGCACCGGCAAGGAGAGCGCCTGCACGAGGTCGACCGGGCGCGGCCCGGCGAGCATGGCGTCGATGTGCTCGTCCACGATTTGCTGGATGCGCGGCGCGAGCGCGTTGATCCGCTGGAGCGTGAACTCACCGAGCACGGCGCGGCGCGCCTGCCCGTGCTCGGGCGGGTCGAGCTCGAGCAGCATCGGCTTGAGGTCGCTCGACGGCGGGCGCTCGTGCGCCAGCGTGGGGAAATTGGGGTGGCGCCGGTTGGAGCTGAACCGAGGATCGGATAGGATCGTCCGGATGTCCTTGTGGCTCGTGGCGACCCATACGACCCGCCCATTGGGCAGTTTTACCTTGGCGATGGGCGTCTCTTCACGGAGCTTGCGATGCTCCGCGAGCGGCGCGTACGGGCAGGTTCGGCTGACAGGAAGCGTCGGGACGGCATCGGCTGACATGGTTCCACCTCGATTCGGGCGAAGAGCCTAGCCGATCGGCAAGCACAGCTCAAGCCGAGCGGCAAGTACGTGACCAGGGTCCAGCAGCCGGGGTACTGTCTGGCGTTCCGCGAGGAGAGCGCATGACCGCCGCCGGCACCGCCGCCACCGACACCCGATCAAGACTGCTCGACACCGCGCTGAAGCTGTTCAGCGAACACGGAGTGGAGGGCACGTCCCTGCAAATGATCGCCGACGAGCTCGGCGTCACGAAGGCCGCCGTCTACTACCACTTCAAGACGAAGGACGAGATCACGGAGGCCGTCGCCGCGCCCGGGGTCCAGGAGCTCGACCAGATCATCGAAGAGGCGCGCGCGCTACGGAGCCGGAGCGCGCAGATCGATCACGCACTCTCGGGTTTCGTCGAGCTCATCGTCCGCCAGCGCTCGCTGCTCGGCCTGTACAACAGCGACCCCTGCATTCAGCGGATCGTCAACCGGGCGTTCCGGACGCCGCACGGCGAGGACGTCAAAACCAGAATGAAGGCCGTACTCGCAGGCGAAAACCCGAACCTCGCCGACGCAATCGCGGTACACGTCGTGTTCACGGGCCTCGCGATGGTCGGCGGCGCGCCCGAATACGCAGGCATCGACGACGACACCCTGCGTGAGCACCTGCTCGAAGCAGGGCGGCGCCTACTCGGCCGCCCCCGCCGCAAGCGCCCAGACAACCACCCGCCCGGGCGCTGACGCAGAGCGGGGCGTCGCCCCGCACCCCAGCAGGGGGCTGTCCGCCCCCTGCACCCCGGACCAGCGCAAGCGCTGGACTCGGGGTCGATGAACTGCGCGATGCGCAGTTCATCGAACAGGCCCTGGCAAGACCGCGAGGCCTCGCCCATCGAGACAGCAGCGCTGCCCTGCGTGCTGGCGACGTCTTCCCTGTCGACAGCGCGCATCGCGCGCTGTCGCCCCGGGTCCAGCGCTTGCGCTGGTCCGGGTCCAGGGGTGGACAACCCCTGGTCGGGGTCCGGGGTGAAACCCCGGCGCTACGCTGTGGACCTCCCTGAGGCCCCTTCTCAGACCTTCCGGTAGATCTCGCTGCCGCCCTCGACGAACTCGGCGCTCTTCTCCTTCATGCCGCGCACGAGTGCCTTCTCTGGCAGGACCTCGCCTTTCTCGGCGGCGTATTTGCGCACGTCCTCGGTGATCTTCATCGAGCAGAAATGGGGGCCGCACATCGAGCAGAAATGGGCGACCTTGGCATTTTCGCTTGGGAGCGTCTCGTCGTGGAACGCGCGGGCTCGCTCGGGATCGAGGCCCAGGTTGAACTGGTCCTCCCAGCGGAACTCGAAGCGCGCCTTGCTCATCGCGTCGTCGCGCGCCTGCGCGCCCGGGTGACCCTTCGCGAGATCGGCTGCGTGCGCTGCGATCTTGTAGGTGATCACGCCCTCCTTCACGTCGTCCCGGTTTGGCAGGCCGAGGTGCTCCTTCGGCGTGACGTAACAGAGCATCGCCGTCCCGAACCAGCCGATCATCGCGGCGCCGATGCCGCTCGTGAAATGGTCGTAGCCGGGCGCGATGTCCGTCGTGAGCGGGCCGAGCGTGTAAAACGGCGCCTCGTGACAGATGCGGAGCTGCTCGGTCATGTTGTGCTCGATCATGTGCATCGGCACGTGGCCGGGGCCCTCGATCATGACCTGTACGTCGTGCTTCCAGGCGATCTGCGTGAGCTCGCCGAGCGTCGCGAGCTCGCCCATCTGCGCCTCGTCGTTCGCGTCCGCGATGCTGCCGGGCCGCAGGCCGTCGCCGAGCGAGAAGCTCACGTCGTAGGCCCGCATGATCTCGCAGATCTCCTCGAAATGCGTGTAGAGGAAGTTCTCCTCGTGGTGCGCGAGGCACCATTTCGCGAGGATCGAGCCGCCGCGCGAGACGATGCCCGTCAGTCGATTCGCCGTCAGCGGGACGTAGCGGAGCAAGACGCCCGCGTGAATCGTGAAGTAATCGACGCCCTGCTCGGCCTGCTCGATCAGCGTGTCGCGGTAGATCTCCCAGGTGAGGTCCTCGGCCTTGCCGCCGACCTTCTCGAGCGCCTGGTAAATCGGCACCGTGCCGATCGGGACCGGGGCATTGCGCAGGATCCACTCGCGCGTCTCGTGGATGTTCCGGCCCGTCGAGAGATCCATCACGGTATCGGCGCCCCAGCGGATGGACCAGACCATCTTCTCGACCTCCTCCTCGATCGAGGAGGTCACGGCGCTGTTGCCGATGTTCGCGTTGATCTTCACGAGGAAGTTCCGGCCGATGATCATCGGCTCGACCTCGGGGTGATTGACGTTCGCCGGGATGATCGCCCTGCCGCGGGCGACCTCGTCGCGAACGAACTCGGGCGTGATCTTTTCGGGGATCGACGCGCCGAACGAGCGCCCCGGGTGCTGCTTGCGAATGCGCTCCGCGGCCCGCTGCTGCTCGCGGATCGCGACGAACTCCATCTCCGGCGTGATGATCCCGCGCCGCGCGTAATGCATCTGCGTCACGTTCTTCCCGGCCGCGGCGCGAAGCGGCCGCCGGGGCGCGTGAAACCGCAATGCGTCGAGCGAGCGATCGTCGAGGCGCTTCTGCCCGTACTCGGAGCTCACGCGCGGGAGCTCCACGACGTCCTCGCGCGAGCGGATCCACGCGGCCCGCAGCGGCGCGAGGCCCTTGCGGACGTCGATCTCGGCCTCGGGATCGGTGTACGGGCCGCTCGTGTCGTAGACGCAGACGGGCGGGTTCGGCACGAGACGCACCGCGTCGCCGTAGCCTTCCCGCGTCGGTGTTTGCGAGATTTCGCGCAGCGGGACGCGGAGGTCCGGGTGGAGGACGCCGGTCTGGTAGGACTTCTTCGATCCGGGCAGCGGCCCGCGCGTGATGGTCTGGAGGCGGGCCTCGTCGACCCGCTGCTGTTTCACGGTGCTCATGACACTTCCCTCCGCCGGTACGAACCGGTTCAGGTTCCAAGGGTTCGACCCGCCACAAAAAACGCGGAGGCCGTCTCAGCCCGAGGCTCCCCTAGGTCGAGCGGTGGGTCTGGACGAAGCTCGGCCCGGCGTCAACGCCCGAACGACACGCCCGGCCCTCCGGCTTGACGGCCCGGCCGGCCCGTGGTCCGCTCGCCCGCCTGCCATGCACCCGAATCAAGCCTTGATCGAGCAATTTTATCGGGCGTTCCAGAAGCGCGACGCCGAGGGAATGATCGCCTGTTATCACCGGGACGTCACGTTCTCGGACGTGGTCTTCGTGGGCCTCGACGCGGCCGAGGCGCGCGGGATGTGGCGCATGCTCTGCGAGCGAGGGAAAGACCTCACGCTCGAATTCAGCGACGTGCGCGCCGACGATTCCACGGGCAGCGCGCACTGGGAGGCCCACTACTCGTTCTCGGCGACCGGCAGGCACGTGCACAACGTGATCGACGCGTCGTTCGAGTTCAAAGACGGGAAGATCTTCCGTCACACGGATCGCTTCGACCTCTGGCGCTGGACACGGATGGCGCTCGGGCCTGCGGGGCTCGTCCTCGGCTGGACGCCCATCCTCAAGAACGCGGTGCGCAAAAAGGCACGCAAGGGGCTCGCCGACTACATGGCGCAGAACCCGGAGCCCTCGCGAGGCTAGGCACACACGCGTGATCGGCGCCCCCCAGGGCGTGCAGGGAGAGGACATCGTTCCGAAAGCGATGTCCTCGGGGGCCGAGGCAGCGCTCGCAAGCCGTGCGAAGGCCGCCTCGGCGCCGAGGGAGCGCCGTGCAACTCGGATCAGCGTCGACTCGGGTGCCGAGGGTGACCTCGGCAAAGCGGAATTTGTAAGCTCGGCATCAGGGAGAGGCACGGGAGCGGCGGCAAGAGCGGCCTCGCCGGCGAGGCCACCGCGTCGAGAAATGCGGGACCCGCCTCGGGTGGCGAGGCCGTGTCGGGCAGGTCGAAGAGCGGCGCCGGGGTGGCCGAGGGGGCGGGCGCCGTGAAATCCGCCCGTGTTCGCGCGTGGATCACGCCGCGGGTCCGCTTATCATGCGAGCTCCGAGGGCCGCGCTCTCGGCCCGTTCCGGACTCCAAAGGCGAGGCTTCGCATGCGATATCGACGGCTGATCCCGCTCTGCTTTCTCCCGGCCCTCCACGTGGTCGTCCCCGGCTGTTCGGACGACGTCTCCGAGTTCGCGATCGCGGACGGGGTCGTCACGATCGACGCGCGCGCCAAGCCCGGCGCCGCCATCAACGTCAAGGTCGACGCACGAAACAGCGGGCAAGCGACGTGGGTGCCCGGCGAGGTCACGCTCACGCTCCCGGAGGGGCAAGGTTTTCCGAGCGCGTCGCTCGCGCTCTCCGGCGAGGTGGAACCGGAGGGCCGCGGCACGTTCACGGGCACGCTGACGGCGCCCGTGCGCACGGGTCTCTTCAAGCTGAACTTCGACGCACAATACGACGGCGCGAGATTCGGCTCGCCGATCACGTCGCCCCCGACGGAGCTCACGTGCAGCGACGGCATCTACTGCAACGGCGCGGAGCGGCTCGTCGCGGGCCAGTGCGTGAACGGGACGGACCCGTGCGAAGACGGCGCCGAATGCACGACGGACACGTGCGACGAGGCCACGGACACCTGCAAGCACGAGCTCGGGCCGGGGTGTGCGTCGTGCACGTCGGATTGCACGCCCGACTGCGCGGGCAAGGTCTGCGGCGACGACGGCTGCGGCGGGAGCTGCGGGAGCTGTCCCATGGGTCAGGCGTGCGCGAACGCGACGAACGAGTGCAAACCCGCGAACCAGCCGGGCTCCTGCGCGGCGCCGCTCGAGCTGCTCCCGGCGGGCACGGCGTTCCTCGGGGTCCACCAGATCACGGGGGACACGACGAACGGCCTGCACGAGGTCGTGCCGACGTGCAACTCGACGAGCACGGCGGTGGAGACGGTCTACAAGTTCACGCTGACGGAGAAGATGGGCATCGAGGCGCGCGTGTCCGGCTACGACACGGTGATTCACCTCCGGAAAGAGGATCCGGCGACGCCCGCGAACGAATGCCTGGACAACAAGCCCGCGGCGACCGTGGGCTGCAGCGACGACGCGTCGCCGCCCGGCAATTACGGCTCGCGCGTGGACGCGGGCCTCGATGTGGGGACGTATTACCTCATCGTCGACGGGTTCGACGCCTCCCAGTACGGCGCGTTCGATCTGCAGGTGAAGTTCACGGCGAACGGCTGCGTGCCGCATTGCGACGGCCTGTATTGCGGCACGGACGACGGCTGCGGCGGCGACTGCGGGACGTGCGATACGGGCTTCGCCTGCTCGGCCGAGGGCAAATGCCGGCCCGACCCGTGCGTGCCGGATTGCAAGGACAAGCAATGCGGCGACGACGGCTGCGGCGGGACGTGCGGGTCGTGCGCCGAGGGCTCGCTCTGCGTGCCGGCGACGTCGAAATGCCAGGTGTTCGCGGACTGCAACAACGAGGCGCCGGTGTGCGACCCGCCCTGCGGCGCGGGCGAGTTCTGCGGGACGGACTGCGGCTGCCACGCGGCGAACGAGCCGATGGCGGATCTCGTGATCGACGAGAAGCGGCTCGCCGAGGAGATCCTCTTCGACAAGCTCGACGTGAGCCCGAACTCGTGCGCGTTCATCGAGGAGTGCGTGGGCGGGACGGGCGAGCGGAAGCTCCTGCGCTTCAGCGTGGAGGCGAAGAACCAGGGCATGGCGACGCTGACGGTGCCGCCGCCGGCGGAGCGGCCGGATCTGTTCCTGTTCTCGCCCTGCCACGGGCATTACCACTTCAACGGGTTCGCGACGTACGCGCTGCTCGACAAGGCGGGCAACGAGGTCGTGACCGGGCGCAAGCAGGCGTATTGCATGGAGGACACGCAGCAGATCGCCTTCGGCCCGAACGTGGGCTGCAACAAGATCTACACGTGCGAGGATCAAGGCATCCAGCGCGGCTGGTCGGATCTCTACGGCAACACGCTCGATTGCCAGTGGCTCGACATCACGGACGTGCCGGCGGGTGAGTACTTCATCCAGGTGAAGCTCAACCCGAGCCGCGAGTTCGAAGAGGTGAGCCTCGACAACAACACGGCCACGGTGCCAGTAACGATTCCCTGATCGCCATGCATTACAAGGACGGCCCCCGCCCCCGCCTGTTCGCGCACCGCGGCGCCTCCGGTACGGCGCCCGAGAACACGCTGCCCGCCTTCGCCGCCGCGCTCGCGGCGGGGGCGGACCGCCTCGAGCTCGACGTGCACCTCACAGCCGACGAGGAGGTGATCGTGCTGCACGACGAGGACGTGGCGCGCACGACGGACGGCGCGGGGCCGGCCTCGGAGAAACGTTTCTCCGAGATTCGCGAGCTCGACGCGGGATACGGGTTCCAGGATCCGGACGGCGCGCACCCGTTCCGAGGCCGCGGCATCCGGATCCCGACGCTCGCCGAGGTGCTGACATCCCTGCCGGGCGTGCCGCTCAACATCGAGCTGAAGGCGGACGAGGCGGCGCTGGTCTCCGCGGTGCAATGGGTGCTCGATCGGCACGACGGGCGGGAGCGGGTGCTCTTGACGGCAGAGCCGGGCTCCTTGATGGAGAAGATCCGGCGGCGGATCCCAGGGGTGCTAACCGGGATGTGCCTGCCCGAATCGCTGGAATTCCTCTGCAATGGGGGAAACCCGGGCTACGTGGCGCGGGGGTTCGCGTTGCAGGTGCCGACGAGCCTTCCGGGGATCCCGATCGTGACGCCGTATTTCGTGGAGGTCGCGCACGCGTGCGGGCTCGAGGTGCACGCGTGGGTGATCAACGAGGAGGCCGAGATGCGCGCGCTCCTCGCGATGGGCGTGGACGGGATCATGACGGACTTTCCGGAGCTCGGCGCAGAGGTGCTCGGGCGCCGGGCGGTCGATTGACGCCGGACGGACGGGCTCCATGTCCCGCAGCAGACGGGGCTGCCTGTCCGGCCAGGGGGGTCGGGCGCGGCATTCCCTCGGGGGGAGTCACCATGAAGAGCTACTGGGCCGGCGCCGCATTGCTGATCGCGGGCCTCTTCACGAGCGCGGCCGCCGACGCGGCTTGCACCAGGAATCCATTCCAGATGGGCTGGGACGCCGCGAATCAGGCGTGCCAGGACATCGCGCAGGGGTATACGCCCATGCCCTGGGGCCACAGGCGGCTCGCGAGCGGGGATTTCGTCCCGCTGCCGGAGCCGGAGCAGACCTGCACGTGGCAGGACGTCGTCGAATGCAAGAACGCGGCGGCCCAGTATCTCCGGCGGTTCCACAACCACGGCTGTGCCCGGCTCATCCGGCGCAACGTCCGGCTGACGAGCGCGACCGGCAGGCCCATCGGATCGGCCCAGCAGGTCTGGCGGACCTACGTCAACACGACGTGCAACCTGCCATAGCCCCGAGCATTGGTAGGCGCTTCGCCGGGGCGCTGCCCCGGACCCCGCGGGGGCTGTTCGCCCCTCGACCCGAACCAGGGCAAGCCCTGGACCATTTGGGAAGAACTGCGCGGTGCGCAGTTCTTCCACAGGCCGGTGGGACCGCCCCGCCCGTCGCCGGTCTCGACCGGGCCTGTGCGATGAACTGCGCATCGCGCAGTTCATCGTCCTGGGTCCAGCCCCTGGCTGGTCCGGGTGCAGGGGCGGACAGCCCCTGCTGGGGCCTGGGGCAACGCCCC
>NZ_JASBQE010000078.1 GCF_029960785.1 Polyangium sp. 15x6
CGGGCAAACCCAAGCCGGTGGTCAACGAGCACCGAGGGCTTTCCGCGCGGGTCGCATTCCTGCGCGAGCAGTTCGTGATTCATCCGAGCGATCGCGTGCTCCAGAGCGCAGCGGTGGCCTTCGACGGGGCGATCATCGACTGGATGATTTCGCTCTGCAACGGCGCCGCGTGCGTGCTACCGAGCAATGCCTACGGCCCGGTCGAGGGCATTGCGGAGTGCCTGGACAACCGGGGGGTCACCGTGTCGTTCATTCCCCCCGCGATGCTGCGGGTCCTGAACTGCCGCGCGCCCCATCTGCGCCATATCACCCTGGCCGGCGACACCACCTCGCCCGCGCTCGTCGCGCAGTGGGCGAAGGGCCGGAGAGTGCTCAACTCCTACGGCCCTACCGAGTTCAGCATCTTCGGCGCGCAAGCCTATTTCGACCCGGAACGCCCGGAGAATTTTTCGATCGGCCGACCGATTCACGGCGTGCACATCTACGTGCTCGATGGCGAAAAGCGGCAGGTCCCCATCGGAATGGCCGGTGAGATCCACCTCGCCGGGGTGGGCCTGGCGCGTGGTTATCTCAATCGTCCGGGCATGACCGCAGAGCGGTTCGTCCCGGATCCCTTCTCGAAGGAGCCCGGCGCCCGAATGTACTGCACCGGGGATCTCGCGCGCTGGAACGAGGACGGCGAGCTTCAGTTCTTGGGTCGCGCCGATCACCAGGTGAAGATTCGAGGCTTCCGCGTCGAGGTGGGTGAAATCGAGGCGGTGCTCTCCTCACACTCCGCCGTGGGGTCGTGCGTCGTCGTGGCGCGTGAAGACGCGCCGGGAGACAAACGCCTCGTCGCATACGTGGTGGCGAAGGACGGCGCTTGCACGGCAGGCGATCTGCGAGAGTGGATCCGCGCGAGATTGCCGGAATACATGACGCCGTCGGCGTTCGTGTTCCTCGACAAACTGCCGCTCTCCACGAACGGCAAGGTAGACCGCACGGCGCTGCCATCGCCCGAGGCGACGCGCGACGCGGCGGAAACCTCGTACGTGGCGCCGCGGACCGAGACGGAGCGCGCGCTCGTGACCATCTGGGAAGAGCTGCTCGAGGTGCGGCCCATCGGCGCGCACGACGACTTCTTCCTGCTCGGCGGCCACTCACTTTTGGCAGTGCGCCTCGTGTCCGCGGTGAAGGCGCGGCTCGGGCTCGGACTGAGCGTGGCCACGCTGTTTCAGCAATCGACGGTGGCCGCCCTGGCGGCGTCGCTGGACGGGATGGAGAAACAACCGGCGCCCGTGGCCGCGGTCTCCCCTTTGCCGCGCGGCACCGCCGATCCCGCGTACGCCGGCCTCTCGGGGACCGAGCGGCGAATGTGGTTCTTCGACAAACTATCCCCCGAGGCGCTGTCGTACCAGGTCCCGCAGACGTTCGTCATTCGAGGCGCGCTCTCGGAGCCGGCACTGCGCCAGAGCGTGACGTTGCTCGCGGAGCGCCACGAAATCCTGCGCACGACCTATCCCGAGGTCGACGGCCTGCCGAGACGCGTCGTGGCAAAGGGCGTATCGATTCCGGTGCGCGTGGATGACGTCTCGGCGCTGCCCCAAGCGGCGCGGGAAGCCGCCTTGCGCGCGCTCCTGGAAGCCGAGATCGGCGTTCGTTTCGACCTCGGTGCCGGGCCGCTGACACGCGTGCTCGTCGTGACCATGGCCGCCGAGCACCATGTCGTGCTCGTCCTCCAGCACCACATCATCACCGACGAATGGTCCAGCGGCGTCCTGCTCTCCGAACTCTCGCGCTTGTACGAGGCGTGCTGCCGCGGCGGGCCTGCGAATCTGCCGGCGCTTTCGTACCAGTTCGCCGACTATGCACGAGCCGAGCAGGATGCGCTCACAGGAGGCGGTTTCGAGACCTCACGAGCGTACTGGAAGGACAAACTTGCCGGCGTGCCGCGGCTCCAGCTGCCCATTCTCCGCCCTGCCTCGGAGGGCGGCCCTGGCCCTGAAGCGAGCGTGACGCTCTGCATTCCTCAGCATGCGAGCAGCGCGCTACAGGCGCTCGCACGTGACCATGGCTGCACGCCGTTCATGGCGTGGTATGCCGTCCTCACGGCGGTCCTTTCGCGCTACAGCGGCCAGAAGGACTTCGGGCTCGGCGCGGTGATCGCGAATCGCGAGGTGCCGGGCACGGCAAACCTCCTCGGCTTCTTCACGAACACGGTCGTGCTGCGGACCGACCTTTCGGGGAACCCGACGTTTGGCGAGCTGCTCTCGACTGCGAGGCGCACGTCCGTGGAGGTCCACGAGCATCAGGCATTGCCGTTCGACGTGGTGGTGCAGGACCAGGGGTTGTCCAGGCACGGCGATGAGAACCCGCTGTATGACGTGCTTCTCTTCGATGTGTCGGCGCCGCATACCGGGATCGCGGCGGGGTGGTCACCGCTCCTCGAAGCGATGTCCTCCAGTGTGACAACCGCGAAAAACGCGCTGGTGTTCGCCGTGGTCCGTGACGCGGAAGGGACCAGCGTCCACCTGGCCTATGACACGACACGCGTGGACGATGCTGCGGCAAAGCGGCTGGGCGAGCACCTCCGCACCCTGCTCCTCGACGTCGTGGCGCACCCTGACAAACCCCTGTCCGAGCTTGCCTTCCTGACCGAGGCGGAGCACGAGCAGCTCGCTGCCTGGAACGATACGGCGGCCGCGTATCCCGAGGGCAAGTGCATTCACGACCTCTTCGAGGAGCAGGCCGCACGAGCCCCCGACGCGGTGGCATTGGTATTCGCCGAGCAAGAGCTCACCTACCGGGAGCTCGACCAGCGCTCGAATCAGCTGGCCCACCACCTGCGCGCGCTCGGCGTGGGCTCGGAGGTGCTGGTGGGGCTATGCGTCGAGCGTTCGCTGGAGATGGTGGTGGGGCTGCTCGGCATCCTCAAGGCGGGCGGCGCGTACGTGCCGCTCGACCCCGGCTATCCGCGAGAGCGGCTGGCCTACATGCTGACGGACGCGCGGCCCGCGGTGCTGCTCACCCAGGGACGCCTCGAGGGCAAGCTTCCCGCGCACGCGTTTGTCACGGTACACCTCGATGCGAGCGCGCCCCCTTGGCAGGGTCAGCCGCTCACGGCTCCCGGCGCCCAGGTAGGGCCGGAGAACGCGGCTTACGTCATCTACACGTCGGGCTCGACGGGGAGGCCCAAAGGCGTCCAGGTTCTGCACGGCGCGCTGACGAACCTGCTCCACGATTTCGCCGAAAAGATGGAGGTCGGGCCCCGGGACGTGATGCTGGCCGTCACGTCGCTGTCCTTCGATATCGCCGGGCTGGAGCTGTTCATGCCCTTGCTCCGGGGAGCCTCGGTCCACCTCGCGTCGCAAGAAGACGCGAGCAATGGGGAAGCGCTGGTGAGAGCCCTGGAGCGCGCGACGATGATGCAGGCGACGCCTGCGACATGGCGCATGGTCATCGACGCAGGCTGGAAGGGCGGAAGGCCCCTGCAGGTGTTGTGCGGTGGAGAAGCGATGACGCCGGATCTCGCGGCCAAGCTCGCACGCCGGGCATCCTCGGTCAGAAACGTGTATGGGCCGACGGAGACCACGATCTGGTCTGCTCATCATCGCATCGACGCCGAGCAGAGCTACGTCCGGATCGGCCGAGGTATCGCCAATACGCAGCTCCACGTGGTCGACCGAAACCTGATGCAGGTCCCGGTGGGCATTCCTGGGGAGCTGTACATCGCGGGCGACGGGCTCGCGCGCGGCTATCTGGGGCGCCCCGGACTGACAGCGGAGCGGTTCGTCCCTGACCCGTTCTCGAATGTGCCCGGGGCGCGGATGTACCGCACGGGTGACCTCGCCCGATGGGACGCGAACGGAGAGCTGGAGTTCCTCGGGCGAATCGATCATCAGGTGAAGATCCGGGGTTTCCGCATCGAGCTCGGCGAAATCGAGGCGGTGCTGTCGTCCCATTCGGCGGTGCGAGCGTGCGCCGTGGTCGCATGGGAGTCCACGCCTGGCGACAAACGGCTGGTCGCGTACGTGGTGGCCGGAGAAGACGAATGCACGGAGAGCACGCTGCGCGAGCACCTTCAGGCCTCGCTGCCCGCATACATGGTCCCCTCTGTATTCGTGCGGCTGACGGCGCTGCCGCTGAATCCCAGCGGCAAGGTGGACCGCAAGGCGCTACCGGCACCGGAGATGACGCGTAGCGCGGCGGAGACCTCGTACGTGGCGCCGCGGACCGAGACGGAGCGCACGCTCGCCGAGCTATGGTCGCAGGTGCTGCAAGTCTCACCCGTCGGGATCCACGATAACTTCTTCCATCTCGGAGGGGACTCGATCCTCGCGATCCACGTGATAGGTCGCGCCAAACGAGCCGGCCTCCACGTGACCGTGCGCGACCTGTTCGCGCACCAGACGGTGGCGCAGTTCGCGCAGGCGGCGCGCAAAGAAAGCGCGGTCCTCGCGGAGCAGGGTGCCGTGACCGGGTCGGTCCCGCTGACGCCGATCCAGCATTGGTTCCTGGATGGAGATCCCGAGGATGCCCAGCATTTCAGTCCGGCAATGGTGTGGACGCCGCCGCCCGCGCTATTGCCGGAGATCGCCGCAGAGGCGCTGCGGATCCTCGCGGAGCAGCACGACGCATTGCGGCTCCGATATCGTCGTACCGACGCCGGGTGGGTGCAGGAGCACGAAGAGGGGGCGACCCTCGTGCTCGAGCGGGTGGATCTGTCGTCGCTCCGGCCCTCGGCCCGTGATGCCGCCGTGAAGAAGGCAGCGGAGGTCCTGCAACGGGGCATGAACCTGGCCAGCGGCCCGATCTTCCGCGCTGCGTGGCTGGATATGGGCGAAGGCGGGGCGCGGCTGCTCCTCGCCATGCACCACCTCGTCACGGACATCGTGTCATGGCGCATCGTGTGCGAGGACGTGGAGCGCACCTGCGACGCATTGATCGCTGGGCGGACGCCGGATCTCGGACCCAAGACGACATCCCTTCGCCAATGGTCCGAGCGATTGCACGCGTTTGTCGGGGGCGGCGGTCTGTCGGAGGAGCTCGGGTACTGGCAGGCGCAATGCGCCGGCGGCGTGACGCCGGGCGCGCGGGACCGCGACGGCGCGGTGGGGACCTTCGGCGATAGCCGCACCCTGGAGGTGGAGCTGTCAGCGGCAGAGACCCGTGCGCTCCTCCACGACGTGGGTTCGGCGGGTAAAACGGAGATCCATGCGGTCCTTTTGTCGGCGTTCGCAGAGGGATTGAGCGCGTCCTCCGGGACGGATACGGTCTGCGTGGCACTGCAGCATCATGGTCGCGAGCCCGTGGTGGAGGACGTCGACGTGTCCCGCACCGTGGGGTGGTTCTCGTCGCTGTTCCCGCTCTCGCTGCGCGTCCCTCCGGGGGAAGATCCCGCTCTGCTGCTGAATGGCGTGAAGGAGCAGCTCCGGTCGGTGCCAGGGCGGGGCGTGGGATACGGCTGGCTGCGGTATGCGCACCCGGACGAGGCCGTGCGCGCGTCGCTCACCGTGCCAATGCCGGTGCTGTTCAACTATCTCGGGCAGCATGAGGCAGGCTCGACCTGGGAATTCGCGGGGACGGAGCACACGAGCGCGAGCCCGAACATGGCCTTGTTTCATGAGCTCGCATTGAGTGGCATCGTGATGCACGGGCGACTGCGGCTCACGTGGGGCTACAGCCTCGCGATGTACGAAAAATCGACGATAGAGAGGATCGCGGAAAAGGTCCTCTCTTCGCTGCGACGCCTCATCGCGCACTGCACCTCACGCTCGATCGCGGGGCAGCAATGTACGTCCTAGAGCTTCTCCTCGAGGAGGCGAAGGGGGAGCGGGCTGCCATCCTGGCCGTCGCAACGATGGGGGGTATCGCGAACGCGCTCCTCCTCGTCGGCGCCAATGTCCTCGCCGGGTCCCCGGAGCAGGCGGACCTGCGGGCGCTTTTCCTGTTCGGGTCGACGATGGCCCTCTATATCCTCGGCGCTCGAGCGACGTACCACCGGACGACGTCCCTCGTCGAGGCTGTGCTCCACCGCATCAGGACGAGAATCGTCTCGAAAATCGAGCGAACCGAGCTCGAGGGGCTCGAGCGCATCGGGACCGCAGAGATCTTCGATCGCGTCACGGAGAACATGTCCGTCGTGTCGGAGCAAGGGTGGGTGCTCGGGAGCTTCCTGCAGGCGCTCTTCGTCCTCGTGTTCGGGCTCGTTTACATTGCGTGGATCTCGCCGCCCGCCTTCGCGCTGATCGCGCTCATGTTGGTGTTCGGGTTCTTCATCGTTCAATACAGATTCGAAGAGGTCGTCGATGTGCTGCGCCAGATGGGGCAGCTACGGCTCGAGCTCTTCGATAGGGTCATGGATCTGCTGAAGGGCTTCAAAGAAGCCAAGTTCAGCCGCCGGCGCGGGCGTGAGATCCACGACGATATCGTGGGGATGGCCGAGTCCCTCCGCACCGGCGCCGTGAGGACGGCCGAGGGGCTCAGCGGCGTCTTGGTCATGCCCAACTGCGTCCTGTACATCCTGCTGGGGGCGGTCATCTTCACCATGCCCAGGTACGTCGACGTGGATACCGAGACCATGGCCAGCCTGGTCACGTGCACCGCGTTCGTGTGGGGCCCCTTCACCAGCGTGGCCGGAGGACTCAACGCAGTGTTTCGCTCCAGCGTCGCATTCGAACAGATCCGGGCGCTGGAGGAGAAGCTCGATGAGGCCGTTCAGCGAGCGGCCGTCCAGAAGACCGAGGATCCGTGGAACGGTCGCATCGGCACCCTCTCGACGCGCGATATCGTGTACGAGTATCCCGCAGGCAACGGAGACAGGAGCTTCCGCGTCGGCCCCCTGAGCCTCGACATCGAGCCGGGCGAGGTCGTTTTCCTCGTCGGTGGGAACGGGAGCGGCAAATCGACGCTGCTCAAGGTGCTCACGGGGCTCTACCCGCGGAGCGGCGGAGAGCTGCGCGTCGGCGGTGTCCTCGTCCAGCCGGAGAACGTGGCCGCGTACCGAGAGATGATTTCGGCAATCTATTCGGACTTCCACCTCTTCTCCAAGCTCTATGGCATGCTCGACGCGGAGCCGGAGGCGGTGCGCGCGCTGCTCGCGCAGATGGGCCTCGAGGGGAAGACCTCTTTCGAGAAGCAGCAATTTACCCGGCGCAATCTGTCGACCGGCCAGCGCAGGCGCATGGCCACGATCATGACACTCCTCGAAGATCGCCCCGTTTACGTATTCGACGAGTGGGCCGCCGATCAGGACCCTGGATTCCGCAGGTACTTCTACGAGGAGCTCGTGCCCGCGCTGAAGGGCCGGGGCAAGACGGTCATCGCCGTCACCCACGATGATCGCTACTTTCATTGCGCGGACCGCGTCATCAAGCTGAGCTACGGGAAGGTCCAGGCGACCCCCCGAATGGATGCGCCTTGACGATCGTCGATCTCATCACCCAGGAGGCGGGTGGCGAGCGCCGTCGCATTCTCATGGCGGCGTGCGTGGCGGGCGCCACGAGCATGTTCGTGCTCATCGGGGCGAACGTCGTCGCCGGCGCGCCGGAGCTTTCGGGGCTGCCTGCGGCCGGCCTCTTCGCGCTCGTCGTCGCCGGCCATTATCTCAGCGCCAAGTACGTGTACTACCGGACGGCCACGGTCGTGGAATCGGCGCTGCACCGGATCAAGATCAGGATCGTCGACAAGCTCGAAAAGGCGGACATCCAGGGCGTCGAGCGCATCGGCACCGCAGAGATCCACGACGGGATCACCGAAAACCTGAGCGTCGTGTCCAACTACGGGCCGCTGATATCGGCCTTCTTGCAAGCGGCCCTCATCCTTGCATTCGCGGTGCTGTACGTCGCCTGGCTCTCCTTGCCGACCTTCATCGCCATCACGTTCTTGCTCACCATCGGCTACTCGACGTACCGAGACAGGGCCAAGGAGCTCGAGCGCTATCTGCAGCGCCTCGGGGACGCACGCGTCGCGTTCTTCGATCGGCTCACGGACCTCTTGAAGGGCTTCAAGGAGGTCAAGCTCAGCCGCCGGCGCGGCCGCGACATCCGCACCGACATCGAGCGGTCATCGGAGGCGTTGCAGGGCTTCAACCTGAAGTCCGGCGAGATGAACGGCGACAATTTCATCTTCGCCAGCAGCAACCTCTATGCGCTGCTCGGCGTCATCGTCATCGTCATTCCGCAGCACATCGACGTGGACTCCTCGACGCTGATCGGTATCGTCGCGGCCATCCTGTTCCTCTGGGGGCCCATGACCGTGCTGATCACGGGGGCGCCCGCATACATCCGCTCGAATGTGGCGCTGGACAGGGCGCGGACGCTGGAGGAAAAGCTCGACAAGGCCATCCAGGAGACACGAATCGCGCTGGACGTCGAGGACGCGTGGCAAGGCGGATTCGGCGCGATCGCTGGGCGCGGCATCGAATTCGAATACGTCTCCGATGACAGCGACGGCGCGTTCCGCATCGGCCCCCTCGACGTCGACATCGCGGAAGGCGAGATCGTGTTCATCGTCGGCGGAAACGGGAGCGGCAAGTCGACGGCCCTCAAGGTGCTCACGGGGCTGTATCCGCCGACGGGCGGTGAGCTCCTGGTCGGCGGGATACGTGTCGATTCCGGCAACGTGGCCGCATATCGCGAGAAAATCTCGGCCATCTACTCGGACTTCCACCTGTTCGCCAAGCTCTATGGGCTGCTCGACGTCGACCCGGCGGCCGTGCATCGGCTCATCGCGCAGATGGATCTCAAGCAGAAGACGTCGTTCGAGAACCAGGGTTTCACGAACCGCAATCTCTCCACCGGACAGCGCAAACGCCTGGCCATGATCGTGGCGCTCCTCGAGGACCGGCCCATCTGTGTGTTCGACGAATGGGCCGCAGATCAGGACCCCGAGTTCCGCGCCTACTTCTACGAAGAGCTTTTGCCGGCAATGAAGCAGCGAGGGAAGACGGTCATTGCAGTCACCCACGACGACCGATTCTTCCACTGTGCGGATCGAGTGATCACCATGGAGTATGGCCGTATTCGGTCTGTGGAACGCGCATGAACCCGAGCATCGAGACATTGGCCCATGAGCCTGTATTGATCAGCGCAAACCAGCTCGTCGAGCAGAGCGCCGGTCTGCCGGCGGCTGCCCGCGCGCAGCTGCTCGAGGTGCTGGCCTGGCTCCAGACCTCCATCGCCAAACCGGATCCGCAGATCGGTCGCAAGGGCCACGTGTGTCCCTTCGTCGGGCCTGCCCTGACCCGCTTTCGGTCCATCCGTTTTCATGTGTACCAGGGCGAGCTCCGCCCGGCCGCCGTGGAGCCGGTGCTGCGCGCGCTTGCGGCGCGCTTTCCGACGCTGCCGCCCGCCACCGAGGTCGGCCGCGAGTTCCGCGCCATCCTGACCTTGTTTCCGGGCCTGCCCCACGACGGGGGGCCGCTGCTGATCGACCCCGTGCACGAGGCGCTGAAGCCCGAGATCACGGCCCAGGGGTTGATGATAGGCCAATTCTACCCCGGCTGCCTCGAGCCCGGCTTGCACAATCCCGATTACCGCCCCCTCGAGGCACCGCACCCGATGCTGGTGATTCGCTCGATGCAGCTCACCGATCTGATGTTCTTGTTCTCGCGCCCGGAGTGCCTGCGCGCGTACGTCCGGAAGTTCGGCGTCTCCTCCCGCGACGAGCTCATGGCGCGCGTCGCAGCCGCCGACATCCCCAAGATGCCGACGCTCTGGGAAGCGGTCGTGGACGCCGCGTTTCCACCCGAGGCGAACGTCGATTGATGGAGGACCTCGTGGCCCCGACGCGAAAACAAGACGAACCTCGCTCGAAAAAAACGACACTCGGGCTCACCATTCGCGACATCGTGATCTCCTCGGGGCTGTTCGCCCTCTTCGCAACATTCTTCGCGCGAGGTGGCAGGCTCGTGCCCGACCTTCCAAAGCCCTCACGGCTCGTGGACATGAAGATCGTGACCGAGGCCTCGAGCGAGACTTGTGGCTCGGCGCCGCACGACGGACACCCCGTCATCGTCGAGATGCTGTACAGCAGTGACAAACAGGCGTGGATCGACGAGGCAGCGACTCGGTTCGCGAAGATATGTCCGAAAATCCAGATCAAGGCGATTGCGGCGGGCGGTATCGAGGGAGCCGACTCCATCCTGAAGGGGGAGGTAAAACCGACGCTCTGGTCGCCCGCGGACGATCTCGTCCTTCGTTACCTCGATGGGCGCTGGAAGGAGAGCCGCGGCCGATCACCGTTCGACATCACGAAGCAGGTTTCTCTCGCCCGATCCCCGCTCGTGATCTTGATATGGGAAGATCGGCTCGAGGTCCTCGAAGCCATCCTCGAGAAAAGCAAGAGTGGCGAGGGGCTGTGGGTGGACGCGATGTGCCCGGGGGTGCCGCGGGACCCGCAGGATCTCGAGGAGATGGCCCTCGAGCACATGGTGCCAGGGACGTGGAGCGATTGGTACGGCTCGGTCGTCCCGGCCGCGCTCCCGCCACAGCCGGCGCCCGCGGCTCGGCGGGTCGACAAGAAACCCCAACGAGCCTATATCGCGCCGTTTCCGACGGCGGACGAAATGAAGCGGTGGGGAAGGGCGAAGTTCGAGCACCCGTCGCCGACGCGCTCGGCGGAGGGGCTCGCGGCGCTTTACCTCATGGCCTACGATTACGCATTGCCTCCGAACGACAGGCCGACCGCGCTCAAGGAGCGGATCAAGGAGGCGCTCGGACAACCCGCCAAAGAGGGCGTGGTCGTGCGTGGCGACCTTGCCGAGCCGGATTTCGCTCGCTCGTTCCAGGAGCGGCGGGAGGCTTTCGAGCGCTGGCTCAAGCGATGCGAAGCGGGCGCGCCGGCCCCCACCCCGTCGGCGCCCCTCTTGACCGACGCCATCTTCGACCTCGGCGCGAGCCGATATGACGCCGTGGTGACGCAGGAGCAGCTCGTTTTCACGATTCTTCAGCAATTCGACAACCATGCGGACGTGATGGCAGAGCTGCGCGTCGTGTACCCGCAGCCGACGCTCGTGAACGAACATCCCGTGGTCATCTTCGACGACGGGACGCTCACCGCCGAGCAACGCACGGCTGCCGAGAAGTGGATCGGCTTCCTTCGTGGCCCGGAGATGCAGAAGCTGGCCGTCAAGCGGGGTCTTCGGCCGGCGACCCCCGAGTTGAAGCTCCGGAGCATCGAGGACTCCGAGAATCCTTTCTTCAGATTCCGACGTTATGGCGTGGAGATCGACGCGCCGTTCGTCGAAGCGCCGCGCCTCGACGGCAAATTCGTGAACGAGCTCGTTCGCGCCTGGCGGGACGCGACGGGGAGACACTGACCCGCCCATCGTTGCAGCTTGCGAACGGAGGAGAATCATGGCGACTGAAACCACGCAATCCAATCAGCCGACGGAGAAGAAGACGGACGAGCCTCGAATCGAGGTGAAAGAGGAGGCGACGAGCGCCCCCGAGGTCGAGCCGAAGGCAGAAGCCAAGGCCGGGCCGAGCGCCGCGCCGAAGACCGAGGAGAAGGCCCGGAGCAACGCCGCGCCGAAGTCCCCGGAGCCCGTTTCGCGCGTGGGCCGCGCGGATGCCGTCATTCGGCGAAACGTGCTTTGGGTGCTCGGCGCCGGGCTCGTTCCCGTGCCTATCGTCGACATCGTCGCGGTCACGGGCATCCAGGTGAAAATGCTCGCCGAGCTCTCGGAGCTTTATGAGCTCAGTTTCCGGGAGGACATCGCCAAGAAGCTCATCGGCTCGCTCTTCTCGGGAGTCCTCGGCGTCGGCGCCGGCGCCGTGCTCGGTGCCAGCCTGGGGAAGCTCATTCCGTTCGTGGGCACCGCGTTCGGCTTCGTGACGGTCCCCGTCATCTCGGCCGCGTTCACCCGGGCGCTGGGCAAGGTCTTCGTCATGCATTTCGAGACAGGCGGTACGCTGCTCGATTTCGACCCGCACAAGGTGCGCAGCTACTTCAAGCAGGAGTTCGAGAACGCCAAGGAGTACGTCGCGGACGTGCAGAAGTCCCAAGAGGACGCCAAGACGACCAAGCCGTCCTGACCAGCCCTTGATGAGAGCCGCCAATGAGCAAACCGGAAGCGGATGAAGAGATGCAAAATGGATCTTCGAGTGGCGACGCGAAGAAGCCACCCTTCCGGGAGCGGCTCGCGAAGTGGCTCCGGAAGGCACGATTCACCCTCTATACGACGCTGGTCGTCCTCCTGTTCGTGGTCGGCTTCCTCTGGCCGCGGATCTTCATCCGCGTGCCGGCGGGGAGCAGCGCCGTCATGTATCGTTTTTTCCTCGGTGGGACGGTGACGAATCGTTTCTGGGGCGAGGGGCTCAACGTGATCCCCCCCTGGGACGAGCTCACCGTCTACGAGACGCGAATGCAGCAGCAAAAGCTGAAATTCGACGTGCTCAGCGAGGAGGGGCTCAACCTCCCGGTGGAGGTCTCCGTACGATACCAACCGAACATGGAGATGCTCGGTTATCTACACCAGGACATCGGCGTCGATTACTTCGAGCGCTTGATCCGACCCGAGGTCGAGTCCCACGTCCGGCGCACCTTCGGCAGCCGGACGGCGCACGAGATCTACACGAGCGTGCGTGACCTCCTCCAGGAGGTCGGCAAGGTATCGGCGCTCGGGCGCCTCGATGAAAGTGGTAATGCGCGTCCCTACGTGCAGCTCTACGAGCTCAAGCTCATCGATATCGAGCTGCCCGAGATCGTCCAGAGCGCGATCGCGGACAAGTACAAGCAAGAGCAGCTCATGCTCGAGTATCGCTTCAGGCTGGAGAAGGAAGAGAAAGAGGCCGAGCGGAGGCGCACGGAGGCGGCAGGGATCCGCGATTACAACCTCATCGCGACCAAGGTTTCTCCGGACATCCTCAAGTGGCGCAGCATCGAGGCGTCGCTGGAGCTCGCGAAGTCGCAGATCGAGCTCGCGAAATCGCAGAACTCGAAGGTGGTCGTGCTCGGCGGCGGGCCGGGCACGCAGATGCTCATGAATGTCGATGGGGCCACGGTCGCTCCCCCGGCGGCGGCCGCGGTCGAAAAAAGCACGGAGGTAAAGAAGGATCAGGGAACCGGTACGTCCGCGGCCGATGCGGCATCTGCGCAGGCTTCGAGCCAGCAGGGGGCACAGGGGAACGGGCAGTGACGACGTGGGACGCGCTCCCGCCGCTGCTCCCCGCGTACAGTTCCGGGCGGAACGTGGCCGTTTTTTGGTCCGCATTGGCCTGACGGCCCATTCCGAAGGAGCCCGACTCTCGTGCGACGCAGCGTATGGCGTAGCCTTGCCATTCGAGGTTCACCATGCGGCCGAGGGAGGGGATGACGATGCGTGCAGGGAGCGCGGCCCGCGTGCTCGTGGCCATGTTTCCGCTGATATTCTTGTCCGCGTGCCAGGCGGGGCGGGTCTCCCCCGCGAAGGACGCGCAAACGCCGCCGCCCACGGAACATGTCCGTAGCGCGCGGCCATGCCCGCTCCCCTCCGGCGACCCGCTCTGCCCCCTGAACAGCGCCTTCCGCGACGCTTACACCGAGCGCCGCGCCGCCATGCTCGCGGCCTCCGGACCAGTGCTCGTGCAATACGGCGATACGCTCGTCCTCCTGCATCGTGGCGAGCGGCTCGAGCGGCCGGCCACGAATGAGCGTTATCACGAGCTCAAGACCCTCGCGCACGTTCCCTTTGCCCTCTATTTGCTGCTTTCTGGAGCTGATGGCCCGATCGACGAGGCGCAGCTCGGCAAGCTCGTCTCCTACGAAGCCCTCCTCAGGGCGGCGCTCTCCACGATCGACGCGAGGTTTTCCGACGTGGCCCAGCGCGAGCGCCAGCGGCGCATCCTGACCCGCTCGCTCTCGCTCATCGATCAAACCACCCGCGAGAAGCGCCTGACGCCGAGCACGCTCGGCGCGTTCGTTCGCTCGCAGCGCGCCGACGTCCTGGAGAACATAAGGGAGGCCGCCTACCAGAATGTAATGACCCTCCACGCGCAGGTGACGGCGTGGGCCGTGCGCATGACGCCCGAGGAGCGCGCGCGGCTGCGGGTGGTGATCGGGACGGCGCACATGGCACGCCCCGGCAATCTGTCGATCCAATATTTCGCGGCATGGCTCGGTGAGCCCGTCGCCGGTCGCGCCGCCGACGAGCGCATCGTCGACGGGGCGCGTATCATCGTGGCCGAGAACATTTTCGATACGGACCGCTCGATCGCGCTCGTCGGGACGCACATCGTCGATCGAACCGCCGCCGCGGCATTCTTCGACGACCCCTTGCGCCTCGATAGGGACGTCCTATCGGATGCGGCCGAGGAGGCCATTCGCGCGCTCTTCGGCGGCTCACCTACGAAGTGAACGCGGATGCGTGTTCCGCCGCCCACTGCGCGAACGTCCGCGCCGGTCGCCCGGTCACCTGCTCGACCGTGGGCGTGACCGTGTATCCGATTTCCGGCGTATTACCATAAATGTACACGAAAAACTCGATGGCCTCGGGCGAAAACCCCATCCCCTGCCACCGCTCGCGTGCTTGCTGCTCCGTCAACGCGACGAGCTTGATCTCGCGCTTGGCTGCAGCGGCGAGGATATCGACCATCTGACGCAGGCTGAGCACTTCCGGCCCCGTGATGGTGTACGTCTTGCCTGCGTGGCCATCCTGCGTCAATGCTGCCACGGCGACGGCCGCGATATCGGCCTCATGGACGACCGCGCTCAGCCGGTCGGGAAACGGCTCGCGCACGAGCCCCTCGCTGCGAATCGACGCCGCCCATTCGAGGTGGTTCGACATGAACTCCACCGGCTGCAGAAAGGTCCAATCGACGCTCCCGGCGGCGACCGCCTCATCGAGCGGCGCGGGCGCGCCGCCGAGCAGCACCGAGATCCGTCGCACCCCGGCCCGTTCGGCGAGCGCGACGAGCCGTGCCCCGGTCTCGAGCGGCGCGGAATCGTCGCCGCCGAAGTTGATCAAGTGCACGGCCTCGATGCCCTCGAAGGCTTCCGCGAATGTGTCCGGCGCGGTCAGGTCGCCGGCCACGGCGTGGACGCCGGCGGGGAAATGGGCTCGCGCGGGATTGCGGGACAGCGCGCGGACGTGGTGACCGCCCTCGACGAGCTGCTTGACGATCTCGCGGCCGACGGTGCCGGTCGCGCCTGTGACCAAGATTTTCATTGATTCCTCAAATGGGGGTGAAGGGCGCCTCGTGGGCGCCTTGGGGTTGACACCGAAGAACCTGCACCACCCCTGCTGACAACGGATGGCAGGAGCAAACCACACGCGAGCGCATTTCCCTCGATGGGGCGGCGCAGGCTAGCCGCGCTCGCGCTCCCAGGCCTGGAACCATTCGAGGGCCAGCACGCGGCGTGCCTTGCCGTAGGGTCGCTCGGTGAGGGCGAGGCTCACGATCCGATCGGTGCGGAAATGCCGGAACGACGCGCGCAAGCAGCACCATGCCCCGACGATCTGCTTGCCCTCGTAGTACGCGAGCTGCACCGGCCAGATCTCGCGCTCGGTGATGCGATTGGACTCGTCCTCATAGCGTAGCGCGAGCGCACGCTCCTTCCGCATTGCCTGCCGTACGAGGCCGAGCGCGGGCACCGGGACCGCATTGGCCCCGTCGAGCACGACCGGCCAAAGTCTCGTGTCGTCCATGTTCTCGCGTAGCTCCCGGGGCGAGACGGTCGCAATCTTGGCGAGCGCGTTCTTCGCGGCGCAGGCAAGACTCTCGTCGACCTGCGCGCCGACCCAGCGCGCGCCGAGGACGAGCGCCTCGAGCTCCTCCGCGGTGAACATCAGCGGCGGCAGGAAGAAGCCGGGCCGCAGCACGTAGCCGACGCCCGCTTCGCCTTCGATCGGCGCGCCAAGTCCGATCAGCGTCTGCACGTCCCGATAAAGGGTGCGTACAGAGACCCCCTGCTCGGCCGCGAGCTCGGCCGCGGTGACCGGGCGTCGATGGCGTCGGAGCGCGTCGATGATTGCGAAGAGGCGTTCGGTCCTACCCATCGACCACGACGATCGCAGGACGAACGGCCGGCGTCGAGCCCGTTGTGTACCGGCGGCGCGGACCGTGGCCATTGCCCGCTCGCCCTGTCTCGTTGTACCGTCCGGATCAGCGCGCCGGCAGGACGACCCTCCTCGTCACCACAGAAAGCAAAACCGCATGATTACCCAGGTGAAGTTCGTCAGCATCCCGGTGAAGGATCAGCAGCGGGCGCTCGAGTTTTACACGCAGAAGCTCGGCTTCCAGGTGAAGACCGACCAGCCCATGGGCCCGGGGCAGCGGTGGATCGAGCTGTCCATCCCGGGGGCGCAGACCGGCGTGGTGCTCTTCACGCCGCCGGGACAGGAGTCGCGGATCGGCACCTTCTTCAATGGCTCGTTCGCCACCGCCGACGTGGAAAAGACCTACGAGGAGCTGAAGGCGCGCGGGGTGGAGTTCGTCCAGCCGCCAAAGAAGGAGTCGTGGGGCACGAGCGCGATCTTCAAGGACCCGGACGGCAACCAGTTCGTCCTCTCGTCTTTGGGCTGACGCACGAGCCGGGCGAGCCAGGCACGGCGCTCCGGCGCGGGCCGGATGGCACTCGCGGGATGAAATGGCGGGCCGTAGGTTCCGCCTCGGGGTTTCGGCATGTCGCGAAAGCCCGTGCTCATCCACGATGGCCTCGTTCGAGCGCCAAACCTCGCAGCGCTCGGGTGGCTCGCGCGCTTGCCCATCCTTCGTTCAGTCGCTGCATGGGTCGAGAGGCGTATCACACGCCGTCCTTCCGCTTCACAGCCCCGGAGCCGCGTCGTTCGATGGCTGTTTCTGCGCTCGCTCGGCGCGGTCCATTACCTCGCGTTCGCCTCGCTCGGTTCGCAGGTGCTCGGCCTTCATGGCCGCCGCGGCATCCTCCCCATTCGAGAGCGGCTCGAGCGTGCCCGGTACGTCTTCGGACCGAAGCGCTACCAGGCCGTGCCGTCGATTTTCTGGGTGGATGCGTCCGATGCCACGCTCGTTCGCGCCTGCCGCGCAGGAAAGCTCCTCGCGGCGCTGCTCGTGCTCGGTGTCGCTCCTCGGCCCGTGCTTTTGCTGCTCTGGGCGCTCTACCTCTCGTTCGTCTCGGCCAGCGGCACGTTCCTGTCGTTTCAATGGGACGCGCTCCTCCTCGAGAGCAGCCTGCACGCGCTCCTGATCGCACCACGCGGCCTGCGTCCGGGCCTCGGCCGCGAGGACCCTCCGTGGCAAGCGGTGCTGCTCCTGCGATGGCACGTCTTCCGGCTCTACTATGAATCGGGCCTCGCGAAGCTCCAGTCCGGCGACGTCACGTGGAAGAACCGCACCGCGCTCGGCTACCATTACGAGACGCAGCCGCTCCCGACCCCGCTCGGGTGGTATGCGCATCAGCTCCCCCGCCCCGTCCAGCGGCTGTCGACCAGGCTCGCGCTTCTTTGCGAGTGTATCGTGCCGTTTCTCGTGTTCGCTCCCCGGCGCCTCCGGCGGTTTTCCTTCTGGCCCCTCGCCGGACTACAGGCGGGCATCGCCGCCACCGGCAATTATGGATTTTTCAATTTGCTCACGGTCGTACTCGGGTCATGGCTCCTGGACGACGAGCCGCTGCTCGGGAAAACCCTCTTTCGGGCCACGGGGCCCGCGCGGCCGATGCGGGGCGTCCGGCGCTTCGTGATCGGAGCGGCTGCGGGCCTTCTCTTCACGCTCACCCTCGGCGCACATCTCGAACGCTACGGCCCTCGCAGCCCGCCGGGCATTCTCTCGCGCATGCTGAACGCGCTCGTGCCCATCCATTCGGTCAACACGTACGGGCTCTTCAGCGTCATGACGGTACGTCGACCCGAGATCGTGATCGAAGGCTCCGACGACGGAGACCGCTGGCTCGAGTACGAATTCCGGTACAAGCCCACCGATCCGCGCCGGCCCCCGCCCTGGGTCGCGCCGCATCAACCACGGCTCGACTGGCAGATGTGGTTTGCCGCGCTCGGGCCGCCGCCACGCTGGTTCGTCGCGTTCCTGGCACGTCTGCTGGAGGGATCGCCCGAGGTGCTCGCGTTGCTCCAGCGCTGTCCGTTTCCGGATCGGCCACCGCGTTACGTGCGCGCCGTTCTTTACGAGTACCGCATGACGGACATCGAGACGCGGCGCCGCACGGGCATGTGGTGGGAGCGGGAGCAGCTCGGGCTGTATTTCCCCGCGATTACGATCACGAAAACCGACTCCGCGCCGGTGTAGGAGCCTCGGCGTGCCGCGGCCCGATCAAGCGCTGAATCGTGGATCGATCACGTCGTGCAGGAAGGCCCGCCATATCCGGCGATCGCGCTCGCCAATCCGCGCGCGTTCGTCGCCGTTCATGCCGTAGATGCCGCCGAAGCACTCGACGATGCTGGGACCCGCGAACGCGATGTGCCACTGGTGTCGCCAATCGACGAGAAAGCGATCGCCCACATCAGGCAGGCCGAAGCGCAGCCATTCCGAAAGCATCAGGCTCGCCGGCGCCGCGGGCTCCGCCGCGTCGTCATCCTCGTTCTCATCCTCGTTCTCATCCTCGTCCGCGTCCTCGTCCGCGTCGTCCTCGCCATGATACGTGATCTGGGCATCGAGCCCGCTGCGGACGAGCGCTTCGCGCAGCCACTCGCATAGCCGCCGGAACGCGAAGGCGTCGCCGTCGACAATCGCCCGGCTCGACGGGTTCCAGGCATCGACCCGCAGGATCTCGCAGATCCCGTCCACCCCGGGCGCGAGCAGGCCGACGAACGCGCCGGCAAATGGGAAAGCGCGCCGGAGATCGTCCGCCAGCACGATTGCATAGGGGCCGACCTCGAACACGCCGAGCAGCCGCTCCGGGCCGATCCCATCGCGGGCGCGCGCGAACGTCTCGGGGGCAGGCGCGCGCACGAGCGCCGCGGCTCGCGCGAGCGCATCGGAATCGAAGGGCGGCACGGGCAAAGGCGGCGGCGCCCCGTGCTCCACGCGCGCGGCGAACAGGTCGACCAGCGGGAAGTAGCCCGCCATTGCATACAGAAAGTCGTCCACGAGCTCGAAGGGTTCACGCCGGAGGTGCTCGACGACATGCACGTCGAGCCAAGCGCGCCATGTTGCCGCCATCGCCGCGAGATCCCGCTCGGTCGTCGCATCAGGGCCCGGTCGTGTCAGCGCCGCGCATTCGAGGCCGCCGAGCGGGAGGCCCGCGTGTGCCGCGTCGCCGGTGCTGCGATCGGTGAGCGTGAGCCCGACGCTGCTGCTGCCAAAGCCACGCAAGCTGCGGTCCACCGCGAAGACGGTGGTGATCGCGAGCTCGAGGTCGCGGCCGGCGAGCGAGAACGCGTGGCGGTGCCCGCCGAGCAGCGCGGGAAGATGCTCCTCGCACCACGCCCAGAGCGAGCCTGGTCGCGGCGGCAGGATCGCCGCGGTGATGAGGTGCTCACAGGCCGTATACTCCGACAAACTCTCGATACCCTTCGCGTCGACCTCGGCGCAAAGCGTCGCAAACACGCGGGCGAAGCCTTCCCGAGCATCCGGCCCCGTCGGCACGTCGAGATACCGCCGCGCGAGCGAGTCGTTGCCGGAGCACGGCAAGCGCCAGCGATGGGTGCCGCCGTCGCGCTCGACCACGACGGTGAGCCCGGCGTCGACCCACCCGTGATGTGGGGTCAAGCGAATGAACCTGAGCCACGCGTCTTCGAACCGGAGCGTGGTGCCACCCTCACGCGCCGCGTGTCCCACGAGCCAGCCGCCGCCCTCGCAGAGCAGCGTCCACAGCGTGCCCTTCGGAAGCACCGGCCCCGGGAAATGGCGCAGCCAGTAGTCATTGAGCGCCTCGCCGAGCGCCTCCCACAGACCCTCGGCCCACAGGGGTAGCGGCAGTTTGTCCGCGAGCGCGCTGAGCTTCTCCCGGCGCTCGGCGTCGCGTGGATCTCGGGTGTAGTCGATCGTGATCGAGAGCCCGTCGGAAGCCTCCAGGTCAGGCGCGATCAGGTGCGCGTCGGCAAGCGCGAGCTCCCGAGCCGCGTCGCTCACGACGTCGACGACCGTGAGCACCTGCCATACCTGCACCTGGTCGGATTCGGAGAGCTCGACCGAGATCGGCGTCCGCGTGCCGAGGACGCGGATCGCCGCGTCGCGGGCGATGGCGACGATCTCGTCGACGACCACCTCGCGCGTGAGCCCGCGGGTGCGCACGAGCTCGTCGATGAATGCTTGATGGGACGTGGGGTACATCGAGGGGCGATGCTACCGCCGGCGGCAGATGAGGTCCAGGTAGGCGCGCCGTCGATACGACTGGCCAGACCCTTCGAGGCCAATCACATTCCCCCGAGGAGACGAGATGACCATCGACCTCGACGCGTACCTTCGACGTATCGGCTTCGCGGGGCCGCGGGCGGCGACGCTCGACGCCCTGCGCGAGCTCATCCTCCGCCACACCGAAACCATCCCGTTCGAGAACCTGAACCCGCTCTTGGGGTGGCCGGTGCCGCTCGACCTTCCGGCGCTCGAGCAAAAGCTCGTCGAGGGGCGGCGAGGCGGCTATTGCTTCGAGCAGAACCGCCTCTTTCAGGCTGCGCTCGAGGCGCTCGGCTTTCGTGTCACGGCCCTCGCCGCGCGCGTGCTCTGGAATGCCACCGAGGACGCGATCACGCCGCGCAGCCACATGCTTCTGCGCGTCGACCTCGGCGACGAGCCGTACATCGTCGACGTCGGTTTCGGGGGACAAGTCCTCACAGGACCGCTACGTCTCGAGCTCGGCACGGAACAGCCGACTCCCCACGAACCCTTCCGGTTGCTCCAGAGGGAGGACGACATCCTGATGCAGTCGAGGATCGGCGAGAGCTGGAAGACGACCTATCGCTTTGACCTGAAACCACAGTACCCGGTCGACTTCGAGGTCTACAACTACTACCTGTCGACGCATCCGCGCTCGCATTTCCGCACCGGACTGATGGTGGCCCGGTCCGTCCCCGGTCGCCGCTACACGCTTCGAAACCGGCAATTCGCGGTTCACCGCCTCGGCGGCCCCACCGAGCGCCATACCCTGGAGAATGCCCAGGGCCTGAGGCGGACCCTGGAGCGCGATTTTTTGCTCGCCGTGCCCGACACGCCCGAGCTCGAAGCTGCCTTCGAGCGCCTGACGTAATGGGCGTCGCGCGCGCTCCATCCCTGGGCAAACCGCTCCCGCGGCTCAGCCCATGGGATCCAGGAATCGTATCCGCATCTCGTCCTGCAGGACGTCCCGCGTCCGCCGGCCTGCGCCGCCCGTGCGCAGCGCCTCGACGCGTGGCCAGGCGAAAAGCCCCGCGACGGAATCCGCGTAGAACATCCCTCGCGGCGTGAGGTGCAGCGCGTCTGCGTCGAGCTTCGCGAGGCCGGCGGCCTCGATCGCCTCGATCTGCGCGCCGAAATGCTCGGCGAGGTCCACGCCGAAGAGGTCGCGGTACGTGGGGCGCGGAATGCGGAGCCGCGCGAGGCTACGCGTCGTGAAGAGCAGGCGGAGGTCCTCCTCGCCGTACGGAAAGTACAGATCGTGTGCTCCCCAGAAGGCCCCCTCCAAGGTCTTGCCACGCGCGAACTTCACGGCGCGCCGCTGCCCGAGATTCGTGAACGTCGAAATCGACAGCGGCCCGAAACCAATCGCGTCGTACCGTTCGGGGGTGAAGCTGTGCTCCTCGTAGACGAAGCGACGATCGGTCGCGTGGACATCGGCCCGCTCGAAATTGGTCAGCGTCGTCTGCACGTACCCGCGCTCGCGCAGCGCCTCGCGCACGGCGAGCCAGTTGTCGCAGGCCTGCTCGAGGGAAGGGAGCTCGGCGCGGACGGCCGGGTCCTCGGCCCAGGGGGTGCCCTGGCCCTCGGCGAGCACCAGATGATAGACGCATATCTGATCGAATCCGAGCGCCGCGGCCTCGTCCACATCGGCCAGCATTTGCGTCAGGGGCTCGGACGGCAGGTTGATGAGGAAATCGCCCGACACGGTGAGGCCGTCCCGGTGCGCCTTCTCGACGACGCGCCGGATGTCGCGCCGGCCGCCGAAATGGCGTCTCCCCATTCGATCGAGCATCGCCTCGTCGAACGTCTGCACGCCCATGCTGATGCGACGGTGCCGGGCCGGCATGTCGCGCAGCACCTCGAAGGGGCCCGGCAGGAGCGAGCGAAACAGGCTCGGGACACCCTCCAGGGTCACCTCGGCGCCGCGGAGATCGAGGTGGCGCCCGAGCGCCTCGACGATGTTCGCGAGATCGGTCTTCGGCGTGAGGTTCGCCGTCGCGCCGCCGAAATAAACGGCGTCGACGCGGCGCTCCGCGAGCTCTTTGTGTTCCAGGAAAAACGAGTCGATCCGGTCGGCCACCGCCTTTGCGGTCCGGCGGAGCAGGCCCTTGTCGTAACGATCGTGCGGGAACGTGCAGAATCCGCAGCCCTCGACCTGCGGATTGCATTGCGCGTGCGGCAGCACGCCGACGAGGATCGGGCGTGTGGGATCGAGCTCCACCCAAGGGGGCTCGATCTCCACAAAACCCGTCGTCAAGACCTCACCGTTCGCGCAGCGTTCGGCCCTCTCCCGCCTGCTTGGATGCGGCTCCACAGCAGGGCGCATGAGCGGCAGCATCGGATACCCCTGCAGCAGCCGGTGCCGCTGCGGCCCCGACATCCGTCGAGCGAGCTCGTCGTGCCACGATGTCATCGTTCCATCCATTCGAGCATCGCGAGATCGTCAGGGCCGCCGCGCTCCCGGAGTGCCCGGATCACCCGCGCACGGTCTTCCGGAGATCGATTCTGGCTCAATTTGAACTTGGCTTCCAGGCGCTCGATGGGGAGCGTGAGGCCGACGATCGCGTCGAGCAGGTCCTCGCGGACGTCGCTTTCGAGGGTTTCCATGCGCCATGGCTCGCTCGCGCCTCGCTCGTGGAAGGAGGAAAGATCGTCGAGCAAAGACGCGAGGCTCGCTCGATCCATGGGGGCTTCGAGGCGTCCCTGGGCGTGCACGACCATGTAGTTCCAGGTCGGGACCTGCTCGCGCGGGTGCTCGTACCAGCGGGCGGACACGTAGCCGTGGGGGCCGGAGAAAACGACCGTCGCAGGGCGGCCCGCGAGTTTCCAGATGGGGTTCGCTCGGGCGACATGGGCGCGCAAGCTGCCGTGCGGGCCCGCGTTGCGATCGAGGAGGAAGGGCAGATGCGCGATCTCCAGGGAGCCATCGCCGTGCGGGACGATGAGGGCGCCGAACGAGTGGGCCTCGATGAAGCCGTGGATCTCCGCGGGACTGGTCGCTTGAAACGTTCTGGGGAGGTACACGCGGACGCAGGATAGCGGACGGCGCGGCGCGTGGTCGAGAGATCACGCGGGTTCGGAGTCGAGCCCCCTGCACGCATCTGGACCATTCCGCAGCGCCATCCGCATGCCCACGCGATAGAGACGCTCTCGCAATGCGGCCGGCGCCAGCACCTCGACGCCGTCGCCCAGGCCCGTGAGCTGGTGCGTGGCCACGTCCTCGCTCTCCAGCAGGAGATCCACCGTCCGAAAGCCCTCCGCGTCCGGCGGCCCCGCGTCCTCCAGCATCCGGCGCACGGCGTCGTGCGGGACCACGTGCGGCAGGCCCTTCTGCGCGCCGGGCGACAGACGAACACGGCACGGGTAGGTCAAGAGCGATCGGTCGAACGCCGACGACGATTCGGCCCACCACGCGGCAAGGTCGAAATCATCCGGCCGGACAAACGCATCCGCCCTCGCTTCGGCCTTGTGGATCCGGCTGATCCGGTAGGTCTTGATCGCCCGCCGATGCCGCGCGACCAGGTACCACGTGCCCGCCTTGAGGACGAGCCCGAGCGGGTCCACGCGACGACGGGCCGACCTCTCCCCGTGGCGCAGGTCGAGCCGACGACCTTCCCAGACGGCCTCGGCGACGGCTGGCAGCGCGTCGAGTTTTTCCCGGCGCGAAAACCACCCCGGCGCATCGAGCAGGAATCGCTCCCGGATCCGGCCGGCACGGCCGCGCAGCTCCGCCGGCAGGGTCGCGTCGACCTTGGCCCGCGCCGTCGCGGCGACCGTGGCCAATCCGAGGTCGGCGACCGCCTGCGGCGCGCCGGACAAAAACAGAGCGCTCGCTTCCTCGGCGGTCAGGCCATCGAGGTGCGTACGCCAGCCCGGGGCCAGGCGAATCCCGCCGCCCGGGCCCGACTCGGTCCAGAGTGGAACCCCGGCCGCCAAAAGTGCCGTGATGTCCCGGTAGAGCGTGCGGACCGAGACCGAGAGCTCGTCCGCGAGCGCGGTCGCCGTGGCGTGCTTGCGTCGCTGGAGGATGAGGAGAAGCGCGAGAAGCCGGCTGGATCGCACACTCGCATCATGCCAGAAAAACGCTGACAGAAGGTGTCAGGGATGTGCGGGTATCTTCCGCTCATGACACGAACTCAATACTACGTGGCGGCCAGCATCGACGGGTACATCGCCGACGCCGAGGGGCGTCTCGGCTGGCTGTTTCAATTCAACGACGTCGAGGGCGTGGACCCGCATTACAAGGCCTTCCTCGCCGGGATCGGCGCGCTGGCGATGGGCGCCGCGACCTACGAGTTCATCCTCGCCGAAGGCCTGAAAGCGTGGCCGTACGCCGGTCTACCGACCTGGGTGTTCACGCATCGCGCGCTGCCGGCCTTCGAGGGCGCGGACATCCGGTTCACCTCCGAGGACGTGGGCATCGTGCACGAGCAGATGGCGCGCGCGGCCGAGGGGAAACACATCTGGCTCGTGGGCGGCGGCAACGTCGTCGCGCAGTTCGCGCGGCGAGGGCTCCTGGACGAGATTCTGCTCGGCGTCGCGCCCGTGGTGCTCGGCAGCGGGGCGCCGCTCCTGCCCGCCTCGATTCCAGGCCCGCTCGAGCTCCAGGGCATCACCCGCTTCGACCGCGGGTTCGTCGAGCTGCGATACACGATCCCACGCGTATAGTGCAGGGGGCGCCCCTCGGGCGGGTGGTACGGCGCGTTCCCAGTTCCGCCGTCTGTTTGCCCCCTCCCCGGGCAGGACGGTAGGTTCTCGGCCGTGCTCGCCCCCGAGCTGACCATCGCGCTGGTAGCGAAAGCCCTCGTGGGGGAGCGGCAGGCCGTGCGCGCGCTCGTGGACAGGCTCACGCCCGTGGTCCAGATGCGCGTCGCCAGGGCGCTCCGGCGGCGCCGGGGGGCGGCGCTCGGGCGGGATGTCCGGCAGGAGGTCGAGGACCTCACGCAGTCGGTGTTCCTCGCCATCTTCGCGAACGGCGGGCAGGCCCTGCGCAAGTGGGACCCCGCCCGCGGCTCTTCGCTCGAAGGCTTCGTCGGGCTGCTCGCCGATCACGAGATCGCCGCCATCCTGCGCAGCCGGCGGCGCAGCCCCTGGACCGAGGATCCGACCGCGGATGAGGATCTCGCCGAAGACGCGCCCCCGGGCGACGTCGGGCCCGAGCTCGAGACGCTCACCCGCGAGGCCTTGCGGACGGTCGTCGACCGCCTGCGCGAGCGCCTGAGCGACCGAGGCCTCGAGCTCTTTTTCCTGCTCTTCGTCGAGGAGCGGTCGACCGAGGAGGTCTGCGCGGACACCGGCCTCACACCGGACGCGGTCTACGCGTGGCGCAGCCGGATCGGGAAGCTCGTCCGGCAGATCGCCGCCGAGATCGTGTCAGAAAACGAGGATCCGGATCGTAGATCTCTGCGGAGGCCCCCCTGATGACCACGGATGAGCTGCTGAAAGCCGTGGCGCAGGCTGCGCGCGAGGACGAGATCGACGACGATCCGCGCTGGTCCGCCCTGGCCGAGGGGAGCCTGCCCGAGCAAGATCGCGCGGCGCTCGAAGAGATCGCGCGGAGGTCGCCGCGGCACGAGGAGGCCTGGCACATGCTCAGGCCGCTCGATGAGAAGGCGCGCGCGCGGTTCACGGACGGGATCCTCGCGCAGATGGCAAAGGAGAAGGCCGCCGCCGAGGAGAGCCCCGCCCCGGCTCCACCGCCCCGCGAAGGCGCCCAGGTGATCCCGCTCCCGAAGAAACGCACGTGGGTGCCCGCGGTCGCCGCGCTGGCCGCCGCCGCGGCCGTCGCATTGCTCGTCGGGCTGCCCGCTCGCGGGCCCTCGAACGGGGACCCGCTTCCCGCCTACGAGGTCAGCCTTCTCGGCGGTGAGCACAGCACCCGCGCGGAGCCCGCGCCGACCGATCCGCGCCCGCCGCTCCGCCTCGGCCCGGGTTCGTCCCTGGAGATCGTGCTCCGCCCGGCCACGCCGGACCGGAAGCCGATCGCCGCGGGCGGCTTCTTGATCCAGGATGGACGCGCGCGTGTGTGGCCGATCCAGCCTGAAATCTCGCCCGATGGAGCCATCCGCGTCGCAGGGGAGCGGGAAACTTTGTTCCCCAACCTTTCCGCGGGTTCGTACGAGATCGTGATCGCCGTCGGCCGCGTCGGAGCGCTGCCCGAGGCCGACGCAGTGGTCCGCGGCGCGGAGGCGGACGCGCGCGTGCGGCTGTTTCGCCAGGCGATCGTGCTCGTGGATCCATGACGCCGGCGCCAGCGCGAGCGTCCTCGCTCGTTCCCGCCCTGCTCTTCGCGCTCGCGCTCGTCACGCGCGGCGATACGCGCCTCGAAGCAACCCCCTCCCCGCCCCCGCCGCCCCTGCCGCTCGAAGTCGAGGTCGCGGGCTGCGGCGCCGTGCTCGCCGAACCCGCCTGCGAGTTGCCCGAGGATCGAACCCTGCGCGTCTGGGTGAAGGCGCCGCCGGGAGCCCGGATCGAAGCGGCCCTCGACGCCCGCGCCGCCCCGCTCGAAGGCGCCGCGATCCAGGGCGGCACGCTCGGCCGGATCGAGGTCCCCGCCCCCACGCGCGAGCTCTCCGTCACGGCCACGCTCGGCGATCGGCGCGCGGCCTTCCGGCTGCCGCTGCGCCCGCCGAGCCCCGATCCCGCCTTGAAGGAGGCCGAAACCCTGCGGCAAACGGGCAAACTCGACGAGGCCGCGAAGCAGCTCTCCGCGATGACCTCCGATCCCGATCCGGCGCGCCGGGCGCGGGCGCTCGGCAAGCTCGCCCGGATCGACAGGGCCCAGGGCCGGATCGAGGCGGCGATCGGGCGCTTCGAGGAGAGCATGCGGGCCCACCGCGCGCTCGGCCGGATCTCCGACGAGTTCCTCGATGGGTTCGCGCTCTATTACACGCTGACGTACCACGGGCGCAGGCTCGCGGAGGCGCGGCGCGTGCTCGAACGCCTCGAGCCGCTCGCGGATCGGCACCCGGAGGGGCGCGTGCTCCTGTCCTATTACGCCGGGCTCCTCTCGTCGGAGACCGGCGATCTGCGCACCACGCTGCGGCTCCTCGGCGCCTCGGCCGAGGGCGCCGAGCGGCTCGGGCTCGCCCTGCACCGCCTCGACGTGCTGCAGCTCGAGGCCGACATGCTGCAGATCCTCGGGCGAGGCGCGGAGGGCGAAGCGCTGCTCGCCGAGGTGCGCGCGTCGTTCCCCGAAGACGCGAGCCCATGCCGAAAGGCCTCGATGCACACGAGCGTCGGCTGGTTCGCCTTGCAAGCCATCGCGCGGGGCGATCGATCGGAGCTCCGCATCGAGGACGCGATCGCCGCCTTCTCGCGAGCGCTCTCCCTTCACCGGGGCGCGTGCCCGGACGGCGAAAAACTCGCCAATGCGCTCACGAACCTCGCGCTCGGCGAGCTGTTCGGCGGAGACGCCGCGCGGGCGGCGGAGTACCTCGCCCTCGCGCGCCGCGAGCGGCCCGATCCGGACGCGCGTCTCGCGGTGTGGCTGCTCGACATCGAAGGTCGCATCACCCTCGGGCGCGGCGCGCCGGCGCGCGCGCTGCGAATCTACGAACGAATGGCGGAGATCGCGGCCGCGGGCGTGCTGCCGGCGAGCCGGTTTCGCGCGGCGCTCGGGCGAGCGGAGGCGTTCGAGGCGCTCGGGCGCGTGGCGGCCGCGAAGGAAGCGTACGCCGAGGCGGAGGCGCTGCTCGACGACCACAGCTTGCTCGTCCCGCTCGGGCAGGGGCGCGAGACGTTCCTCGGTCGGTTCGACGAGGGCGCCCGCCGGCGGGTCGATTTCCTCCTGCGCCACGATCCGGCCGAGGCCGCCCGGGCCGCGCGTCGTTCGCGGGCGCGCTCGCTCGCGGCCCTGCGGTGGCAGGGCCGTATCGCGGCACTCGGCCCCGAGGAGCGGGCTCGCTGGGAGGGCGCCATTCTGGACTATCGACGCGAGCGGGATGCGCTCGATCACGAGGCCCGGGGCGACTGGAAGCTCGCGGCCGACGCGCTCGCGCGGGCCCGCGCGGCGAGGAGCGCGCGCGAGGCGAAGCTCGTGGCCGCGCTCGATCAAGCGCTCGCGGTGCTCGGGCGCGCCGAGGTCGACGGAGGCGCGGCGCTGCCCCCCGTGCAGCCGGGCGAGCTGCTCCTCGTGTACCACCCGATTCGCGCAGGCTGGGCGGGGTTTGCCCTCACCCGCGAGGGCGTCACGGCGCGCAGGTTGCCCGCGCCGAGCGCGACGCCGACGCCGGAAGAGCTCTCGCGCGTGCTGCTCGAGCCTTTCGGGGACGTGATCACGGCGGCCCGGCGGATCCGGCTCGCGCCTTATGGCGAGCTCGATCGGATCGATTTTCAGGCCCTGCCCTTTCGTGGCGCGCCGCTGCTCGCGCGGGCGCCGGTGGCCTACGCGGTGGACCTGCCCGGGCGCGGAGAGAGCGCCGAGGCGCCGGCCGCGGAGGGATCGGCGTGGGCCGTGGTGGTGGCCGATCCACGTCGCGACTTGCCGGCGGCGCGGCGCGAGGCCGAGATCGTCGCCGGGGCGCTCGAAGAACGGGGGGGCTTTCGGGTGCGGCGGCTCTGGACCCGGGAGGCCACGCTGGGCGCGGTGCGCGAGGGGCTCGAAACGCCCGGGGCCATGCTCTTCCATTATGCGGGGCATGGCTTTTTCGGCGGGCGCGATGGCTGGGAGAGCGGCTTGCCGCTCGCGGAGGGCGGCTTCCTGAGCGTGCGGGACGTCCTTTCCTTGCCGCGGGTGCCGGCGCACGTCGTCTTGTCCGGGTGCGACACGGCACGGACGGCGACCGAGGCGCGGGCCGAGGGGCTCGGGCTCGCCCAGGCGTTCGTCGTGGCCGGCGCTCGGTCGGTGATCGCGGCGACGCGTCCGATCGACGATCGCATGGCCCAGCGCATGATGGCGGCGCTCTATGGATCGCCGTCCGCGCGTGGCCCGATCGACGCGGCCGCCGCCCTGCGCGACGCGGCGCTCGCGGTCCGGGGCGAGGATGCCGCGTCCGACTGGGCGAGCCTGCGCGTGCTCGTGCCCTGATCGCGCGCTGTCAGAAAAATGTGGTGGGGTTGTCAGACTCCGAAACGCGGCGTCGTAAAGGACAGGCGTGGAGGACGTCATGCATTATCGAATCGCGCTTGGTTTGTGCCTTTTGGTCATGGGTTGTGCCTCGGGCAGCGCGCCCGACACCAAGGAGAGCGTGCCGGTCGTCATGGCCCGCACGTGGCCGGATCCTACCGATCCGCAATGCGGCGCGTGTTCGTATGTGCTGGCGGAGCGTACCGTGTACGCTTCGCTGGACAGCATGGACGAGATGCCTCCGATGGATCTCGTCCTTTACTCGCCGTCCAAGCAGGTCCTCCAGAGACACTTCGGCCTCGCGCCCCGAACGTACGCACCGGGCAAGGCAACGTATCCGGTCCCGGACGGCGCGACGCAGGACGTCGGTTATGGCGTGCTCGGTTGGCAGGGCCGTTCGGGTTACCAAACCAAAACGATCCCGGTCGCGTACAGGTCCGGATTCCTCACGGAATGACCAGCGCGCTCTGCCTGCGGTGGGGTTGTCAGACCGGGCGGGGCGTCGTCGTAAGGGACAGGCGCGGAGGGATACGATGCGAAATCAAATTGTGTTCGGATTGTGCATTCTGGTCATGGGCTGCGCCTCGAGCAGCGCGCCCGAGGCGGTGGAGAGCAAAGCGGCCGTCATGGCGCTTCGAGCTCCGCTGCCGCGACCGACCGATCCGCAGTGTGGCGCGTGCAGGTACGTGATCAACGAAACGCTGGTGTATGCGTCGCTGGACGGCGTGGACCAGATGCCCCCGATGGATCTCGTCCTCTACTCGTCCACGGGGCAGGTCCTCGGCAAATATTATGGGCTCGCGCCCCGGACGTACGAGCCGGGCAAGGCGACGTACTGGGTCTCGGAGGGCGCGCAGAGGAACGTCGGTTATGGTCTGCTCGGTTGGCAGGGGAGGACGGGCTACCACACGGAAAAGATTCCGGTGAACGACTCGGAAATCCTCCTCCCCGTGGAATGACCCGCGCGCTGCCCCTGCGCGCCTCCCCTCCTGCCGCCCACCCGGCCCCCTGCTCCCCCGTATCACCTCTGCCGCCGCGCCACGCATCACCCCGCGTGATGCACCCATGCGTCCGCAGTGAGGATCCGGTGACGTAGCCGGCGCGAAAAAAAAAAACGGCGAGGGTCGTCAGAAATCGGGAGCCCTCGTCGTAAGAACCATCGAGGCGAGCGCGAGGACACGAAAGAGCGCTGCCCGAGAACATTCACGCGGGGAGGCGAGGCACGGGCGCCGCGAAGGCCCCCTGCCCTCGTCTGCCCCGAGAGCCATCGCCCCTGCGGGGGCACCAGACGAAGACCATTCGAAAACCAGAGGAAGAGAGACACACCATGAAGACGAACTCGATTTTCACGGCATTGCTCATCGGCACCGGCCTCGTCGCGACGGCTTGCATTGCGGACCCCGGCGGCGCGGACGACGTCGTCGAGGAGTACGGTGTCGAGGAGGAGCGCGTCGGCGAGGCCGAGGAGGCGCTGCAGATCGCATGGCCCGCCGCGGCGTGGCATTTCGACGTCAATTGCAGCGGCGCCGCCGCGTTCGATTCATCGGGCAACGATCTTCACGGCGTCCGGTCGGGCGGCGTGAGTTGCGCCGCGGGCGCGAAAGGCGGCAAGAGCCTCGAGTTCAACGGGACGAACGGCAAGGTCGAGATCCCGGACCACGCGGCGCTCGATTTCACGACCGCCATGACCGTTTCGGCTTGCGTGCGGCCTCAGTCCCTCGCGTCGGGCACCATCCTGAGCAAATGGTACGCCCTCGATTCCTACCAGCTCGGCGTGTCCTCGGGGAACGTCCTTTTCTCGGTGGCATTCCCGGGCGGCCAATGGGGCGTCACGAAGGACGTGGCGGCGCCGGCGGCGACGGGCGTGTGGCAACACGTGGCCGGCGTTTACGACGGGGCGAACCTGCTCCTTTACCGGAATGGCGCCCTCGTGGCGTCGACGCCGGCGAGCGGGACGCTGCAGCAATCGAGCCGCCCGGTGGTGATCGGCAATCACCCGTCGTGGAGCGCGTTCAATGGCAACATCGACCACGTCTACCTGTACAACCGAGCGCTCACGGCCGCGGAGATCGGGACGTTGAAGGCCGAGTGCCTGAACTGAAATGGCGGAACGTGGCAGGCGCCTCGGTGACGGGGCGCGGCCCGTCGGCGCATCGTCCGCCGATCACGTCGCCGGAGGGGTCCGGGGCTTGCGCGGCTTGGGCGCTCTCGCCTTCTTCGCTCCCACCCCGCCTTCGAGCACGACGCGCGCGTCCTCGAAGGCCTCGCTGAAGAGCGCCGGCGTCGGCGGCGCCCAGATCGGCAGCCGGACCGGCTCGATGCCCTGGAGGCCGCATTTCTTCTGACCCCGCTCCCGGACCCAGATCGCGTCGTGCCGCGCCATCAGGACCCAGCCGTCCGCGAGCGGACGTCTCGAGTCGGTCACGACACCGTGCTCGACCTCGCCTCGATGGTAGCCGCGCTGCCGCAAAAGGCCCTCGAAGGCCACGAGCGGACGCGGCTCGGTCGCGGCGATCAGCGCGGAGAGCTGGGCCTCGGCGTCGCGGGTGAAGGGGCGTTCGAGCTGCGCAAAAGGCTGCACGAGCGCGAGCGCCGCGAGCTGCCTGCGCAGCGCCACGAGCGCGGCCTCGTCGATCTCGATCATCGCCGCTTCGAGCCTTCGCCGCAGCGTCGCGCGCGTCTTCTCGGGATCGTGCGGCGCGTGCGGGGTCGTGTGGTCGAAAAGTCGATCGCGGTCGACACCCCGCTCCTCACACGCACGGCGGAGCGCTTCCCCCGCGACCCTCGCGAGCGCCGGCTCGCCGTGCTCTGCGAGGTGATCGAGCCATTCGAACGCGATGCCGCGGCCACTCCGGCAGAGCGCCTCGATCTCGAGCGGCGTCCGGGCCCCGGCGCCGAGCGCGTCGAGCTGCGCGTCGCTGCCGAGCGTGCCGATCGCGAGCACGCGCCACGGCTTGTGCCCGAGCATCTCGCGCTGCATCGCCGCGAGGAGCTCGGCCGCATCGCCGTCGTCGATCTCGCGGCGGACCGCGGCGAGGCCGCCGAAGGGCACGCTCGCATCATCCGCGGCGAGCGCGGCGAGGAGCCCACGGCGCGCGTCTGTGGAGAGCTCCACGCCGTCGCGGAAGCGAATCGCCGGCATCCCGCGCCCCGCGCTCTCGCGCGCTCGGCGAGGTACACGTCGAGCGTGGCGTGATCGGACGCGAGCGCGCTCGTGCGGCACGACTCGAGTGCGAGCGTCAGCGCCGCGAGCCGCTCGCCGGTCGCACCCGCGAGCGCTTTTTCGAGCGCAGGAGCCACCTCCGGAGACGGCAGCGCGCAGAGCACGCGCGCCGCCGAGACGACGCTCTCATCGTCATCCCACAACACGTCGCGCGTGTTCGGCGACGGGAGCGTGCGACGGAGCGCGGCGAGCGCGGCGGGCACGTCGGTCGCGAGGAGCGCCGCGCGCATGGCGTCGGGCATCGGTCGCGTCGCGTTCAGGGAGCTGCCCCATGCATCGCCGCGCGGGCAGCGCTCCTCGTGCGTGGGCACGCCGTTCGTGAAAATCGTCCAGTAGCCCTCGAACACCTGCTCGCCCTTGGCGTTTCGCGAGCGTTTGCCTTTCCGAACGGGTTTGTCGTCCTCGAACACCGTCACGTGCCAGACGCCGTCACCTCCTGCGACCTCCTCGAACATCAGCGAGCCGTCCTGGCGGAACGTGTGCCAGGTCCCGATCGGCTCGCCGATCGAGACGCCGGCCTGCCAAAGCGCGCCGTTCGGGTGGTACCAGCGCACCGGGCCGTCGTTCGTCCCGTCGCTCTTGCGCGTGACCCATTGGGCTTTGCGCTCGGTCTCGGCTGCGTCGTGAAAGGACGTGTGGAGCGTGTGGGTCTCCTCTTGCTCGGGCGAGAGGACGATCGGCTCGTAGGCTGTCGGGTCCACGGGCGAGACGATACGCGCGGGCGCCTCGGTTTCCATCACGCACGTCATGGCGACCTCCGGGGATTCGGCATCGCCCTACGCCACGGGCACCGGGACGGGGAAACGACAGCCGTCGTTATCGTCGCGTGATCCGAAGGCACCGGAACGTCCCCATCGAATCGAGCACAACGGATGGGAGCTCGTTCCGTGCGCAAGTTTCCAGCATTCGTCCTGATGGACGTGCGTTCTTTTCCATGAGACGTTGGCAAAACACGTATGGACGCGACCTTGTCAAAGAACCGACGCATCCTGGTCGTGGACGACAGCGACTCCATTCACCGCGACTTTCAGGAGATACTGAAATGTCGTATGGACACATACGACCTCGATGCGATGGAGGCATCGATCTTCGGGGCGCACGTCGCCGCGTCGCCCGTTTTGGGTTTCGAGCTCAGCTTCGCCTCGCAAGGCGCCGAGGCGCTGGAGAAGGTGCGGCAAGCTCGCGACGTCGCCGCGCCCTATGCGCTCGCCTTCGTCGATATGCGTATGCCCCCGGGGTGGGACGGGCTGGAGACGCTGACGCACCTCTGGGCCGAGGATCCGACGTTGCAAGCCGTCATTTGCTCGGCTTATTCGGACCATTCCTGGGCCGAGATCACCTCGAAGCTCGGGGTGACCGATCGCTTCTTGATCCTGAAGAAGCCCTTCGATCCGGTGGAGGTCCGCCAGATCGCCTGCGCGCTCACCGAGAAATGGAACCAGGCTGATCGCTCGGCCCACGCCGAGGCCGATCTCCGGCGGAGCGAGGCGAAAAACCGAGGGATCCTCACGGCACTGCCCGACGCGTTGCTCGTCGTCGGGCGGGACGGAACGTGCCGCGATTTCAAGCCCGCGCGCGGTGCCGTCGCGTCCACGCTCGTGTTCCGTCCGAGCGAGCCCATTTCCGCCGTGCTCGGGGAGGAGCTCGGCGCGCAGATGGCCGAGCACGTGGGGCTCGCCATCGACACCGGCAGCGCGCGGCTCTTCGAGCTCCGGCGCGAGCAGGACGGCGGCGCGCGCCATTTCGAGGTGCGCGTCGCGGGCATCGACGCCGAGGACGCACTCGTGCTCCTGCGCGACATCACCGAGGAGCGGCAACGTGACGAGGCGATCAAGCAGCAGCGGGCGCGGGAGGACGCCTTGCGCGCGCAGGCCGAGACGCTGCTCTCGATCACCACGCCGCTCATCCCCATCACCGACGATATCGTGGTGATGCCCCTCGTGGGCGAGCTCGAGCCCTTGCGGATGCGGCACGCGCAGGAGACGCTCCTGCAGGGCATCATGACGCGCAGGGCGCGCACGGCCATCCTCGACTTGACCGGCGTGCCCCGCGTCACGCCGGTGACCGCCGACGAGATCGTGCGTATCGCGCAGAGCGCGCGCTTGCTCGGCGCGGAGGTCATGCTCACGGGGATCCGGCCCGAGGTGGCGCAGACCTTGGTGGCCCTGGGTGAGGTTTTTTCCGGGTTATCGACCCAGCGGACGCTGCAGAGCGGCATCGCATTCGCGATGGGGCGCCGCTAGCAGGCGGAGGAGAGACGCATCGACAGTCTGTCAGCGGGGGAGGAGCGTGGTATGCGTGGGGGGCTGAAATCACTGGGGATGTGGAGCTTTTTGGGAGGCGTCGTCCCGGTCACGGCGCTCTCCGTCGTCTTGACGGGGCCCATGGAGGAGCCCGTATCCGAGCGCCCCGATGTCGTGGTGGGAGCAGGGCTCTCGGCGGCCGCGCGCCCCGTGCGCATGGTGATGAGCGGGGCGTTCGTGTCGGAGTCCGGCATCAATCTCTACGAGAGCATCGCGCATCACCTGGCCCGGAGAACCGGGATCACGATCGAGGTCACGACGGGCCTCGCCTACAGCACCATCAACAGCATGCTGCAGACGGGCTCGGTGGAGCTCGGCTTCATCTGCGGATTGCCCTATACCGTGCTGCGCGACGAACCCACCCCGCGCGCCGAGCTCCTCGGCGGGCCCATCATGAAGTACCCTCGTTATGGGGGCCAGCCCGTGTACTTCGCGGATCTCGTGGTGCGGAGCAATGGCCCGTACCATTCGCTGGAGGATCTCCGGGGCCGCACCCTCGTGTACAATGACGAGCGGTCGCACACCGGGTACAACGCGCCCCGCCACCACCTGATGGAGCGCGGCTTCGCGCGCGGCTTCTTCGGCAAGGTCGTGCGCTCCGGCTCGCACGAGGAGTCGATCCGCATGGTGGCCGCGGGCGAGGCGGACGCGAGCTGGGTCGACAGCCTGGTGCTCGATTACGATCGCGAAAAGCGCCTCGGCCGCGCGGCCGATGTGCGGGTCCTCGAGAGCATCGGTCCCATGACCGTGAGCCCGGTCGTGGCCTCGCCCGATTTACCGGCAGAGCTCCGCGCCGCGCTCCGGCGGACGCTCCTCGGCATGCACGAGGATCCGGAGGGGAAGCGGCTGCTCGACGCGGCGCTCATCGAGCGGTTCGCCCCGATCGAGGACGCCCAATACGATGCGCACCGCGCCATGAAGACCGCCGCCGAAAAGGCGGGGATCGTCGCGCTCCGATGAGCGCGCCGCCACCTCCACCTCGCGCGGGCATGCGCGGCCTCGTCCAGCCCTTCGTGGTGCTCCTCGCCGCGAGCGTGGCCCTGCAGCTCGCCTCGCTCTTGGCGGTGCGCGAGATCGGCCTCCGCACCGAGCAACGCCGCCTCTTGCTCTCGGCCTCCGATGCCACGCGTGAGCTCTTGGATCGGTACGAGAGCAATATGTACCTCGCCGTCGTGGGGCTCTCCACCTCCGATTGGGACCTCTTGCTCCGGCAGCGAAAGCTGGCAAAAGCCCTCGAAGCGCAGGTCACGCAGAACCTCACGGCGCTGCAGCGCGGAGGAACGGCGCACCTCGTCGGCGCGGAGGTCTCGCTCCTCGCCGACGACGATCCTGCGACGAAGGAGCGGCTCGCGGCCGCGGAGCCGCTCTGGGCCGAGGTGCGGACGAGCGCCGTGCGCGTGCTCCGCTCGGACAACCAATCGCTCCGGAACAACCCCGACATCGAGCGATTCCAGGCAGCGTCGCGGCGGCTCGACGAAGCGCTCGACGCGCTCGACGCGGACCTTGGCCGACGCGCCGGGTCCGATCTGCTCTGGCTCGGGCGGGCGCAACGGGCGCTGCCAGTGGGGAGCGTGGCCCTGATGCTCCTGCTTGCCGTCTTCGTCTTCCGGCGCATCCTCCTGCCCTTCGACGCATCCATGAAGGACCTCGCGCGGAGCGAGGGCGCATTACGCGTGGCGCGCGACGAGCTCGAACGGCGGGTGGAGGAGCGCACGGCGGAGCTCTCGACCGCGAACACCGAGCTCGTGGCGGAGCGCGAAAAGCTCGCTCGTGCGAACCAGGAGCTCGAGGCGCAACGCGAGAAGCTCCTCCGGGCCAACACCGAGCTCGAGCGGCAGGAAGAGGCGCTCCGGCGTTCCAACGAGGAGCTCGAGCGGCGGGTGGAGGAGCGCACCGCGGAGCTCCGGGAGGCGCAGCAGCGCTCGCTCGAGCTGGCGCGGCAGGCAGGCATGACGGAGATCGCCTCCAACGTGCTGCACAACGTGGGCAACGTGCTGAACCACGTGAACACCGGAAGCGCGATGCTCGCGGAGCGGCTGCGAGCGCTCCGCGTCGAGCCCATCCTCAAGGCGGCCGAGCTCCTGGAGGCGCAAAAGGCGAACCTGGCCAGGTTTTTCTCGACAGACGAGCGCGGACGCAGGCTGCCGGAGTATTTCGGCAAGCTCGGCCAGAGCCTCGCCGCCGAGCGGGCGGAGCTCGTCGCCCTGGTGGGCGGGCTCGAGGAGCACGTGGCGCACATCCGCGCGGTCGTCGATTTCCAGCAGAGTTATGCCACCGTGACGAACCTCGACGAGCCGGTGGATCTCGCGGTGATCCTCGACGACGCGCTCCGCATCTCCATGGCGAACGTCCGCCGGGGCGGGGTGGTCGTCGAGCGCGCGCTATCGCCTCTGCCGCGGGTGCTCTGCGACAAGCACAAGGTGCTGCAGATCGTCCTGAACCTCCTCGCCAATGCGAAATGGGCGCTCGACGAGCGGGAGGGAGACGGCAAGCGCCTTTCGGTCCGGCTCGCGCGACCGGCGGAGGACCGGGTGCGCATTCAGGTCATCGACAATGGCGTGGGGATCGACGCGGCGCTGCTCACGAAGATTTTCCAGCACGGATTCACGACGCGGAAAGGCGGCCACGGCTTCGGGCTGCATTCCTCGGCGCTCGTGGCCCGCGCGATGGGCGGGACCCTCGCCGCGGAGAGCGAGGGCCCGGGTCGCGGGGCGACGTTCACGCTGGAGTTCCCGTTCCGACCCGCGGGGGGTGAGGCGTCAGCCTGAGGCGGATTCCGCGGCCGTTCCCGCGGCTGTTTCCTCGGCGGGTCGTCCCGTGAGCCGGGTGCCGCAGAGGACGTCCCACAGGTAGAGCGCCTCGCCGAAATGCGTGTTCGCACGGGCGTGGTGCACGTTGTGGAAGGCCGAGGTGTTGAGAAAGACACGCGGCAACGTCTTCTCGACCCACGACAGGGTCACGCCGCAGTGGAGATAGAAGTTGAGGTTCACGAATCCCACGACCAGCGCGAAATAGAGCGGCGCCCAGTGCAGCGCCTCGGGGATGCACAGAAAAAGAATCGGCCAGAAGGTGAGCAGCGCCTCGACCGGGGCCACCGCGAAGCCGGCGAAGGCGGTGGGATCACGGAAGACGTGGTGGGATTTGTGGAATCCGAACAAGAGCCGCGTGTGCAAGAGCCGGTGTTTCCAGTAGAGCCACGCGTCGATCACGACGACGCCGAGGAAGGTCTGCACGAGGACCCGCGTCACGCTCACGCCGTGAGCCTCGAGGTCCCAGACGAGCCCCGTCGGATGCCCCAGTCGCCACGCCGTGAGGGGCCAGGCCATGAGGCAGGCGGCGACGTACATGGCGCGCGCCGTCTCGAAGGCTTCGCGCGCCATGGGCGCCGGCTTGAGCCGTGGCCCCTGAATTCGCGCCCCGAGGCGGCGCGAGAGCCATGTCACGATCGCCGCGCCCGACAGCACGGGCACCACGAGGGCGGCAACGGAAAAGGCGAGGCTCGAAAACCAGGTCCCCGGGGCCTCGGGGTGAAGAAATCCAGCAGCCGTCAGCGCGACGAGGACGGCGGCGTCGATGATCTCGTGGATGGTCCAGCGCCGAGCATTCTGCGCTGGAGGCGGAGCTCGCATGGCATACCTCCGATCGGATGCCTTCGAGCGTGTATCACAGCCTGCATCGGTTCATCAATTCCCAGCAGCGAAGCGTCGGACGCGACGACATTGCGGCTGGGACAGGATTTTCCAGGCAGACCGTGCGGGCATGTCGAATACCCGATCCAGCAGGCTGTTGAGAAGCGCCGCGAGCGCCCTGGAGCTAGGGAGGAGGACGCAGGAATACGAGAGTATTCCGAGGACGACGACCGACGATCCAGGGCGCGCAGCAAGCTTCTCAGCAGCCTGCTAGGGGCCGCCGCCGTTCTCGACCGTCAGCCCTAGATAAAGCAGCTTCGGGTCCGCGGGCGAGGCGACGATGGCCGATACATCGTCGTTCGCGTTGTGCGTCTTCGTGACCTTGCCGGTGCCGTGATCGTAACGGAAAAGGTCTGTCCCGTAGTCGTTGTACTCCATGCCGAACACGAAGTAGAGCACGTTCACGTCGGCCGCGTGCGGCGCGAGCAAGTTGCCATTGATGAGGGCGACGTCCGCCGACTCGGTGACGACCACGTCGAAGGTCTTGCCACCATCGCTCGATCGATAGATGTGGCGGATATCCGGGCCCATCTCCAGCCCCTCGGCCCAGACCACGTCCCCGTCCACGGGCGATACGGCGAGGGAAAACACGTTTGCGCCATTCGCGCCGAGGCCCTCGCTCTTGAACCACGTCGCTCCGCCGTCGAACGTGACGGAGCCGCCGTCCACGGACTGGCCCCAGAGCACGTGGTCGAGGTTCTTGGGATCGAAGGCGAACCGATACCCGAGGATGTTGCCCGAGGCCGGCGGGGTGCCCAGCTTCGACCACGTCTCGCCGCCGTCGTGTGATTCGTGCAGGCTGCCGCTCGCGTCGCCCACGCGCAGGTGTTTGCCGTCGCCGGGATCGACGCCCAGGCCGACGATGTTCGGCGCGGGCGTCGAAAAGGCATGAGGACCACTTTCATCGATTCGATAGAACCCGGCCCCATTTTCGGCCCACGCGTACGCGCGCCCTCCCGCCGCGGCCGTGAGCCTGAAATTGCTGCCCGAGAGCGTTCCCACCTCGCTCCAGGTGCAGCCGGCGTCCTCGGAGCGCAAAACCTTGCCCTTGTGCTCGGCGAGCAGCGTGTTCGGCGTATCGAGCGCCGCGAGCCCGTAGGTGTATCCGATTCCTTGGAGCTGCCCCGGCGTCTTCGCGAGGGTCGCTCCTTCATCGAACGTGAAGGTCACGGCGGACGTCCCGCTCACCGATTCGCACGCAGGTAGCGCCCAGCCGGGCGTGGAGCCGCCCGTTCCCCCTGTGCCACCTGTGCCACCCGCGCCACCGGCGCCACCCGCTCCGCCGCTGCCGCCTCCGCCGTTACCACCGGTGCCGTCGATTCGAGGGGTGCCGTCGCTTCCGCAGCCGAGCAAGAGCGCGCCCGCCGTGGCAAAGGCGCAGAGAAGAAAAAGGTTCGTCTTTGCAAGCATGATGTCCCTCATGGGTGGAGCACACCCAATGCAACCGGCATGCCTTCGCTTCCCGCTCGTCTTACCCCTCGCCTCGCCCGGTGGCGACGGGGGGCCCGGCAACAGGTAACTCGACGATGAACGTCGCGCCGGCGGAAGGCGCGCTCTGGACACGGATCGAACCGCCGTGCGCCTCGGCGAGCTTGCGGCTGAGGTAAAGACCAAGCCCGAGCCCGCCGTAATACTTGCTGGGCACGGCGCGCACGAAGCGCTCGAAGATGCGGCCCTGCTGCTCCGGTGCGATGCCGATTCCGTGATCTTTGATCGCGAGGTGCGCGATCCCGTCCTCCTGGTCGATGAAGATCTCGATGGGTTTGCCGGCTCCGAATTTGGCGGCGTTCGAGAGCAGATTGACGACGATCTGCTCGATCCGGGCGGGATCCCAGTTTCCCACGACCGGGACGTGGTCCCGGATCGAGGTCGAGCACCGGGCCTGCGAGAGCTGCAGTTTGAATTGCTCGACCACGTCCCGGACGAGGGCCCTGAGGTCGACGGCGGCGAGCTCGAGCGGGAGCTGACCCGTGTGGACCCGCGCGACGCTCAAGAGATCATCATTGAGCCGGCGCAGGCGCGCGCCTTGCCGCAAGGCACGCTCGGCCAGCTTGGTCATGCTCTGCGGGTCGCTGGAGGAGCCCGACAGACTGGCTCGGCCCATCGATTGCAGCGAGAGCATCAGCGACGTGAGCGGCGTGTTGAGCTCGTGCGACGCCATGGACAGGAACTCGTCGCGCGCGTGAATGGCCTCCTGGGTCGCCCGATAGAGCCGCGCATTGTCGATCGAGGTCGCGGCCCGGCGCGCCACTTCTTTCGCCAGCTCGAGGTCGGCGCCCCCATAGGTGCGTCCCGACGCACCCGAGACGAGGGAGAGCACGCCCAGCGTTTGTCCGCGCGAAAGGAGAGGCACGGCGAGCATCGATCGGGCCCCGAGGGCGCGGATGATCCTCGCGTGCCCTTCGTCCTCGGTGCTGCTCTGGAGGCGAGCATCCGAGAGCTCGGGGATCAGGACCGGCTCCCCCGTGGCGAGGGCCCTGGCGGCCGGATGGGCCGACCCCTCGTGGGGCGGATATCGCCGCCGGAGCTCCTCGAGCAGCGGCGCATTCGCGGGGTCCTTGTGAACCCCCGCGATGCGCCGGATCTCCTGCCCCTCCACGGTATCGATCACGCACCAGTCGGCCATGGATCGCACGCACAGCTCCCCGAGGCGCGCGAGTGTGTCCTCGTAATCGAGCGACCCCGAGAGCAGCTCCCCGGCCTCGGCCAGGAGCGCCGAGCGCCGCTCCGCCTCCTCGGCCGCGCCCCGCGCCGCCTGCGCGTCGGACAAGAGCCGCGCATTTTGCAGGGAAATGGCCGCCTGGACCGCGAGGAGCGAGAGCGCGACGAGCCGATCGGGCGTGAACGCGCCGATGAGCAGGTTGTTCTCGAGATAGAGCAGCCCGACCACGTTGGCCTGCCGCAAAATGGGCATGCACAGGACCGACTTGGGCCGCTCGCGGGTGACGTACGGGTCCGAGGCGAACTTGCTCGCCGTCGCGTCGTCGAGGAGCACCCGCTCGTTCGTCCGCTGAGCATATCTCACGATCATGGCCGGCACGAGGGAGGACGACGAGACCGGCAGGGATGGGAGCAGGCGCGTCACCGCCCCTTTCTCTTCGAGGCGTGCTTCGGCCTCGATCGAGAGGTCGCCATTTCGCAAGAGGAGCAGGTAGCTCTTCTGGGCGCCGCCCTCTTCGAGGACGACCCGGAGGAGGGTGCGGACCAGCTCGTCGAGGAGGATCTCGCTCGAAATGGTCTGGGAGGCCTTGACGACGGAGAGCAGATCGAGCTGCTCGGTGCGCAGCGCGAAGGTGGCGGTCGGCGTGAGCGGCCTGTGCTCCGGGAGGCGTGGATTCTGCTCGTCGATCTGCCTCACCTTGCCATCGGCGCCCCAGCGCGCATAACAGGCGCGGGCGTCGCGGAGGTAGGTCTCGGCAACCTGCTCGAAGCCCCGCGCCCGGTAAAACCTCGACGAGAGCTCGTACGCGAGCCCTTCGTTGTGGACGAAGCCATTTTCACGCGCGGACCGGATGGCCTGCTCGTAGAGGCGCATGGCGTCGAGGTCGCGCCCCTCGACGCGAGCGATCTCGGCCGAGACCAGAGCGTATCGATTGAAATAATTCTCGGGGCAGTTCTCCGCCCAGAGCGCGAGCTTCTGCTGCACGTCACCGATGCGCCGAGCGAACTCGCCCCGCTCGCCGGCGGGAGCATCCGGGAGGAGCTGCACCATCGTGAGCGCGTGGAAGAAATGGTGGGTGGCTTCGATCGGCATGGCCATCGCGGCGCCGAGGTTCGTCGCCGCGCGTGCTGCGAACGAGAGTGACTCGGCGTGACGCCCGTAAAGGAACGCCGTGATCTGCTTCATGATGTCGTGGAAGACGATGCCGCAGCCGAACGTCGCCCGGGAGATCGCCGCGAGGCACGCGGCCTCGTGGAACGCAGCATCGTCGAAGCTCGACGGTCCCTGCGTCGCGCCCTTCAGGCAAGCCACGAACTGCCGCTCGAGCCGGATGGTTTCGTAGACCGGAACGTTATGGCTCTGCCTGGCGAACGCGGCATATTTCTTCGATACCTGGAGCACCTCGTCGAGCGGATCGCCCTTCTCCACGACCTGCCACACGGTCTCGAAGGCGAGGAAGCCGGCATAAACGAGATCGCCCACCTCCAGGCACGCCTGAAAGGCCTGCTCGAGGATGGGGATACCGGTGGCGAAGGGCCTCCGCCAGAAATTGATGTGGTCGCCGTGGAGGTGAAGGAGCGTCCCCTTCAATCGAGGGTCGTGAAACTTCTCGTTCAGCCGCAGCGACATCTCGGAGAATGCGGAGCCAAGAGGGATATCGCCGAAGGTCGACACCAGCATCATGCCATAGATGCTGTACGCGAAGCAGGACGGCTGGGTGTTGCCGTACTGCAAAGACAAACTCACCGCCTTGAGGGCGAGCAGGGGAAAGAGCTTCGGCCGCGCGATGTACGCGCAGGGCGCCGCCTCGACGAGCAGGCCGATGGTCGTCCGCGCGTCGGGATCGGTGGCCACGGGCGCGTCGAGGATGTCGGCGACGCGACGACCACGCAGGTGCGTCCGGATCACCTCGACCTCGGCCTCCGTCGCGGCTTTCAGCGACTCGTCCGAATCAGGGAGCGTCACCTCGAAGAGGCGCAGCGCTTCGAGCGCGACGGTCAACCCATCGTGGTATCTCCCGGAAACCTGGTACAGCCGCATCCGCAAGCCATAGACCGCGGCGCGATCGAGGTTGGAGCGGGCATGCGCGAGGATCAGGTTGAACAGCTCGTCCGCCGATTCGAAGTTGCCGACGAGGTACTCGCATTCGGACCGCTCCAGATAGAGCGCGAGCGCCTCGTCGTAGAGCGCGCTCCAGGCGTCCCTGGGCAGGAGCGCCGTCGCGTGGGCCAGGTAGTTGCGCGCCGACGCATGGGCGACCGTGGCCTTCGCCTTCGTTCCCGCCAGGAAATTGAGCCGCCGGAGCGATTCCTTCTCGCGCGCGTCGGTGATGAGCTCCGCCCCGCGGTTCAGCTGGCTCACGACATCGAAGATATGCTCCTCGATGGCCTCTTCGGGCATGTTGGCCAGAAAGAGCCGGCCGATCCGCAGATGCATCTCCGCGCGGAGTTCCGCCGAGACGAGCGAATAGGCCGCCTCCTGGATGCGATCGTGGACGAAACGGTAGGAATCGCCCAGGCGGAGGATGAGCCCTACGCGGACGGCCTCCCAGAGCGCCGCGTGCACCTCGTCCTCGGAATCGCCCCGAATCATCGCGAGCGTGGCGGCGTCCGCGCGGTTGCCGAGGCACGAGACGTGGGTCAGCACGTCCTGGGTCTCGGCAGGGAGCCGCTTCAGCTTGTCGACCATCAGGTCGATCACGTTGTCGGTGAAGGTCTTCTCGCGGATCCTGGCGACGTCCCACCGAAAGGCCACCGCGTCCTCGTCGAATTCGATGAGGCGCTCCTCGTACAGCGCGGTGAGGAACTGGATGACGAAGAATGGATTGCCGGCCGTCTTCTCGTGCACGAGCTCCGACAGCGGCTCGGCTTCCTCCACGGAGCAGCGGAGGGTGTCGCTGAGGAACGCCGCGAGCTGACCTTTTTGAAGCGGGCCGAGCACGATGTCGGAGACACGCACGGCCGACTTCCGCACCTCGTTCATCGCCAGCATCATCGGATGGGTGAGAGGCACCTCGCTATTGCGGTATGAGCCGACGACGAGGAGGCTGTGCACCTCGGGATCGGTCAGGAGGTCCTGGAGGAGCGCGAGGCTGGCCGAATCGGCCCATTGCATGTCGTCGACGAAGAGCACGAGTGGGTGCTCTCTCTGCGCGAAGACCCCGATGAATTGCCGGAACACGATGTGGAATCGATTCCGCGCCTCGCCCGGCGGCAGCGCAGGGACCGAGGGTTGCCCGCCGAGGACGTGCTCGATCGGCGGGATCACGTCGACGATGAGCTTCCCATTGACCCCGAGGGCCGCCGCGAGCCGATGCTTCCATGCCGCGATCCGCTCCTCGCTCTCGGCCAGGATCTCGAGCACGAGCTCCTGGAAGGCCTGGACGATCGTCGAATAGGGGATGTCGCTCTTGATCAGATCGAACTTGCCCGAAACGAAGAACGCCCGCTCCCGGACGACGGGCTCGTGGAGCTTGTGGACGAGCGCGGATTTCCCGACCCCCGGCTCGCCGGCGACGAGCACGAGCTCCGGCATCCCCGTGGTCACCACGCGCTCGAAGGCATCGCAGAGGAGGGCGATCTCCGCCTCCCTCCCGTGAAGCTTCTGCGATATCTGGAGGCGGTCCGGCACGTCCAGCGCTCCCGGGGGGAACGGCTCGATGCGACCGCTCTCGATCCATTGCGCGAGGCACTTTTCCAGGTCGCGGAGCACGCCTCGAGCGCTCTGGTACCGGTCGCAGGCCATCTTGGCCAGAAGATGCATCACGATGCGCGCAATGGCTTCGGGCACCTCGGGGACGATCTCCGAGGGGGACGGCGCGACACGCGCCAGGTGAAAATGAATCCATTCGAGCGGATCTCGCGCCTCGAACGGGACCCTACCGGTGAGCATTTCGTAGAACGTGACGCCGAGCGAGTAGAGGTCGGTGCGGGAATCGACCGCCCGGTTCATTCGCCCCGTCTGCTCCGGCGACATGTACGGCAGTGAGCCCTCGATTTGCTCCGGGTTCTGCGGCGACATGTGCTCGCGGGGAAGTCGGGACGCGATCCCGAAATCCGTGAGCTTCGCCTCGCTCGTCGCAGGCTGGACGATGATGTTCTGGGGCTTGATGTCCTTGTGGACGACGCCGTGCCGATGAATGTCCGCGACCGCGGTCGTGATGCGAATCGCGAGTCGCAGAAAGCACTCCGTCTCCATCGGCGCCCCGAGCAGGCGGTCGAGCGGCGTGCCCGCCGTGTCCTCGAGAACGAGCGCCGGCTGCCCGTGATACGTGTCGAGGGCGAGCGGCCTGATGACGGTCGGGAGGTCCAGCGCCTCGCCGAGCGCTTGCTCGTGTTTCAATCGTTCGATGTCCTGCGGGCGGCTGCGCTTCGGATCGAGCGCCTTGAGGATCACCCGGCGCCCATCACTTTCTCGGATGGCACGGAGCACGAGGGTCCCCCGACCCTCGAAAAGGGTCTCGGTGATCGTGTACGGGGACGGACTCTGCATGTCCATGAAATGTGCTGCGACGAGCGGGCGGTCGGCGGCGGCGTTGGGTGCGGCTGAGGGCTGCACTTGTTTGTAAGCACAAGTCGCACCACGCCATCCGGAGACGTCTTGCAGCGCTGCGGCGGCGACGCGCCGCCCGGGCAGCCACGACCTCAGGAGGGAATGACCTTTTGGAGGGAGCGACGGGTGAAACGCCAGAAGAGGACGAGGACGGTGATCGATACGGCGCCCAGGCCGATCCACACCCAGGGCGGCGCGTCGCGCATCGCGTCGAAGACCTTCTCGCCGAAATAGGCGGTCAAAAGGAGGGGCAGGAAGTACCCGGCCAGCGAGCCCCAGAAATGCGTCTGGAAGCGCACCCGGGAGATGCCGAAGAACACGTGGAGCATGGGCGGCATCCAGAAGATGAAGCGGAGCATGAACACGGTGAAGAACGCCCGCTTCTCGAGGGCCTCTTCGTAGGCGCGAAAGCGCGCGGGTACGAGCTTCGAGACCCAATCGCGCGCGACGAAGCGCGCGAACGAAAAGCCCACCACGCTCGCCGCCATGGTGCCGGCCATGGAGAGCGCGAATGCCACCGGCCACGGCCAGATGAGCGGCGCCGCGAGGATGAAGATCGTGCCCGGCACGCCGAACGGCTGGAGCGCGGCGTACGCCGCCACGAACGCGACATACCCTCCCGGCCCGAGCTCCACGAGCGCCTGCTTGATGCGCGCAGGCTCGCTGAAGACCTCGAACAGGCCCAGGCGCTGCGCCACGACCAGCCCGACGGCCACCGCGGCCACGGCGGCGATCCTCATGTTGCGGAGCGAGCGGCTCGCCGCGGGGTCCGGCGGGGGATCGGACGATCGCACGCGACGATGTTTACAGCCCGCGTCGTTCCTGTCAAGTCAGGTTGACAAAGTTATCAAGAGTTGTCAACATTGACGGACGTGAACGAGACGAGCCCCCGCGACAGGTACGTGGAGGACCCGCGCCGCCGCAAGCTGATGGACGCGGCGCTCACGGTGTTCACGCGATTCGGTTTCCGGAAGGCGTCGATGGACGAGGTGGCGCGCGCCGCGGGCATCTCGCGGCAGGGGCTCTACCTGCATTTCGCCACCAAGGAAGATCTGTTCCGCGCATCGGTGGAATACCTCCTCGTCACCGCGCTCGCCGGCTCGACGGCGGTCCTCGCGAACGCGGAGATGCCGCTGGAAAAGAGGCTTCTGGCGGCGTTCGACGTATGGGTCGGCCGGTTCGTCGGCGCGCTCGGGCCCGACGCGACGGACCTCGCAGCGGCCGCGAAGGAGCTCGTCGGGCCCATGGTCGGCGAACACGAAGAGCAGTTCGTCGAGGCCGTGGCCAAGGCTCTGCGCGCCGCAGGGCTCTTGGCCGTTTACAAGCCTGCGGGGATCACCGGGCCGAAGCTCGCGGAGACGCTGTATGCCACGGCGCGTGGCCTGAAGCACGGCTCCGCGACGCGCGAGGCGTTCATCGAGAGCATGGACATCGCAGTGCGCGTGATGTGCATGCCGCTTCTGGAGGCCGGCAAGAAGACACGGGCGATCCGGCCGCGCAAGCCGCGTGGCAAGACGCGATGATTCGAGGGCAAGAGATATGAAAGTCCTTCTCTTCGGTGCGACGGGGATGGTCGGGCTGGGTGTGCTGCGTGAGTGCCTGCTCGACCCCGGGGTGGAGAGCGTGCTCGCAGTGGTGCGCAGCACGACGGAGCAGCGGCACGAAAAACTGCGCGAGATCATCCATGACGATTTCACGGATTTTTCCGCCATCGAGAACCAGCTCGCCGGATACGACGCGTGCTTCTTTTGCCTGGGGGTCTCCGCGTCGGGCATGAAGGAGGCCGACTATCACCACATCACCTACGATTTCACCATGGCGGCGGCGGAGACGCTCGTCCGGAAGAACCCCGGGATGACGTTCATCTATGTCTCCGGCGCGGGCACCGACGGCACCGAGCGTGGCCCTTGGATGTGGGCCCGGGTGAAGGGCAAGACCGAGAATGCGCTTTTGCGATTGCCCTTCAAGGCGAGCTACATGTTCCGGCCAGGCTACATCCAGCCGCGGCACGGCATCGTCTCCAAGACGAGGCTTTATCGCGTCGGGTACGCCATCATGGGGCCACTTTTCCCCGTCTTTCGCCTCATGGCCCCGAAGTACGTGATCACCACCGAGGACGTGGGGCGGGCGATGCTCCAGGTGGCACGGCACGGCGCGGACGGGCGCGTGCTGGAAAATCACGATCTCAACGCGCTCTCGCAGGCGTATTCGCGAGAAGCCGCTCGCTGATGCAATGCGGAGGGCTTTCTACTCCCGTTTCCGAGGCGGATACCGGATGATCACCACGTGCATGTGGGCATCCTCTTCCAGCCTGGAGGTCTGGATCGAGATGGCGCCGTCCTTTTTCAGCTTTTGAAAATCCGCCGCGGTCAGGGTCAATTTGTGCGCGTGCCCGGCGAGACCTTGAACATCGTAGGTCCTATCCGTACCCGCGGCCATGTCGGCGGCGGTGATCACGACCTCGTGCTCGTCTTTCCCGCTGAACTCGGCCGAGCAGGCGGTCACCCATTCCGGCGGATCCTCCGCGGGCGCGCACCGCACGTGCACGCGGTGCGTATGCGTGAGGCCCTGGGTGCTCTTGGCGCGCAGAAGCTCCCCACGCAAAAGGGTCTTCATATCCTCCGCGGTGAGCGTCACCTCGTGCGGATGCTTCGCCGTCCCCGCGATTTGATAGGTCTTTTCCGCGCCGGCAAGGACGTCGGCCAGCGTCACCACGAAGACGTGACCATGATTCTTCCCCACCCTGCAGATCACCCTCGCAAACGATGGCTCGGGCGGCTTCGCCGCGGGCTCCGGGGGCGTATTCGTGGCGGGCTCCGGGGGCGCTTCGATGGACGCCGCGGTCGCGCTCGGCTGCGCGGTCGGCTCGGGGGTAGGCGCGGCACTCGTACCGGGGGCCGCTGCCGGGGAGCTCGTTTGCCCCGTCCCGGGGTTCGGAGAACTGCCACCACACCCCGTCCACGGGAACGACGCTGCGGCTGCTGCGATCTGGAGAGCTTGTCGCCTGCGCATGAGTGCCTCGAACGAGCCTCTGGGGCCCGCGCCTAGCCAAAGGACAGAAACGCAGGCTCCGCTCCGATTGTCAAGAGACCCACGGGGCTATGAAGGGGGCGTGGGGCACCTTCGGTTCTCGGACCACGACAGTGCGAAGCTGGGACGACGCCACGGACGGACTATCGTGTGTACTGTGGCACCGCCATCGCGCGGCCCGTGTTCGCGGCTTGCACGGCGATGATGCAGGCAGCTGCGCTGTTGGCCCCATCCACGGCCTCGCAGACGGTCGCGACGCCCTCGAGAATGGAGGTCACGAAGTGCTCGACTTCGAGCTCATAGGAGTACCCTGTCCTGGTCAGGTCCTTGAGCGAGGTGTGTACCGCATCGGCTCCTTCGCCCAGCCACATGTCCGTGCTCCGGATCGTTCCGCGCGTACCATAGACGCTAAGGTGGCTCACGGGAGGTCGAGGACCGATCGGCCCATACGCGCTCGCCACTTTGCACATGGCTCCATCCGCCATCCGCGCGAGGAACACCTGGCAGTCCGCATTGCGCATCTGCGGCACCGCTAGCCTGTTCTCGTAGCTCATGACTTCGACGGCGTTGCTGCGGCTGAGCCAGCGGCATAGATCGAACGCGTGGACCCCGCCTCCGATGGCAGGTTGCTCGTACTCGCGATGCCAGTTCGCGCCCAATGCAGCGTTGAATTGCTCGTGGGAGGTGTCCTTGGCCAGGTAGTGGATATAGTCCGCCTCCAGGTAGAAGGTCCGCCCCAGCGTACCATCGGAGCAGAGCCTGTGGACCTCGCGAAAAAAGGGGTGGAACCGGAGGATTTGCCCCACGAGCGTCCTCTGCGCAGGTCGCGCCAGCGCGGCCTCGACCATGGCGTCCAGATCCTCGAGACGGTCTGCCAGCGGCTTTTCCACGAACACATGGCAGCCCGCCGAGAGGGCAGCGAGAAACGGGGCTGCATGACGCGCATCATCGGTGTTCACGGAAACGATGTCGAGAGACGCACGTGCGAGCATGTCCTCGATTCGCGCATACCCCGCGGGCTCGTGCCCCAGCCGGGCGAGCGCTTCCTCGCGGTGGGCCTCGTTCGTGTCGCAGACCGCCGCGAGCACGGTTCGGTCATCACGACGGTAGCACTCGGCATGCGCGAGACCGTTTCGCCCGCACCCAACGATACCAACGCGCAACGGACGCATTCCTGGTCTCCCTTCATCCGCGTTTCCGGTACGAGAGCAGCTCACGCTCCCGGATGACCATGTCGGTACCGTGCACCGTGCACCGGATTGCTTCTCCGTATTCACGGTGTAGCACGCGATCGAGACCGCACCGGTTGACGACGCGATCGATTTCCGCAGCCCCCAGGTAAGCGACCACGGTATCGTCACCGCCGCGCGTCTCCAGATGACCGTAAGCGTTGAGCGTACGGATGATTTTCACGAAAGCAGGGTTCGGGTTTGCGATGAGGAGGTGCCCGCCGGGTTCCAGGAGCACATTCAGGTTTTCGATGGCCCTCTCGAGATCGACGAGGTGGTTGATCGCGTGAACCATCGTCAAGAGATCGTAGCGCCGTTGCCAAGAAAAATCGACGCTACAGACGTCGGCGACCCAGCACCCCTCACCGTCGAAGTCGAAACGGTCGATGCCCTCGACGCGACACGCAGGGTGGCGCTTCCTCGCCTCGCGCACCATGAAGCCGGTCCCGCATCCGACGTCCAGAATGGCCGTGAAGCTCATCTCGCGCACGACGCTGAACAACGCGTCGAGGTCCATCCGATAATTGTGCGAATGGTTGAACGCGTCGAGCTTGCGCCGATAGGCTGCAACGTCGAACGCGCGCTCATGCCCCTGGGGCGGCGCGCCATGAGAGGGAGCGACCGTTTCCACGGCGCTCGTGGGGGGAGAAAAGTGCATCGTTTCCTGCTTTCTCCCCCTGAGCCACATTAGCACGAACGGGTGCCACCGCACAAGCGCGCCGTGGAGCGGCGGTCGCTTCTGTTCATTCCAATGGAAGCAATGAAATGCGGCTTCACTGGCTCCGCGGGGGCCGGCGCGAGGACGCGGGAGCGTGGTACCAGGCGTAGAAACACTGCGGGGCCGGCGTGCGTGTGGCTCCGCCGCACGGTGGTGTTGCCCGGGGAGAGAATGCCGCCGTAGATCTCGCAATCCTCGATCATGAGCCCCGAGGCGGTCTCGGTCGCGCAGACGACGTTGTACTCGTCACCCACGAGGAGCGACCGCTCGATGATGATGTTCTTGTGATCGACCGTGGAGCTCTCGTCAGTCGCTCTCCGTGAACACGTACTCGTGTTGCGCGTCGCGAATCATCAGGGTTCTACGCCCCGCCTGCGCGGAGGCGACGAACTCGGGCGACCAGCCCGGCGCTGTCGCGACGAACGTGATCGTCCCGTCGGGGTTTTTGCGCGATGCAATTGGCGCCTTCCACGTGCCGAAATCGAACGTCGCGCCGTCGCTCGTCTTGATCACCCGGATCTCGCCGAGCACATCATTGCGGTAGCGCGACGCGAGCTTTGCGACCTCGCCCGGATCCGGCGGGATGGTCAGGAGCTTGCGCGAGGATGCGATCCACTCCTGCCACGCCTTCGCGGAGGCCGCGACTGCGTCGTCCGCCTCGGGCCTGCCATCGAACAGCACTTCGAGCAGCTTGCGCGGGAACGCGTCCATCAGCACATTGCCGGAGTCCGCGTTGGTGAGGATCACCGCCCCGACCCCGTGCTCCGGCAGCCATACCATGTTGCTCCGGTAGCCGCGCATCCGGCCGCCATGGAACACCATCGGGGTTCCGGACGTGGTGTCGACGTCCAGCCCCATTCCGTACCACGAGTCCTTGCCGGTCTTGACCTGCGGAGCCTGCCGCGCGGCCAGGATCGCCTCGGAGACGTAGCGCTTGCCGCCGGGCAGCGCGCCCTTGGCGAGCTCCATTTGCACGTATTTGAGGAGGTCCCGGACGGTGCTCCACGCGCCGCCGGCCGGACGCACCGCTCGAATCGGAGTGTTTTGCGCCATCGCGACCGGCGCGATCTTGCCGTCGACGTCGAACGCATACGGCCGCGCATAGTTGTCGCGCATCGCGCGCGTGAAATCGAACGTCGTCCGCGTCATTCCGAGCGGCCCGAATACGCGTGTCGCCATCACCTGGTCGTAGGCGGCGCCGAGCTCGAGATCGGGAAAGGCCACGTGGCCACCGACCAGCCCCGCCGCCGCGGCAATGGGGTTCGAGTACTGGTACATCTCGCCAAACTTGCTCGTCGGCTGCATTCTGCCGAGGATCGTGAGCGCGAGCGCCGGCGTCGCGCCCGCGGGCCCGAGCAACCACTCGAGATCATGACGCGGTAGTCCCGTACACGCGCACAAGAGGTGCTTGACCTGGACCTTGCTCGTGGTGTCCGGGTCGCCGAGCTTGAACGCCGGCAATAACGTGGTGACCGGGGTATCCCAGCTCAGTTTGCCCTCGTCGACCAGCTTCCCGAGCATCAGCGTGGTGAGCGACTTGGTGTTCGACGCGATGAGGTACGTCGTGTCCGCGTCGACCAAGGCCTGCTTGCCGATCTCGCGGACGCCGAACCCGCCGGCGAACACGACCTCGCCGTCTTGCACCACGCCGATCGAAATGCCGGGGACGGAGAGCGCCTGCTGCGCACGGGTGATGAACACCTCGAGCTCGGCGATCCGCGCGGCGTCGAGCTTCCGCGCTTTGCGCCCCGCGAAGGTCTCGCGCACGTAGCCTTTTGGCAAGAGTTGGTCGAGCACCAGCGCGATCTGGGCCTCGCGTTTCCCGGCGACCGCGTTCGCCACGTCGGAAATCCGCACGGTCCACCGATCGCCGTGCCGCATCGTCCGCGCGGTGACCGTACGAAGCTCGTTCGGCGAGGTCTGATAGGTGTACGTGCGCTGGTCCTGCCAGCCATCTTTGTTCGGCGCGGGCGTGGTCGACCTGAGCGGCCATTTCGCGTCCGGCCGATACGCCGCCCACGCCTCGGCGAGCGCGGCCTCCGCGTCCTTCGCCTGTGCGTCGACCAGGGCAATCCACGAGCCGCCCTCGGGGGCTTCGAGGATCACCGCATTGCCATTCTCCCGCAACGACCAGCCCGCCGGCGCGATGAAAGAATGGCCTGCGGCCGTCTTGCTCGGCGTATCTGCGGAAAGCCTTTGCGCCGCGACCGGTTGCGCCGCCGCCGGTTGCGCCGCGACCGGCGCGGGTTGCCTCGCCATGGGAGCCTTCGGCGAAAGGTCCGGCGAGTTACAGCCGATGGCAGCGACGAGGACTGTTACAAGGAGGGATCGCACGGGCGCCGAGCGTAGCACCGACCTCCCCAGATTGCAGAGGGGCGGAATGCTGCTCGCCATCGCCGCGCTCGGCGTCGACAATCACCCATAACGATCAGGAGCGCGTCAGCGGTCGGCGCCGTAGACGCCCGGCAGGGGCCGGTAGTCCACGTCGTAACCGAACGCCCGAGGGCCGACGAAGCGCAGGGCCTCGGGCGTGCGCAGGAGGCGGGGCGCAGGGATCCCGAGCACCGAGACGCGCAATCCATAACGCGCGATCTCGGTTGTCACAGGCTCCGCGGTGAGGCGGTCCACGAGGCAGAGGAGGTCGGGCACCGAGGCGACGACCTCGCCGCCGCGCCGGGCGATCAGGTACTCGTTCTGCAGCTCGATTTCGAGGCGTTCGTCCCGGCCCTCCTCGAGGCCCTCCAGGGTGAGCCGCCCGCGCGCGAAACCACCCTCGAAACGGCGCTCCACGTCGTGCAACTTGCCATGGAAGAGCGCCTGGCCGCCGGTGACGTGGAGCAGCGCGGCGATGGGGTCGGCGTGGCGCCGGCGCGCCTCGCGCACGGCCGCCCCGACGGCGGCTGCCAGGCTCAAGGTGCCGCGCACCGCGGTCCGCTTCATGTCGGCGCCACGCATCACCGGGAAGGCGAACCCCGCAGCGCCACCCATCTGCACGGTGAGCGCACGCGCGAGGCGCTCGAGCGAGACGGGGTCGTCGACGCGCGTGAAGAGGGCGGTGTGGTGCCTGATGTCCACGAGGGCTGCAGGCGTGCAGGGCACGCCGTAGATGGTGAACGTGCAATGCTGGAGCTCGGGGAAAGCTCGGCCCATGCCGTCGGCGTCGATCACGGGCAGGCGGGCCTGGGCGGCCGTGACGAACGGCGCGACGGCATTGCCCCCGCCAATCTCGGCCGGGATCAGGTAGTCCACGGCGCGACCGAGGTGCGCCTCGAGGGTCCGCAGGGCGACGAGCTCCTCGTCGCCGCGCGGCAGCCGCTCCAGCCCGATGGTCGGCGCGCCCATGCCGCCGACCGAGGCGACCAGCGCGTCGTCCGGCACCTCCTCGGGCGCGACCACGGGCGGGCAGCAGCCCGCGCGCAGGTAGGGCAGGAGGCGGAGGCGGCCATGGTAGGGATTGCCGCCGCCGCCCGCGCCGAGCACGCCCGCGCCGAGGACGAGATCCTCGAGGCGCTCCTCGTCGAGCCCGCGAAGCGCGTCGGTCACCCGGCCACCTCCGCCAGATCGCCGGCGGCCTTCACCCGCACCCGCACGGCATTGCCAGGCAGGTAGGTGAGCGGCACCTCGTCCACCTCGACGATCTCGATGGAGTCGGGGCGCGCGCCGGCCACGCGGGCGCGCTCGATCGCCTCGGCGCGGGCTCGCGAAAGGGTCTCGTCCCTGCTCCGGCGCTCGAGGGGAAAGATGCGGTCGACCTCGCCCGAGGCCTGCGCGATGGCGGCCCCGATGGCGTTGGCCACGCCGCCGGCCGCCGGCCGCAGCACCGACGACGTGCCCGCGAGCGCGTCGGGCACGAGGCCAGCCGCGCCGCCCACCACGATGACGGGCACCGGCTCCGGGCTGGTCCTGCACGCGTCCACGGCCTGCTCGAGGAGGGCGCGCACGCGCGCGGCGACCGCGGCGAGGAGGTCGCGCGGGAGGCCGGCGACGCGCTCGAGGCGGGGCCCGCCGTGCGCGAAATCGGCAGGGCGGAAGAGCCCGGCGGCGAGGGCGATGTCGGTGAGGGTCAAGGTGTCGCCGCCGAAGGCGAGGGCGCGCGTTTCGAGCGCATGGCCGACGCTGCGGGGGCCGATGCGGAGATCGCCGGCGCGCGCCTCCACCACGCTGCCGCCGCCGAGGGCGAGCGACGCGAGGTCCGGCATCCGGAAGTTGACGCGCACGCCACCGAGCCGCGCCCCGGCCGGCGCCTCGCGAGGGAAGCCGTGGACCAGCATGCCGACGTCGGTCGAGGTGCCGCCCACGTCGATGACCAGGGCGTCGGCCACGTTCGCCAGGAAGGCCGCGCCCCGCATGGAGTTCACCGGGCCCGAGGCGAAGGTGCGCACGGGGTGGCGCCGCGAAAGCTCGGCGCGGAGGAGCGTGCCGTCGTTCTGGGCCAGATAGATGCGCGCGGCGAGCCCGTGCGCGGCGACGGCGCGCTCGAGGCTGCCCACGACGCGGTCCGCGAGCGGGCGGAGGCAGGCATTGAGCAGCGCGGCGTTCTCGCGATCGAGCAGGCCTATCGGGCCGATCTCGTGGGAGAGGCTGACCGCGACGTGAGGCAGCGCCGCGCGCACGCGCTCCGCGACGGCCTCCTCGTGCGCGGGGTTGGCCGGGGAGAAGATGCCCACGAGGGCGACAGCCTCGACTTCCGCGGCGGCGAGGCGCGCGATCGTCTCGTCCACCTCGTGGTCGTCGAGCGGGGCGATCTCCCGGCCGTCGTACTCGTGGCCGCCCGCGAGCAGGTGCGCGCCGCCCGAGACCACGTCCCGCAGGTCGTCAGGCCAGTCGGCGAATGGGAGAATGGATTGCCCGGCCGGCAGGCAAAGGCGCACGGCGGCGGTGCGGGCCAGGCCGCGGCGCTCGATCACTGCATTGGTGAGCTGGGTCGTGCCGAGCATGACGGCGCCGATGGCGCCTCGGTCGGCGCGGGTCTCGGCGAGGAGGGCGGCGAGCGCGTCCTCGACGCCCGAGGCGACGTCCGCGCTCGTCGGCCGCTTGACCCAGCCGAGCACGTCGCGCTCGCGCATGAGCACGGCGTCGGTATGGGTGCCGCCTACGTCGATGCCGACGCGCATGCGGTCAAGATAACCCACCGGGAGCGGTTCGCCCCGATGCGCGGGGCGCTCGAGGCGGCCGACGGCGCCGTCGGTCTGCTCGTCGCAGACGGCGCGCCATCGAGCGCTCCAGGAGCTATCAGCCCGTGGACTTATCCCGAAGGAGGATCGACAAGAACTGGCGACGATGGTAGTTTGTCCGCGTCATGTCGATGGGGCGAACACGTGAGAAGCAGGCGTCGCTCTGGGTGGCGGCTCCTTCGCTGC
>NZ_JASBQE010000079.1 GCF_029960785.1 Polyangium sp. 15x6
GATGGCGCCGCCGCCCGGGCCGACGAAGGCGCCGCCGCCGCCCGGGCCGACGATGGCGGCCCCACCGCGCGGGCCGACGAAGGCGCCGCCGCCGTAGGGGCCGACGATGGCGCCGCCGCCGCAGCCGCCGCCCCAGCCGCAGCCGGGACCCCCCGCCGAGAGCGCGTCTTCACTCTCGGCCGTGGTCTCGTCCGCGCTCACGGCGAGCTCCGCGCTGTTGTTCGCCTCGTCCGCGAGGGCCAGCTCGGACGCGGGATCCTCGACCTCGGCCGCGCAGCCGGCGCCCACGAGCGCCACGGACGCGGACAGACCGAGCAGCGCGAAAAACTTCGAGAACTGATTCATTGTTGGCCTCCCAAAATGTTCCGTTCGTCGATGGTCGTCTCCGCAACGGCAATCACGGCGAGCCGCGCTCACCGGAGCACATCTGACCACCGCGCTTTTTCTTTGGCCTGGGCGAGCCCTCGTCGAGCGGGGCGGCCACGCGCTCGCCGATAAACATTGGAAGTTCTGCCAAGGACGGGCAGAAAGCGACTGGGCCGCGAACATCCGTGCCGGGCGGCGCTTCCGCTCCCGCGCGGGCGGTCTCATGGGAAGGGGGCGACGAAGCGGGCGCGGGCCTGCCTTCGTCCGTCGAGACGGGCCGCGCGGGAGCCGCGCGTGCAAGAAGGAGGAATGCGCCATGGGACGAACGATTCGAATCGTCATGCTCGCCGCGCTCGCGGCCGCGCCGCTCCTCGCGGCGTCACCTGCGGATGCGCAGCGCCGCGATCAAAACCCCGTGTTCCGGAACGTCACGGTCGACATCAATCGCAAGGGCGAACTCGACGTCGATTTTCGTGAGTTTGGCCTGGCACGAAGGGAGTCCGTCGAGGTTCGCCTCCGGGCCGAGGCCCGCGCCGTGTATCGCTGCGCGACCCGGGCCGGCGTCGTCACGGGGGGCCAGGGCGATAGAAGGATCGTTCGCCAGTACGTCGCCCAGCGGATCGCGCTCCGCGCGGATCGCGAGGGCCGCATCGTCGGCTCGATCGGCCTCGAGGCCCCGGATGGGGTCGCGTTTTGCGGCCGCGAGCGTTTCCCGGTGCTCGTCCGCGTCACCTACGACGACGTCACGCTGAGGGACGCGACGAACGGCGTGGTGGTGCGGCTCGAGGGCCGCTACAGCGAGCGCATCGGCAATCGGTTCAACCCGTTCACCGTGTTCGACCGGCGCGACGACGACGGCCGCCACGGCGATCGGTTCCGCATCCAGTGATCCGCCTTCGCGCCTGATCCCTGGTAGGCTCGCGCCCGTGACGTCCCTGTCTCTCGAAGAAGGCGGCGCGATCGCGGCCGAAATCCCCACGAAACCCGCGGCACATGCGCGTCTCGACGCGGTCGACGTGCTCCGGGGCCTCGTCATGATCTTGATGGCGATCGACCACGCGCGGGACTTCGTGGGCCCGCCCGTCGACTTTCGCATCGACCTCACGAAGACCAGCGCCGCGCTCTTCTTCACGCGGTGGATCACGCACTTTTGCGCCCCCGTCTTCGTCCTGCTCGCGGGCACGAGCGCGTACTTGCAGGCCGCGCGTGGCAAGAGCCGGGGCGAGCTCTCCCGGTTTCTCCTCACGCGGGGCGCCTGGCTCGTTCTCCTGGAAATCACGGTGATCCGGCTCGGCTGGACCTTCGACCTCGGCTACCACGTCACGCCGCTCCAGGTGATCTGGGCGATCGGCTGGAGCATGATCGCGCTCGCGGGGCTCGTGCATCTGCCCGTGCGTGTCGTCGCGGCGATCGGCGTCGCCATGATCGCCGGGCACAACCTCCTCGACGGCGTCTCCTTCGCCAGAGGCAGCGCGCTCGACGTCGTCTGGTCGATCCTCCACACGTCCAGACCTTTCGAGCCCGTGCCGGGTCACTACGTGTTCATCGCGTACCCGCTCGTGCCGTGGATCGGCGTCATGGCCGCGGGATATGGCCTCGGCGTGCTCTTCGAGGCGACGCCGGGCGAACGCCGCGCGTGGCTCTACAAGCTCGGCGCGACGCTCACGCTTTCGTTCGTGGTCGTCCGGGGGCTCAACGTCTACGGCGATCCGTTGCCTTGGACCTCGCAGGAGAGCGCGCTCGCGACGACGCTCTCGTTCCTCAATTGCCGCAAGTACCCGCCGTCGCTCTCGTACCTGCTCATGACGCTCGGGCCCGCGCTCCTCGCGCTCGGCGCGCTCGAGGGGCGAAAGCTCCCGGGCCAGAGCATCCTGCTCGCGTTCGGCCGGGCGCCGCTCTTTTATTACATCCTCCACCTCTTCCTGATCCATGCCTCCGCCGGGATCGTGCACTACGCGATCCACGGCGACGAGGTCTTCACCTGGCAGCACATGGGTTTGCCCGCGAAGGCCCAGCATGGTTTGCCCTTCGTCTACGGATACACGCTCGCCGTGGTGGCGGCGCTCTACCCGCTCTGCCGCAGGTTCGCGGAGCTCAAGCGCAGGCGGCGGGATCTCGCATTTCTCAGTTATCTTTGACGTCGGAAGGGGAAACGCACGATGACCGCGCTGGATGGCCTGTTCGAGGAGCTGGATCGACGGATACCCCGGGAGCTTTCGGAGATCGTGGACACGGTCTCGCCCGCCGTGAACGCGCTCGGGTACGACAAATGGGGCTTCTCCACGGCGGCGGCGAAGCGCACGCTCTACGTGGCGGCCTGGTTTTACCGGCATTATTTCCGGGTCGAGGTCCACGGAATCGATCGCGTGCCGGAGGGGCGGGGCCTGCTCATCGGCAACCACTCGTCGCAGCTCGCCTACGACGGCATGATGGTGGCGACCGCGATGATGCTCGACGCGCGCCCGCCGCGGGCGGTGAAGGCGATGATCGAGAAGGTCTTCCAGCGCCTGCCGCTCGTGAACGTGTGGCTGACGCGGGCCGGCCAGGTCACGGGCCTGCCCGAGAACTGCGAGCGCCTGCTCGCGGACGACGAGCTCATCATGGTCTTCCCGGAAGGCGCGCGTGGCAGCGGCAAGCTCTGGAAGGACAGGTACAAGCTCGTCGACTTCGGCACGGGCTTCGTGCGCCTCGCGATGAAGACGCGCTCGCCGATCACGCCGTTCGCGTTCGTCGGCGGCGAGGAGGCGTGCCCGGCGTTCTTCGACATCAAGCCGCTCGCCCGCGCCTTCAACATCCCGTACTTCCCGATCACGCCGACGGTCCTGCCCTTGCCCTTGCCGGCGCGCTGCTCGATCTGGTTCGGCGAGCCGATGTGGTTCGAGGGCACGGGCAACGAGGAGGACGCCGAGGTGATCCCCAAGGTGGAGGCCGTGAAGGCGCGGATCGCGGAGCTGCTCGACGAAGGACGAGCGGCGCGTACGAGCCTCTACCTCTGACCTCTGACGCGGACGGACGGACGAACGGCACGTTTGCAGGTCGGGGCTTGGCATTTGTCCGCGTGATGGTGCACATTGCGCCCGCCATGAAGCCTCTCCTGGTCACTAGCGCGCTTCCCTACGCCAACGGCCACATTCACCTCGGCCACATGCTCGAGTACACGCAGACGGACATCTTCGTGCGGTACCAGCGCATGACCGGGCGCCGCGCCATCTACATCTGCGCGGACGACACGCACGGCACGTCGATCATGATCCGCGCGCGCAAGGAGGGGCGCTCGGAGGAGGCGGTGATCGCGGACATGAGCGCCGCGCATCAGCGCGACTTCGCCGAGTTCATGATCCAGTTCGATCACTACGGCAGCACGAACTCGGCCGCGACGCGCGAGGTCTGCAACGAGATCTGGGCCTCGCTGCAGAAGAACGGGCGGGTCGCGAAGCGCGACGTGACGCAGCTCTTCGATCCGCAGGCGGGCACGTTCCTCGCCGACCGGTTCGTCAAGGGCACGTGCCCGCGCTGCGGCGCGTCCGATCAGTACGGCGACAACTGCGACAAGTGCGGCTCGACGTACAGCGCCACCGAGCTCGTGGACCCGAAGAGTACGCTCTCCGGCGCGCGGCCGGAGCTCAAGAGCGCCGAGCACCTGTTCGTCTCGATCGAGCCCGACCACGCGTTCTTCACCGAATGGACGGCGGCCGAGGGCCGCATGCCGAAGGAGATCGCGAACTACCTCGCGGGCCATTTCCTCGCCGAGCCCTTGCGCGACTGGGACGTCTCGCGCCCCGCGCCGTACTTCGGCTTCGAGATCCCCGAAGCGCCGGGGCAATACTGGTACGTCTGGTTCGACGCGCCGATCGGATACATCGGCTCGACGCGCGAGTGGTGCGACAAGCACGGCGAGCGCATGGACGACTGGTGGCGCTCGGACAAGACCGACATCGTGCACGTCATCGGCAAGGACATCGTTTATTTCCACACGCTGTTCTGGCCCTCGATGCTGAAGAGCGCGGGGTATTCGCTGCCCTCCCGGGTGCAGGTGCACGGCTTCTTGACGGTGAACGGCGAGAAGATGTCGAAGACGAAGGGCACGTTCGTCATGGCGCGGACGTACCTCGACCACCTCGATCCCTCGTACCTCCGTTATTACTACGCGAGCAAGCTCGGCGCGCGCGTCGAGGATTTCGATCTCAACGTCGACGAGTTCGTGCAGAAGGTGAACGCGGAGCTCGTGAACAAGATCGTGAACCTCGCGAGCCGCTCGTCGCGCTTCGTGGCGAAGACGGGCCTTTCGGCGAGCTATCCGGACGACGGCGGGCTCTTCGAGGCGGCGGCGAAGGCGGGCGCGGAGATCGGCGAGGCGTACGCGGCGTTCGATTTCGCGCGGGCGATCCGGATCATCGTGGGTCTCGCGGACCGGGCGAACGAATACGTGGATCGCGTGGCCCCGTGGGCGCTCAACAAGCAGCCGGGCAAGGAGCAGGAGGTGCAGAATGCGTGCACGGTCGCGCTGAACCTGTTCCGGCAGATCGTGCTTTACCTGGCCCCCGTCTTGCCGAAGCTCGCGGCGGAGTCGGGCGTGCTCCTGAATTGCCCGATGGATCGATTCGAGCTCGCGCAGAAGCCGCTCGTGGGCACACCCGTCGCGCCGTACCAGCATTTGATGAAGCGAATGGAGATCGAAGCCGTGCAGAAGATGATCGAAGCGAGCCGCGCGGGCGAGCCGGGCGAGGCGCCGAAGGCCGCGGCGGCCCCGGAGACGGGCGCGGGGGAAGCGACCCCGGCGACGTGGGAGGATGCGGGCGACGCGCTCGCCAAGGAGCCGCTCGCGCCGCAGTGTACGATCGACGATTTCACGAAGGTCGACATGCGCGTCGCGCGGATCGTCGCGGCCGAGGGCGTGCCGGGGGCGAAAAAGCTCCTCAAGCTCACGGTCTCGCTCGGCGGCGACACGACGCGGCAGGTGTTCGCGGGGATCAAGGCGTATTACGATCCGAAGGATCTCCTCGGCCGGCTGGTGATCGTGTGCGCGAACCTGGCGCCGCGGCAGATGAAGTTCGGGATGAGCGAAGGCATGGTGCTCGCGGCGGGCGACGGGGAGAGCGTGTTCGTCCTGTCGGCCGATAGCGGGGCGAAACCCGGGATGCGGGTGCATTGATGGGGTTCTTGGGGGTGGTCTCGAACGACCGCCCCTTCATTCCCTCGCCGGCCAGCTCGCCCTGAGCGCATCTCCGAGCGCCTTCGCTTCTCCCTCCTCGTACACGTGGACGCCGAGCTCCCAGGTGAGCACCTGCGCGGGTCTGTCCTGCGTGTCCGCCGCGTCGATCGGGATCACGTGCACGTGGTGATGCGGGAACGAATTGACCCGCGCCGTCGCCGCGCCGAGCGCCGCCACGAAGGTTCGGCGCGGCGAAAGGACACGCTCCAGCGCGCGCGTCGTTTCCCACGCGAGCCGTTGCACCTCGGCGTATTCGTCCCACGACAGCGCCGCGATCGACTCCACGTGACGCCGCAGCACGACGAGCACGTGGCCTCGCCGCGCCGCGAATCGATCCAGTACGGCCACGGCGCGCGGACTCTCGGCAAGCTGCACCGCGTCCGCCGGAAAACCCCGGGCGAGCGCGCACATCGTGCACCCCTCGTACGACGCGGGTAAACGCGCCCGCTCCGCCTCCACGAGCGCGAGCGCCTCGGTTTTTCCGATCCGGGGCATGGCCCGCGTCAATGCCTCTCGTACCACGGGACGACCCGCGGCGGCGGCGACGGCTTCCTTTCGGACGGGGGCGGGAACTTCGCCGTTGGCGTGTGCGTGAGCGGCGAGCCTTTTTGTTGCTCCTCGTATTCCTCGATCCGGGCGGCCACGATGTTCAGGCGATTGGATTCCGGCTCGTACACGCCGGAGGGAAATGCGAGCGACGCTTCGTACATACCGAAGAGCGTCGGCACCGGCTCGGCGAGGGGAAACGTCTCTTTCACTACCTGCACGTTCCACCGGACGCCCGTGAATCTCCGCTCCGGCGGGTGCAAGAACAAGAATCGGGCGAGCGCGCGGAGCGCCGCCGCGCCGTCGAGGAGCTCCTTCCGGATCTCGGGCGTCCGGATCGACCACGATTCGATCATCGACTCGTTGCAGAGCACGTACTCGCGATAACCGACGCGCTCCTCCGGTCCGGCCATCGACGCGGCATACCCCGTCACGGGCGTGTCGTGCGCGAAATACACCGCCGCGATGCGCTCCGGGTGGGCGAGCGCGTCGGCGATCGGCACCGGTTTGCCCGCGAGATCCCTGACTTCGAGGTTCTTCTTCGAGGTCATGAGCACGGCAACCCACGCGTCTTGCTTCAGCGTGACCCGAAGGAGCCGATCGCCGTAGGATTCGCCGCCGAGGCCAAACGTCGTCGCCCAGGGTGCGGTCCAGGCATATCGCGCGCGGGCAAACGGCGTTGTGCGGAGCACCTCCGCGAGCGGATCCTTGGCGACGGCGCGAGCGTGGAGCATTTGATCGAAATACGACGCGCCATGCTCGGGCGATTCGGTGCGCGTGAGGAGCACGCGGTCTTTTTCGAGCGCCGCGATCTGCTCGCGCGTGGTCCACGTGTAGAGCACGCGGCGCGCGATCGAGCCGTCCGTGACCGCATAGGGCGCGAATTTCTGCAGGATCTCCTCTTCGCCCTGGTTCGGGCTGGTCCACACGGGCGCGGACGCGGATGGCGCGGGCGCGGCGGCGTGGGTGGGGGCGGAGGAAGCGGGCGCGGCGGGCGCGGGGTTGCAGGCGATCTCGGAGAGCGCGATCGAGAGCCATGCACCCTTTTCCAGCGTGGCCTTGGCCCGTCGTCGATACCCCGCGCGGCCGTCGTCTCGTCCCATGGAGCGCGAGGATATCAGCTTCCTCGCGGGCGTGCTGGGATTCCTCTCACTTGAGCGGAGGCGGCTCGTACACGCGCTTCACGTCCGCGCCACCCGCGAACGCATACGATCCCGCGCTCCCGTAGCCGTACCCGATGATCCCGAAAGGTTTGTCCCCGGTGAGTTTGTGCACGCCGGGCTCCAGCGGGCATTTGCGGGAATGGTACGCCTTGCCCTCGACCATGCCCGCGGGCTCGATCTGGCAGAGGTTCGTCGTGAAGCCGTCGAGCATGACCTCCGAGCCGACTTCGGCCGCGACCACGACCCAGTTCTGCGTCCACGAGGGCGGCGTCGGAATGACGTATTCGGTGCGGAACTGCTCGATCGGCGGGAAGACGGTGAGCGAAGGGTCGCCGATCGCGGGGCCGTCGACGTACCCGTTCGAGACCTGGAGCTGCCCCACCATGACCGGCTTCGTCGCGCCGACCACGAAATTGTCCTGCGCCCACGTGGTCTTCACCTCGCCTGCTTTGAGCACGAACGAATCGAAGGGCGCGGGCAGGTTCGTCGTGACGGTCGCGTCCTCGGCGACGCCGAGGAATCGAATGATGTCGGGCTCGCGGTAGCCCGACGTGGAGCGCACGGGGCTGCGCGTGATCACATAACGCGAGCCGACCGATTCCACGGGGAACATCTGCTCTTCGAGGTGATCGAGGCAGCAGGTGCTGTCGCTCGTCCAGCCCCCGTACGTCGGGATCTCGAGGACGCCGCCGGGCGCGCTCGTGGTCTCGACGCCCGAGAAGACCGCGACCGGGAGCGTCGACGTGACGATCGTGGACGAGAGATCGGCCACCGTCTTCGGGTCGTCCTGGAACGTGGCGTCGTCGGTCTCCAGGTTCAAGACGTCGAAGGGATTGAGCGTGACCTTGATTTCGCCGCCGGGCAGCGTCGCGGCAATGGGCGGGTTACCCTTGATGCGCCAGCTCGGCTTGACCGTGACGACGGTGTTCGGCTTCGTGCCGATGACGGTCACGTACGAGCGATCGATGATCTTGCCGATGCCCGGGAAATCGAGCGGGACCGGGTGCCCGGCCGGCCAGTTGATGATGCGGTAGATCTTGCCGAGGCCGGTCGTGGGCAGGAGGAGCGACGCGTCGTTCGAGTACGCATTCTCGAAGACGTTGAACTGATACACGACGATCGGCGCGGACGAGGTGATGCGGAACGCGTTCGAGGACAAACACGTGCCGGGGGAGAGGTAATCGTTCGGCTTGACGCCGCAATCGAGCTCGCGCGTCGGGAGCTTCGCCGTGAAGAGCTCGCCGGGCTGCACGTCGACCGCGAGCACGAGCTTCGGCGTCGCGGGCATTCCGAGCGGCGCGTCGTTCTGCTCGATCACGACCTTCGCCACGGCCTCTCCGGTATTCGAGAGGACGACGCCCCAGGGCGCGCTCGCCGGATCGTTCAAGCCGTCCTGTTGATCGAGATCGACGGCCCAGAACTCGCAACCGACGTTGGAAGGCTGATCGGCGGCGACGTCACAAGCGCCGGTGCATTTGCCATTGGAGCAGCCGAACCCCGCGGCCGCGTCGCAGACTTCGACGACCTCGCTCGCGTCCTTGCCGTCCTCGGAGCAGCGGCGAACCTCGTTCCCCACGCAGGTGAGGGAGCCGGGCTGGCATTCGACGCAGCCCACGTTCGGCGCGCACACGCCGCTCGGACACGTGATCGGCGCGCCGGGCGTGCCGTCGGGATTGCAGGGCGTGTAGACGGCCCCGAAGCATTGGCCGCAGCCGTTGCCGTCGCTGCCGCCGCCGGTCCCGCCGGCGCCGGCGCTCGTGGCGGTGTGATCGCCGCTGGCCGAGCAAGCGAAGGGGAGCACGAAACATGGGAGGAGAAAGAGAGCTAGCAGAGTGCGCATGCGCCGGAGAATGCCACGGTTTTGCGCGTTTGAGATCGCCGGATCTCGGGCCTCTCCAGAATTACGGCGCCGTACGTTCGAGCACGCGGAGCAGCGCGCTCTCCAGCCGATGACCCGAAGCGTCAATCCCCGCGGCGAGGAGCGCGCGATCGTAGCCCGCCTCGACGGCGTCCGCGGCGCGCGCGAGGAGCGCCGCGCGGGGAGGCAGCGCGTCGGTGCGGCCCTCGAAGGCGTCCCGACAATCGTCGGCCGAGCAGGAATGAAAGGCCCGGCAGCGCAGCGGCCGCGCCTCGTGCACCGAGCAGTAGCCGCGTTCGTCGAGCAGCGCGCAAGGGATCCGCGCGGCCCAGCGCTCCTCGTCGGAGAGCGGCTCGACGTCCGCCACGTGCCGCGCGAGCCGCTCCTTCAGCGCGAAGAGCGCCTCCGGGGCGAGCGAGCGGCGGAGCCACGCGGCGACGGCGAGGATCTCGGGGAGGGTCGCGTGCGCGTGCACGTGACAGCAATACGAGCAGCCGGCCGAGCAGGCCGGGGCGCGCGCGCCCGTGCCTCGAGCGCGCGTGGTCTCCCGCTCCATCGCCGCGTGGGCCGCGAGGGCGAGCGATTCGAGGTTGCCCTCGCCGAGGCGGTCTTCGACGTCCCGCGCGACGCGCGCGCGGATGGCTTCGTCTCTTTGCTGCAGGACGCGGAGGGCACGCACGGCCCGAAAATTACGCCCTGGGCCGCGCCGGTCAACCGCAGGCTGCCGATAAACTTGCGGCTCGCCCTGGATCGTCGGTCGTCGTCCTCGGAATACTGGAGTATTCCTGCGTCCTCCTGCCTGGCTCCAGGGAGCCCGTGAACACGGACCCCTCGTGCGGACCCTTGCTACCTCACGAAGGCCGGCGACGACAGCACTTCGTGCAGCCAGTCCCAGACGGCCTTCTGCAACTCGTTCGCGGCGATGCTCGGGAACGAACAGATGTCGCTCCCGCCGAGGTGGCGACGTGCGCACATGTAGTACCGGCGCTCCGAGCTACCCGAAATCTTCCCCAGGATCCGATCGCCACGCTGAGGGCAGCGAAGAATACCCGTCAACGAAAACGGTTCAGTTGGCTTTAATCGCACGAAGATCGCCGCGTCTTTACGATAGCGAAACGACGACCCATCCTCCCCCTCCGTGGTCTCCTCGATCGCGCGGGCCAGCTCCTCGCGCAACTCCCTGGAACGAGCCCTCTCCTCGACGGTCAACGCGCTGGGGACGCAGGCGATCGGCAGACTGCCCTCTTGCATATGATCGGTCCTCCTCTGCGGCCATGAGTCTAGACCCTTGACCTGGCTCCAGAGTCACGGCCAGAATCCTCGCCCATCATGACTGCGCTGAAGATCGGCGAGGTGGCCAGGCAAGCAGGAGTCGGTGTGGACACCGTTCGTTACTATGAGCGCCGTGGGGTGTTGCCGGCCGCGCCGCGCCGCGCTTCGGGCTACCGCGCCTTCACTCCCGCGACGGTCGAACGGATTCGGTTTGCGAAAGAGCTGCAAGAGCTCGGCTTCACCCTCGACGAAGTGATGGAGCCCCTGCACGCGGCGGATACGGGCACGGCGAGCTGCGCAAGCGAACAACCGCGGTTCGAGGCCGTGCTCGCTCGTGTGGCCCAGAAGATCGTGGCCCTGCGCGCGGTCCGCAGACGCCAGATGCAGACGCTCCGACGCTGCCGGGCTCACGAGTGCACCCTGCTCGACGAACCGTTGAGAGCCATCTCCGCGGTGCGTTCATGAAGGCGTGGCTCGCCGTGCTCGGGCTGTTCCGCGTTGTCTGCAATCGACGTCCGAGCTGAGAACAATGCGGTCCCTGCGGTCCCTTCCAATGCACCCTCCGTGACCAATCTCTCAGCCGTGGCAAGACCGGAGACCGGCAAGGTCTCGGCCACTGACATCCACGAGAGCGACAACATGGTCGCGCGGATGATGCGCCTTGGCCCCGGCGCTTCGAGCAAGGAACATCATCATCCGTTTTTCGACGAGACCATCTTCGTGCATTCCGGCACTCCAGCAGAGCGAAGCATTTGGCGTAGCAGAAGTGACGGAGGCTCGTTCTACATGCGTTTCGAGGTGAAATGGCTCGTTGACCCACGAACGGAAATATGCCATTCGAGCGCAGGCTCATGAAAACCGTGCCCAAGGCCCAGCCGTCGTTCTACAAGCGCCCCCTGCCCGAGGGCTGCATATCGTTCTCCTCCGCGGATGGGCGCGCGATCTTTCGCGAAGCTCTCTCCGGAGGGACGATGGAGGGCTTCTTTTCGCTCATCGAGCAGTTCCACACCCAGGCCGAGCCTGCGTTTTGCGGACTTGGTACGCTCGTCATGGTGTTGAACGCGCTGGCGATCGATCCTGGCCGCGCGTGGAAGGGGCCATGGCGCTGGTACGCGGAAGAGCACCTGGACTGCTGTCGCCCCCTCGATGCGGTCGCTCGGGACGGGATTACGCTGACGCAATTCGCATGCCTCGCCCGGTGCAACGGCACCCGGACCAACGCGCACTTCGCGGAGTCCTCATCCGTCGAGGTGTTTCGCAAGGCTATTCGGGATGCCACGTCTCGCCCAGGCGAGACCCATTTCGTCGTCGCCTACGACCGCGCGACGCTGGGCCAGACCGGGAGCGGCCACTTCTCGCCGATCGGCGGTATGCACGCGGACCGGGATCTCGCGCTCCTGCTCGACGTGGCACGCTTCAAATACCCGCCGCATTGGGTCCCGATCGAGACGCTCTTTCGCGCCATGCTCCCGATCGACCAAGTCTCGGGGCGGTCCCGCGGGTTCATGACCATCGAGCGCGAGCACCCGGTGGCACCCGTGACGGCCCTCCGCGACGACGCCGACTGGACCGAAATCGAGCATTTCCTTCGTGATCTCGACGGCACGGACGTCCTCGTCCTGGCCGGTTGTCTCCAGGCAGGCGTCTCGCCCGCGCCGCGCTTGCTCGAGATCCTGCGCGGTTCGGGCGACGTGCCCGCGAGCCTCCAGGCGCAGGTGGAGCGACTCCGCGCGCAGGTCTCCGCCCTCCAGGATGCCTCTCGCCCCCCATCGGGCGTCACTGCCAGAGACGATTGATCGCCGCCGGGTCGGCTCGTCCGGCGGAAGCCACGAGCAGGTGTAATGAAGCCTGGCGGCTGCGTCTTCGAGGCATGGGCGGCGAGAAGGCCGCTCCCGAAAGGAAGACGCCATGAAGGAAACCCTGCTGCAGGTCGACGGGATGAGCTGCCCGTCCTGCATCCGCCACATCGACAGCGCGCTCGGCCAGCTCGCGGGGGTCGAGAAGGTCGAGGTCAAGTTGCGCGAGGGCACCGTCCTCGTGCGCCACGATGCGTCCTCCGCACCGCTCTCGGCCCTCGTCGATGCGTTGCATGACGCCGGCTACGAGTCGCGCCCCCACGCCGCCTGAAGCGGTCCCTCGCGCCGTGAGCTCCGGTGCCCTGCTTTTTGGAGGTCGTCATGATCGTGCTCGTTCATCGAGGCGGCGGCGCCGCTCGACCAGGACGCGTTGTTGCGTGGTCCGTACGTGGCCGCGGCCTGAAACGACGAGGGAGTGTAATGGCGGACCGCGGTCTGCGTCGGCTCGGCCGTACGATCTTGTGCACCCATTTTCCCGGTGAAAGGCCATGAACCAACTCGCCCCCGCCAAAGCCCTCATCGCTGCTACATACTCCGCCGCGGCAGGACATTTCGATGATCCGCCCCTCGCGTTCTGGTCGCGTATCGGCAAAGGCACGGTCGCGCGTGTCCCTCTCCGGCCCGGCGACCGTGTCCTCGACGTCTGTTCCGGCAGTGGCGCGTCCGCGATCCCCGCGGCTCAGGCCGTCGGGTCGCGGGGCTCCGTGCTCGCCGTGGACATCGCCGACGCCCTGCTCGACCGAGGCCGCGCCAAAGCCCGAACGCTCGGGCTCCCGAACATCGACTTCCGCTGCGCCGACTTCGAGGTCATGGACATCCCTGCCGAGCACTTCGACGCCGTCGTCTGCGTCTTCGGGATCTTCTTCGTCGCCGATATGCCGGCCGCCGTGCGGCGGCTCTGGCGGTCGGTCAAACCGGGCGGCACCCTCGCCATCACGACCTGGGGCCCCGACGTCCTCGAACCGGGCAATACCGCATTCTGGGAGGCCATCCGCGACCATCGCCCGGACCTCTATCGGTCGTTCAGGCCCTGGGAGCGCATCAACACGTCCGATAGCCTGCGGGAGATGCTCGCGCAGTCCGGCGTGACTGCCCCTTCGGTGGACGCGGAGCATTCGTATCAGACGCTCGATTCCCCGGACGATTGGTGGATCATCGCCCTCGGCTCGGGCTACCGCGGTACGATCGACCAGCTCGCTCCTGGCACGCTCCAGGCCGTCAAACGCGACACCCTCGGCTCGCTCCGTGCTCGCAATGCCCTCACCGCGCAGACGCATGCGCTCTATGCGGTCGCGACGAAGCCCTCGACCCAAAGGTGAAAGAAACCAGACGGGTCACTCCATTGTGACTTGAAGGATCACTGTCCCTTCCCGCCGCCGCAGTTCGTCACACTCCTGCCAGGCCGAGAGCTGCAAGAGCCGGTCGTAGAGCGGCAGGTTGGGCAACGGATCGACCGGAAAAAGCAACATTCACCCGCCTGGATCGAGCGCAATCAATGCTTCGTGTGTCCGGGTGTCGCTCCGTTGGCGGACCCCACCTCGAGCATTGTCATCATGCCCGCCTCGGCGTGCTCCAGGATGTGGCAGTGGAGCATCCAGCTCCCTTCGTCCACAGGAACGACACCGACATCCACCGTCTCGCGCGGGTGAACCAGGACGGTATCGCGGAAGAACGGCTCCTCCACCGCACGACCGTTCCGGGTGAGCACACGGAAAAACATCCCGTGCAGGTGGATCGGGTGCAGTCGAGCCGAGTGGTTGGCGAACCGGAGATGATTGAATTGGCCCTGCACGAGCGGAATGCCGGTGTGGCCCGTGGCGCTCTCGTGGCCCTGGAACGCCACGCCGTTGATGGTCCATTCGATCCCGAAGGGCCCGCCTCGCCGCGCATCGAGCGCGAGCTCGGCATGCACGGGCACCTCGCTACCCGCCGTCCACGCGGGGACGGTCCTGCGCGTCGGCGGCTCGAAACGGGGGGTCTCTACGGGATCGCCAGCGACACGAATCTCGGCGAGGCGTCGCGGGCGGGACCGCAGGAACCGATCCTCGATGGATACCGCGGCGCCCGCAGAACCGGCCATCAAATCCACGTCAATCCGGTTGCCGGGCGCGAGCTCGAAGCCACTCGCGTCGAACGATGTCCGCACGTACAGGCCGTCCACGGCGACGATCTTCGCCGCGAGCCCGCCAAAATCGGGGGCGAACACGCGCCCGTTCGCCACGTTCACGATCCGCAGACGGATCCGTTCTCCAGGCCGGAGGGCGAGCACCTCGTTCGTCCGGCCATTGACCGTGACGTGATTCCCCCAGCGCCCGTCGTGCGCGAGGTCGTGGCGCGTATTGAAGGCCGGCACGATTTGCCCATCCTGCCCGAGGAGCCAGTCGTCGACGACCCAGACGACATCGCGGCTGTAGGCGGGGGGCGCCGGGTCCTCCACGATGAGCACACCAAAAAGCCCTCGCTCGACCTGCTCGCTGCTGCGGATGTGCGGGTGGAACCAGAACGTCCCCGCGTCCTTGGGGGTGAATTCGTAGACGAACGATTCCCCGGGTTTGATGGCGGGGCGGCTCTGCGTCGGGACGCCATCCATGTCGTTGGGCACGCGCACGCCGTGCCAGTGGATCGTCGTGGGCTGTGGCAGGCGATTCGTGAATCGGACACGCACCGTCTCGCCGAGACGGACGCGCAGCTCCGGGCCGGGCACCTGACCATTATAGGTCCACACGCGCAGGGGTTTGCCGTCGAGGAGGGGCAATTCGACCTCCGCGGCGGTGATGTCGAAGCTGCGGACGATACCGTTCGGGTTCGATGCCGTCGGATACGCCTCGGCAAACTCCGCGAGGAGCCGCTGCTCGAGCAGCGGCTCTTGCTTCGTCGCGCACGAAGGCAGGAGCGAGAGAAGCACGGCAAGGGCTGCCCGCGTGATTGCCTCGTGCTTCATCCGCAGGACCCTTCGCCGCAGCTCATCTGCGCGCCGTGCTTGTGCGCGGCCGTCGCGGTTGCCGTGGGGGTGGGCGCGGGCTTCTCGGCGGGCGGAGGCGGGGTCGCGGTCACCGGCGAGGGGGCGGGGGGCGCGGGGGCTTCCTTCGCGGCGGGCGGCGCCGTGGTCGCGCGAGGCGGGACTACCGCGGTGGCCTTCGGCGGAGCCTCGGGGGGCGGGGCTGCCGCGCTCGTGGCGACCGGGAGGGGTTCGCCCGTGGGCGCGGTCGGCGCAGCCTTGACCGGGCTCGGGCTCGCGGCGGGAACCTCGGCGACAGGCTTCACCTCCGATTCGCCCGTCGGCGCGGGAGACGTCGTGCAGCCTGCGATCATCATTCCCGCCCCGAGGGCGGCCAGCGTCTCGTAGATACTCTTCGCGTTCATGCAACGCTCCTTGAATCAGCCGAACTTCGCGTCCGGTGCAGGGGCTTACGCCGCCGCTCCCCCGAGGGCGGCCGCGCGGGCACGTCCGAGTCAGCCTCAAGGCGTGACGACATAGTCAGCGATCATCCCGCCTTCCATGTGCTCGCCAACGTGGCAATGCACGAGCCAGGTGCCGGGGTTGTCTTCCATGAATTCGAACGTCGTGTACATCCCCGGGCCGAGCTGCACGTTGTCCGTTAGCTGGCCGCTCGCATCGAGCCAGCGGTGGCCGTGGATGTGCCAGGTGTGGAACTCGTTGCCGATGCTCACGACCCGAAAGCGTTGGAGCTCGCCGACCTTGCCTTTGAAAGCCGGGATCGCGTCCTCATAGCCCTTGCCGTTGATCGTGTGCATGTACTGGTGACCGCCGTGATAGACGCCCGCGTCTGGGAATTCGCCCGTCTCGGGATCGGCGACGCCGGGAAGCGAGTCGTATTCGCTTTGATCGAAGTCGGCGAGCACGACGACGTGCTCGTTCGCTTTGGCCTCCCCCGGCGGGTGCACGATGAGGGCGCCGAAGAGACCGCGCTTCGTCCCTTCGGCCTCGTCGCCGTGATCGTGGTACGGGAAGGTCCCTGCATACACGGCGTCCCATTCGATGGTCTTCGTCTCGCCAGGCGCGACGACCGAATTGTGCGTCCCGTCGTTGGTGTAGGTGAACTTCACGACATGGGTATGGACCGAGTGCGGTTTTGCGGCGTTGTTGGTTACGCGGAGGACGACGTGATCCCCCGCGTCGACCTCGATCGGCGGGCCCGGGATCACGCCATTGTAGGCGATCGCGTTGTAAATTGCCCCCGGCCCGACCTCCCACTGGGTCTCGTCGATCGTGAGCTCGAATTCGCGGGTGACGCCCGTCGGCGGATAAGGCGCGAGGGGGTCACGCGCGGCTGTTTTCTGGCCTTCCTCGCTGGAGCAACCGGCCATGACGAGGAAGGCCCCGAAGAGCACGAATCGATTGTTTTTCATGGCGTACCGCACTTCTCGTTGGAGTCGGACGACGTCTCGGCGCCCTTGATGCAGCGCGCTTTGTAGCAGTACGTTCCCGGCGGGATCGCCGACGTGTCGTGTTGCGACGTCGCCGCGCCGACGAGCGTGTACGCCTTGGCATACGCGCCGCCGTCCTTGTTCCAGTCGAGCTCGATCTTCTCGCAATCCGGCGTCACGTTTTCCCACTCCACGTGCAAGGCACCCTGCATCGGGGCCACGGACTTCATGATCGGGGCCTGCGGCGGGCCCGAAGAGCCGCCGCCTGCGCCGCCCCAACCGCCTGCGCCACCTGCGCCTCCAGTCCCGCCCGCGCCGCCCGTGCCGCCTCCCGCGCCGCCGTGGCCTCCGTCGTGACCGGCGGCGCCCGAGCCGTCTCCCTCGTGGCCCCCGCAGCCGACCCAGACCAACGAAAGACCAAGCAAAAGGACAAGCGAACGCACTGTCATGATGGACCGACCTCCTCGAAAACGTTTCCTCAGGGACGCAGCACCGCAGCACGGTTCGTGCCAGGCGTATGCTTCTCGTTTTCCCCAGCGATCGTGCGCTCTTGGGGGAAGCAAGTGACCGAACCGGTCACAGGTTCGTGACCCGTACGGACACGTGCCATCCCTCCGTCGATAGGGGGTCACCCCAGCCGGATCGGCCGCACGTGAATGGGGGCATCCACATCCCCGCGCCCGTACGGCTCGACGTAGATCAAACGTCGCAACGAAAACCCAGGACCATGCGGCTGCATCTTCCAGTGCCCCGCGACGAGCGTCTGCACGCTCGGGTTGCGCTGTCGTCCTTCGAGATAATCACGTACCGCCGGCCGGAAGTCCTTCTCGAGCGGCTTGCCCACCCGAAAGAGCATCGTTCGCGGCACCTCACCTCCTCGCCGCGCATGTGCCTTCCTTCTCGGGCCTCGCGGGCGGATGATGCTGCTGGTGCGCGCACGCGTGCGGGATCGCTCATCGCGTTCGGTCATCGTCATCGGGAAGATCGACACGCGAGCTTGCGCCGGCGAGCTGCGACGAGGCGCGCAAGCTGGGCGGCTACGGCGATGATGTGGAGTTTTTCGAGAAGTACCGACGCTTCGCGTACCTCGACGCGCCATCCGCGGCGTGCGAGTGCACGTGCCCGGCCTCGGAGGGGTCGTGCACCAACCTCCCCGAGGCGGGGAGCCGACGGGCGCGGCCTCGGAAGACCCCACGGACGCCGTCACGTTCTGCTGCCTCGCGCCGTTCGAGTCTCCCGAATAAAACCCGGTTACCGTTCGCCGGGTCCGGGCAAGAACGCAGGTGAGGGGGCGATGTGACACGTCGCTCTCGAATACGGTTCTTCCGATAAACGACCCGCAGCAGAGGGCGATGGGGGCCCTTCGGCCCGTAGATCATCGACCCGCGTCGAGGGGTCCGTGTTCACGGGCTGGAGGGCGCTCGCGGCGTTTCTCGACAGCCTGCTGTCACTTCAGTTCGGCGGTGTCGACCCGGAACGTCGTGATGGCCGAGCTGTCGTTCGTCGTGCGGAACTGGATCCGGACGGTCTGGCCGCCGTATCCCGCGAGCGAGAGGCTCTTCTGCACGTAGGCCCCGGCCGTCCCCTTGTTCAGGTTGCTGTAGGTCGCGAGCGTCTTCAGCAGGGTGCCAGCCGTGCTCCGGAGCTCGACGAAGAGCTGGTCGTATTGCGTCGTCGTCGTGGACTCGGCCGAGGTCACGTTGAGCTGGAACGTGAGCGTCGGCGAGGCGCCCGCGGGGATCGTGATCTGCTGGTACATCGAGCCCGAGACGCTGACGGTGTTGCCGAAATATGGATACCCGGTGCCCGAATGCGGGTAATTGCCGTTGTTCGTGTAGAGCGCGCCCGTGCCGCTCAGCACCCAGGGGCTCACGCTGCCCTCGAACGTGCCGTTCGTGAGCAGGTTCGTCCCGCTGCCGCCGCCGCCGCCCGCGGGGCATTCGCCGACGCCGACGGCGCACCAGGCAGCTTGCGTCGAGGTGTATTGCGCGCTCGACGCGCCGAAGATCGCGCTCGCCGCGCTCAGCGTGGCCTGGCGGGCGCCCGCGAAGTTCGTGCTCGCGGTCATGTAATCGGCGAGGGCCTTGTACCAGATCTTGCCTGCGTCGTCGGCGCCGATGCCCGTGACCCTGACGCCGCTCAGGTGGTGCGTGCCGCCCTTCGCGAGCAGGTAGAACGCGTGGTTCGGGATGCCCGAGTTGATGTGGACGCCGCCGTTGTCCTCGGTGCCCGTGTACCGCTCGCTGTAATGGTCGGGATCGTCGTTCGACGTGAAACCGTTGTCGTTCGCATTGTGGGGGTTGTCCATGTAGCGGAGCGCGTCGCCCGTGGTGCCCGGGGTGTAGCAGTCCTCGCCGATCTTCCAGGTATCGGCGCTCTCGCCGTAGACGTATCGCTCGACGAGCGCGCCGAACACGTCCGACCACGACTCGTTCAGCGCGCCGGATTCGTTTTCGTACGTGAGGTTTGCCTCGTACTCGGTCACGCCGTGGGTCATTTCGTGCGCGGCGATGTCGAGCGAGACGAGCGGCGAGAACATCGTGCCGTCGCCGTCGCCGTACGTCATCTGGCTGCCGTCCCAGAACGCGTTGTTGTAGAATGTGCTGTACCGGACGATGGAGCTGATGAGCCCCGCGCCGCCGTTCGCCGCCGCGTACGCCACGGGGCCGCCCGCGCCGTCGATGCCATTGCGGCCGTGAACGGTCTTGTAATAGTCGTACACCATCGACGCGCCGAAATGGGCGTCGACCACGATCCGCTGATCGGTGCCGTTCCAGACGTCGTCCGTGTCCGAGATGCGATAGACGGTGCTCGTGCCATTGGCGTAGCTGAACGTGCCGACCTTGCGGGTGAGATCCTCGGGGTAATACTTGCCGCTCGAGCTGCTCGTGCCGATGGTCACCGTGCCGTTGTAGAGGGACGTGCCCTGCGCGGTCTGGAGATTGTCGTAGCGGTGGATCTCCTCGCCGCTGTGCGCGTCGATGAAGAGGACGGGCATCGCGGTGTCGTGCGTGCTGTCGATGCGGCGGAGCGCCACGCGATAGGCGAGATGATCCTCGCCCCCGTGGCGCATCACGAGCAGATTGACCGCGGGAGCCGCGGTCAGGCACGATTCGCAGACGTATCGAGCGAGTGCGGCGCGGATCGCCTGCTTTTCGGTGAGCGTGGGCGAAACCGAGAGGTCGCGGCGAATGCGTTTCACGAATCCATCCGTGACGTCGCGTAGATGGCCATTGCGATCGAGGTGCACGATCGCCTCGCCCTCGAAGACGGGCAACCCCTTGAACTTCTGCTGAATTCGCGTGTGGGCGAGCGACAGCTCGTCGATGCGCACGCGCTTCACCTCGATGTCGTCCTCGCCATCGAGGCCGAGCGTCTCGAGGTTCACCGCGATGTGCGCGCGGCTGATCGTCTCGGCCAGCGTGCGTTGATCGGCGTCGCCGGCCGGCGTGAAGATCGGCCTCGATCCCTGCGCCGCGGCCTCCTCCATGCCCCCTTCGGGGAGGTTCTCCTCCGGCATCTCGGACGCCGCGCAACCAGCGGCCAGCACGAGCGAGAGGCCTCCCAAGGTTTTTCCAAAACGACGCGCGCCAAGCATGGAGTTCGGGTGCTTCTTCGACATGACCTTCTTCCGCGAACAGGTGCAGGTTGTCCGTAAGCCGAAAGTATGGAGAAGCGATGCAATGGGAATTCCAGCCACTCTCCCTGTCATGCGCCGAGCGGCTGGCGATTCCGCGCCAGGGGAGCCTCGCTTCCAGTGAACGAAGAAACTTTCAGCAGTTTGCGAACGTAGGATGCACGAAGGCGATGACGCGTGGCGGCATCAACAACGAGTGCTTTCCACGTTGTCGCGGGTCGTTGTAAGATTTTCGATCGGACATCCGGAGCGTACCGTGAACCAACGATCCATCACCTGTCTGCTCTTGCTTCTCACCTCTCTCGCGGCATGCGGGGGCGAACCGAATCCTTCTCCCGGCGCCGGGGGCACGGGGGGGACCGGCGGGGCCGGCGGAATGGGCGCCGCCGGGGGCACCGGCGGAATGGGCGGCGAGGGCGGAACGGGCGGTGCCGGCGCCGGCGGAATGGGCGGCGCCGGGGGCGCGGGCGGAATGGGCGGCGCCGGCGGCATGGGCGGCGGCGGGGGAATGGGCGGCGGCGGAAACGAGGCGCGCGTGGTCGTCGGCGTGATCAATGCGCCGAACGAGCTTTTCCTGCAGGCGGCCTCGATCCACGTGGTGGCGAAGGTGGACGGCGCGGTGGTCCACGACGCGCTGTGGGGCACGGGCGTTCCGGCGCCGATTCAGCTTCCCCAGGAGATCCCGATCGAGGGGCTCGCGGACGACGCGCTCGTGGAGGTCTCGCTGGAGACCGACGTCGACGGCAAAGGAGACGTGAGGCAGCGCCTCGCCAGCACCCGCGCCCGCGCGGGCAAGGCGCCCCTGCTTCGCGTCACGTTGAGCGGCGATGGTTGCGGCGGGGGGTGTGGCCCGGGGCTCACGTGCAACTGGGGGCGCTGCCTCGATCCCTATCTCGCGCCCGAGGTGCTCGAAACGTACACGTCCGACTGGGCGAAATACAGCTGGTGCAAGCCGAAGGAGCCCGGCGCGCCGACCGTGACGCTCGGGCAGGGCGACGTGATCTGGAGCCCGCTCTCGGATCAGGACACGCTCCAGGTCTGGGCCGGCGATCAAGGGGGGCACCACATCTTCGCGTCGCTCCGCACGCGCGGATTGAAGCAGACCGCGGTCGTGAAACTCACGGCGACGTTGCTCGACTCGGGCGAGGTCATCGGGCCGTCGCAATCGGTGCGCGTGTTTCCGGACAGGCCGGCGCAGGGGTTCTGTGAGGCGAAGGGGATCCTCTTCCGGATCGACGCGCAGCTCGACATGGGGGCGCTGGTGAACCGGCAGGTGAACCTGAAAGCCGAGATCTCCGACGCCGATGGAGCGGCCATCACGGAGCAAAGAACGGTGGTGATTGGTTCGCCCTGACGAACGGACGGGGATGGCCATTCCAGCGGAGGATCGGAGGAACTGGGGATGAAGCGTAGCAAGCTTGCGATTTGGGCGGCCGTCGGGCTCGTGCTCTCGGCGTGCGGCGATGGAGGCACGGGGACCCCGTCGGGAACGGGCGGATCCGCCGGGACGGGCGGAATGGGCGGCGCCGGAGGGACGGGCGGCGTCGGAGGGACGGGCGGCGTCGGAGGGACGGGTGGCACCGGCGGTCAAGGCGGCGGCGGAGGAATGGGCGGCGCCGGTGGAATGGGCGGCGCCGGTGGAATGGGCGGCGAAGGCGGTCAAGGCGGCGCCGGTGGAATGGGCGGCGGGGGCTCGATGGGCCTGCATTTCGTCGTCGACGGCTCGTATCCCGCGGCGGTCGGCGCGGGCAACACCGCCATTCGTACGGCCGACATGGACGGCGACGGCAAGCTCGATCTCGTCGTGACGAACACGAGCGGCGGCTTCATCGGCGTTTTGCGGGGCAACGGGGACGGGACGTTCCAGGAGATCCATCGAGCCCAGTTCGAATCGATCACCGTGAACGTCGCGATCGCCGACATGAACGGCGACGGCAAGCCGGACGTCGTCGCGACGAACGGCTACTTCGGGACCCCGGTCGGCGTCTTCGTCGCCCTGAACCAGGGAGACGGCTCGCTCATGGCGCCGCAGCAATACGCGACGGGCAGCACCACGCCCGGCGCATTGGCTCCCACCGACATCGACGCGGACGGCGACGTCGATATCGTGGTCTCCCGCGGGTCGGGCGGCATCGACGTGCTCACGAACGCCGGCGACGGCGCGCTCACGCTCGCGGCGACGTACAACACCTCGGGCGGCACCCACAACATCTTCGCTGTCGCCGCGGGCGACGTGGACGGTGATGGATTCGTCGACGTCGTGGCGACGAGCTCGTCGACCTCGAATGTGTCGTGGCTCTGGAAGGGGACGGGCGGCGGCGCGCTCGCGGCGGGCGTGACGCTGCCGTCGCAGCGCTCCGAGTCGATCGCGCTCGTCGACCTCACCGGCGACGGAAAGCTCGACCTCGTCGTCGGCCCGCGGCAAGCGTTCACCACCGGTTATGGCGTCCTCGTGAACAACGGCAATGGCACGTTCGCGCCGATGGTGAAATACGCGAACGAAGCGGACGCCGAGATGAAGGAGATCAAGGACGTCGACGGCGACGGCCTGCCCGACGTGCTGCTCGCGCATCGCTTCGGCGCGGCCTACGTCCTGAAAAACACCGGCGGCGGGGCGCTCTCCGATCCGATCGCGCTCGACGCGGGGCGAAACCCGAAGGCGCTCGCCGCGGGGGACGTCGACGGCGACGGGGACACGGACGTCGTCGCCGGCAACGACGGCCCCGGGATCTCGGTCCTCCCGGGCGACGGAATGGGCAGCTTCCTCGCGCCGCTCGGCGTGCCGTACGGCGTCGGCGCCCGTCAATCGGTGGCCGCCGATTTCGACGGCGACGGGCAAAAGGACATCGTATTCAGCCATGTCGCGGCGGTGAATACGATACTACGAGGAAAGGTCGGCGGCGGGTTCGAACCGGCGAGCTCGCACGATGTCCTCGAGGCGCCGATCGGGCTCTTCGCGTTCGCGGCAGACGCGAATTCGGGCCTGGACCTCGTCGCCGCGCTGCCGGGCGGGAACGACGAGGGCTACGTGGTACAGACATTCCCGAACACGGGCGGCCTTTCTTTCGGCCCGTCGATTCCTTCTTATCCCGGGTTCTTCGGCGCCGGGAGCACGGACGTCGGCGACACGGACGGCGACGGCGATCTCGATATCCTCGTGGTGGCCGATACGAACAACGGCGGCATCTCGCTCCTGAACAACGGCGATGGCACGTTCTCGGACGCGGAATACCTTTTTACCGACGCCGTGGCGATCGCCGATTTCAACGAAGATGGGAAGCTCGACTTTGCTGGCGCCGGCGAATTCGTGGTCTTCTTCCAGCCCGGCAACGGGGACGGGACGTTCGCGAATGCTCCGGAATACCTGCTCGTCGACGACATCATCGCCGACATGGCGGCGGGCGACGTGAACGGCGACGGGCACGCGGACTTCGTGGCGACGCATAGACAGGGGGACGGAATCGTGCTGATGCTCGGCCTCGGCGACGGCACGTTCATCGGGACGACGTTCATGCTGGGCCTCGGGATCGCGCATAGCCCGGTGCTCGAGGATCTCGACGGGGACGGGGACGAGGATCTCGTCGTCCTCGCGGGCGGACGGGTGAACGTGCTCCTCTGGAACGGCGAGTTCTTCACGGCCGGGCCGACGCTCGGCGAGATTTCGCGCCCGACGTCCGTCTCGGTGTCGGACGTGACGGGGGACGGCCGGGCCGACCTGCTCGTCACGTCGAATGCCACGAACTCGCTCGTGGTCCTTCGGAACACGAACTGAATTTTCGTCCCCACCGGGCCGGGGAGCTTTGCTAGGATCGTCCCGGCCGATGTCCGAGAAGTCCGAAAAGCTCCCCTTCCTCGCCTACCACACCAGCACCGGACAGCCGCCCGAGCTCGTCCCCGGGCCCATCCAGCGCGAATGGATGAACGATACACGGGACGCGTTCGCGAACCGGTGCTTGCCGCTGCTCATCGCGAACCAGGCCGGCTGGCTCGTCCTGTCGCCGCACACGGTGCGGGCCATCTGGGACGGGACAGGCTCCTTGAAGAGCGTGTGCATCGAGAACCTCGAGGGCCCGGAGCCGTACCTGGCCATGAGCCATTTCGGGCACGGCATCCTCACGTTCACCATTCCGTTCCTGTTCCGCACGCCGCCCGGGTACAACCTGCTCGTCCGGGGCCCGGCGAACATGCCGAAGGACGGCGCGTATCCGCTCGACGGGATCGTCGAGACGGACTGGACCACGGCGACGTTCACGATGAACTGGCAGCTCACGCGGCCGCAGCACCCGGTGACGTGGAAGCGGGGCGAGCCGATCGCGATGATCGTGCCGATGCGGCGCGGCGAGCTCGAATCGTTCGAGCCGGAGCTGCGCGGGCTCTACGACGATCCCGAGGTGGCGAAGGCGTACCTCGAATGGCGGAACAGTCGGTCGCAATTCATCAAGGAGCTGCCGATCGAGGGGTCGAGCGCGAACCAGGCGGCGTGGCAAAAAGACTACGTGCACGGCCGCGCGCCGGACGGGACGGTGGCGAAGGAGCATCAGCGCAAGCTCGCGCTGAAGCAGTGGAAGAAGGGGAAGAAGCCGTGATCAAGCGGCTCGCCGACGCGATCGTGCACGGCTTCGGGTTCAGCGCGGGCAAGGCGCTGTTCGACGAGGCCGTGGAGAAGGTCGAGGAAGCGACGCGGGAGCCGACGGCAAAGGAGCGCGAGGCGGCGGCGAAGGAGGCGCAAAAGCGCGCCGCCGCCGAGGAGAAGGCGCGTGTGGCCGCGGCGAAGCAGGCCGAGAAGGATCGGAAGAAGGCCGAGGCGGAGATCGACGCGGAGCTCGCGGCGCTGAAGAAGAAGGTCGGGAAGAAGTAGGGGGCGGGCAGGGGCGGGGAGCCAATGCGGCGGGCGTCCGTCGGTCGAAGGCCGGTGATGCCGTCTGCGGTCGTCGCTCGCATTGCGGTGCCGGTCGTACGGCAATGTCCAGGTGCTCCGCAAAAGGAGACCATCGAGGTGCTCGTGCCCCTGACGCCGGCCAGGGGGAGGAGTTGCGCTGACGGGCGATCGCCGCGGTGGTGTGTGAATCCGGGGGACGGCACGGAGCGATGTCGAATCACCTGGCGGAGGTTGGTGGACCTCCTGGAGGAGGTCGGTGGACCTCCTGGAGGAGGTCGGTGGACCTCGTGGACGAGGTCTCGGACCTCGTGGACGAGGTCACGGACCTTGCGGACGACGCCGAGGCTGCCTCGCCGGCCGGCGGGACAGCGGGCTCAGGCTGCTGGCGGAGGCGCGGAAGCGATCGACGAGGCGCGTTTTTCGAGCAGACGCCTCAGCCGCCTGCCGAACAACGGCAACGTATAGAGCATGTCCCGCACGGACCATGGCCTCGATGCTGCGAACGGCGAGGCGAACATGAGCAGGCCGACGATGAGCACGTTCTCGGGGAAAAGGATGCCCATCATCACGCTCGTTCCGATGTGAAAGCCGACGAGCCCGATGCCCCATGCCTTGTGCAGGGCCGGGCGAAATGCAGCCCAGAAAGCGAAGAGCTGCAGGTACATCATCCCCGCCATGAGCGGGAGGCCGAGGTACGAGTGATCGATGATCCACGCGCCGATCAGCGGCGTCTTGTGCGTCAGGATGATGACCTCGGCGACGTGAATGGCCAGCGCGTCCGGCGAGAGCGCGTGGTATTCCCCGACAGCCGCCTGATAGACGAAAAAGACGGTTTTTCCGATCCCCGCCATCGTATACGTGAGGAGCGCGAGCGCCTGCGTTCCCCCGAGGACCATCAGGTACGCGTGCCGCTCTGCGCGCGGAGCGGCGCTTTTCACCGATCGCTCGACATCCGGCAGGAAGATCAGCACGAACGCGGTCATCACGGTGAGGTGCATGCCGTGATTGATCTTCCCGAACGAGTTGAGGATCGCCGCGTGTTCGAACACGCCGAGCCACGCGAGCGCTCGCGCCGCGCGGAGGTTCGGAAAAACGGCCGCGAACAACGTACCGCCGAGGTATGCGATCAGGATGATCGTCCAGGCCGCGGGCTCGCCCACGAGCCGCGCCCATGCGACGGGCCAGAGCAGATCGAGGTTACGCCTCTCGAGCAGCGCGCCCCATTCCGGGAGCGTCGAGAAAGCGAGGAAGAGCAGGGCCGCGTAATAGGCCCGGACGAGCGACTGCGCGGCGACGAACGTGCGCGTATGGCGCTCGAAGACGCGAGGGCCGGGCGAGAGCTTCGGCCCTCGCAAAACCGCGACCGCCCGACGCAGCCCGATCATCGCGTCGTGACCTCGAACGTCGCGATTTCTTTGCGCTCGTGCGCCCGCGTCCTCCAGTACTCGAGGGGGCGATAGGAGAGCTTCACGATCGCGTATCGCTTCACCCGCGGCAGGTAGTTCGTCTCCAGCGTCTGGCGCAGGGTCGTGGCCTCGGCATCCTTCGATTCGAGGGCCTTGCCGAGCCGGTCGAGCAGCACCGCCGCGGTGGGGCTGTTCGGCGAGGGGATGATGTCCTTCCCGTCCTGATAAAGCATGGGCTCCGACAGATTCGCGCCCTCCACCTCGAGGAGCAACGCGGAGTAATGCGTTTGTCGCTGCGGGACTGCGGCAAACAGAAACCACGACCACACCGGGAAGATCTCTCCGGTCGCTCTCGTGGCGATCCCTATCAGGAAATAACCACTGAGAAGCAGCGCCAGGAAGAAACGCGTCCTCTGCAGGGCCTTCATGCGGCCGCATGAGCTCATGGGTTTGCACGGAAGTCAATCAGCAACGTGGGGAAGCCCCCCGCGCTCGCCCCCCGGGACAGCGTGAAGATAGGGATGGCGGCGGTGGACCTCGTGAACCGGTGCGGCAGGTTTACACGACATAGGTCCGAAGCTAACGTCCGCCGCCGTGTCGCCTCCCCGGACCTCCGTGCTTACCGCGTTCCTCGTGCTGGCGGCGTCCTGCGCGCCGACCGCGCGGCCCAAGCCCACGGCATCGTCCACGCCGCCCGAGGACACGCCGGACGTCACGCGCGCGAAGGCCCCCGAGGAGCCGGAAGCGCGCTGGGTACGCACGGGCAGGGCGACACGCGTGATCCTCCCCTTGCCGGAAGGGACGCTGGTGCTGATGGGGGGTCGGCGCGCGCTCGTCCGTGCCGATGGCTCGATCCTCGACGAAAAGGTCCTCACGCCCGAGCCGCTCGACGGCATGCTCGCCGTACCCACGCCGCGAGGGCTTCGCCTCGTCGGGTACAATCGCCAGGCGCTTTATCGCTTCGACGATCCTTTGGGCGAGCCCCGTGTGCTCGTGGAGGGGTTCCATGTCGGGGTGGCGAATCCGATCTCGAAGGTCGGCGCCGGCCCTGGCTTCGTTGCCGTGTGGGATTCGTATGGCACCGCCCTGCTGCTCGACGTGGAGACCGGCGCGAAGAAGACCCTCGCGGGGTGGCCCGACGTGCCGCCGACCGACATGCTGTTTCGATCGATGGACGAAGGGGCCGTCGTGTTCGAATCGATTGGCCTCGCCCTCACGCGCGACGGCGGCAAGACATTTCACGTGCCCGACGCCGACAAACCGGAGGAGCGGGTGTACGACTTCGACCTCGGGCGGCGCGGCGATCGGATCGAGGCCGTCCGCGGCGACTTCCGCGCCCCCATCGATTTCGCGGACAATCGCGTCGGCGCATTCGCGCGCCGGGTCGTCGACGTTGCTCGGATGAATCCCACGCTCGCGTGGATCGAAGCGACGGAGACCGATCCGATCGAGCTCGCCATCATCGATGGGAGCCCCGACCCGCGCGGGGGCGTCCTCGTCGCGGTGAACAACATGGCCGCCCGCGTGGATCCGAGGACGGGCGTTGCCCTGGAGGTCGCGTGGAATCCGGCGAATGTCCAGAAAGACACGCTGGAGGATCCTCGCTGGAACAACGTCGTGGCTTGCCGCGCCGCGCATTTGCCGAATCGAGGGCTCCTCTTCTGCCCCGTGGATATCGGCCGCGTCGAGACGGCCACGTTCAGCGTGAAGGGCCCGCTCCTCCTGCAGCGCGCCGAGAGGCCGAAGCTCTCCGGGCAGCACTCTCGCGACGTTGCCCAGAGGCCCCGCGGCGCCCTCGTTTTCTACGGACATTGTGCGTCCCCGCGGGCGAAGGATGCGTCCGTCGAGGGGGAGGAGCCCATCGTGCTCTGCGCGTCCGGGCCCGCGGGTGAGGTCAAGCCGGTTCGTCCTGCGCCGCACCTTTACTATCAAGGTTCCGGCGGCCTGGAGGGCGTCGGCGCGCTGGAGGATGGAACCATCGTCCACCTGAAGGGCATCACCGGCAATTACGTGGATCTGGAATGGAATCCCGGGGCGCCGATTCCCGAGACGCGATTCGAGCTGTTTTCCCGATTGACGAAGCCAGAGGCGCTCCCGCCGCTCCCGTTTCCCGAGGGTGCCGAGGGACCGACGGAGGTGCTCGGATCCATCGAGCAGGACGAAGGCGGGGCCTTGCATGCCATGGTGTCCCTGCGTGGAGAGATCGTGCATGTCCGTCAGCCGCTCTCCGGGCCGGCGACGGTGACGCCATTGCCCGCGTACAGCGCCCGATTTCGGCGGGGTCGCGGGGTGATCCTCGGAGCCGATCTGCTCCTCTCGCCCGATGCGGGTGTGTCGTGGTTCAACGCCGGCCCGCTACCCAAAGATCCAGCGTACAAAGATGCAACGCTCGGCGCCCTGCCGAGCGAATCCGGGATTGCCATGCTGCGCTGGCTCCGTGTGGGATGGGGACCGGCAGCCCCCTATCCATCGGATCCACCGCCGCCCGCAGGCCCACCGCTCGCCGTTCTTGCCGAACCGAGCGAGAAGGAGCCGACGGTTCGGACGCTCTCGTGCGCGCGCCGGGGCCGCATCGGCGCGGCGCCGCCGCTCTGGGATTTCAGCGCGCGCCACGCCATGTACGACGTCGCGAGCGGAGCGGTCCCGACCGTCGATCGCCGGTTCATCGAGGAGGTCGGGGTCACGCAAGGCGCCGACGTCATTGCCGGACGGCTGGAGGCGTTCGCGTCCTCCGACGGGAAAACGGCAGAGCGATGGACGCTCCAGGTGATCGATCCGCGCGAGACCACGGGGAACGTTCTTACGTGGACCGTGCCGGCGCCCCCCGATGTCCCGTTGCTCCCCGACCTGGATGCTGTCGTCCGCCGAGGGAACCGCACGCTCTTCGTCCTGTTTCACAACCACGGCGATCGCCTCGTGTATGACCTGGTCCTCGCGACGCCGGGGAAACCACCTCGCACGACGCGGCTCCGCAAGCACCCCGATGGGAGCTTCGTGACGGCGACCTTGGGGCCGAACGCTGACGAGCCAGTCGTGGTAAATACCGGACAATACCTGGTCGCGTGGATGGCAGACGGCTCGCTGCGGAACGTCGCCGCGTTGCATGGACCGCGTAACGTCGCCGAGGCGGGGATTCCCGGGAGAAAAGAGCTGCCGGTCCTCCTCGACGGCAACGGTTGGGCCGCTGCGCAGACGCTGCCGCTTGGCCCGGGAGCGAATGCGGCTCCGCCGCTTCCGTTGCACGGATGGACCCTGCATCGACCTCCGACGTCCGGTGGGTTCTGGGCGATGCCGACCTGTCGTCCGGGCGCATCGGGGATGCTGTTTCGTCTCATGGAGCGAAACAGAGGCATCGTCCTCGAAGTGGACGGCGTGAAGTCGACGGACCCGAGCATCCACGCGCTGTATTACGAGGTCCGCGTCGACAAGGGGTCGGCGTGCATCGAGAGCGTCGACGTCAGCCTGGAAGAAGAGGAGGCGCTGCCGGACCGCCCGCGTCCGTTCGGCTTCGTGACCGCCCACTTCGTGAAGAAAACCGCGCACGGGATGGAATGGGGCGACGGCGGCTCGTTCGTCCGGATGGCGTGCACGCTGCATTGAAGGCGCATGGAGGGGGCTCCCCGGCCGCCCCGCGTGACGGACCCCGCCCGCCTCGCTAAGATGTCCCCGCCGTGGACGTCATCACCCTATCGATCCCGGGATTCTTCCTTCTCATGGGCCTCGAATGGCTCGGGGGGCGCGTGAAGAAGCGGCGCGTCTACCGCGGCCCGGACGTGCTCGCCGATCTGCTCCTCGGCTCTGCGCAGACGCTCTTCGGCGTCGTCGCGGCGGGCGTGCTCCTCGGCGGCTACCTCTTGCTCTACGAGCGGCGCTTCTTCGACGTCTCGCCACGCTCGGCGCTCGCCTGGGTCGTTTTGTTCGTCGGCCTCGATTTTCTTTATTACTGGTTTCACCGCGCCTCGCACCGCATGAACCTCGCCTGGGCTGCGCATGCGCCGCATCACCAGAGCGAGGATTACAACCTCGCCGTCGCGCTCCGGCAGGGGCCCGTTCAGCCGCTCGTGTCGCGCGTGTTTTACCTGCCGCTCGCGCTGCTCGGATTCCCGCCCGCCATGTTCGCGACGGCGCTCGGTATCAACACCGTCTACCAGTTCTGGATTCACACCGAGCTCGTCGGCAAGCTCGGCCCGCTCGAATGGGTGCTCAACACGCCCTCGCACCACCGCGTGCATCACGGTTGCAATGGCCGGTATCTCGATCGCAACCACGGCGGCATCCTGATCATCTGGGATCGGCTCTTCGGGACCTTCGAGCCCGAGGCCGACAAACCCGTGTACGGCACCGTGAAGCCCGTCGCCTCGTGGAACCCGCTCGTCTGCGCCTGGGCTCCGTTCCGCGACATCCTGGACACCGCCGCCCGCGCGCCGCGCTTCGTCGACAAGATTCTCGTCTGGATCATGCCGCCCGAGTGGCGGCCCCGCGGGATGACGCCCGCCGATCTCGCCGTCGCGCCGGATCGGCCGAAGTACGACGTGCGGCCGACGCGCGGCGCGGGCATCTACGCGGCCGTGATGCTCGTCTTCACGCTCGCGGCGACGGTGTATTTCCTCTTGAAAGGCGCATCGGCGCCGATCGGGACGCAGCTCGTGTTCTCGGCCTGGTTCGTCGCGGCGCTCGGCGGGCTCGGGGGCGTGCTCGAAGGGCGCGCGTGGGCGAAACCGCTCGAAGCCGCGCGGATCGTCGCGACGCCGTTCGTGCTCGGCATGCTTCTCTGAGGATCACGCGGCGTGCGGCCGTTCGTCCAGGAACAACCGTACTCGTTCGCCGAACCCGCGCTCGGCGTCGTGTTCGTGCTCGGTTCGTTCGGGGCGCAGGTCAGCCGACGCGGATCTTCGCGTCCCCACGCTGACGGCCGGTGAGGGAGCGGATCTCGATGCGGTAGACGCCGGGAGCCGACACCACGAACTCGATCGGAGGAGGGCTCTGCGGGGCGCCTGTGGGCGGATCCCGCACGAGTGTGTCGAGGATGTTCGCGCCCGACGGCGAAAAGACCTTGAGGGAGAAGGGCGGGACCGACGTCTCGCTGGGGACGAAGACGAGCGAGAGCCGTTCCCCCGGCTGGATCTGCTCGAAAAACGGCACGGTGCCGCGGGTCGAAGATCGGGCCGGGTGGCAGTAGATCTCGATGTCGCCTGAGCTCTCGATCGGTCCTGACATTGTTGGCGGTGTCGCCCCCAGCGGCGTTTGTGAGGGCATGGGGCGACGAGAGGACGCTAGCAGCCTTGGGGCCGCGCCATCAAGCCCCGTCGACGCGGCGCGCGCTCCCCTGGTAGTATCCGCGATGATGCCGCAAGGCCTCGCCTCCGCGAGCGCACGACCGAAGGTCGGACGCACCCGCGGGAGATCGAGCGGGCGGCGCGTGGATCGTCACGCGAGCCAGCCCCGTACCCGAGGAGAACACGAAGGAACATGGATCAGCGCGCTCTCCAGCGATCATCGTTAGGCCCGAAGACCGCGAGCGCGGACCCGATGATCGGTAAGGTCGTCGCAGGTCGTTACCGCCTCGAGACCCGGATCGGCGAGGGCGGTATGGGCGTGGTCTACCGCGCCCGCCACGTGCTCATCGATCGGGTGGTCGCGCTCAAGCTCATCCGGCCGGATCTGCGCGGCGAGACCCACCTCCGCGCATGGATGCTCCGCGAGGCCCGCGCCGCCAACCGCGTGGATCACGCGCACATCATCGACATCCACGACATCGGCGAGACCGAGGAAGGCGAGCTCTATCTGGTGATGGAGTACCTCGTCGGCACGCCGCTCTCCGCGGAGCTCGCGCGAGGGCCCATGCCGATCGCGCGCGGCGTCGACATCCTCGAGCAGATGTGCGCCGCCCTCGCCCGCGCCCACGACCTCGGCGTCGTGCACCGCGATCTGAAGAGCGACAACATCCTCCTCACGCAACGCGGCGGCCGGAAGGACTTCGTCAAGATCCTCGACTTCGGCCTCGCCGCGATCGCGCGCGACCCGCGCCTCGCCCCGAAGGGCGCGGTCTTCGGGACCCCCGAGTACATGTCGCCCGAGCAGGCGCGCGGCGAGGAGGCCACGCCCCACGCGGATCTCTACGCGCTCGGCGTGCTCTTCTACGAGATGCTCACGGGGCAACTTCCTTTCCGTGCAAACGATCGCGAGACCCTGCTCGAGATGCAGCGGACGGCGATCCCGCGGCGCCCGCGCACGGTGCGCCCCGACGCGCATCCGCAAGGCGAGACGATCGCGATGCGGCTGCTCGAGAAGGACATCCGCAAGCGCTACCGCGACGCCCACCATCTCCAGGAAGAGCTCAAGGCGCTGCAGCGCAGCCTGCCGAGCACGCCCTGGGAGATGGAGACGGGCGAGGCCGTGCCCGCGCCGCCGCCGCCCCCGCCGCCGCAGTCGGCCGGCGTGACGGAGTGGGCGAACCGGACGGCGCTCTTCGCACGCATGGTGGCCCGCGCGCATCCGGCCGGGAACGCGCCGCCCGACATCCAGGCAGCGCTCGCGCAGCTCTGGGACCTCGCGGCGAAGGCGAACCGGCTGGAAGGCGAGGTCGCGAGCCACACGCGCAAGGTCGAGGCCCTCGAGCGGCGCGGTCGCGCGCTCCGCGCAGAGATCGGCCGCAAGGTCGAGGAGCTCGCGCACGAGGAGTCGCGCGTGATGCGCGAGGCCGCGGCCGACGGCGAGGACGTGGACAAGGTGCGCGGCGAGCTCGCGCAGTCGGAGAAGCTCGCGATGGAGGCGAAGCAGCTCGCCGACACCGCCGCGCGGCAAGGCGCGTTCGATCGGACGGTGTTCGAACGCGCGGGCGCGACGGCCGCGACGGTGCAAGCGAAGCGCGAGCAGCTCGCGCGGTACGAGGCGAAGAAGAACATGCGCGAGACGACGGCGCGTGATCTGCGACGTCAGATCGACGAGCTCCGCGGGCAACTGACGCGGTACGCGGAGGCGCTCGAGGAGGATCTCGGGCAAGGCCGCGAGAAGGTCACCCAGCGGACGCGCGAGGGCCTCGCCTTCGAGAAGGCCTTCAGCGACGCGTCGAACCTCCTGCTCGCGCACCTGCGCAACAAGCCGGAGTGCCGGGATCTCGTGGCGGAGCTGCTCACGACGAACAAGGACGCGAACCCCGCGTCGAGCGAGAGCGGTGAGCCCAAGGTCACGCTCGAAAAACGTCCGGGCAATTGAGTGGATGACGATGGGGGCTCTGCTCGGACGAGCCGAGCTGCGCCCCCAAACCCCCTCCCGTTCGCACCTGCCGAGGGGCCGGCCTCGACCGGCCCCCACCTCCAACAAAAGAAGGATGACGGGGAAGGCGCGTTGTGGTAGTCAGCGCGCGCCTCGGCGGGGAAAACCGTCGAGGGCGAGGCTGTGCTGAAGCGTCGGCGTCAGGGCTAGCGGGTCGATTTCGACGGAGCCTGCGCCGCGGGGACGAACCCCGTCGGTGCCCGCTCATCCGCGACTCACGCAGGCGGCCAACCCCTCGGAACCTGGGAGATCGCCACGACGGCGGGAGCCATCGTCGGCGGACTCCTCGTTTGAAGGAGGCACACCGTCATGAACGTAGAGGGTTCTTCGCGCCCGAGCTGGGCGCGAGCGTGGCCCGCGCGCGCCTTGGCCGTCGTAGGCGCGCTGTTCGCTATTGCCCTGGCTCGTCCCGCACAGGCGGACGAGGCTTCGCTGAAGCTTCCCGATCTGGGCTCTGTTTCCTTCATGGGGAACATGGACGGACGCACCCTGCTCCTCGCGGGCATGGGCGTCTGTGCGCTCGGCTTGATCTTCGGGATGACGATCTACATGCAGCTCAAGAAGATGGCCGTGCATCGCTCGATGCTGGAGATCTCGGAGCTCATCTACGCGACCTGCAAGACGTACCTGATCACGCAGATCAAGTTCATCGTGCTCCTCGAGGTCCTCATCGGCCTCGTGATCGCGGTGTATTACGGTTATTTCAAGCACTTCGACGTGGGCCGTGTCGCGCTCATCCTGTTCTGCAGCCTCGTCGGCATCGCGGGCAGCACGGGCGTCGCCTGGTTCGGCATCCGCATCAACACGTTCGCGAACTCCCGCACGGCGTTCGCGTCGCTCCGCGGCAAGCCCTTCCCGACCTACGCGATCCCGCTCAAGGCAGGCATGAGCATCGGCACGGTGCTGATCAGCGTCGAGCTGCTCGTCATGCTGATCATCCTGCTCTTCGTGCCCGGCGAGTACGCGGGTCCGTGCTTCATCGGCTTCGCGATCGGCGAGTCGCTCGGCGCCTCGGCGCTCCGCATCGCGGGCGGCATCTTCACGAAGATCGCCGACATCGGCTCCGATCTCATGAAGATCGTCTTCAACATCAAGGAAGACGACGCGCGTAACCCGGGCGTCATCGCCGACTGCACGGGCGACAACGCGGGTGACTCGGTCGGCCCGAGCGCCGACGGCTTCGAGACGTACGGCGTCACCGGCGTCGCGCTCATCTCGTTCATCCTGCTCGCGGTCGCGGACGTCAAGACGCAGGTCCAGCTCCTCGTCTGGATCTTCGTGATGCGCATCATGATGGTCGTGGCGAGCGTCGTCAGCTACCTCGTCAACGAGGCGATCGCGAAGGCCCGCTACGGCACCGTCGACAAGATGAACTTCGAGGCGCCGCTCACCTGGCTCGTGTGGCTCACCTCGTTCGTGTCGCTCGGCCTCACGTTCGTCGTGTCGTACTTGCTGATCCCGAACCTCGGCGACGGCACGCTCTGGTGGAAGCTCTCGCTCATCATCAGCTGCGGCACGCTGGCCGGCGCGATCATCCCCGAGGCGGTCAAGATCTTCACCTCGACCGAGAGCAGCCACGTGCGCGAGGTCGTGACCTCGTCGCGCGAGGGTGGCCCTTCGCTGAACGTCCTCTCCGGCATGGTGGCCGGTAACTTCAGCGCCTACTGGCTCGGCATGGTCATCGCGGGCCTCATGGGCGCCGCGTACCTGGTCGCGCTCCAGGGCCTCGCGACGGTCTTCACGTCGACGATGGCCGCGCCCGTCTTCGCCTTCGGCCTCGTGGCCTTCGGCTTCCTCGGCATGGGCCCGGTGACCATCGCGGTCGACTCCTACGGCCCGGTGACCGACAACGCGCAGAGCGTCTTCGAGCTCAGCGTGATCGAGTCGATCCCCGGCATCAAGGACGAGATCAAGAAGGAACACGGCTTCGACGTCGACTTCGAGAAGGCCAAGCACTACCTCGAGGAGAACGACGGCGCGGGCAACACGTTCAAGGCGACGGCGAAGCCGGTGCTCATCGGCACCGCAGTCGTCGGCGCGACGACCCTGATCTTCTCGATCATCCTCGAGCTGCAGGCGGAGTTCGGCGTGGTGGAGGCCATCCAGCGCCTCTCGCTCATCAACGCGCCCTTCCTCCTCGGTCTCATCGTGGGCGGCGCGGTGATCTACTGGTTCAGCGGCGCCTCCTGCCAGGCCGTCGTGACCGGCGCCTACCGCGCAGTCGAGTTCATCAAGGCGAACATCAAGCTCGAGGGCGCCGAGAAGGCGAGCATCGAGGACAGCAAGAAGGTCGTCGAGATCTGCACGCAGTACGCGCAGCGCGGGATGATCAACATCTTCCTCGCGGTCTTCCTCGGCACGCTCGCCTTCGCGTTCCTCGATCCGTTCTTCTTCATCGGCTACCTCATCTCGATCGCGCTCTTCGGCCTGTATCAGGCGCTCTTCATGGCGAACGCCGGCGGCGCCTGGGACAACGCGAAGAAGCTCGTCGAGGTCGAGCTGAAGGAGAAGGGCACCCCGCTCCACGCAGCGACCGTCGTCGGCGACACCGTCGGTGATCCCTTCAAGGACACCTCGTCGGTCGCCATGAACCCGATCATCAAGTTCACCACGCTCTTCGGCCTCCTCGCCGTCGAGCTCGCGATCAAGATCCCGCACCAGACGAGCATCGTGCTCGCGGGCATCTTCTTCGTCGCGTCGACGATCTTCGTGTACCGGTCGTTCTACGGCATGCGCATCAAGACGGACGTGAAGTCGGCGGCGCCCGCGGCGCACTGATCATCACGTTCCGAGCGGCGGACCAAAGCGGTCCCCATCGAGCGCCCTCGCTCCTCCACGGAGCGGGGGCGTTCGCTTTTTCGAAGCGAGCGTTACGGCTTCGAACTATAAATCAGGCCATGCGAGCTCTCTGCCCGTCGTGCGGTTTCCACCACGAGGTCGTCCGCGTGCTCGAAGACGGGCACGGCGAAAGCCGCAAGGATGTCTACCAGGTCGCGCCGCTCGCCGAGTGCGAGCGCACGTGGATCAGCGACCAGGAGCTGCTCGAAGCACGCGCGCGTTTCGGCGTCGAAGCGATCGTTCAGGACGACGAGTACGACGTTTGAGGGCGTAGCGCCGGGGTTTCACCCGGGCCCGACCAGGGGCTGTCCGCCCCTGGACCCGGACCAGGCACGGCCTGGACCGAAGGTGCATCGACCGCGATGCGGTCGATGCAGAGGGATCAGAAGACGACGGGGACGAGGACCTTTACCTGCGCGCCCTGCGGGGGCGCAGGGAAGCGGAAGGTGCCCACGACCTGCGCGACGCAGCTCGTGAGCTCGCGCGTCCAGAAGCTCGACTCGGGGACCCACACCTCGTCCACGCGGCCCGCGCCGTCGATCGTGAAGGAGAGCATCATGCGGCCTCGGACATGGCTGCCGCGCTTGGATTCGAGCAGGTAGCAGTCCTGCACGTCGTCGCGGTGATCCACGAGGATGCGCTGCACGACCTCGTCGGTGAGCGGACCCGTGATCGTGGCAGCCTCGATGCGGGCCTTCACGCGCTCGTGGGGGCGGCTCGAGCCATAGCCGAAGCCGCTGCCGTGGCCGGAGCCGGAGCCGTGCCCGATGGTGCCGAGCGAGCCGATGCCGATGCCCTCGCCCGTCCCGCCGCCGCCGATGCCGACTCCGCTCAAGCCGAGGCCGCCGTACACACCGACCGGGCCTCCGAGGACGCCTCCGACGACCCCGCCGAAGACCCCGCCTTCCACGCCGCCTTCCTCGCCGCCAGGGGGGAGGTTTTCCCCCGGGCGTTGGAGCAGCCCGATCATCCCGTACTCGGCGGCGTCCTCGGGGTCCTTGACGAGGGTCGCGCTCCGGTCGTTCGTGGGTTTGTCCGCGGTCTTGGCCTTGACCCCGTCGCCGACCATCACGACGGGCTCGGGGCCCGTGGAGCGCGCGGCGCTGCTCGCGCAGCCGCCCACGAGCCACGCCGCCGCTGCGAGTGCCGCCACGCGAGCCTGATTGTGCATGAAAGCGAGGGTAGAAGGGGGGACGTGAGGCGTCAACGAGCGACGCCTGCGGGAGGTGTCACGCGGCCGTCGCCGCGTCCTGCCCCTTGGTCTTGCCCTCGGCGTAGAGGGCCTCGATCTGCTGGCCGTAGCGCTGCCACACCACGCGGCGCTTCACCTTGAGCGAGGGCGTGAGCAGGCCGTTCTGCGTGGTGAAGTCCTCGCTCGTGAGCGTGACCTTCTGGATCTTCTCGAAGCCCTTCCACTCGGCCGAGTACTTCTGGATCTCGTCCATGACGAGCTCCTTCACGCGCGCGCTCTCGCACATCGTGGCGTCGCTCTCGAACGAGAGGCCGTGCCCTTGCGCCCACGTCTTCACGGCCTCGACGTCGATGGCGACGAGCGCGACGTTGTAGAGGCGGTTGTCGCCGTAGACCATCGCGTTGAGGATGTACGGCGAGAGCTTGAGCTGCTCCTCGAGCGGCGCGGGCGAGACGTACTTGCCGTTCTCGAGCTTGTACTGCTCCTTGATGCGGCCCGTGATGTAGAGGTAGCCCTCGTCGTCGAGGTAGCCGAGGTCGCCCGTGCGGAAGCCGCGATCCTCGGTGAAGACCGCTTGGTTCTCCTCGTCGCGGTTGTGGTAGCCCTGCATGATGTTCGGCCCGTGGATCACGATCTCGCCGTGCTTCGGGTCGCCCGAGGCTTCCTTGTCGATGACGATCTTCACGTGCGGGATCGCCTTGCCGACGCTGCCGATGCGGTGCGAGCCGGGGCGGTTCGCGGTGGCGATCGGGCTCGTCTCCGTGAGGCCGTAGCCCTCGTAGACCGTGATGCCGAGCGCGTCGATGAACTCGGCGACCTCGCGCGAGAGGGCCGCGCCGCCGCTGAAGGCGTACTTCATGCGGCCGCCGAATTTGGCGCGGATCTTCGAGAAGACGAGCTTGTCGGCGAGCGCGAGCTGGATCTTCTCGCCGATCGAGAGCGAGCCCGCGCCCTCCTTGCGCTTCTTCGTGGCCGCGCGGATGCCGGCCTTGAAGAGGGCCTGGATGGGCTTCGGCTTGCCGGCCATCTGCTTGTTCACGCCGTCGTAGATGCGGTTGAAGATGCGCGGGACGCTGCAGAGCATCGTCGGGTGCACCTCGGCGAGGTTGCCGATGATCTTGTCGACGCCCTCGGCGAGGGCCATCGCGCCGCCGAGCGAGAGGAGCGCGTGGAGCTCGCAGGTGTGGCCGAACGAGTGCGCCCACGGCAGGAACGAGAGGCTCCGGTCGTCGGTGACGAGCGGCAAGATCTCGTGCACGGCGTTGATGTTCGAGGCGATGTTGCCGTGCGACAGGATCACGCCCTTGGGGTTGCCCGTCGTGCCCGAGGTGTAGATGAGACACGCCGTGTCGGCGGGCGTGGGCTTGATGGCCGGGACCGGGCTCTTCGCGCCGGCCTCGAGCAGCGCGGCGTAGGACGTGGCCTCGCTCTTCGGGCGGCCGAGGCCGATGATGTGCTTGAGCGAGGGCGCCTTCTCCGGGATCTCCTGGGCCTTCTGGTAGATCTCCTCGGTCGCGGCGATGAGCGCGACGGCCGAGCAGTCGTTGACGATGAAGGCCCACTCCTTGGGGAGCTGCGCCTCGTACATCGGCACGAGCGCCGCGCCGAGCCCGTAACACGCGTAGGCCGCGACGGCCCACTCGATGCGGTTGTTCGAGATGATGGCGACGTTGTCGCCGCGCTTCACCCCGAGCGACGCGAGGCCCGCGCGGAAGTCGTCGACGAGCTTGCCGACCTCGCCGTAGGTGGTCCACACCCACGCGCCGTCCTTCTTCACGCCGAACAGGTCCTTGTTCTTGAACTGCTGGACGGAGCGCTCGAACAGGTCCACGAGTGTCTCGAATTTCGCCGACGACATGTCCTCTCCTTGGTCGGTCCCTGATGTCCGTCTTGTCGGGCACGTCCGCCGTGCTCGCAAGGGCTCTCGCGCGGCTCGGACGACGGAAGAGCGCCTTTTCCCCGCGACGGCCGCCATCATCGCGGCTCCTCTCGTCCACTGCAACAGCCACGGAAGCAAGAAGCGCGTCCGCGCGCTGGCCGCCCCTCCGCCGTTTTGTTACATGAGCGGCGCCATGCCTCGCTACGCCATCACGACGTTCGGTTGCCAGATGAACGTCCACGACTCCGAGCGGATGCACGAGGTCCTCCGGCGCGCCGGTTATACGGAATCGGACGATCCGCGGGCCGCGGACGTGGTCGTGCTGAACACCTGCAGCGTCCGAGAGAAGGCCGAACAGAAGCTGCTCAGCGAGGTCGGCCGCCTCGCCAAGTGGAAACAGACGCATCCCGAGATGGTCCTCGTGGTGGCCGGGTGCGTGGCCCAGCAGGAGGGCGAGAAGCTGCTCACGCGCAGCAGCGGCATCGACCTCGTCCTCGGGCCCGACAACATCCCGGAGCTGCCGCGCCTGCTCGACGACATCGGCCTCGGCGCGCCGCCGCTCGTGCGGACGGTCTTCGACCTCGAAGCCCCGCGCTTCTTGACGGCGCTTTTCGACGATGGGGGCTCCGCTCCGACGAGCGGAGATGCGCCCCCGAGCCCCCCGGTGGCCGTGCGTGCGCCCACGGCATACGTGACCACGATGAAGGGCTGCAACGAGCGTTGCTCCTTCTGCATCGTCCCGTACACGCGGGGGCCCGAGCGGTACCGGCCGAGCGCGGAGATCATTGCGGAGATCGCGGGGCTCGTTTCGGCGGGGGTCCGCGAGGTGACCCTGCTCGGGCAGACGGTGAACAGCTATCGCGATCCGAGCAGCGAGCTTGCGCGCGCGCCCGGCGCCTCGCCCGACGATCCGGACGAGAGCGAGTTCGCCGCGCTCTTGCGCCGCATCGCGGCCGAGGTCCCCGGGCTCGCGCGGCTCCGGTACACGAGCCCGCACCCGCGGCACCTGACGCCCTCGCTCATCGAGGCGCACGCGGATCTTTCGGTCCTCGCCCGCCACGTGCACATGCCCGTGCAATCGGGGAGCGATCGCGTCTTGAAGCGCATGATCCGGCGCTACACGCGGGCCGAGTACGTCGCGCGGGTGGGTTCGCTCGTCGCGCGGCTGCCCGATCTGTCGCTCTCGACCGACATCATCGTCGGCTTCCCGGGCGAGACCGAGGACGACTTCGCCGCCACGCTCTCGCTCGTGCGGGAGGTGGGATTCCGCGGACTGTTTGGGTTCAAATATTCACAGCGGCCGTACACGCCGGCCCGCAAGCTCGCGGACGACGTGCCCGAGGCCGAGAAGAGCGAGCGGCTCGCGCGACTGTTCGAGGTGAGCGAGGAGCTGCTGGGCGCGCATCTGCAGGGGCTCGTGGGCAGCCGGCAGCGCGTGCTCGTGGAAGGCGCGGGCAAGGAGGGCACGAACGCCTGGTCGGGCCGCACCGAGCGCAACGAGATCGTGCACGTCGCCGGCGCCGAGGGGCTCGATCTGCGCGGAACGATCGTCGAGGTCGTGATCACGCGGGCGAACAAGCACTCGCTGCAGGCCGAGCTCTCGGAGGAGGCGCGCGCGGCGGCGAAGCCGCTCCCCGTGGTGCCCGCGGTGCCCGTGGACACGCCGAAGCCCCGCGCGGCGGGGGAGCGGCGCTCGCTCCCGATCGTGGTTGCGGGGGGAGGGTAGGCGCTTGGCGCTCGTACTTCCTTATGGGGAACACTCGCCGCGGCTCGGCCGGGGCGTCTTCCTCGCGCCGAACGCGACGCTCGTGGGCGATGTCGAGCTCGGCGACGAGGCGAGCGTGTGGTTCGGCGCCGTCCTGCGCGGCGACATCGGCCCGATCCGCATCGGCCCGCGCACGAACGTGCAGGACCTCGCTTGTTTGCACCTCACGGACGGCATCTCGAAGACGACGATCGGCGCGGACGTCACGATCGGCCACGGGGCGATCCTGCACGGGTGCACGGTCGAGGATGGCTGCCTCATCGGCATGGGCAGCATCGTCCTCGACAACGCGGTGATCGGCGCGGGCTCGGTCATCGCGGCCGGCGCGCTCGTGCCGCCGCGCATGGTGATCCCGCCGCGATCCATGGTGAAAGGCAGCCCCGCGAAGGTCGTCCGCGAGGTGACCGACGAGGAGGCGAAGCTCGGCATCGCCGGCGCCGTCCATTACGTGGTGAATGCGCAGAGGTACCGCGGGATCTGCGAGGAGACACAGGTCCTCGGGGGCGGAGAGCGCGAATAACGCGCCTCGCGGGCCCGAGCTGCCCGCGGAACGTCGCTCCCGGGCGCGGGCGTTCCTGGTCACGCCATGCGTGATCTTCCTCCATCGCTTGCCGATAAACTTCCAAAGACGGAAAGGTCTCCGCTACGATCGCGGCGATCTTCCGTGCGAAAGTCCTCTCTCCTCCTCGTCCTGGGCATCGGCACCTCGGTCGCCGCGGGGCTCGGGCTCGGCGCCTATCGGTACGGGCCACGTTCTCCGGTCGTCGAGGGCTTGTTCCTCGGCGAGCAACGCGTACCCGATGAAGGCTCGCCCGCCTCGTGGCTCGCCCGCCGTCAGCTCGACGCGCTCGGCTGGGAGGTGCGCTTCCATCACGACAGCGAGATCGTGGAGACCACGCTCGGCGCGGTGGGCGTCGAGATCGACGTGCAGGCCTCGCTCGATCGCGCGGGCGAGGTGGGGCATACGGGCTCGCTCGTCAGGCGCATGCGGGAGGCGCGCCTCGCGCGGCGGGGCCAGGTCTTCGTGCCGCTCTCCTTCTGGATCGACGAGGCGAAGGCGCGGCGGTTCCTCGAGTCGATCGCGTCGCGTTTCGCCGTCGCGCCCGTCGACGCGGTGCTCGACCTCGAGAACAAGCGCAGGATCGAGGACGTCCCCGGCCGCGAGCTCGACATCGACGCAACGCTTGCGGAGATGCGCGCGGCGAGCTTCGAGGACGGCGTCGTGATCCCGCTCGTCACGCGCCGCGTGCCTGCGAAGGTGACCGCGCTCGATCTCGCGCAGGTCGACGTGACGAAGGTCGTCTCCTCGTTCGAAACCTCGTTCTCGCTCTTCGGCTCGGGCGCGGGGCGCGCGGTCAACATCCGCAACGCCGCGCGCAAGATCGACGGCATCGTCTTGCCGCCGGGCGTGGGTTTTTCCTTCAACGATCGCGTCGGAGCGCGCACGCGGGAGAACGGTTTCACCTTGGCGCCCGAGATCCAGGGCGACGAACTCACGGACGGCATCGGCGGCGGCACCTGCCAGCTCTCCTCCACGCTGCACGGCGCGGCCGTCTATGGCGGGCTCGAGGTCCTGCATCGGCAGGGGCACTCGCGCGCCTCGAGCTACACGAAGCTCGGCCTCGACGCGACGGTGAGCTTTCCCATCGTCGACCTCAAGCTCAAGAATCCTTATCCGTTCCCCGTCATGATCCACGCGTATTTCCCGCAGCCGAACAAGGTGCGCGTGGAGGTCCTCGGCGGCGAGCCGGTCGCGAAGGTCGAGTATGGTTATGGCGTCGGGCAGTCGTACGATTTCGTCCGTCGCATCACGGTGAAATCGCACCTGCCGCCGGGGAAGCGCATTCATCGGCAGAAGGGCGTGCGTGGGTACGACGTCACCTCGACGTTGCGCATTTCGTACGTCGACGGCCGCGTCGAGGAGCGACGCTGGTTCAGCGGGTATCGCCCTTCGCCCGAGGTCTACTGGGTCGCGCCCGGGTACGACGAGGCGAATCTGCCGCCCTTGCCCGACCACGCGAAGGGCATCGAAGGTCGGCTCTCCGAGGACGCTACGGGGACGGCGACGGCGTCATTTCCGGTGGCGTCGCCGGCGCCGGCGCAGGCTCCGGCGCCGTGACGGGCTCCTCGGGATCCTTGCAGCAGCGGAAGCCGATCTCGTAATACCGAAACATCGGCCCGTGCGAATCGTTCGTCCCGCGGCAATGGGCCCAGGGTTTGGCCCAGAATCCCCCCTTGAGCGACGACCGATATTGCCACTCTTTGCGTGACGTCCGGACCCATTCCTCCACGTTGCCCACGAGATCCTTCACGCCGAAGCTCGACGCGCAGCGCGGGCGGGAGCCGCTCGGCTCGCCCTGGTAGAGGCGCCACGTCTCGACCTCGCGCACGCGCCGCTCGTCGGCGTTCAGCTTCCCCTCGTCGTACGGGATGAAATCCTTCGACGAGTTGCAGGCGTTCGGATCGAAGGTGTGGCCGTAGGGCCAGGGCGTGGTCTCGGGGCCCTCGCAGGCGAGCTCCCATTCGAATTCGGTGCAGAGGCGCTTGCCCACCGAGGCGCATTTCTTTTCGGCCTCGACGAACCGCATCATCACGTCCGGCCGCTTGCCCTCGCGGTTCGGCCACTCGTGCTCGTCCATGCACACGTGCACGGGCGTCGCGACCGGTTCGAGCGCCAGCATTCCCGGGAGGAACGAATAACAATGGCCCTTCTGCCGCGTCGTGCAGAGCCGCTGCACGTTCTCGTAATGGATGCCCGAAACGAGCCGCGTGCCCGAGGGACAAACGGCGGCGGGCGGCGCGGCCTGTGACGTGGCAGGCGCGGCTTGCGGCGCGGCGAAGAGCTGGGCGAGGAGCGTCGGAAGGAGCACCGATGCGGGGCATCCTAGCGCAGAAACGGGCCCTGCGTGGCAACGCTCGGACGTGACGAACCCCCGGGCGGGGCATGACCTCCGTCCACTCGCGGGGCTCGTCCGTCCGGGCTAGGATGCGCGCCATGCGACGGACGATGGTTGGCTTCCTGGGGATCGTGGCGCTCGCGTTCGCCGGACTCGGGGCGTGCGGCGGCAAGGTGGTGATCGACGCCGACGGCAGCGGCGGCGCGGGCAGTAGCAGTACCGGGACGAACACGGGCGGGATGGGGGGCGGTAGCCCGCAGAGCCTTTGCGAAGCCGCGTGCGCGAAGTTGAGCACGGTCCCGGCGTGCGAGATGCAGGAGGACTGCGTCGAGGATTGCCTCTCGTCGTTCGAGCAAGCCGGCCCCTGCAAGAAGGAGTTCATCGCCGCGACCGAGTGCATCCTCGAGAACGCGGGTGCCTCCGGCGAGTGCGTCAGCTCGATCTGCGACCCGCTCGTCGGGGCGTTCGAGACCTGCCTGAATCCGTTCGGGAGCTGTCAAAGCTCGGTTTGCTCGCAGGGCGAGGACGGGTCGTGCAACTGCGAGGGCACGTGCAACGGCGACGCCGTGGCCACGGAGTGTTTCCCGCAGCCGGGCACGACGCAGGTCTGCGTTTGCTCCATCGACGGGATTCAGGTCGGCAAGTGCGAGGCCACGCTCGGCACCTTCGCCTGCGGCGTCACCGAGGGCTGCTGCGCGCAGTTTTTCCTTCAGTAGTCGAGGCCGTCGATCCCGCTCGGCAGGATCGAGGGGTCGGCGAGCAGATCACGGCCCATGCGCAGATCGTAGTGGCGCGCGCCGTTCGTGATGCGGGTGAGCAGGGCGAGGTGCTCGGTCTTTCCGGGGACGTCGTCGATCACGAGTCCGCCGCTCGACGCGATCAGGTTGCCGAGGGCCTCGGCCTTCGCGAGGGGCGCGAGCATGGTCGGTCGATCAGGCTCGATGGACGGGTGAAGCACGAGGGTCGGCGCGAGGCAGGTGGGTCGGGCTTGGCCTGGGAAGGCGCGCTTCGGGTCGACGTCGCGTTTGTCGCCATGGCTCTTCGTGGGGCCTGCGAAGGGCGCGAGGCGCGGGAAGGCCGAGAGCGCGGCCGGGCCGACGTGAAAGGGGCGCGGGAAGGCGCAGAGGCGCGGCCGCCCGAGGGGGTCGTCTTCGAGGAGGAGCGCGTCGTCGCCGAGGAAGTCGTAGCCGGCGGACGCGAGCGTGAGCGTGGTGGTCGTCTTGCCCGCGCCCGCGCCGCCGACGACGAGGACGGCCTCGCCGTGCGCGCGGTGGACGAGGGCCGCGGCGTGGAGGTGAAAGAGGCCACGCGCGCGGAGGGCGAGCGAGAGCGCGATCTCGAGCGAGCCGCGGGCCGAGCCGGGGACGAGCTCTTCGTCGGAGAGGAAGGCTTCGATGCGCGAGGCTCCCTCGGGGACGAGGATGCGGCTCTTGCGATCCCAGAGCAGGAAGGCCGGAGGCGCGCCCGCGGGCTCGCGGTAAGCCTGCACGATGCCGTGGAAAAACGAGGGGCGATATCCCTCGGCGGACGGATCCGCGTCGAGCGAAGCGCCTCCGCGGCGGAGGACGAGCTCGATGCGGCCGCGGCCGTCCGCCTGGCCGATGCCTTCGTCGAGGCCGAGCTCGCGCACGAGATCGGGCGCGCCGTCCTCGGTGGTCCAGGCGAGCGTCACGCCGTGCAGCGCCGCGGATTGCATGACGCGTCAGGCCGGCAGCACGAGGCCGTCTTCGAGCATCTCGCGCAGCACGCTGTCGACGTCGCGCGCGGCGGTCTCGCGATCGACGCGGAAGAGCGAGGTGATCCGCTCGGCGATCACGCCCGGATCGGCGATCGATTCGGCGAGGGATTTCCACACGATCACGGCGGCCGCGTTCAGCGTGAAATAGAACTTCGTGTCGAGGTGGAGCAGGACGCCCGTGCCGTCGTCGAGCTCGGTGAAGAGCACCTGGGGGTTCGGCCTGGGAAGGCGCGGCTCGGTCACGCGGCGGGCTCCTTGGGTGGACAGGGGTTCGGGGCGTAGCTCGGCTCGTCCGAGCGCAGCCCCGAGCGTGGACAGGGGTTCGGGGCGTAGCTCGGCTCGTCCGAGCGCAGCCCCGAGCGTGGACAGGGGTAGGCGTACGTCACGACGAGGTCAGAGGAAAGCTCTTCGCCATACGGCGCGCCGTCGAGCTCCACCCACGCGTGCCCCTCGATTTCCCCGGGCCGCGAGAGGCCCATGACGAAACGCGCGGCATGTCCGGCGCGGCGGAGCAGCGAGAAGCGCGCGAGCGAGCGGTAGAAGCAAGTGTCGGGCACGAAGCGCAAGCGATGGGTGATCGCGTCCGCGCGCGCGAGGGCCTCGTCGATGACGTCGAGCGGCGCGGGTTCGATCGCGCCCCGCGAGAGCGCGTCGAGCAGCGCGGGCAGGCTCGACTGCGCGACCCGCAAGGGGAGCGACAGGCGCAAGCCGAGCGCGGTCGCGGAGAGGCGGAGGTGCTGCGGCAACGGCGAAGGCATTTCGCGCTCCCCCGAGCCGCCTAGCGCACGATGGGCAAGGTGACCTTCTTCGCCCACGCGCCGCGCCATCGCTCCCGCTGCGCCGGAGGACCGCCCGTGCCCGCGTTCGTCCAGTGGGGTTTGTCGAAGTGCTTCATGCACCAGTTGCAGGGGAAGTGGTCCCACGCGCCGAGCGAGCCTTCGGCCATGGCGGCGAGCTTCGCGGCCTGGGCCTCGTGGATGATGCCGAGCAGGCGGCCGTGGGCTTCGAGCAGGCTCGTCGTGGCGAGGTCGCCGGCGACGTCGCGGGGCGGGCCCGCGCTCGGGACGCCGGCGTGCTGGCAGCAGAGGTTGAGCCGGCCCTCGACGTCGACATGGAGGGCCTCGCTTTTCATGGCCTCGCAGACGTGGAAGGCCTGCTCGCGGTAGAACCCCTCGGGCATCGTGACGGGCATGGTGAGCGCGGCGGCGAGGCGCTCGATGCGGTGCTGCGCGTCCTGCCAGGCGCGGGGCGGCAGGTACAGGGCCTCGTCGTGGTGCGTGCCGGTCGCCTGGAGCATGGAGAGCGAGGCGCGCGCCGCGCCGAGCTGCGCGGCCATGAGGCCAAACGCCTCGATCTGATGCACGTTGCGCGCGTGCAGCACCATCTGGAGCACGAACGGGATGCCGTGCGCGGTGCAGAGGGTGACGGCCTTCATGACGTCGCGGAAGCTGCCCGCGCCGCGGATCGCGTCGTGCGTCGCCTCGTCGGCGCCGTCGAGGCTGAGGTTCACGGCCGTCAGGCGCTCGCGCCGCGCAGGATCGTCGCGCACGAGCGAGAGGAGCTGCTCGAAGCGTCGGCCGTTCGTGACGATGTGCCACGTGCAGTCGTGCTCGACGATCGCGTCGAGGACACCTTCGAATTCGGGGTGGAGCGTGGGCTCGCCGCCCGTGAGCGCGACCTGGCGCGTGTGGTAGCGCCGCCGGGCCTCGGCGAGGACCTTGCGGATCGTGGCGAGCGAGAGATCCTTCGGCTTCTGTCCGGGATCACGCAGGCAGTGCTGGCAGTCGAGCTGGCAGCGATCCGTGAGGTGCAGGGCGATCCACGTGACGGCCATGGCGAATGGGAGCTCCGGGAAGGCGCGCGGCGGGCCGCTCAGCCCATGACGACCATGCCCGTGGCCGGGCCCATGGGCGTGAAGAGCGTCGCGCGGGCCACAGAGCGCTTCTTCGTGAGGCGCGGCGGCTCGTAGGGCTTGCGGGGGTCGTCGGCCTCTTCGCCCTCTGCCTGCGGAGGGGCTTCGAGCTCGGCGCTTCTGTCTTCGATGTCGGCCATGCGCGTCGTTCTCCTTCTACCGCCGCCGCAGAGGCGCGCGCCTCAGATGACGCTTCGGCCAGCGTACCACCCGGGTGCGGAGGCCACAACGACGGCCACCGGACTTCGTTGCGCGCGCGCAGCGGCGCATTCAGGCCACGCCCGTGAGCGGGGCGAGCAGCGCGTGCGGGTAGGGGCCTTCCTCGAAGAGGACGACCTCGTAGCCGGCTTCGAAGGCTGCGCGTGGGATCTCGTCGGGCGAGAGGTACGAGAAGAAACCGCCATCCGGGTAGAACTGATCGCCAGGCTCGCTGCGGCCGGGAGCGCCCATGGTGGTGAAGGCGCGGCGGAGCGCGTCGCGCAGGCGACCCTTGGTCTCGGTCTTTGCCTCGCTGTCGTGGCGGAGCTGGAAGCTCGTGAGCACGACGGCGCGTGGCGCGAGCGCGCGGACGGCGCGAAGGAGGCCGAGCCGCGCCGAGGCGGGCAGGACGTGCGAGAGGCTGCCCCAGCCGAGGATCACGGCGTCGAAGGAGAGCGGATCGCCGAGCGAGGCGAGCGGGCCGCCGCGGCCCTCGGAGGCGGCGACGAGGTCGTCGTAGGAGCCGAGGAGGATCTCGGCGGAGCGGCCCCGGACGAGCGCGCGGGCGCCCTCGACGAAGTCCTCGCAGGGGTCGAAGGCCATCACTTCGTAGCCGCGATCGAGCAGCGCGACGACCTCGCGCCCGGCGCCGGCCGCGCCGACGAGCACGCGGCCGCGGCGGGGGAAGCTCGGCGCGTCGAGGACACGTTTTTCCCAGGTGAAGAGGCCGCTCTCGAAGCGATGGCCGCCGGGGAGGTAGGTCTTCTGGCGCGCGTAGAGCGCGGCGGTGAGGGCGGCGCGATCGGCCTCGGGGATCCAGGCGAGGAGCAGCTCGTCGCGCAGGCCTTCGCGCGCGGTGGCGATGCGAGTCGCGAGCCTGTCCGCCGCGAGCAGGGCACGAATCCAGGGAGGGATCCTGTACGTCACGGCGCGCATCCTAGCTGGTGGATGCGGCAGCGGAAGCGGAGGCGGAAGCGGAAGCGGCAGCGGCAGCGGAAGCGGCAGCGGCAGCGGAAGCGGAAGCGGAGGCGGGGACGGGGACGTTATGCTCGACACGACGAAGCATCGGCAGCCCCCTGGGTGAGCACGCGCCCTGAGAAGAGCGCGCCAGTCGCAATCCCGGTCGCGAGCGCGAAAAGCCTGATCCGCCACCGGACCCCTACACGGCGACGCCCGATATCCCCGCCCTCGCGAAGCGCCCCGGGCCCGCCGCGACGCATGCCGCCTCCCGATCGCGAGCCCCCCGCGCTCCTCGGCCAGCGGCGCGCCTCCCCCTCGAACCGCCCCCGCCGACCTTCCTCCGCCAAGGCCGCCCCGCCGCAAGGGCCCCGCCCCCCGAGCAAAGGAGCCCGCCGACCGACCCAAGGACCCCGCGCACCGGTTTCCGGACCCCGCGCACCGGTTTCCGGAGGGCCCCCCCGATCGCCCGGCAGCCTACCTACCCGTCGGAAGCGCCGCGCCCTCGGCCGCGGGCGTGACGGGCGCCGGTGGCGAGGGCGCCGCCGCGTCGTCGTCGTCGTCCTTCTGGGAGGCCCGCTCGACGCGCAACTTCTGAAAATCCTTGTCGTTTCGACCCACGGCATGCGCGAGGCTCCGGCGGAACGTCTGGAGCTCCTTGTCGAACACGACGGCCGTGGCGCGGCTCTCCTTCAGGAGCTTCTGGTACGTCGTGTCCGCGGCTTCCGCCTCCGACCATTCCTTGTTCGCCGCTTCGAGAGAAGGGATCAGCTCTTCGAGCGCGGTGACCTTGTAGTCGAGCGGCTTGCCGCCTGCCGTGGTCGATTCCTCCAATACCTCGGCGAGCCGGCCTCCGTCCTCGATCACGTCATCGGGCACGTCGGGCTTGTCGCCGAAGGTCGAAGCATCGAACTCCGGGACGTCGCGCACGAGCAGGGGCAACCAGCTCTGAATGCGCCGGAGCAGGGCGGCGACCGCCCCTTTGCCCTCGCTCATTTCACGTCGCCAGGTGTTTTCGTATTTCGCGGCGGCATCGTATGCAGCGATGAATGCGGTGGCCTTGCCGGGCAAGGTGGTTGCATACGCGGCAATGACGGGCGACTCGGAAGCCCTGCGCGCCTGCACGCGCTTGGCGCGGGTCGCGAGGCGGCGGAGCTTCCATGCGGGGGTGGTTGCCATCGAGAGGATCCTTTCCAGAAAGGTGCGGCTCGAAGGAAAACCGGAGCGGGCGGGAAAGGTCAAGGGGCTTTCACGGCGGGCGCCGCTTTCGCTGCCGCTTTGCGTCGAGGTAGGTTGATCGGTGGGAGCTTGCGCCTTCATTTGGGGAGACGATTCGCCGCCAGAAAGGCGGTTGGCACCCGTTGGCCGCGGCTAATCGGGGATCTCGGGCGAGCCGGGCCAGGTGATGCCCACCTTCTGAAGCATGCGCTGAGCGGCGAGCAGGAGCGAAGGGTCGGGCGGGGTGGGAAGGAGCATCTCGAGCTCGTCCGGTGTCAGCTCGGTGGGGCCAGCGAGGGCGCGGGTGGTCACCGCATCCACGAGCGCCTGGATGGGTGCGGCTTTCGTGAGGCCGAGGTCCGCCACGTACCCACCTTGAAACCACCGCCGAAGCCGCCCCCCTTTGAGGGAGTGCCACGCGCGCAGCCGGCCCGCGCCCTTCATGATGTAGGAGTCATAGAACGAGCCGCCGACCTGCTCACCGTGGAGCCAGAAGCCGACGCTCGCCAGCTTCTCTCCATGCGCTCCTACCTCGAGCAGGCCGACGGCCAGCTCGAGCGTGGGCAAAAGCTCGGCGGGGAGCTCCGCCACAGCCACGCGCACGTCGTCCGGGCCGCCCTTCACCGCGTCGATCGGGAGCTCGATGTGCTCGATCGGACCATACCCGAGCTCGTACGCGAGGCCGACGACGCCCGCCTCGCTCCATGCCATGACCTCGTAGCTCCCGCCTCCGTCGCCATTACGGAAGGCGCCCCGCCTGAGGTCGCCCGTCCAATGCGGGACGAAGGAGGCCGCGAAGGGGTGGCGATCGAGCGGGTCGAGCCGAGCGAGGATGTTTTCGACGTAGGCGCGCAGCGCGGCGCGCACGATGGTGTCTTGGTCGGCGCCGCGACGGGGGCGCACCGTCGTCGTCAAGGGCTCGGGCAAAAAGGGGTTGCGACGTCTTTGCCGCGGCAGCTCGGGGATCTCGGGCGAACCGGGCCAGGTGATGCCGACCTGCTGAAGCATGCGCTGGGCACCAACGAATTGTTTCGGGTCAGGTGGGGAGTGAAAGAGCATCTCGAACTCCTCGGCCGTGAACTCCGTGGGGCCTTTCAGCCTCCGATCGACCACCGCGTCGATGAGCGCGTGGATGGGGGCATCTTTGCGGTCGCACTCCGCCACGGCCGCCCTGGTGCTTGGATCACGAAGAAAAGAAGATGACGACCGGAGCCGACCGCCTTGGAGCAAGCCCCACCTGGCCAGCCCGCGGGCGCCCGGCGATGTCGGGTCACTGAACAGCGTGCCGCCGACGCGAGCACCGTACAGCCAGAAGCCCACGCCCGCATCCCTCTGCCCATGCTCGGGTCCCACTCCGAGCATGCCGGTGGCCATCACGAGCGCGGGCTCCAGCTCCTCAGGAAGGTCCGGCAACGCCCCGCGCACGTCGTCCGGGCCACCGGTCACCGCAGAGGCCGAAAGGCCGAGCTGCTCGATCGGACCCCACCCGAGTTCGTACGCGAGAGCGACGACGCTCGCCTCGGTCCACGCCACAACTTCGTAGTTTCCGCATCCGTCGCCGTTGTAGAAGGCGCCCCGCTCGAGGTCGCCCGTCCAACGCGGATCGGCGCAGGCCGGGAACGAAAGGCGTTTGAGCGCGCCGCTCCCGAAGATCGCCTCGAAGTAGGCGCGCAACGCGGCGCGCACGATGGCGTTTCGGTCGAAGACGAGGTTTCCGTACCGATGCTTCCGCTCGATCATCTTGCCCCCTTACGCCAGGTCGGTCTCTGCGTCACGGGCTCGCAGCATGCGTGCACCAGCCATCACGGCGCGTACGCCGCCGCGTTGTTGAGCCTCTTCACCTCCTCCTCCAGCGGGTCGTTGTTCGTGAAGAACCTGTTGAGCTTCGCCGAGATGACGGCCGCGTTCTGGTACGAATTCGTGCCCCAGGGGCAGCAGCGCTTGTCCTTCATGGGCACGACATGGTGCACCTGTGCGACCGTGTCCGCAAAAAAAGGCGACTTTTCTTCACTGTCTGGAGCTTCGAGGAAATCCGGCTCGGTGCATATCGCAGGCTCGCCCTTCTTACAAGGAAACTTGAAGCCCGCGAGATCGGAGCGAATCATGCCGCCGTTCTTCTTGCGGTTGACCGCGAGGACCCATTCCCTCTGCTCAAGGAAACCGCCGTCGGCGTTGACCATGCCGCTGTTGCGGTCGAACTTGTACCCCGGTGCGACATCTGCCGGATCGCTCAAGTCCCGATACGGACCGCTCACCTCCGTCGGCATGCCGTCGACCACGACGAGCGGCGTCTGCCGAGGCGCATCCTGGTAGTTGATGAAGATCTCGTTCGCGACATCCGAACCGACCTGGAGCCTGTAGTTCTCGGTGCCGGCGACGAGCTCGCACGCGTGATTCTTGTCATACGGCGCCGCTCCAAAGACCTCGGCGATCCTCTTGGCATCGTCGCAGGCTTTCCCCTTCACCTCCTTCTCCTGGTAGAAGCAGTCGAACGTAGGGAGCACGGACAGGTAGCAAGGCGAGCCAAACGCGGCGATGTACTTGTCCCGCAGCACGACGTCCATATGCGGATTCCCCAGGAGAGGGATCCTGTAACGCATGCACGGATCCTCGAGGGTGTCCGGGCATTCCTCCGGCGTCTCGGTCGATATGTCGGGTGGCTTCAGGTCCAAAGGGGGAAAGCGCCCGCTCGCCCCGTCGCACGCACCCATCATCCATACCGCACCAAAACCCAACACCAGCACACCCCGCATCGCCGAGCGGCGTGTCCCCATGGCTTGCATGGAGTATCGAATCGCACATTGATCGGCCGAGCAACAAGGGAAAACGAGGCAGGGAGCTCACGCTGCGCCCCGGAACCGAGCGTCCCATCACGGTGACCGGCGCGGCGGGATCCGGCGGGAGCCGCTGCCGCTTCCGCTGCCGCTGCCGCTGCCGCTTCCGCTGCTGCTGCCGCTGCTGCTGCCGCTGCCGCTGCCGCTTCCGCTGCCGCTGCCGCTTCCGCTTCCGCTTCCGCTGCCGCTGCCGCTTCCGGGGCGCGCATTCAAGGGCGCTCTCGTCCGGGGTCGGCCAGCATGCCCGCGGGCTCGGGTGGCGCAAGGCCAAGCCGTGCTCGCCGTACTCGCGCTTCGCGCTCCGTGCGGCTGCGCGCGGTGCGAGGCTTCGCCTCGCAGCCTTGCACCACCCTCCGCGCGCGGGCCCGGGGAATGGGCCCCGGTCGGGGCAGGAGGAAGCAATGGCTCTCAGAATCTACGGCGTCACGATCGAATTGCTGCGGCGGCTGCGGCCGGTCATCGAGAAGATCGGCAGGAAGGATGCGAACCTGGCGGATCAGCTACGGCGCGCCGCCACGAGCGTGCCGCTCAATCTGCACGAGGGCGCGTATTCGCAGGGGCGGAACGAAAGGGCGCGGTGGTACACGGCCATGGGATCCGCCGCCGAGGTGCGCGCGTGCTTGGATGTGGCGGAGGCGCTCGGGTACGTGGAACCGGTCGATGATGGGCTGCGCGATGCGCTCGACCATATCATCGCCACCTTGCACCGGCTGGCGCGGCGCTGATGCGTAAAGCGGGCCGTCCTTCGCCGGACGGCCCGCCACTTTCACGGGAGCGGAAGCAGATGTCACGCGGGCGCGAGCATCTCCAAACGCTTCCGAGCGAGACGCAGGCGACCCTCGACGGCCTTCGCCTTGATGTCGAGCGACGTTGCAATCTCGGTGATCGATTGCCCCTCCAGGAAGGGGATGACCGCAGCGCGCAGGCGGGGGCCAATCTTCTCCAGGAATCGCTTGAGCCGGAACATGCCGTACATCGCGTGCAGATGCATCTCCGGCGAGCTCCCGTCCTCCTGCTCAGGAAGCTCTTCCGCGCAGCCAACCAGCACCTCACGCTCGCATCGCACGAGCCGGCGGTGATTGCGCGCATGGTTGAGCCCGATCAGCGCGAGCCACGGGCGAGCCTGCTCCGGCGTGACCAGGCACGAGAGGCGACGCCATACCGTGATGAAGACCTCTTGCAGGACATCCTCCACGTCGCCGAGAGGGACGGCCTGGACAAGAAGAAGGCGGCGCAGGAAAGCGCGGTGTTCCAGGTAAAGGCGGCCGAGCAAGGCGTGCGATGCCGAGAAGTTTGCCGGCGGCGGATGGACGAGTAGCGTTGTCATAGCTCATGACTCCGTAGCTCCGGGGTTGTGGGTCAGACGCCGGTCGGTGTTGGCTGCACCGGCTGGCGTCGCTTGTTTTGTCCCACAAGGGAGGGCAAAACTCAACGGCAAAAGTGGAGATTGGTTCGTCGCAGGAGAACCCACGATCGGCCGTGAATGGCTCCAGGGACGTCGCAATGGGCGCGGCGATCCAGGCCGCGCAGGCGGGCCGCCCGGGGAAGGACGGCCCGCCTTGCGGGGGTCACGACGCGCGGCGGTAGACGAGGCGGCCCAGGGTGGCGATGACGTGGTCCATTCGGTCGAGCGTCCGCGCCGGCTCGGCAACGGAGCGTCTGGGTCAGGATTCCGGCCCCGACACGCGGCGAGTGCATGGACGAGACGTGCGACCAGTAGCGACTGAAGCATGGAGGGGCCACGCCCACGGCTCGAGCAAGCCATGGGCCATAGCCCTGATCGGGCCCCATGCTGGGAACGTTCCGAGGATGCCAAGCCGGCAAGGAAGTCATCGTCCGGGGCGGTCGCGCCGCGCGCGCCTGCGACCCGCGATATGGTTGCGCTACATGGGCTTCTCGCACATCCCCGCGACGCAGACGTACCCGAGGCAGGGCTGGCCGCAATCCGCATCGACCGTGCAGTTCGGCGGCAGGCCGCCGGCGGAGTGGCATTGGGTGTTGATGCAGACGCTGCCGCAGCCGCATTCCTCGTCGGTGTTGCACTGCTCCGGGATCGGGTCGAGCTGCAGACAGCAGCCGACGCCGATTCCCGCGTCGCACGGGTAGGTGTTGGCGTCGAGCCACGTGCCATTGGGGCAGGCGTTGGGCGCGACCCCGACGCAGAGGCCGCCGGCCTCCGTGCAGGCGTTGCCGCCGCCCGCGCCGCCGCTGCCGCCGAAGCCGCCTGCAGCGCCGCTGCCGCCGAAGCCGCCTGCAGCGCCGGCGCCGCCGAAGCCGCCAGCAGCGCCGCTGCCGCCGAAGCCGCCT
>NZ_JASBQE010000007.1 GCF_029960785.1 Polyangium sp. 15x6
GCGTCGGCGAAGGCCCGAGCCGCTCGCGCAGCGCGCTCGCCCGCTCGGCCGCCTCGTCCGGCCGGCCCGAGCGCGCCAGGACGAACGCCGTCAGGCACGCCGCCGCCGCTTCCGTCTCCCGCTGCGCCGGGCTGCTCCCGCCCGGCGTGGACAGCGCCGCGTGGCTGAGCGCCGCGAGCGCGCGCGCGTCGTCGCCGCGCTCGATCGAGATCACGCCGAGCACGAGCGCCGCGTCCGCCGCGAGCGCGCGCAGATCCACCGAGGACGTTTGACCTGCAAACTTCCACTCTCCGGCGAGCTCCAGCGCGGCCGAGAGGCTGTCGGTCGCGAGGGCGAAGCGCTCGCGGGCCGCGTGGCGCTTGCCTCTGCGGTAGAGCGCGAGCAGCACGGCCTCGAAGATCTCGGGATCCTCGTGCCTGCGGTCGTGGAACCGCCGGACGACCTCGTCGTACTCGCCCGTCTCGGTCTGCGCCGAGAGGTCGCCGAGCGCGAGGAACGCCTTCGCCGTCTCCTTGCTCCCTCGCTCGTCACGCACCGCCTCGCGCACGATCGCCGCGCAGATCTTGGCGGCCTCGGCGTTCCTCCCCTGCGCCCGGAGCGCCATGGCCTCGGCCAGGCGCTCGGCGTGCTGGGCCGAGAGCTTGCGCGACGAGAGCGGATCGGGCCGCGACGGCCGATCCGTGGCGCTCGTCGGGCGGCTGCCGGACGTGGTCCCGGGCGGCGACGACAGCCCCGGCGAGCTCGGCCTCTCCGTGGGCACGACGCGGATGCCTTCCGCGGGCGTCGCCTGGGGCGCCGCGCGGCGCGCCTCGATCGCCGAGAGCAGCTCCGCCGACATGGGCCGCGCGCGCGCGCCGACCTTGATCGGGCTCGTCTTCGAGAGGCACTGCACGAAGCGGAAGTAGGCGTGCGAGAGCCCCTGCGGATCCGACGTCGGCTCGACCTCGGCGGCGAGGCGCGGGGCGGGCTTCGTGGTGCTGCGCTGCGGGATCTGCGCGAGCTCGAGGTAGAGCGAGAGATCACACGCGGGCAGCGCGAGCGTCTGCCGGAGGAGCGCTTCGAGCCGCGGCCGCGCCTCCTCCACGAACGCGCGACCCGCGGACCCGTCGGCCACGTGCACGAGCAGCGGGAACAGGTGGATCGGCCGATCCGTCGAGGCGATCGCGCGCCTGCCGTGCGCCCAGGCGCCGAGCTCGATGGCTTCTTCGAGCGACGCGTCGTCGAGCACCACCACGAGCTTGTCGGCGAAGTGCGAGGCGAGGAGCGCCGTCGTCTCGGTCTCGCCCGTCGGCGCGTCGAGGAGCACCGCGTCGTAGCGCCCGCGTAGCGCTGCGGCGATCTCTTCGAGCACGCCGGGGAATGCTTCGAGCCCGTCGAGCGGGCGGTTTCGCTCGCGCGGCGTGTCCTCGCCGCCGACGGGCAGGAAGTGAAGCTCCACCGTCCGGTCCTCGGGCAGACCGGGGTAGCGCAGGGGCACGCGCCGGATCGTGGCCTCGTTCGCCTCGATGATGCGCTCGACGAACTCGCGCGCCGCGCCGCCGCCGCCGGGCCCGCGCGTCGCCGGGAAGCGCCGGGCTTCTTCGCGTACGGACGCGAGCAGATCGACGACGCCGGGCGCGGGCCGCGGCCTCGGGGCGCTCGACGTGGCGGCGCGGCGCTTCGTGTCGTCCGGGAAGTACCGCGTGAGCGTGGGCGAGTCGACGGCGAGGTCGACGACGAGGACCTTGTCGCCGCGATGGGCGAGCAGGGCCGCGACGTTTGCCAGGGCCATCGCGCGTCCCGCGTCGCTGCGGGCCGACGCGAACACGGCGAGGTAGCCATCCCGAACGGTAGGCAATCGAAAACCCTCCAGCGGCCTACTTTCGCATGTTGCGGCCGCGGTACAAGAGGGTCTCTAGCGGCAGCCGTGCTCCCTGGGGGTTTGGGGGCGCAGCTCGGCTTGCCGAGCGTAGCCCCCAAGCGCAAATCAAAGTGCCCCGGATTCCATCGCCGCCTTCTCGGCTGCGCGCACGGCCGTCTTTGCTTTGGCCTTGCCGGCGATCACGCGCGCGAGTGCGTCCGCGTAGACCTCGGTCGTATCCATCGCGTCGAAGATCATGTTCCGCACGAGCAGCGCCGAGAGCGGCTCGTCGGTGTAATCGAGGGCGACCTTGAACCGGACGGAACCGTCGTCGAAGTCCATCTCGAAATTGCCATCGCCCATGCCGAAATTCGCGCGCGTGACGAACTCGGCGAGCTCTGTGCGGAGCTCCTTCTTCGCCTTCGGCTCGAACATCACGTACACGACGACCCGCTCGAGCTCCTCGGACAGACGGACCGCGAACGACTCCACGATCCCCTGGCCCACGGCGGCCAGGTAGTCGATGTACCCCGCCTCGTCCTCGGAAAGCGCGAACGAAAAACCGGAGGCCCCGAGCACCTCCTCGACGACCATCCGGGCCGTCGGCGGCGCTTCCTCGACCTTGGCGGCCTTGGCGGCCTTGGCGGCCTTGCGCCCCTTCGTTCCGTCCTTTTTGGCTTCCATCGTTCCGGTCCTCTGATTTTCCTCGGCCTTGCGAATCGTGTCGAGCAGGTGCTGCGTGTTCGGGCGATGGTGCCAGTCGGGCGGGGCCATCGCGAGGGCGCGCTCGCAATCCTCCACGGCGCCCGCGAAATCCGCGCGCAGGGCCCTGAGCGCGGCCCGCTCGCCATAGGCGCTCGGCTCGTCCGGCGCAAGGCGAATGGCCTCGTCGAGGTCGGCGATGGCCCCCGCGAGATCCCCGTGCCGCTGCTTCGTCAAACCACGGCGCTGCCAGGCGGGCGCGAATTCAGGCGCCATCTCGATCGCCTTCGTGTAATCGTGGAGCGCGCCGTGGACATCACCGGCGAGCGACCGGGCATTGCCGCGGTTGTACATCGGCGCGTGCTCCCCGGGCGCGAGCTTCATGGCTTCCGTGAAATCGGCGATCGCGCCGTCGAGATCGCCCTCCTCCTGCTTGCGATTGCCACGATTGTTGATCACGGCCCAGGGAGGCATCCCGCCCTCGGGCGCCTCCTTCGTGACGATGGGCCGCGTCGGAGCGCGCTTCGTGGTTCGTTTCGCCGGAGTTTTCCGGGTGGTGCTTTTCGTCGCGGGGGTTTTTTTCGTCGAACGCGGCATGGATCGGCGGAAGCGTACCCCCTGGGAGGGGCCGAGGAAACATTTTTCCCGAGCTTCCTCGCGCGCCGCCCGTTCTTCCGGTCCCGCCCGGATGGCGGGACAAACGGGGCGCGGCGCCCGAGCGAGCGCCGCGCCCGGCGTGGTTTTACTGAATGAGCCGCTTGATCTCGCCGCCCGCGATGTACGAGCCGCCGCCCGAGGCCTCGACGACCTCGTCGCAGACGTAGAGCACCCCGAGCTCGCGGATGCTGCGCGGGAAGCGGATGTTGTAGTCCGGGTTGTAGCCGTCGCTCACCACGCGCGCGCGGAGCTTCTTGCCCTCGGGCACGCATTGCACGAGCACGCCGTCGCCGATCTCCGTGCACGTCGGCAGATCCGCCGCCGTCGCCGGCGTCTTCGCCGCCTTCGAGGACGACGACGCCCTTCGGCTCGACCCGCCCGAGCTCACGCTCACGGTCTCGCCCGGCCGGAGCAGCCGCTTGATCCAGCCTGCCGCGCGGTAGAAGCTCCCGTCGTTGCTCCCCACCACGTTCTCGACGAGGTACGTCACGCCCTCCTGCCGGATCGCGCGCGGGAACTGGACGTTCTTCGACGAATCGAAGCCGTCCGAGATCACCTTGATCCGGAGCTTGCCGCCCTCCTTCTCGCAGCGCACCACCACGCCGCCGTCCGCGCTCGTGACCGTGGGCAAACCCGCCGCGCTGCCGCCGGCCGTGCCGCGCTGCGCGAGGTCGCTGCGGTTGCGCGTCCCGGCCTGGTACGACTGATCGCGCAGCTCCTTGCGGAGCACGCCGTCGTACGACCGCTTCTCCAGCCGGTCGGCGAAATGCTCGAGCTGCTCGATCTCCTCGGCGAACGCGAACTGGTTCGCGAGCGGGCTGTTCCGGAGATCCTCGGCCATCTTCCGCAGCTTCTGCGCCGCGTTCTTGAGGTCGCCCTTGTCCGCGAGATCGACCGCCTCGTCCTTGAGCTTCGCCGTCTCCAGGCGCCGCGCCTCGCCGATGACGTTGATGTCCTGCGCCGCCGCGGCCGCTTCCTCGGCCGTGCCCGCGTTCACGGTCACGACAAACTCGCCCGACCCGTCCTTGATCGAGCCGTCCACCACCGTCTGGTACTGGAACTGGACGGACGCGACCTTGATCGTCCCGGCCTTCGTCGGCTTCACCTCGAGCTCGAGCGCGAGGACCTTGTCCTCCACGGCGTACACGTCGCCGAGCGTCACTTCGAGCTCGCTGCCCTTCTCCTGGATGCGGTACTTGTTCAGCACCCAACCGTGCTCCACGACGTCGTCGGGCCGCACGCTCACCACGAGGTTCTGCCCGATCACGGAGGACAAACCTTCGAGCTCGATCTTGAAGACCTGCTCGACGTCCTCGGGCGACTCGATGAAATAGAAGTTGCCCTCGGCCTCGCGGGCCATGCCGATGAGCAGGTCCTCGTTGAAGCCCGAGCCGAAGCCGAGCGTCGTGGTCACGACGCCCTCGCCGGCCTTCTCGCCGGACGTCTTCTTCAGCACGTCGGGATCGGTGATCCCCATGTTCGCCTGGCCGTCCGTGAGGAGCAGGACGCGGTTCACCTCGTCCTTCTTCGCGTGCTTCTTCACGTGCTTGACGCCCTCGAGCCAGCCGCCCGAGAGGTTCGTGCAGCCGCCGGCGCGCGCCTTGCCGATCTTGTCCTGGATGCCCTTCTTGTCCTTGGCGAGCACCGGATCGACGATCGTGTCGGCGCTGTCGTCGAAGATGACGACGCTCACGCGATCGTCTTCCTTCATCTCGCCGACGAGCGCCTGCGCGGCCTTGATGGCCTGCCGCAGCGGCGTGCCGCCCATCGAGCCGGAGCGATCGAGCACGAGGCTCAGGTTCAGCTTCCTCCTCGGCGCGTCTTCTTTTTTCCCCTCCGCCCCGAAGCGGACGACGAGCGATAGCTTGGTGGATTCACCGACGACGATCGTCGGCTTGCTCAATGCGTAGGTCGCTTTCACGGAGTTTCCCCTCTGGACGCCCGAAGTGGCCGCCCGCGCGGCCTAGAGAGGTATCACAAGGTGGCCAGGGCGGAAAATCAGGATCTCAAAGAGGGAACAAGACGAGCATGGGGGAGAGCACGTCCGAGCCCGCCTTTTCGTTCCCCACCTGCCCCGAGATGTTGCTCCCCCAGCAGGAGACCCGGCCCTTGCTCGTCCGCGCGCACGTGTGGCGCGATCCGGCCCCGATCTCCACGACGTCGGGCAGCTCCACGGGCAGCGGCAGGTACGTGGTATCCATCGTCCCATTGCCGAGGCGCACCACCGTGCTCGACACGTAGGGCTTGCCTTCCGAGCCCGAGACGCTCGCCGTGTGCTGGAAACCCGCGGAGACGGAGATCGGCGAGGGCAGCGCGGAAGGATCCGTGGGCGACGTGCGCCAGGTGAACTCGCCGTCGATCCCGAGCTGCCCCTGATATCCGTTGCCCCAGCAATATTGCTGCCCGCCCTTCAAGGCGCAGGTGTGCTCGAAGCCGGCCGAGATCTGCTCCACGCCGGTCAAGCTCACGACCTTCGGCGCGGGCTGATCCGGCCCGTCCCCGATCCCGAGCCGACCATAAAGTCCGTTCACGCCCCAGCAATGGAGGGTCCCGTCCTTTTTCACCGCGCACGTGTGCTCGTTGCCCGCGGAGACGTGGGCGACGTCCGTGAGCGCCACGAGCGACGGCATCTCGACCTTCTCGCTCGGCGCCCCGATCCCGCATTGCCCCATGTCGTTCGCGCCCCAGCAATAAAGCTCGCCCTGGTTCGTCACCGCGCACGTGTGCCGCCCGCCCACGCTCACCTCCTTCGCGCCGACGAGGCTCACGACCGTGGTGGGTTTGTCTTGCCAGTTCCCGCTCGCCGTCCCGAGCTGCCCGCTCGTGTTCCAGCCCCAGCACTGCACCGTCGTGTCCTCGAGGACCACGCACGTGTGCGCGACGAGCTGCTCCGTGCCGGCCGCGTTCATGAAGAGGCCGCCGCCCGCGTCGAGGTGGATGGCCTTTCCGTCGACGGCGACCTTCTGCGGCGAACCCTGGTTCAGCGTGCCCCCGATCCCGAGCTCGTACGACGAGTTGTTCCCCCAGCAATACACGTCCCCGAGGGCCGTCCTCGCGCACGAGTGGTGGTAGCCGAGGGCGATCTGGACCGGATCGTTGCACGTCGAATCGACGCACTGGAGCTGGCAGCGCACGCTGCAGCCGCCGCAGTTTTCGGGATCGTCCGTGACGGGCGTCTCGCAGCCCGGCGTGCCGTCGCAATCGGCCATCCCGGGGTCACACGCGGGAGCGCCGCCGCCACCCCCCGCGCCGCCCGCGCCGCCGCCGCCCGCACCGTAATTGCGGGTCTCAGGCGAACACGCGACCAGGGCGAGGCCGACGACGAGGGCGTTTACGGAGAAAGCATTTCGCATGATGGAACCTCGGAGCCAACAGAAAGCCGACCCCGGTATGCTCTCGTACGGCAACCCGATTGTCAACGTCCGCCCTCGCTGCGAGCATGAAAGGCGCCGCGAAAAACCGTCGAGGGTGCGACGAAATCACGTAGGCTGAGCGCCGAGGTGAGGGCATGAACGAGAAGGATCTTCGCCGGGTTGCCGCGGCGCGCGACCGCATCGCGCTCGTCCTGACCGCGGCCACGATGTTCGCCTATTTCGGCTTCATCCTGCTCGTGGCCTGGGGCAAACCCCTGCTCGGGAGCCTGCTCGCGCCAGGCTTGAGCCTCGGGATGCTACTCGGCTCCCTCGTGATCTTCCTGTCCTGGGTGTTCACGGGCGTCTACGTTTACTGGGCGAACCGCCATTACGACGTCCACGTCGATCGCATCGCCGGCAAATCGAAGAGCGGGGGCGGCACATGAACGGCGTTCGAACATCGCTCGGCGAGACGAGCGGCACGGCGATCGCGTTTTTCCTGCTCTTCATCTCCGCGACGCTCGCGATCACGGGCTGGGCCGCGCGCAAGACGAAGACCACGAGCGAGTTCTTCGCGGCCGGCGGCAACGTGAGCGGCTTGCAGAATGGATTCGCGCTCGCCGGCGATTACATGAGCGCTGCGAGCTTCCTCGGCATCGCGGGCCTCGTGGCGACGAGCGGCTTCGACGGCCTCATCTATTCGGTCGGCTGGCTCGTCGGTTGGCCCGTGGTGACGTTCCTCATCGCCGAGCCGTTGCGCAACCTCGGCAAGTACACGTTCGCCGACGTCGTGGCCTATCGCCTCAAGAAGAAGCCTGTGCGTATCGCCTCGGCGATCGGCGGGCTCACGGTGATCAGCTTTTATCTCATCGCGCAGATGGTCGGCGCGGGCAACCTCATCAAGATGATGTTCGGCCTGCAATACGAGACCGCGCTGCTCATCGTGGGCACGGTCATGCTGCTCTACGTGCTCTTCGGCGGCATGATCGCGACGACGTGGGTGCAGATCGTCAAAGCGGTGCTCCTGCTCGGCGGGGCGACGCTCCTCGCGGTCCTGTCGCTCGTTCCTTTCGGGATGAACCCGCTCGCGCTTTTCGCGAAGGCGGCCGAGACCTATGGCCCTGAGGTCCTCGCGCCCGGCAAGCTCGTGTCGAGCCCGCTCGAAGCCGTCTCGCTTGGCCTCGCGCTCATGTTCGGCACGGCCGGCCTGCCGCACATCCTGATGCGCTTCTACACGGTGCCCGACGCGAAGGCCGCGCGCGCGTCCGTGTTTTATGCGACGGGCTTCATCGGCTTCTTTTACCTCGTCACGTTCATCCTCGGCTTCGGCGCGAGCGTGCACGTGGGCCGGGCGGCCATTACCACGGTCGACAAGGGCGGCAACATGGCCGCGCTTTTGCTCGCCGAGGCCGTGGGCGGTCGTCCTTTTCTCGGGTTTGTCTCGGCCGTTGCTTTTGCGACCATCCTCGCGGTCGTCGCGGGCCTGACGCTCTCGGGCGCGGCGGCGCTGGCGCACGACCTCTGGGTCGGCGTCATTCGACACGGGAAGGCGGACGAAAAAGAGCAGCTCAAGGTGGCGCGTGTCGCGACGATCGTGCTCGCGGTGGTCGCGATGGGCCTCGGCCTGCTCTTCAAGGGTCAGAACGTGGCCTTCATGGTCGGCCTCGCGTTTGCGGTCGCGGCGAGCTCGAATTTCCCGGTCCTGCTCCTGTCGATCACGTGGAGGAAGTTCACGACCCGGGGCGCCGTGAGCGCGATTGTGGTGGGCGTCGTCAGCGCGCTCGTGCTCATCTGGATGTCGCCGACCATTCAGGTGGATCTGCTCGAGAACCCCACGGCAATCCTGTCCCTGAAAAACCCGGGCATCATCACGGTGCCGCTCTCGTTCGTCGTGGGAATCGTGGTCAGCCTGCTTTTCCCGGAGCCCGAGGCCGAGGCGAAATATGCCGAGGTCGAGCGCCGCATGCACCTCGGCGCGGAGGAGAGGGAGCCGGTCGCGGCGGAGTGAGCGTTACGCGCTTTCTTTCAAGGGGTTGTGATACACCTCGTCCAGATCGAGCTTGCAGCCGATCGAGGTGAGCTCTGCGAGCCCTGTCTCCGCCGTGTCGTGGTAGCTCCACGAGCCGTCTTCATTGCGGCGGAATACCTCGATCAGCCTATCCTCGGACGACACGAGCACGTACTCCCTCAGGGACGGGATCTGCTTGTAATGATGGAATTTGCGGCCCCGATCGTACGATTCGGTGCTCGGGGAGAGGACCTCCACCAGCACGACGGGGTTTGTCATCGTGTTCTCGTGCTCCGGATCCCGCTCCAGCTTCCCGCATACGACGCTGAGGTCCGGGTACGTTGCGAGGCCCGTGGCGAGCACCCGAACTCGGACGTCGGAACTGAACGTCTCGCAGGGGCGTCCTTCGAGTTGGATGCCCAGAAGGAGTCCCACCCTCATCGTGAGACGGCCGTGCTCCAGCGTTCCCCCCGCCATCGCGACGATCTCGCCGTTCCGGTACTCGTGTTTCGTCTCGGCCTTCTCCTCGAACGCGATGTACTCGGCGAACGTGACGAGCTTGCGAGCGGCCTCTCCCATGTGCGGTGCCTCCTTGCTCATCGCCCTACCACGCTCCTCGCCCCGTTCAAGGTTTTTCCAACTGGAACCCGTTTTACCTTCTCGAACCCCTACACCAGCAGTTTCACCGTTTCTTCATGAACATTTTCGCTCGTCGACACATCCCCCCGCTCGGCCTTCCGCATCAGCCGCCAGATGTGCCGCCCGAGCACGTCGATCTCCGTCGACGCGTATTGCTCGCCCCCGAACCGCTTGATGTTCTCCGTCTGCAACTTCAGGAGCGCCGCGTCCTGCGCGAACACCTTGAGCCCGAGCGGCATCAGGAACGGCTTCAGCAGCCAGCCCGGGAAAAGCCGCACCCGGAAGCTCACCACCGCGTAGATGTGCGTCAGGAAGTCCGTCACCGGCGTCATCGCGGCCGACACCAGAAAATGGTTTTCCGTGCCAATCCTGTACTCGACCTCCGCGATCGAGGGCAGGATGAACCGATCGAAATGCGTCACCTCCCCGCCCGACGGCGAGAGGATCCGCGCCACGAGGCCCGTCGGGCGCGGCTCGCCCACGTACTCGGCCACCACGCGGTCGTGCGTGCGCGTCACGCGCGCCTCGATCTGGATGCCCCGCGGCTTCGAACGGAACAAGCCCCGGTGCAGGTACTGCGTGTGCGGCACGTCGAGCGCGTTCTCCAGCGCCGCGTGCATCGTGCTCTCGGACTCGACCCGCCGCCGCACCGTCGTGTACCCCGCGCCGAGCTCGGGGAAACGGTACGGCTCGGTCTTCGGCGTCTCGTTCGGCGCCCCGTACACCCACACGAACCCATCCTGCTCCCGCGCCGCGTAGCTCGGCGCGTTGCGCGCCTTCGCCGTGGCGTCGCCCACGAGCGACGGGACGAACTTGCACGTGCCCCCGCGATCGAAGCGCCAGCCGTGGTACGAGCACTGGAGCTGCCCCTCCACCACCTCGCCGATCGAGAGCGGCACGTTCCGGTGCGGGCAGCGGTCGAGGAGCGCGCCTGGCTTGCCCTCGCCGTCGCGGAACAGCACGAGCGGCACGCCGAGCAAGGTCCGCGTGATCGGCCGGTCTCTGAGCTCGTTCGACGTCGCCACGACGAACCAGTGGCCTTGAAGGCGCGCCACCGAGGCCCGCACCTTCGCCCGCGGCGGCGCGAGCAGGGCCTCGGCCGGGACGAGGGGCGCGTTCTCGGAAGGCTCGGTAACGACGTCGTGATCGTCGGGTCCCATCACGCTCGAAGCCTCCCCACTTTCGGCCCCGATGGCAAGCGCCCTGCGCCCCCCACCTCGCTCCGGCTCGGCCCGTGTGTGCGATTTGTCACGATGTTTTTACCCGCGTGCCTTTCCGGAGATCCCACGCTTCTGGGAGGTATGTTATGCGATCATCCATGAACCGGACCTTTTCGCTACTTCTCTTGGGCATGGGAATGGTCGGGCTTCCGTGCGTCCTCGGCGGATGCGGCAGCGACGTCTCGGATACGACGAGCGGCACGTTCACGGGCAGCACGGGGACGGCCGGATCCGGCGGGACCGGCGGAATGGGCGGCACGGGCGGGACCGGCGGCGACGGGGGCATGGGCGGCGCGGGCGGCGGAATGGGCGGGGCCGGGGGCTCGGGCGGCGCGGGCGGCGGCAGTCCGGCGTGTGTGCAGCCGGCGGACGGATGCGCCGCGTGCATGTTTCAGCAGTGCAACGTCGCCTACTGCGACTGCGCCGGCGAGGCGTCCTGCCTCGGAATCATCCCCTGCCTGGAGGCGTGTCCGGCGATGGACGAGGCGTGCAAGCAATCCTGTTATCAGAAAAATTCGCTCGGCTTTGGGGAGTTCCTGATCACATCGAACTGCGCGAGCACGCTCTGCGCGCCCTCGTGCCCCGGCGCGGGGATGATCGGCGCCTGCGAGCTCTGCCTCGCCCAGCAATGCGAACAGCAGTTCGAGTCCTGTGTCGGCAACCCCGAATGCCCGGCGCTCATCGACTGCCTCCAGGGGTGCCAGGACAACTTGGCCTGCCAGCAGACGTGCGCCGCGCAGCACGCGGGCGGCACAAACCAGGCGCAGCAGCTCAACCAGTGCGCCACGATGAGCTGCGGCAACGTATGTAACTGAACGTCACCTCGGCTCTTTACTTCCCAACGGCGCAAAGGACGGCTACGCTCCGCGGTCGCCGCCCCATGTCTCTTCGAAGAACCTTCGCTCATCGACCCCTCCTCGCCCTCGTCCTCTCGCTCCTGCCCGTCGCCTGCGGCTCCGGTTATGCGCCGCGGCCGATGTACGGCCAGGCGGATCGAGGCGCCGACACCGATCAAGACGGCGCCGCCGACATCGACGACGCCTGCCCCGCGGAGGCCGAGGATGGCCTGCCGCCGAAGGCGAACGACGGCTGTCCCGCGACCGATCCCGACAACGACGGCGTCCTGCTCGCCGACGACAAATGCCCCTACGCGAAGGAGGACGGCCTGCCGCCGAAGGCGGAGGACGGTTGCCCCTCGGACGACGAGGACCAGGACGGCGTCGCCAATGCGAAGGACAAGTGCCCCGTCCAGCCCGAGGACAACCTGCCGCCGAACGTGGGCGACGGTTGCCCCTCGCCCGACGGGGATCAGGACGGCGTCGCCGACGTGAACGACAAGTGCCCGAAGCAGCCCGAGACGATGAATGGGTACCGCGACGACGACGGCTGCCCCGACCAGGCGGCCGGCGAGGTCGCGTATGACGAGAGCTCGCACGAGATCGTCATCCCCGAGACGAAGAAGGTCGATTTCGAGCTCGATTCGGCCGAGCTCACCCCGGCCGCGAAGTCGACCGTCGCCGAGATCGCCAAGGTGCTGAAGGAGGTCCCGCAGATCCAGCGCATGGAGATCGAGGGGCACGCGTCGAGCAAGGGCGACAAGAATTACAACCTGAACCTCACCGAGCGCCGCGCCCAGGCCATCGCGAACGCGCTCGTGGCCGGCGGCGTCGATCGGAACCGGCTCGTCCCGGTCGGTTATGGGGAGTATTGCCCCGCCGTCGATCGCGGCGACGAGGTCGACGACCCCGTCAACCGGCGCGTGCTGCTCAAGGCGGTGCAAGTGAACGGCGTTTGGCAAGACGTACCCCGCGGCTGCTGGCGCGCGAAGGCGGCCGGCATCGACCCCACGAAGCGCAAGCCCGGCGTGTGGCAAACCCCGTCGAGCCAGCCGTCTTCGCCGCAGACGCCTTACGTCCCGCCGGCCGGCGGCGCGTGAACGAGCATCGTTTTCCTGGTCCATCGAGGAGCTTTCTCATGTCTTTCCTGCGTCGTTTCGCCTCCCTCCCGTTCGTCGCCGCGCTCCCCCTGCTCGTGGGCTGCGGCCCCTCCCAAGCGCAGATCGACCCGAAGAACGTGGTGAACGTCTCGGTCCGGCCGGCGTCGGGGCAATTGCTGTTTTGCCCGGGCGACGCCTTCCAGGTCGAGGTCGTCGCCAAGCTGAAGGACGGCTCGTCCTGCAGCAACGTGGACCCGAACAAGGGGTGCATGGGGCAAAAGGACACGGTCATCTCCTCGGAGATGGTGCGCATTCAGGGCAGCTCGGGGGTCGTCGGCGGCGGCAATTTCATCTGGGTGCCGGAGAGGGACGTGCTCAAGACGGCCGACACGGGCATGGGCCTGCGCGGCTGGCTGGAATCGGCGACGAGCGGCAAATCAATGGAGGCCGAGGCCCAGCTCAAGCCTGTCTACGATTGCCAGATGGAGCAAAAGCTCCGCGGCTGGAAGGGCCGCGAGGGCGAGCCGGGCGCGCCGGGGCCGGAGCTCACGGTCGCGATCACCACGCTCTCGACGCCGTTTTACCCCGACGCCGCGCTCGTTCGTATCGATGTGCCGGGCAACCGTTTCTACATGATCAGCCCCTCCGCGGACAAACCCGTGCAGATCACGAGCATCGGCGGGGAAGGCGGTCAGGGCAGGGAGGGCGCGCCCGGCATTCCGGGCAAGGACGGCAAGGACGCGACCGAGGAATGCGCCGAAGGCACGAACGGCACGGACGGCACGGACGGCGCCCCCGGTGGACGCGGCGGCGACGGCGGTCCCGGCGGCTTGATCAAGGTCATCCTCGACGACGCGAACCCGGACAAACTCAAGGGGCGTCTCTTGCTGCAGAGCGTCGGCGGGCCGGGCGGCGATCGTGGTCCCGGCGGCAAGGGCGGTTTCGGCGGCAAGGGCGGCAAGGGCGGCGCGCTCCGGGCAGGGGATGCCACCTGCAAGCCGAAGGACGGCAAAAATGGGCAGCTCGGGCGAAGGGGCCCGAGCGGCGATGCGGGCCGGCAGGGTCCGTCGGGGCCTGCGCCGGTGTTCGAGATGGGTCAGCGCAAGGTGATGTTCGCGAACGAGATCTCGATCATCCAGCGGATCGAGGCGGGGAAGGCGCAATAACCCTTCAGAAGACGAGCTTGCCATCGCCGCTGGCGAAGGGCTCGCGCTGAAAGCGGCCGGAGATGTTCCGGCCGCTTTCGGCTTCCGGCAGCTCGATTCGAATCACGGCCGGCACGCCCGGCACGATTCGCGTGAGATCCGCGCCCGCGGTGAGCACGGTCTTCATGCGTGTTTTCCCGTCGAGCCAGAAGCTCAGGTCCTGCTCGGGATCGCAGGGCTCGACCCAATCGATGGGCGCGGGGCCTCGATTGTCGAGCGTGAGCTCGACCGTCCCTGCGGAGACGGGCCGCAACGTCGCCACGTAGGATTTCCGGTCGCCGAGGACACGATATTCGACGACGTTGCTCTCCGCGCCGCCCCAGCGGCATTGTGCGCGGTAAAGGCCGACGTCACGCATGCTCCCGCACGCGGAGGAGGAGACGACCATTTCATGGACGCCGCCCGGGGGAATCTCGATCTCCTCGGGCGGAAAGGGCCACGGAGCACGAGGGAGGAAGGGGAGCCACTGGCCTCGCTCGTCCGTCGTGAGCAGGCTCATCCCGTCCGGCTTCTCGCCCCGGGCCGGCGTCGAGCCGTGGTTCTCGATCCGCAATCGGAGCTGGATCGAGGAGGGCTGGAGCGCGTAGGGCGTGTGCGCGTGGAGAGAGAGCTCGAGGGACACGGTTCGCGCCTCCCGGATCAGGGCCGGCCGAGCACGCTTTCAATGGGCGTGAGCGGCGCGGTTGCGAGGTTCTTGCAGCCCGTGACGCGTTTGCCGGCGAGCGTGTAGCTCGCCGCCGGCGGCTGCGTCTGCACCATCGAGACGCGCAGCTTCCCGCCGTCGAGCCGCGCTTCGAGGGGTTTGCCCCCGATCTCGGTGTACGGGACGATGCAGGTCGAGCGGGCGAGCGCGACGTCGTATTCGTTCCCCGCCGGCGGGTTCGGCCGCAGCCGATCCTCCACGCCGAAGACGTCCGTTTTTCCTGGCAAAGCGCGGAGCACGAAGCGGGCCTCGCCCTCCTCGTATCCTTGGAGCGCAAACGGTTTGGCGTCGCGGATCCGCATTTCGAGCCGGTCGCCGACGAGGACCGCGTCGTATTCGCGGCCGCTCTCGCTCCGCCAGCGTCCGGCGAGCGCAAGCAGGGGGTTTTTCGCCTCCACGCTCGGCGCTGCGCTGGCGTGCGCGCTCGCGCTCGCGCTGTGCTCCACCGCAGGCGGGCCCTTGGCGTCGGCGTGTCGCTCGTCCTTCGGCGCGCCGAACAAGCCGAGCGAATAGGAGATGCCGAGCCCGGCGAGGGCCGCGATCCCCACGGTGAGCGCCACGGCGAGCCCACGCTTCGAGGTCGGTTCGTTCCCGGGTGCCGTGACCACCGAAGCCTCCGCGGTCTGCGGGACACCCGGTGGCGCCGTGACGTTCGCGTAGAGCGGCGCCGCCGGCGCGGTGAGGTGGAGCGGCGCGGCGGGCGCGGTGCGGCCGGACAACCCCTGGCCCTGCGTGTCGAGCGCCGCGAGGATCTCCTCGCACGAGCCGAACCGATCCTCGCGACGTTTTTCGGCGCAGCGCTCGGCGACGGCCTCGAGCCACGCGGGCACGTCCGGCCGCCGCGCGCGGATCTTCGGCAGCGGCTCCCTCACATGCGACGTCATGATCATGTAATGGCTCTCGCCGTCGAACGGGACCTGCCCGACGAGCAGCTCGTACAGCACGATGCCGAGCGAATAGACGTCGACCCGTTTGTCGAGGTCCTTCTTGCCGGTGCATTGCTCGGGCGACATGTAGAGCACCGAGCCGATGACGCCCTCGGTGTTCCCCTTGCCCTTCTGCGCGTCGCTCTCCTCCTTGGCGATGCCGAAATCCGTGACCTTGACGATGCCGTCCTTGCCGCGGATGAGCACGTTCGCGGGCTTCAGATCGCGGTGGATGATGCCCTCGGCGTGGGCCGCGGCGACGCCCTGCACGATGGGGCGGAAGAGCGCGAGCGCCTGGGCGACGGAGAGCGGCGCGGCCGGTTTCGCATGGCGCGCGATGCGATCTTCGAGTGTCTCGCCCTCGATGAACTGCATGACGAGGCAGAGCCCGTCCTCGTCGGAGACGACGGCATTGAGGCGGACCACGTTCGGGTGGTCGATCCGGGCGAGCGCGCGGCCTTCGGCGAGGATGCGGTCCCGGAAATCCTTGCGATGCGCGTATTCGGCGCGAATGGCCTTCACGACGACGGGCACCTCGGTGTGCACGTCGCGCGCGAGCCAGACGACGCCCATGCCGCCCTCCCCGAGAGGTTTTTCGAGGGCGTACTTCCTATCGATGATCGAGCCGGGGGCGAGTTCTTTCATGGAACATCCACACAGCAACGGAATCCGGTGGTCGCGTTCGTCGTGCTGCGCGCCGAGCCACCGGCCGTCGGGCAATCGAGATCCGAGGCGATGCTTTCGTATCCGCCGCCGCGACGGCGACACGTGTCGTTTTCTCCGAACGACCCGTCGCAGGCGTCCTCCCACTCCCAGACGTTGCCGCTCATGTCGAAGAGCCCCGGCAAACCGCCCTCGCAGGTGGCCTGTGTCGCGACCTTCACGGCGTTGCCGACCATTCGATCCTGGCCATTGCACGCGGCCGGGTCGTACGAGCCGCCGTACGGGTAGATGAACGTCTCGGAGCGGCTACAAGCGTTGTACCACTGGCTCACCGCGGCGCTGTTGATCTCGGAATACGGGACCGGTCCACCGCCGATCTTCCCGCAGAGCCGTTTTTCGTACCATTTGCAGAAGGCGTAGGCGTCGCACCAGTCGACGAAGGCGACGGGGCGGTCGTCCGCGGGCGGCATCATTCCAGACGCAGGCACGTAGCTCGCGTTGAAGGCGCATTCGGGCGTCTGGTTTGCTTCATTCGCCTCGGTCGACGAGAGCCAGGTCGCGTACTGGCTGTTCGTGACCTCGGTGCTGTCGATGCAATAATTTCCGGACGCGGACGCCACGGGCACCATCGTCGGCGTGTTCGGCACCTGGGGGCAGACGATCGTGCCGCCGCTCCCGCCCCCGCCGCCGATTCCGCCGGCGCCGCCGCTCCCGCCCGGGCCGCCGCTGCCGTCGCCGCCCTCGCCGCCCGCCCCGCCGGTCGTGGTGAGGTTCGGCGCGCACGCCACGACGAGGGCCCCGAGGCCAAGCCCGAGGGCTCGCGCGCCCCAAGCCCTCGCCGCTTCGAAACAACGTTCGCCGGACCTCACGACGCGGCCGAGGGTAGCGCAGAACGAAGCCCGATCCCACCCGACGTGAGCCGCGCTCAGAGCGGCTCGAACCGGATGCGGCAGCTCGTGGCGCCCCGGACCACGATCGAGGAATTCCACGTGGGCTCCTGGGTCACGTGGATCGCCCCCACCCGAGGCAGGAGCTCTTCGAGCGCGATGCGAGCCTCGGCGCGGGCGAGCGGGGCGCCGAGGCAGAAATGGACGCCGTGCCCGAACGACACGTTCGGCTTCCGATCCCGGTCGATGTCGAATCGCTCGGCGTCCTCGAATCGCGTCTCGTCGCGGTTGGCCGAGGCGATCAGCGCGCAGACCACGGACCCCGCGGGCAAGGCGACGCCCCCGACCTCGGCGTCCCGCATGACGGCGCGCAGCGTCCCGTGCACCGACGGCTCGGTGCGCAGCGTCTCCTCCACGAAGGGGACGATCGACGAAGGATCGCGGCGCAAGCGGTCGAGCAGGTCGGGGCGCGCGGCCAGGAGCCGCAGCGCATTCGTGAGGAGGTGCGTCGTCGTCTCGAAGCCGGCGACGAACAGGACGAACATGAAGCTCATGAGCTCCGCGTCGTCGAGGCGGCGCCCGTCGAGCTGGGCGTCGAGCAGATCACTCGCGAGGTCGTCGCGCCGCGCGCGCTTGCGATCCTCGAAGACCGCCTCGATGTACCGGGTGAGCTCCTCGATGGTCGCGACGATGCGCGGGCGCGACGCTTCGGGGGTCGCGGGGCTGATGGCCACGAGGTCCTCCGACCAGGTGCGAAACACGTCGGCGCGCACGTCGTCCATGCCGAGCAGGTTGGCGATGACCTTCGCGGGCAAGGTCGTGGAGAGCTCCTCGCAGATGTCGACCTCGATGCCACGGCTCGCGCGCGCGGCGAACTCGGCGGCGGCCGCGCGCGCGAGCGGCTCGACGCGCGGCAGGACACGTGAGGAGAACGCGTGGCTGACGAGCGAGCGGATCGGTGTGTGTCGCGGCGGGTCGAGCAGGGCCATCGAGTCGGTGATCGGGTTGCGCTCGACCCAGGGCTGCACGGTCGCCGCGCGGAGGCCCTGCGACGAGAAGACGGAGGGGTTCTTCAGGACGGACACGACGTCGTCGTACCGGCTGACCGCCCATACCTCGCCCGGGTCGACGACCGAGACCGGCGCCGCGCGGCGGAGCTCGGCGTAGTACGGATACGGGTTCGCGCGGACCTGGGGATCGAGGAGATTCAAGCGTGCCATCGGCGACCTCGGGATGTGTGGTGCGCCTCCCTTGGAGGGGGCGTTATCGCAGTCAGAGACTGTATAATGCCGGCGTACCCCGGCGAAGCACGGGACCACGCGCTTGCAAGCCCTCCTCCTCGGGAGTATCTACGCCGTCGGAGACGTCTCTCGGACGCTCGGACTCCGCGTCATGGCTTTCGTTCGGTCCTCGGTGCTCTCCCTCGCGCTTCTGGCCGCCCTCTCGTCGGGCTGCAAGAAGCGTTTCGACGTGGGGGACCAGGTCCTCGTCGAGTGGGAGAACAACAACTACCCGGCGGTCATCCTCGAGACCCAGGGGCCGACGAAGTTCAAGGTCCACTACCAGGGCTACGACGCGATCTGGGACGAGGTCGTGCCGCGGGATCGCGTGAAGGGGCTCGTCGAGGGGACGGTCGTTCACCCCGAGCCACCGCAGAAGGTGCGCGCGAAGGCGCTCGCCGCGGCCCAGACGAACATCTACAAGATCGGCGATCGCGTGCGCGTCGAGTGGCACGGCACGATGTACCCCGCCGTGATCGTCGGCATCGTGGGGCAGGAGCGTTACCGCATCCACTTCGAGGGATACGGCGACGAGTGGGACGACACCGTGGGCCTCGCCCGCATCCAGCCTCGCTAGCGCGGGTTTGCCCGCATGCCCCTTGCCCTCGAAAGGCCGGCGCCGAGCGCGGGCCCGTCCCTGCCGCAGCTCGACGCGCTGCGCGGCGTGGCGATCCTCGCCGTCTTCGTTCAGCACCTCGGCGATCGATTCCTCCCGCTCGTGCGCGGCGCGGTGGAGGCGCGCGCGCCGGCGCCGCTCGTGCCGTGGATCCTGACGGTGCTCCACCACGCGTGGTGGGGCGTCGATCTCTTCTTCGTCCTCTCGGGCTTCTCGCTCGGGCTCTCGTGGATCCGTTCCGGAGGACAAACCCCGCGCGACTTCTTGCTCCGGCGCGCGGCGCGCATCCTGCCCGCGTACTGGGTCGCGCTCGTGGTGACGCTCGCCTTCCATCGCGGCGTGATCGGCGCGCCCTCGTTCGCCGCCTCGCTCGCCGCGCATCTGTTGGTGCTCCAAGGATATGTGTCGCCGGGCGGGATCGTGATCATCGGGGCGACGTGGTCGCTCACCACGGAGGCGTGTTTTTATCTGGTCTTTCCGTGGCTCGCGCCCCTCGTCCTCGAGGAGGGCCGGCGCGCGCTCTGGATCGGCGCGGGGATCGTGATCGCGAGCTGGCTCGTGCGGATGCTGCTCCACGCGATCGTGCTCGAACCGGGGATCCACACGGGGCTGCTCGAGGCGACGCAGCGGCGGTGGATCCCGAGTCGGCTCGATCAGTTCGTGCTCGGCGCGCTCGCGGCGCGGGCGTTCGTCACTCTTGCACGATCCGAGCGCGCGGCCGCGTGCGCGCCTTATGCACTCGCCGCGTGCGTGCCCGCGCTCGTGATCGCGTTCCGGCTCGAGGGGCTTCATTACCTCGAACCGGGCGGCGGCGCGCCGTATGCGCTGCTCTCGCTCGTGACGGCGGCGCTCGTCCTTTCGGCGGTCCTCTGCCGCGGCCGCGCGCTCGCGATCGTCGCGCCGCGCCCGCTCGCGTTCGTCGGAATCGTGAGTTACGGGGTGTTTCTCTATCATCAGCTCGCGCTCGGGCTCTCGGACCTCGAGCCCGCGGCGCCGCCAACCTGGAAGAACCTCGCGCGGACCGCGTCGTTCGCGCTGGTCGCCTCGCTGATCGTGGGCTACGCCTCGTGGGTGCTCGTCGAGCGCCCTTCCATGCGGTGGGCGAGCCAGAAAAGAAGGGAATCTCGTCCCTCACCGGCGTGACGAGAACGTGTCAGCAGGCACGCCAGTCCACTTTCCTCTGGCGTGACCGCCGGCTAACGATTATAGCGCGCCGCGTTTTTTGCCGAGAGCCGCCCTCCCCCGGTAGGCGGCAGGAGTCCTCTTCGTGATCAGCGATCTGTCCAGGCTCAGGAACATAGGAATCAGCGCCCACATCGACTCGGGGAAGACCACGCTGACCGAGCGCATCCTCTTCTACACGAAGAGGATCCACGCCATTCACGACGTGAAGGGCAAGGACGGCGTCGGCGCGAAGATGGACTCGATGGACCTCGAGCGCGAGCGTGGCATCACCATCCAGTCCGCGGCGACGCACTGCACCTGGGGCAACACCCAGATCAACATCATCGACACGCCCGGCCACGTCGACTTCACCATCGAGGTCGAGCGTTCGCTCCGCGTGCTCGACGGCGCGATCCTCGTGCTCTGCTCGGTCGCGGGCGTGCAGTCGCAGTCGCTCACGGTCGATCGCCAGATGCGCCGCTACGGCGTTCCGCGCATCGCGTTCGTCAACAAGTGTGACCGCGCCGGCGCGAACCCGCTCCGCGCGCGCGACCAGCTCCGCGAGAAGCTCAACCTGAACCCGGTGCTCTTGCAGCTCCCGATCGGCCTCGAGGACAAGTTCGAGGGCGTCGTCGACCTGATCAAGATGAAGGCGTTCCGGTTCGAGGGCGCGAACGGCGAGAAGATCCTCGAGTCCGACATCCCGGCCGGCATGCAGGCCGAGGCGCAGAAGTGCCGCGAGGAGATGCTCGACGCGCTGAGCATGTTCTCCGACGAGCTCACCGAGGCGATGCTCGAGGAGAAGGTCACCGAGGACCTCATCAACAAGGCGATCCGCTCGGCCACGATCAAACTCCAGATCGTGCCCGTGATGATGGGCTCGGCCTACAAGAACAAGGCCGTGCAGCTCCTGCTCAACGGCGTGACGACGTTCCTGCCCTGCCCGACGGACGTGACGAACCACGCCGTCGACCTGGAGAAGGACGAGGCGAAGATCGAGCTCGCGAGCGACTCGGACAAACCGCTCGTCATGCTCGCGTTCAAGCTCGAGGACGGTCGCTTCGGCCAGCTCTCGTACTTGCGCGTCTACCAGGGCACGATCTCGAAGGGCAAGGAGATCACGAACACGCGCACGGGCAAGCGCCACAAGGTCGGCCGCCTCGTCCGCATGCACGCCGACGAGATGGAGGACATCGAGAACGCGGGTGCCGGCGACATCGTCGCGATGTTCGGCGTCGACTGCAACTCGGGTGACACGTTCACCGATGGCACGCTCAGCGTGGCCATGACGAGCATGCACGTGCCCGACTCGGTCATCTCGTTGACCGTGACGCCGAAGGACAACAAGGCGCAGGTCAACATGTCGAAGGCGCTGAAGCGCTTCACGAAGGAGGACCCGACCTTCCGCGTGGGCAGCGATCCCGAGACGAACGAGACGGTCATCCACGGCATGGGCGAGCTGCACCTCGACGTGTACATCGAGCGCATGAAGCGCGAGTACGGGGCCGAGGTGGTGACGAGCCCGCCGCGCGTCGCGTACCGCGAGACGATCACGCGCAGGACCGAGTTCAACTACACGCACAAGAAGCAGACCGGCGGCTCGGGTCAGTACGGCAAGGTCGCGGGCTTCATGGAGCCCTGCGACGAGGCGTACGAGTTCGTCGACGACATCACGGGCGGCTCGATCCCGAAGGAGTTCATCCCCTCCTGCGACAAGGGCTTCCGCTCGATGCTCGTGAAGGGCCTCGTCATGCAGGCCCCCGTGACGGGCGTGCGCGTGACGATCAACGACGGCGCGGCCCACGCGGTCGACTCCTCGGACATCGCGTTCCAGGAGGCAGCGCGCGGCGCGTGGCGCGAGGCCTACCCGAAGGCGGGTCCGCAGATCCTCGAGCCGCTCATGAAGGTGGCCGCCGAGAGCCCGAGCGAGTTCCAGGGCGGCGTCGTCGGCATCCTGATGCAGCGCCGCGGCATCATCATCGGGACGACGGAGTCGGACGGCTTCTGCCGCGTCGAGGCAGAGGTCCCCCTCGCCGAGATGTTCGGGTTCTCGACCGTTCTTCGCTCCGCGACGCAGGGCAAGGCAGAGTTTACCATGGAGTTCTCCCGGTACGCTCCGGTCCCCGGCGCGATCGCCGAGGAGCTCATCAAGAAGCACAAAGAAGAGCAGGCGAAGAAGGGGAAGTGAGGGCACCGATGTACCGCAAAGAGGTCAACGAGCGGAGCCCCATGCGGGTCTTCGAGAAGTCGATGCACGGCGGCCTGGGCCGCGGGAACGTGGGCGTCGTGCTCTCGCGCGCGGGCGTCGGCAAGACGGCGCTGCTCGTGCAGATCGCGCTGGACGATCTGCTGCGTGACCGGCGCGTGCTGCACATCTCGACGGAGCACGCCGTCGATCACGTGCGCGCTTACTACGACGAGCTGTTCCACGACATCGCCACGTACACGAAGCTCGCCGAGCCCGAGTCCGTGCGTCTGGATCTGGAGCGTCACCGGCTGATCTTCTCGCTCCTCGGTCACGCGAACACGACCGAGGGCGCGTCGTCGTCGATGAAGAAGCTCATCGACACGGTGGCGTTCGCCCGCGAGATCGCGCACTTCACGCCGGACGTGATCATCGTCGACGGCTTCGACTGCGCGCACGCGACCGAGGCGATGATCGACACGCTGATCACGCTCGCGCGGGATCACTCGGCCGAGCTCTGGCTCTCGACGACGACGAAGGCCGGCGAGGCCAAGGCGGGCTCGGCGCCCGCGCCGGTCGATCGGTTCTTCGACAAACTCGGCGTCGTGGTCTTCCTCGACCCCGAGAAGGACGTCGTGCGCCTGCGCCTCTTGAAGGACCACGACAGCAAGGAGATCGCCGATCTCTCGCTCCGCCTCGAGCCGCACACGATGCGGATCATCGACGCGGACATCCCGCCGGCCTCCGAGCGCCCGCGCGACGCCAAGCGCTTCCGCCTGTACTCGGGCGGCGCGAAGGGCGCGGAGGCGGCGTTCGGCGCGTGTGCGGAGCGCTGGGGCCTGACGGAGACGAACTACAGCTTCGAGGGTCACACGCTGCGCGAGCGCACGCGCGGCGTGCAGGTGCTGAGCGAGGCGGACCTGCGCCGCGGCGACTTCAGCCTTGTCTACGTGTCGAAGCGCCTCGGCCGCGTGCTCAGCGAGATCCCGCTGGTGCGCAACGTGCTGCAGACGATCTGGTACCAGATCAACGCGGCGCGCGAGGTCTTCGTCGTGGGCCAGATCCAGGACGACGGCACCGTGCGCGGCGGCACGGGCTGGGGCGCGGAGCTCGCGCGGCTCTGGAAGAAGCCGCTCTACGTCTTCGATCAGCAGAAGCGGACCTGGTTCCGCTGGAGCGGGTCGGCGTGGGAGATGGCGACGCTGCCGATGATCAAGAGCGAGGCCTTCGCCGGCATCGGTACGCAGAACCTGACCGACGACGGCAAGCAGGCGATCGAGGAGCTCTTCCAGCGGTCGTTCGGCGACCCGCCGTCGAAGCGCGACTGACGTCGATTCGCGGTGAGTGGAAACCCCAGTACGGCCTGGCCGTGCTGGGGTTTTCGTTTTTGGGGCGGCCGCTCGTGATACAAGGGCTCCCGTGTCGTCGTCGGAAGACCATTCGACCTCCCATATCGTCCAGTCGTTGCTCGCCAACCTCGCCATCGCGGCGGGCAAGGGCGTGGTCGCGTTCCTGACGGGCTCGGGCGCGCTGCTCGCCGAGACGCTGCACTCGGCGGCGGACTGCGGCAACCAGCTGCTGCTCCTGCTCGGCGTGAACCGGGCGCGCAAGAAGCCGGACGCGTCGCATCCGCTCGGCTACGGGCGTTCGCTCTACTTCTGGTCGTTCCTCGTCGCGCTGCTCCTGTTCTCGGGCGGCGGCGTGTTCTCGATCTACGAGGGGATCCACAAGCTCGGCCATCCCGAGCCCGTGGAGAAGGTGCACCTCGGCCTCGGGATCCTCGGGTTTTCCCTGCTGATCGAGGGCGGCGCGACGCTCTCGAACATCCGCGAGATGAACAAGCGCCGCGGGCAGAAGCCGTTCTTCCAGTACCTCAAGGACACGAAGGACTCGGACCTCGTCGTCGTCTTCGGCGAGAACGCGGCGGCCTCGCTTGGCTTGATCCTCGCGTCGCTCGCGCTGACGGCGGCGTGGCTCACGCACGATCCGAAGTGGGACGCGATCGGGAGCATCGCGATCGGGGTCGTGCTCGTGGCCGTGGCGGTCTTCCTCGCGGTGGAGATCATGTCGCTCCTGATCGGCGAGTCGGCTGATCCGGAGGTCGAGGTGGCGGTGCGGCAGGTGGTCGCGGCGCACCCGAAGATCGACCGCGTGCTGCACGTGATCACGGTGCAGCAAGGTCCCGGCGAGGTGCTCGTCTGCGTGAAGGTGAGTTTTTACGATGGCGTGACCACGAACGAGGTCTGCGCGGCGATCAACGAGTTCGAGGCGTCGCTGCGCCACCGGCGGTCCGACGTGCGCTGGTGCTTCGTCGAGCCGGACATTCCCCGCACCGCCCAGGTCGCCTGAGCGGCCCTTTGCATCGACCGCACCGCGGTCGATGCACCAGCGGTCCAGGGCTACGCCCTGGTCCGGGTCCAGGGGCGGACAGCCCCTGGTCGGGCCCGGGGTGAAACCCCGGCGAGACGCTGCGGCGGCAGCACCCTCCTAAAATCAGGCGTACTTTTCGATGACCTTCGAGAGGCGGGGGATGGCCTCCTCGACGTGCTTCTTGGCCGTGCCGCGCAGGGATTCGTAGGTCGAACGGACGAGCGCGTTTTTCGCGTTCTTCGATTTCGCGTCGGTCACGGAGAGCAGGGCGTCTGCGACGCGCCCTCGGTTGTCCTGGAAGAATTTGACGGGATTGCCCGCGGAGACTCCTTCGGCCCAGATCGGGTCCACCTTCGTGGCCATCTCGGGCAGGAGCGACTCGATGACGTGCGGAATGAAGCCGGGCTTGATGCCCTTGATCGCCTTGTAACCCGCCTTGAGCGGCAACGCGGCGAGCCCCTTCGACGCGACCTCTTCGTCGATCAGCGTGGCGCAGTCGGAGATGATCCGGCCCTTCTTGTCCTTGTCCGCGAGCGCATCGGAAAGTCCCATTCTTTTTCCTCCCATTCGGTCAAGCGCGGCCTTCCTAGCACATGCACCGCGTCATGCGCGAGTTTCACGCCCCGCGCGAAACGCGCGCGTCCGCCCCGAGCAAGCGCCTTTCGTCGTCGCCCGCGCTGAGCCCGCCGCGTCGAATGCACATGCGCGCTCGCCTTAAGTTGGTAATATGATGCACTAGCTAAGCATACTGCTTGGATTCGGGGGGGGGATCCAATGAGTTCGAGCTGCAGCGTCTGTGGGGGGACCCGGGAGGGCGAACGCCCGGGGACGGATGGGACGATCTGTCCCCGGTGCGTGTCGGAGGTGTTTGCCGTGCGTTTTCTGGGCCGAACGGACATCTCGGACGACGATCCGACATGCGTCTGGGCGCCCGGCGGCGGCCGCGAGGGGCCGCGGAGCGGGCGGGATCGGATTGATGACTTGCACGAGCTCGCGGACCGGTCGCGTTCGTCGAGGCTGCCACCACCGCCGCCCGACTTCGGCGAGGTGTCGATGAGCGTCCGCGCGGCGATCCGCGGCGTCGACCTCTTCCCGGCGCGCGCGGCGGCTCCACCGCCGGCCCCGGCGAGCAGCGACGCCCCGCGCGAGCGAGAGCCGACCTCGTCGCGTCCGCGGCCGATCACGTTCGACCGGGTGCTCCTGGCGGTGGCCGTGGGCGGGTCGCTCGTGATGGGGTACAAGGTCGGCGAAGAGCGGTCGGCGCGCTCGGGGCGTTCGTCGCCGTCGGCGCCGGAGCTCGCGGGCAAGGTGATGCCGGACGCGACGGAGCGCACGCATCGGATCGCCACGAATTTTCGGGTGGGAATGACACCGCCGCGCGCGGAGGAGCCAGTGAAGGCGCTCCCCGACCCGAAGCCCGCGGCGATGCCCGCGCCGAGCTGGCAGAGCCACGTGCCCCGGGCGAATCGGAATGCGGCGCCCGTCGCGAAGGCGGCCGCGCCTGCGCCCGCGGCGGAGCCTGCGCCCGCGGCGGAGGCCGAGAAAGAGCCGACGCCGTCGGTGCCTCCGCCTGCGATGTCGCTCGTGGAGGCGATGGCGCAGGCCGTCAAAGCGAAGCCTTGAAGCTCGCGTGCCCTTTTCGCGACGCGGCCGCGAGCGAAAAGGGCACGAGTAGCATCTCTTGATACGTACTTAGAGCTGTCACGTCTTACCTTCGAGAGAACGACATGCGCTTTCTTGCACCTCGCATTCGCCGCCGTCCATTCATTGCTCGCCACGATCGGAGGCCCGTCCCGGCCGATCCTTGGTCTTTCACGACGAACGAATACATGGAGAGCGTGACGTTCGTCGAGTTCGTCCTGGCCGATCTCGAGGACGACGAGGAGTGTCACGCGTCCGATTCCGCCGCGGACGCGCATGCAATGGGCGCGCGCGTGGCCCGGGCGCGGCGCATGGGGCGGCCGCGTGCGGGCCTCCGCCGGCGCGCGGCGGGGTGACGCGTCAGCGCGGGCAGTCCACGTCGGGATTCTTGCGGTCGGAGGGCGCGCCGGAGTCCTCGAGCCCGAGGACGCCCACGAGGAGGCCGAGGGTCCCGATGGACTCCTCCAGCGCCGGCAAACGATCGAGGTGCCCTTGCAGGCCGATGGTGACGTAGGTGAGCGAGCGGCACAAAACGAGGGCCTTCGGATCGTAGGTCTTGCGCACGGGGATCCCGGCCGCGAGCATTCCGTACAGGCCGACGTTTCCGTACGTGGTGCCTTCGAGGGTCTGCAATCCGAGGGAGAGGCCGGCGGTCCCGAGGATCGCCAGTTTCGCGTCCGTCGAGCCCACGAAAATCCCCGGCCGCATTCCGAGGCCGACCCCGAGCGGCGATCCACGCAGGTAGGCCCCCGTCGCGAGGCCCCACCGCCGCGCGGTCTCGGGGAGCGGCCTGCGGTTGGCGAAGTCGTCCGCGGGCTGCATGTCCACGTACATGTTCGCGTTTGCCTCGACGCCGCCCACGGGCGTGCCGTCGCGCGACGCCACCGTCGGCCCGAGTTGCGTGTGCCCGAGGACATTACAACCCGTGACGAGGAGCGCGAGCGCGAAGAGCGGGGCAGGGGAGGCGAAGCTCATTTCAATACTTCGCCCAGGGCGTCGGCATGAAGAGCAGGACGAAAACGACGAGCGAGAGGACCGCGATGCCCCGGCGCATGGGCGAGAGCTCGCCGGGCTCGGTCGGGGGATGATCCTTGCCGCCGAGCCGGCCGAGCAGGTGGACCAGGACGAACCACACGAGCCACGAGATCGAATTGCCGACCGCGTCGGAGGCGCCCTCGCCGGCCCGGAGCGCCGGGGGCAGGAAGCGGGCGAGGTTCAAGAGGAACATGCCGAGCATCGTCACGTGGACGATCCGGGCATATCGATTCTGCTTTTCGCCGAAGAGGGCGTACGCGATGTGCCCGCCGTCGAGCTGGCCGACGGGGACGAGGTTCAGCATGGTGACGAAGAGCCCGACCCAGCCGGCGAACGCGGGGCCATTGAGGAAGACGTCGTGCCCCGGGGGAATCGTGCCGAGGGCGATGCGCTTCAGGGCGAAATAGAGGAGGCATTGCCCCTCCTGGATGCCCTCCTCGGGAATGGGCAGGACGGGCGAGGTGCGCAGGCCATAGAGGATCACCGGAATGGCGACGACGAGCCCGGCGAGCGGACCGGCCGCGCCGATGTCGAGCAAGGCATTGCGGCTCTTGATGCGGCCGCTCATGCCGATGACCGCGCCCATCGTGCCGAACGGGCTCAGGAGGGGCAGGGGAATGAAAAAGGGCAGCGAGGCGGGGACTTTGTGGAGGCGCGCCGCGAAGTAATGGCCGAGCTCGTGCGTCAGCAGGATGGCCATGAGCGGAACGGTATAAGTCCACGCGCGAAGCACGCCGCGGAGCTGCTCGGCGAACGGCGCGCCTTCGGGGACGAGGCCGTTCGAGAGGGCAAAGGTGACGAGCGTCGAGACGATGGTCAGGACGAGGAGGAGCAGGTTCTTCTGCCACCGGAGCGGGCCCGCGGCGGGCGCGGCGTCGGCATAGGGATCGGGCAGAGGCGCCTCGGCGGCCTTTGCGTCGGCCGCGGGGGGAAGGTCGGTCGTCTCGGCTTGGTCCCTTTGCATCGGGCGTAGCGTGGCCGGCATCCGGCCTCCGCTCAAGCCGGATCGCTCGGCCGCGGCAGGCCCGCGACGTCGAGCGCCGCGCGCCAGTCCTCGGGCGTGTTGAGGTTTCGCAAAGCGAGGATTTCGTCGCCCGAAAGGGAGAGGTCGGGCGCCAGGCAGAGCCGGTCTTCGGGGACGACGAGGGTGCGCACGCGCTCGAACAGGAAAAACGGGCGGAGGCGATCTTCGGCGAGGAGGTGGTCGATCTCGGATTTCACCGAGACGCCGTACACCGACGCGAGCGGGTGGTAATGGCCGCCGGCGCGAGGGACGACGACGTCGTGCGTGGAGCCGCGGAGATCCCAGAGAAAACGTACGAGCGCGGGATCCACGAAAGGCGCGTCGGTGGAGGAGACGAACGCAGCGTCCGCTTTGTCGTCGAGCGCCGCGAGGCCGACGGCGATGCCCTGGAGAGGTCCGCGGCCCTCGACGGGGTCTTCGGCGATGGTGATGTCGGGCGGGAGAGGTGGGAGCGCTTGGCCGGGAGCGCGGACGACGACGAGGGGCGCGACGACCTCGGCGAGGCGACGCACGACGCGCTGGAGAAGGACCTCGTCGCCGAAGGGGAGCCATGCCTTGGGGCGGCCCATGCGGCTGCTGCGGCCGCCCGCGAGGACGACGGCGCCGAGGCCGGAGATCACGCCTCCGCTCATGCGAGGAGCCCTCGGTCGCGGAGCGCGGCGCGCGCCGGTTCGGACGCGAGCTCGGCGAGGAAGGCGCGCACGGCGGGACGGGCGAGGCGGTTTTGGGGGACGACGAAGTCGAAGCGCTCCTCGCCGAGCGGGAGGAAGCCGAGGCCACGATCCCGCGCGACGATGTCGATCGCGATGCCGAAATCGGCGCGGCCTTGCGCGACGGCCGCGGCGACGGCGCGGTGGGACGAGGCCTCGACGGAGTGGCCGGCGGGGCGCGCGTCGCCGAGGAGGCGATCGTAGAGCGCGCGGGTGCCGCTGCCGCGGTTTCGGTTGATCATCACGATGCCCTCGGCGCGCGCGGCTTCGTGGACGGCGTCCTCGGCGCGCTTGCCCTCGAAGCGCGGATCGCCGGGGCGGAAGACGACACCTTGCATGCGGCCGTAGCCGCGGACGAGCTCGATGCCGGGGCCGAGCAAGGGCTCGTTGTAGGTGCCGGTGTTCGGGTCGTAGAGGTGCACGCCGGCGAGGTCGCATTCGCCGCGGCGCACGGCCGCGAGGCCGGCTTCGCTGCCGACGGCGATGAGCTTGCTCGTCGTGCCACGCGCGGCGAGGCGGCCGAGCAAGACGTCGAGGCCGACGCAGTGGCTGCCGATGACGACGAGATCGACCTGCCGCGGACGGGATCCGGCGATGGGGTGGATCACGACGGTGTCGCCGGCGTCGAGCATCTCGACGTGCTCGTCGACGATGAAGAAGCCGTCCGCTTGCGAGAACGTGGTGACGGAGCCCGAGCCCTTGCCGATGGGATACGCGACGCGCTCGCCGTGCTCGTCCGGGACGAGGCGCACGAGCACGTACTCCGTGCGGCCGTGCTCGCTCGTGACGCGGAACGGGAGGCGCGCCGTGACCGTGTCGTCCGCGCGTTCGGAGAGGCCCGCGAAGGCGCGCAGGACGGGCGCGACGAACTCGTGGAACGTGAAGATCGCCGAGGTCGGAAAGCCAGGGAGCACGACGACGGGTTTGCCGCGGGAGACCGCGAGGCAGAGGGGTTTTCCGGGCTTGAGCGCGACGCCGTGCACGACGATGCCGGGCGGTTCGAGGGCCTCGGCGAGGACACGCGCGTTGAGGTCGCCAGGGCCTTTCGAGGTGCCGCCCGAGAGGAGCACGACGTGCGCTTCGGCGAGGCAGCGCTTCAGGGCCTCGCGGACGGAGGTCTCGTCGTCGGGCACGATGCCCGCGAGGATCGGCTCGCCGCCGGCCTCGCGGACGGCGTCGGCGAGGATGCGGGCGTTCGAGTCGTAGACGGAGCCCGGCGGCAGAGGTCGACCCGGCGGGACGATCTCGTCGCCCGTCGAGAGGATCGCCACGCGCGGGCGCGCGAGCACGGCGACACGGTCGAGGCCGATCGCCGCGAGGACGCCCGTCTCCCGCGAGGTGAGCTCCTCCTTGGCGCGGAGCACGACCTCGCCCTGCGCGACGTCGGTGCCCGCGTAGGTGATCGAGCGGCCGGGGATCGTGGCCTTCGTGATCAGCACGTCGTCGCCGTCGAGGAGCGTGTGCTCGACCATGACGATCGCATCGGCGCCGCGCGGCACGGCGCCGCCCGTGGGGATCGCGAGGGCCGTGCCCGGCTCGACGGTGCCCTCGGGGATGCGGCCCATCGCGACGACCGAGGGCAAGCGCCGGAGCCGCCGCGGCTCGTGTTCGCTCGCGCCGAAGGTGTCGGCCGCGCGCACCGCGTATCCATCGACGTTCGAGCGATCGAAGCCGGGCACGTCGACCGGGCTCGCGACGTCCTCGGCGAGCAAGCGCCCGAGCGCCGCGTCGAGCGGGACGACCTCGACGCCGATCGCGCCGATCTCACCGATCGCCGCGCGGAAGCGCCGCTCGGCTTCGTCCCGGTCCACGACGTTGAGGAACTGCGCTTGCTTCACGACGCCCCCCCCGAGGTCAATCGTACAGGAAGACCTCGACCTCCTCGCCCTCGTCATGGCCCTCGCTGCCGGCCGGGACGAGCACGACGCCGTCCGCGCGGGTCGTGGAGGAGAGGATCGACGCGCCGCTCGTCATGATCGGCGTCACGAGCGCGCCGTCGTACTTCACGCGGACATAATCCACGCGGCCGAGCTCGGAGACGATCTTCGCGACGAGCCGGCCCTTTCCACGCGGGTGAGGCCACGCGCGAGGCAGGCCGCCGAGCGCGCGGATCGTTGGACCTGCAAAGAACTCGTACGCGCACAAACAAGAGACCGGGTTGCCCGGCAGCAGGAAAACGGGGCGCGGGCGACCCTGGCCGGGGACGAAGCCGAAGCCGGCCGGACTCGACGGGCGCATCGCCACGCCGTGCACCGTGACCTCGCCGATCTCGGCGAGCGCGAGCGGCGCGTGATCCTCGGGGCCCACGGACGAGCCGCCGGAGACGAGCACGACGTCCTCGTCGCCTCCGGCGATCGCCTCGCGCACGAGCTCGTACCGATCGACCGCGCGCACGGTGGGCGAGAGCGCGCCGCCGTCCCGCGCGACGAGCGCCGCGAGCACCACGCTGTTCGAGTCCACGATGCACGATCCCTCGGGCATGCTGCCCGGCGCGAGCAGCTCGTCCCCCGTGATCACGACCCGCACGCGCGGCCTGCGCACGACCGGCACGAGGCCCGCGCCGACGCTCGCCAGGAGCCCCACGTCCTGCGGCCGGAGCTTGCGGCCTCGCCGCGCCACGATCGTCCCGGCCGGCACGTCCTCGCCGATCAGGCCGACGTGCTTGCCGGGCGACACGGGCTCCGCGACGGAGACGATCGTCTGATCCTCCCGCGTGATCTCCTCGGCGCGCTCGGCCATGAGGACCGCGTCCGCGCCCTCGGGCACCGGCGCGCCCGTCGTGATGCGCACGGCCTCGCCGCGACGGAGCGCGCCTGCGAACGGCCTTCCCGGCCTCGCCTCGCCGATCAGCACGAGCGACGCGGGCGCGTACGTGCTCGCCCCGAACGTCGACTCCCCGACGACGGCCCATCCATCCATCGCGGCGCGGCGGAAGTGCGGCACGCTCGCGGCGGCGGCCACGTCTTCCGCGAGCACACGCCCGGCTGCCTCCGTGACGCGCACGCGCTCGGCTTCGAGCTCGCCCGTGCGCGACACGAGCGTCGCGATCGCCTCGTCGACGCTCGCGCGCTTCCGGAAGCCGCGCATGCGCACGTCTCGCACGCCCATGATTCGATCAATCCTCCGGGAAGCGCGCGCGCACGTCGTCCTCGAAGGCGCGCAGGACGGAGAGGAACGGCGCGATCGCGACCTGGCCGAGGCCGCAGATCGAGGTATCGGCGAGCGTCTCGGCGAGCTCGGACAGCACTGCGAGGTGGCGCTTCTTCCCGCGCCCGAGCACGGCTTCTTCGAGGATCGCGACGGCCTTCTCCGTGCCCACGCGGCACGGCACGCACTTGCCGCAGGACTCGTTGCGGAAGAAGGCCACGACGTTCGTGACGAGATCCACGATGTCCGCGCCTTCGCACACCACGAGCACCGCGCCCGAGCCGAGCATCGAGCCCCGCTTCTGGAGCGCGTCGAAGTCGAGCGGCGCATCGACGGCATCCGCGCGCAAAAAATTCGACGAAGCGCCGCCAGGCGCGATCGCGAGGATGGGCCTTCCGTCCTTCGTGCCGCCGGCCCTCGCGATGAGCTCGCCGATCGTCGTGCCCATGGGCACCTGATAGACGCCTGGCTCTGCCACGTCGCCCGAGAGCGCGATGAACTTGAGCCCACCCGAGCCCCGCACGCCGCGCGCCTTCCACGCCTCGGCGCCCTCTTTCACGATGAGCGGGACGTACGAGAGCGTCTCGACGTTGTTGATCAGCGTGGGCCGACCGAAGAGCCCCTTCTGACCGGGGAACGGCGGCTTGTTCCGCGGCTCGCCGCGGTTGTCTTCGAGGCACTCGAGCAGCGCCGTCTCCTCGCCGAGGATGTATCCGCCCGGCGAGACGGCGATCCGCACGTCGAAGGGCAAGCCCGGTCCGAGCGCGTCGGGGCCGAGCGCGCCGCGCTGCCGCGCTTTCTCGATCGCGCGAGCGAGGTTCTTTCGCTCGGGACCGTACTCGTGGCGGATGAACACGATCCCTTCGGAGGCCCCGACGACGAGCGCCGCGATGGCCATGCCCTCGATCACGAGGTGCGGCAGCTCGTCGAGGATCACGCGGTCCTTGAACGTGCCGGGCTCGCTCTCGTCCGCGTTGCACACGACGTACTTCGGGCGCGCCGTCTCCTTGCGGACGAGCTTCCACTTGAGCCCCGTGGGGAACCCCGCGCCGCCCATGCCGCGCAGCCCGCTCGTCTCGAGCGTCGCCTGGACGCGGTCGCCCGCGAGCGCATCTCCGCGGAGAGAAGCGAGCACGCCGTAGCGGGATGCTTCGTCCTCGTACGGATCACTCGCCCAGCGGCGCGGCGGGGAGGGCGCTCGTTCAGGCCGCGGCTCGTCGGCCCAGCGGACGGCGATGGCGAAGTCGTCGAGGTCTCCCGCGTATACCGGTCGCTCGTTGAGCGCGGCGGCCGGCGCTCGATCACATCGGCCGAGGCAGCTCACCTCGCGCACCTCCACCGAGGGATCGCCGCTGACCGCCTGCCTCGCCCGCGCGAGAAAATCCCGTCCACCTGCGAGCCTGCACGTCACGTCGCGGCAGAGCGCGACCTCCACGCGCGGCGGGGGTTTTCGGCGGAAGTGCGGGTAAAACGAGACGAGCCCTTCGATCCGGTAAAGCGGAACGCCGAGCTTCTGCGCGAGCGCGGCGAGGCGCGCGTCGTCGAGCCAGCCGTGCTCGTGCTGTAGGTCGGTTAGCGCGTCGATGATGGCGCCCACGTGCGCCCCCCTGCTCCGCGATCAGCGGCAGAGCCTGCCGATGTCCGTGATGCGCTCCTTGAGCTCCTGCGGTGGCAGGAACACGCCCAGCGCGGCCTGGAGCGTGGGGAGCGCGCGCTCGAGATCGTCGCGCTTCATCTTCGCGGCATCGACGCCGATTCGCGCGAACGCCCTCTGGATCGTGCCCTTCGCGAACACCGGCGAAAGGCCGCTGCGCTGGACTACTTGATCGAACAGGGAGTCCACGCGCGCGCCATCCTTCGTTGAGCGGGTTCATGCATCCCGAGCCGATCGATCTTACCGGATCTCGGGGCTCGTGTGGCGCCTGGGCGATCTCCGCCCATGCCGCGGTGACGCTGTACCCCCTCGCGAGTCTGGCGCCCGGCGCAGTGCATGATTCTCGTATCCTACCATGCCGGCCCAGACGGCAACACGGCCCATGGGGCGATCGTCCGACGTTTTCCTGCCAAGCAGACGGGACCTCGACGCATGCCCGCTCGCCCCGGACAGCCCCGGAAGCGGGCATGCAGAACGGCGCGCAAAGGCCGACGCACCAAGGCTCCCTCTCAGGTCGACGAGCGCTCGCGCCGGGGTTTGTCCTTGCCGCCGCCGCCGCGCCGTGAGCGATCGGGCCGCGCCAGGCGACGAAGCGGCGCGAGGATGGCGAGCAAGCCCAGGGTGATGACGGACGCTTTCGGCCCGCGCTTGCGCATCTTTTTCGCTGGCGCGCGGTGCGCGGCCGACGACGCGTCGTCGTGGTGGGACGCGTCGATCGTCGCGACGCGTCGATCCGCGCGGCTCGCCTGGCGCGCCTCTTCCCAGTCGCCCCAGTCGTCGCTGTCGTCGTCGGTGTCGCCGCTGCAGTCCGAGTCGCTGCTGTCGCTGCTGTCGCTGCCGTCGTCGGTGTCGCCGCTGCAGTCCTCGCTCGACGAATCGTCGTAGGAGTCGTCGTAGGAGTCGTCTTCGGACGTGTCGCCGCTGCAGTCCTCGCTCGACGAGTCGTCGTAGGAATCGTCGTAGGAGTCGTCTTCGGACGTGTCGCCGCTGCAGTCCTCGCTCGACGAGTCGTCGTAGTAGTCGTCCTCGGTGGTGTCGCCGCTGCAGTCCTCGCTCGACGAGTCGTCGTAATAGTAGTCATCGCCGCCGCTGCCCGTGTCGTCGGGGACCACCGGATCCGCGGTGCCCACGCAGGTGCAGGCGACGTCGCTGTCGTAGTCGTCGTCGTAGGAAGAGCCGGCCGATCCGCCGACACCCACGCCCACGCCGTTCGATCCACCTTGCCCGCCCGAGCTGCTGCTCCCTCCCGAGCTGCTGCTGCTGCTGCCCGTCGTGCTGCTGCTGCTGTTGTTGCAGGAGGCGAGATCGAGGCTCGTCGCGGTGAGCAAGGGATCCACGTCCGAAGCCGCCGGCTCGAACGTCACGGGCCACGTGCTGCCGGCCGCGTTTTTCGCGATGAACATCGTCGCGCGCGTGAGCACGGCGTCCTTCGGCACCATGCCGGAGAGCGCGACGGCGAGGTCGTCCGTGATGCCGCCGCAGCGCAGCTTCGCGGGAGCGATCTCCGCGCCCGCGGGCGACTCCACGCACGGAGGCCCACCGTCCACGATGCCGAGCCCTGCGCGCGGACACGTCTCGGCCACCGGAGAAGCTTCGTCGAGCGCGAGTGCGGCCGTCGTGATGCAAGCCGACGTGCTCGGGTTGCCATCGCCGTACATCGCGGCGCGCTGGAAGAAGCTCGTCACCACGCCCGTGACCGAGCCCGTGCCGTTCGCGATCGGCAAGTTGCGCACGAGCGCGTCGTGGCTCGCCGCCTCGATCAACACCGCGCTCTTGCCCCAGGCGAGGAGCTCCTGCTCGCGCAGCTCCACGTAGTTCGACGCGTCGCTCCCCGCCTCCCAGGAAAGAGCGTCCGTCGTGAGCGAGATCGGCTTGCTGCCCGTGAGAGCGGCCCTTCCCTTGCCGAGAAGCCACGCCGTCACGCGAAGATCCGCGGCGCCGGCGCGCGTGAGCGCGAGCGGGAGCACGGGGGCCGCGGCCTCGGACACGACGCGCAAGGTGGTGGTGACGAACGGCGCGCTCGGCGCGTCGAAGCGCTCGGCGAAGAAGCGTTTCCCCGCCATGTCGTCGAGCGCGGCGGCGACGTCGGGCGAGATGCCGAAGCCATGCAGGTTCGCCCATGCAAGGACCGCGGCCGCGTCCGGCAGGAGGACGGATTCGACGGGCGCGAGGCTCTCGGTCGCGCCGAGATCGTCGGTCACGTGGAACGGATCCGATCCGCCCGAAGGGTCATCGCCGGGGCACGTCGGGGTCACGCCGGTCGGCGGGAAGATACGCGGCGCGGTGGCGGCGTTCAGGGACTCGAGCCACGCGTCGGAGCTGTGATCGAGCGCGGCGCCCGGTGCGACGGGGACGATGATCCCGAACGGGCCGGCTTCGGCCGACGCGCGCAGGCTCGTCCAGAGCGCCGAGCGCGTGGGGCCGACGGCGACGGCCACGCGTTGCTCGATCGGCGTGACTTCCCCACTCGGGAGCCAGGCGCCGGCCGCGTCGGCGTGCTGGGTCATGGCGAGGGTCGTGATCGCGGCGAGGCCCGTGAGAGGGAGCAAGCGCAAGTGCATGCCGAGCCCATCAGCAAGCGACGTGCCTCCGCCGAATTCAAGCGACGATGCGGAGTTTCGTGCTTCGCCGCGCGGGGTGAGAACCGTCGTTCATAGCGGGCTCGCGCGAACGCGGAGGGAAACGACAACGCCGCATGTGCGGACCTGAACACGCGAGGGCACGCGGCGAGCCCCCTTGCCGGTTACGTAACCTCATGTACCCTCGGAACCCGTGGATCCTCATGCCCCAGCTCCGCGCACCGATTCGCCCGCCGTGGCGGATGCCCCTGCGGAGGCGGACCGCCCGCGCGAAACGCAGCTCTTGACCACCGGTGAGATGGCGCGGCTGTCGAACAGCACGCTCCGCACGGTGCGTTTCTACGAGGAAGAAGGCATCTTGCGGCCCGCCCGGCGCACCGACGGCGGGCATCGGCTCTTCGAGCGCTCCGAGCTCGATCGGCTGATGCTCGTGACGGACATGCGCATGGCCGGCCTGTCGCTCGACGACATCAAGGCCATCCTGGACGTGAAGAAGACGGCGTCGTCGGGGTCGGCGGCCGCGCAGCAGGCCACGAAGGTCCTCGCCGCGCGCATCGACGAGCTGAAGGAGAAGCTCGCGGTCCTGAACCGCCTGCGCGACGACCTCGAGGAGACCACGAAGATCGTCGAGCCTTGCATGAAGTGCGAGGACGAGAAGGCGTTCCCGACGGCCTGCGAGACGTGCACCGTCATGACGTCGCACCCGGTCCTGCCGCGGAGCGTGCGCGTGCTCTGGTCCATCAACCCGTGCAACCACGATCAGGCGCGCAAGGTCCTGGCGCAGCCGGGCGGGGCCGAGGGCGAGAAAGAGTCCCCTTGAGCGTCCGGCGGATCTGGACGCCCGCGGAAGCGAACGCGCTCGTGCCGCGGCTGTCACTCCTCGTCGGCGAGCAGATGCGCCGCGCGTTCGACATCGACCAGCGCCTGCGCGCGATGCGGGCGCGAGGCCAGGGCGGCCGCTTGCTCGTGATGATCGAGGGCGAAGAGGCGCTCGACCCCGAGGAGCGCGCCCTCCGCGCGGAGCTCTTGGTCTACGAAGACGGCTGGCGCGCCATCCAAGAGCTCGGCGTGGCGGTGAAGGATCCGCGCATCGGCCTCTGCGATTTCCTCGGGCGGATCGAGGGCCGCGACGTCTGGCTCTGCTGGCGGTACGGCGAGCGCGTCGTCGAGCACTGGCACGAGCTCGACGAGGGGTTTTCCGGGCGCAAGCCCATCGGGATCCCTTCGAAGCCGCTGTATAACTGACCATCATGATCGATCGCAGAGCAGCCGCGCGGGCCGTGGAGGACTTCCTGCGCGCCCTCGGGCACGAGCCAGTGGGCGAGCTCGAGGGAACGGGCGAGCGCGTCGCCGATGCATGGGCCGACGACCTGCTCGAAGGCGAGTCGATCGACGCCGCCGCCGTCCTGCGCGAAGGCTCGCTCGGCGTGACCGACACGGGCACGGGCATCGTCGTCGTGCGTGATCTCGCGGTCACGACGATCTGCCCGCATCACCTCTTGCCCGCGTTCGGCTCGGCGATCGTCGCGTATCAGCCGGGCGCGCGTGTCGCTGGCATCGGCACGCTCGCGCGTGTCGTCGACGTCGTGGCGCGCAGGCTGACGCTGCAGGAGCAGATCGGCGCCACGGTCGTCGACCTCATCGGCCGCGAGCTCGAAGCGAAGGGCGCGCTCTGCAAGCTCTCGCTCACGCACACCTGCCTCGTCTCGCGGGGCGAGCGGAAAACCGGGGCGATCGTGGAGACCTTGTCGTTCAGCGGATCGTTCGCCACGAGCGAGGGACGCGCGCTCGCGCTCGCTGCGCTCGGCCGCTGACGCGCTTCCGTTCGAGGGCATCGGCGTACGCCCCGCCTGTGGTGCGTGCTACGTTCGTTCGATGAACACCCTTTCGGATCTGCTGGAGGCGCTCCCGGCGTTGCCCCTCTTCCCGCTGCCGAACACGGTGCTCTTTCCCGGCGCGCTCCTGCCGCTGCACATCTTCGAGCCGCGTTACCGCGCGATGGTGGCCGATGTGCTGAAGACACACCGCTCGATGGCGATCGTCATGATCACGAACGAGCGACCCGTGGACGCGCACGGGCATCCCGAGATTGCCGAGGTCGCTGGGCTCGGGACGATCCTCGACCACACCGAGCTTCCGGGCGGTCGGTACAACATCCTCCTCCGGGGCCGCGTGCGCGTGCGTCTGTCGGAACTTCCGTTCGAGCCGCCGTATCGGCGTGCGGCTGCGGAGGTGCTCGTCCCGCCGGACGAGGAAATCACGCAGAGCGAACTATCGGCGTTGGTATCGACCGCGACGGCGTTCGCGCAGTTCGTACGCGAGCGGGATCGTGGCTTCGAGTTTCGCTTGCCGCGCGACGCGAAGCCGGCTTTGCTCGCCGATCTCTGCGCCCACCATCTCGTACTCGACGCGCGTGAGCGTCAAGCGATCCTCGAGACAATCTCGCCGCGTGCGCGTGTTCGCCGCGTGGCCGAGGTCCTCGCGATGCAGAGGCACACGCTCGCGCCGGGCGGGCGCGAGCTGAATTGAGCGCGGACGGCGCGTGCGCCGCGCTCCCCATGGGCTACTCTGGCCGCCCATGACCGTGAACGTCCCCCCTGCCTCCGCCGTCGCGCCGATGATCGTCAAGCACCCGGGCTGTCCCGAGTGGGGCCTCGGATATCTCTCGGAAGAACGCGACGACAAGCGCTTTTACGATTTCGAGGACGGCATGAGCCACTCGATCGCCAAGGCCTTCTGGTCGAAGCTCGAGCCGGTCACGCTCGGCGCTGCGGAGGCGCGGGCCCTCGAGAAGAAGGTCCGCGGGCTCAAGGATCAGAGGTCGCCGTCGGGCAAGCCCAAGCAGAAGGCCGTCGCGCCCGTCCTGCCGAACTTCGACGCGCAGTTCTCGCTCTTCCTCGAGATCTTCCCGGGCGGCTTCTCGAGCGCGCGCTTTGCCAAGGAGGAGCGCGGCGTCGAGGACCCGAACCCGACCGCGAAGAAGGCGAAGGCCACGCGCGCGATCGCGATGGCCACGGCGCGTGATCTCCTCTCGCGCGAGGTGCTCGACAAGCAGATCCAGGCCGGCGCGTTCGCGGAGATCGTCGCCAACGTGCGCACGATCCACAAGGCCGCGACGGGCCTCTTGCACCCGCTCGGCGACATCATCCCGTTCAGCAAGATGGCGGCCGAGCACGACCGCGCCGTCGCCGAGGCGGTGCGTGATCTGCTGCATGGAACCGACGCGTACGACGCGCGCTTCGATCGGCTCGTCGCCGTCCTCGGGAAGGCGAAGCTCGCGACGTGGCCGCTCGCGACCGTGCTCTCGGCGCTCATGAACCCGGAGGAGCACGTCTTCGTAAAACCGTCGTTCTACGAGAAGCAGGCGGCGATGATGAGCTTCCCGCTCAAGTACGAGCGCGCGCCGAGCGCGGCCGCCTACGAGCGCATGCGCGCGCTCGTCGACGAGGTCGCGCAGCAGCTCACGGCGAAGGGGCAGACGCCGCGCGACAAGATGGACGTCTACTCGTTCATGGCGCGGACGATGTCGCCGCAGCAGCCGCCGAAAAAAGGCGCCTGAGTCGTCTTTGATCGACCCTCTCCCCTCGGAGGGAGAGGGGTTGGGGGTGACGGAGTCATCCCCTTTCGTCCTCGTCACCCAGAGACAGCGAAGCATCGAGCAGCTCGCCGAACGTCGCGGAGCGGTGGGCGCGTGCGGGAGATCCGAGCGCGACGAGCTCGTCCTCCGGCAGCACGCGCCGCACGACGTTCGGCCCCGCGGCCGCGTTCTGCTCGATGAGCACGCGCGTGCCCTCGACGGGCGTCTTCCGCTCCACGCCGAGCCAGCCGGCTTTGCGCGTGGGCGGAGGCTCGGCCGTGAGGCCGTCGATCTCCCAGGTCGAGTAGTCGTCGACGCGCTCGTCGACGCGCTCGGGCACGCGCACGCTCGCGACCTTGCGCGAGGCTGGGGGGCGCTCCTCGGACTCGGCCAGCGGCTCGGCTTCGGGATCGAGGATGCCGGGCAAGGCGTCGTCGAGCGGCAGCTCGTCCTTGAGCGAGCGCGGTTGTCGTGACGAAGCGGGCGGCACGAGGTCCGGCGTGGACTTCGAAACCTTCGTATCCGGCGAGCCGGGCCAGTCCTGGTCGTCGTCGTCGCTCAAGCGTCACCTCGGGAGGAGGCCCCGTCGAGCTCGGCGAGCACCTCGGCCCATACCGTGCCTCGCGCGAGCTCCGCGCGCATCCTCGCCGTCGCGCCGGCGTTGCTCACGAAAAACCGCGCGCGCGCCTCGACGCGCTCGAGCCGCACCACCCGCGCGCTCTTGCCGCTCGCCACGGACAGCGCGCCTTCGAGCGCGATCTCGCAGAGCTCGTCGCCATCCCCGCCGAGCGGCGATCCCCCCACGACGAACACGAGCGCGCGGCCCCACCGCTCGAGGTCGAGCGCGCCGAGCCCTGCGAGCGCCCATGCGGCGGCGAGCTCGGAGAGCGCGGCTTCGGGGCTCGCGTCGAGCATCGCGCTCGTCGGGTCCGCGCCTTCGGAGGCGAGGCGTTTGGCGGCGGCGCGACCGATCGACTCGCCGAGGGCGCGACCGAAGACGCGACGCGCGGCGGGGCTCGCGCCGCCCCAGAGCGCCATGAGCGCGGAGGCGGGCACGACGAGGCGCGCCTCTCCGCCGAGCCGCACGAGCCCTTCGGCGAGGTCGAACGACAAAGTCCCCGCGTTCGTGTACATACGCTACCCGTGTCGAGCGGCCTTCGGAGCCCGACGAGCTCGGACTTCATGGTTGTAGGGCGTCGCGCCGAGGGGTGTCAAATGGCGGCGTCGCGCCCGTTGCGCGGGCGCTCGCTCCTCGGGTGGGCAGCGCTCCTGGTCGCTGCCGTTGCCGCAACCGCGCCCGCCGCCGCCTCCGCGCCCGCCGCCGCGTCCGCCTCTGCCGCCGCGCCCGCTCCCGCCCGTCCCGCCGGTCCCTCCGTCCTCCCCGCCCGCGAGCGCCCGCGCGCCGCTGACGTCCCCAGGGCCGCCTGTTCCTTCCTCGCGCCCGTCTGCGTGCACGCGGGCGTTTCCGTGGCCGAGGGCTCGATCCTTCGCGCGCTCGCCTCCGCGGAGCGCTCTCTCCGCGCCATGGCCGCGCTCGGCTTGCCGCTCCCTTTGCCCGACGACGATCGCGGCGGCGATGCGCGCTACGACCTCTACCTCGTCGAAGACGCTCTCCCGCCCTTCACCGTGCCCGACGGCATCGCCACCGGCGGCGCCTGGGACCGCGCCGCCGCGTTTACCGTCCTCCCTCCGCCCGATCCTGCGGCCGGCTGCGAATTCGACGCGTCCATCACGCGCGCGCTCGCCCATGCCTCCGTCCTCCGCCTCGACGCTGGCGCCGAGCCTTCCGCCATTGGCATGGTCGGCTCGGAGCTCGCCTCTACCCTCGTCGATTGTGGCCTCCTCGACGCCGCCGCCGTCGACGACTTTCAGCGCGCTCCCGAGCGCTCGATCACCGCATTCGGGACACCCGACGGACCCACGGGCGCCTTCCTCTTCACGCGTTTCCTCGACGAAAACTACGGCACGGGCACTCCTTCCGGTGTCCTCTTCGGCCTCCTCGCCGTCGCCGGCCAGCGCACCGAGCCTTCTGCCCTTCATTTCGCCAACGAGCCCGACGTCTTCGACGCCTTGCGCAGCAATGCCCGCGGCCGCGAAAAACCTTTCGAGGACCTCCTCCTCGAATTCGCCATCGATCGCGCCTTCGTCGGCTCGCGGAGCGACGGCGGGCACCTCGCGGACGTCGATCGATTCGGCGATTTCGGCCGCGTGCGCTTCGAATGGTCCGTCGCCTACGACAGCCTGCCACGAAGGCTCGCGCCGCTCCGCCCGATCGAGCCGACCGGCGCGACCTACCTCTGGCTCGATTTGCAAGGCGCGCCCGAGGACGCCGAGATCACCTTCGCCGCGGACTGGGAGCTCGGCGTGTTCTTCCACTGGGCCCTCGTGAAGATCGATCGCACCGGCGCCGAGGCCGGCCGCGTGGCCCTCGCCGGCATCAATGGCGCGACGCACGCTGACCGCACGATTCGCGACCTCCGCGGCCTCGCCGGCCTCATGGTCGTCGGCGTGCATGCCGGCAGCATCGACCGGAGCCACCCGTTCGACCCCGACGAGGGCCCCGAATTGCCCCGCGCGTATACCGTCACGCTTTACAAATGATTCTGCGGACGACGTCACTCGCCATCGAGCTGTCGCAATAACACCCGCGTCAGCCATGCGCGGAAGCGCGGGCCTGCGTCGTCGCCTTCGAGCCCGGCGTTCGTGAGCATCGTCCTCCCGAGGACCGACGAGCCGAGCAGCGCGAGCGCCGCGAGCACCACCACGTGCGCCGTGTCCTCGCGCGTCTTCGGCTCGAGGCCCTTCTCGTGTCGCTTCACCTTGCGCATGGCGTGCGTCGCGTCGACGACGTCCGCGAGACGCACGTCGACCGCATCGAACGGCTCGCCCTCGAGCGCGAGCCACATGAGCACGCGCCCGTGCCCGCTCGTCGACAGCGCGTCGAACACGGCCTCGAGCATCGCCGAGAGCTGCGCCTCGTCGCCGCTCGACGCCCGGATCGCCTCGATCAGCTCCCTGTGAATCGATGCGAGCGCGCGGCTACAGACCGCCTTCACGAGCGCCTCGCGGCTGCCGAAGTGGTGGAGCACCGTCGGGTGCGACACGCCGACGTCGGCGGCGACCTCCTGCAGACGGATGCCCGAGGGGCCGCTCGACACGAGGCGCTTCTCCGCCGCCTCGAGGATGAGCGCGCGCGCGCTTTCGGCGTCCCGACGAACGCGGGGTTTCGGTTTGCGACGCGAGGTGGACACGCCCCCAACCTCGCATGTCCCGGTGTTGCCGACAATCTTGTTGGTAGTTGTTGACAACATTGTTCATAGTGTACATCCTCCAGATCATCCCTGCTTCGGAGGTCTTCCCATGGCCAAGTCGCACACCCGCATCGAGCTTGATCGCGCCCTGCGCGCCGCCCGTATCCTCGCCGCCGATCCCGACGACCTCCCGCAGGTCTTCACGATCATCGAGGCCCTCTCGGGCGGCACGCTCCAGCGAATCGCCGACCGCATGGCGAAGAGCGAGACCGGGCGGAAGCTTCTCGCCGAGCGCAAGGACATCGTCGACGTGCTCGCCGACCGCGAGGCGCTCGCGCGTCTGCCCGAGGGCTCGCTCGGTCGCGCCTACCTCGCCTTCGTCGAGCGCGAGAACATCTCGGCCGACGGCATCCGCGAGGCCGCCGTGCGCGGCACGACGGGCCGAACGCCGTTCCCCGAGCCGATCGAATGGGTGCACGGCCGCATGCGCGACACGCACGACCTGTGGCACGCCGCCGTCGGTTATCAGGGCGACGTCCTCGGCGAGACCGCCTTGCTCGCCTTCACCCTCGCGCAGACGTATAACCCCGCGATCGCGCTCATCGTCGCGATCGGCCTCGTGAAGACGCTCGGCAAACCCGAGGCGCGGAGCGTGATCCTCGATGGTTTCCGCCGCGGCAGGAAGGCGGCGTGGCTCCCCGAGCAAGACTGGGCGTCGATGCTCGCGCTCCCGGTCGACGAGGTGCGCCGCCGCCTCTCGCTCGAAGCGCCGCCGCATTACAAGCGGGTCAATAGCACCGAGCTCAGGGCCGCCGCCGCCGCCGCGTGACGATTCAGGTGACGATCGGCACGCACAAGCTCTGCGTGCCGTTGATCGTCCCGGCCGCGTACCCGAGCACGCCTTGCAGGAAATACCCGGGCGGGCAGGTATCCGTGAACGGCACGCCGCCGGAGCCGCCGAACGAGGGCTCGATACTGCCCGGCGACCCCATTTGCACCCAGGGCCGCACGCGGGCGCAGCGCACCCCGATGCGATCGAGCGTCGTCGCGGCGCGGCCCCTGAGCGCGATCACGGCCTCGCTTTGCGGGCATTCCGAAAAGAACTCGTCCCCCGTCGCTGCCCCGATCATCGGCCTCTCGTCCCGATTCGCGAACGTGCCATTCTCCAGCATTCGCGCACAAATCAGCCCGAGCGCGGTCACCGTCGTATCGCTTCGCCCGCGAAGCCCGACCACGAGCTCGTCCTGCGCGCACGTCAATGCGTAAGCATCGCCGGTCGCGGCGCCGCGCAGATCGAGGAGGAGCGGCGTGGTGGCGTCGATCGAGTACTTGGCCTGCGCCTCGGTGGTCGGGGGCGGCGTGGGCGCATTGGGATCGAGGGTGAAAAGAGCGGACGGCTCGGGAGCGGGTTCGCACGCGGTGAGGGCGAAACACGCGGCGAGCGTGAGCAAGGGCTTCGCAGGGGAGGGGGGCGCAGGCATGGTGAGGGAGCGAGCGGGCAGCGGGTGTGCCAGGGGGGCGGGCGCGGGGGTTGGGGGGGCGATGCAAGCCCATGGCGCTTGACACGAGGGGGGGCTCGCATACTAGGTAAACGATCAAGCCTGGGGGGCCCTCAGTGGCCATCGGGACTTCGTCCCGCCCCGGGCTTCCATTTTTTTGTTATTTGTTTTCGGCACAGGTGGCGATGTACCTACTTTATGTGGACTCGTCTGGCACCCCCGAGATGCAGGACCACTCCACGGAGTACGTCCTGGTCGGGGTGGCCGTGCAGGAGGGGCCCATGGGTCGCCCTCGACCGGGATTTGGCTGCCCTCAAGAGGGGATATGGGCTTGATTTGACCGGCGGGGAGCTACACGCGAAGGATTTTTGCGTGTCGATTGCGGAGCAGGATGAGATCCCCGGCTTTGAAGCGCTCTCCCATCAGCAGCGACGGGATGAAGTGAATCGCCTCCGCCGTGAGAAGTTGAAGAAGTATACCGACGCGAACAAGCGCAGGTCCAAAGAGGCTCATTTTCGTCGTACGGATCCTTTTGTGCACCTGAGTCGGCGAGAGCGCAGCCAGCTTCTGGAGGATGCGCTCGACATGGTGGGAAAGGCGCGCGTCAAGCTGTTCAGTGAAGCCATCCGTAAAGCGGATGCTCCCGGGGACGTGGTCACGCAGGCTTTTCAGCAGGTCGTTTCACGATTCGAGTATTACCTGGAGTGGCGCAACTCCGAACCTGACGGGCACATCAACAAGGGCCTGCTCATCATGGACCAGGAGGGCGCTCGTGAAGCTTCCTATCGGTCGATGCTGGATGAGTTCCGCAAGAGCGGGCACCCGTGGGGAGCGCTGCGGAACGTCATCGAGGCGCCGTTTTTCGTCGACAGCTCGTTGTCGGGCTTCACGCAGCTCGCGGACGTGTGTGCATACGCCGTCCGGCGCTACCTCGAAAAAGGCCTTGAACCAGGGTCGCACGAGGAGAGGAATTTCCTACGGATCTTTCCGAAGTTCGACAGGAGCGGCACGCGGTTGCATGGCTTGAGGCATTCTTGCACGAAAGGCACGTGCCCCTGCCTCGTCAGTCGGCAACGTGGGCATGCGGGGGACATGGCCGGAACGGCGAACGATATCTGACGACGCGCGGCGTTCTGGTGCCCCCTGAGCCGGCTGCCGCCTTGTGGTCGTATCCCGGGGCAAGCAGGCAGCGGCGGAGCGGAGCGAAGGGACGTCGGGAGGAAGGCTGGTTGCGCCGAGGCGGAGCGCCGGGACGTCCGGAAGGACGCGCGCTCCGAGACGGGGCAGGACGTGGACGGCTGGAAGGACGACGGTTGCGACGTCGTGAAAGACGGGTTGTTTCGGCAGAAGATGGGCGCGGGTCGGTGTGGAGGATGCGTCCCTTGGGAAGGATGACGCCTCCGCACGGGCGGAGGGCGCGTCCTTCCGGAGGGACGCGGGCTGCGCCGCGCCGGAGCTGACGTTCTTCGAGGTGGGGCGACGGCTGCGAGATGTAGAAACGCGAAATCTGGCGAGGGACGCACGTTGCGAGAGCCCGCGCGTCTCAGCGACCGGTCTTGCTCAGCCCGTCGGCTCTTTCGCTGCGCGTCGCCGGCCTTCCTTCAGGAAGAACGTCTCGGCGAGCGCGGGCCTCGCCTTGTAGAAATCCCGCAGCCGACCGTAGGCGCTCTCGAGCTGTTCCCGGATGGCCCTCCGCGCGTCGAGCTCCGCCTGGAATGCGGCTTCGACCGCGTCCTCCGCGGCTTCCTCCGCCTCGATGGCCTTCTTGAACGCCTCGTGCGCCGCGTCGAACTTCGCGAGCATCGCGGCGACGAGCGGGTGACCGCTGAATTTCGCGATTCGATCCCGCAATGCATCCAGGGTCTTGAGCTGCGATGCTCCTTCGGGGTCGATCTCTTTGCCATACCCCTCGGGGAACACGGTGGTCCGCGCATTCAGCGTCTGGTCCTCGCGATCGACCTTGGCGAGGTCCCCGTCGATATCACGGATCACGTTCTCCAGGGCGATTTCCGCCGCGTCACTCGTCGCCGACGCGGCGACCGCGTCATCCTCCGCGTCTTCATGAGCGCGCGCCTTCGCCTTGAGGTCGGCGAGCTTGAGGGACATCTCCTCGTGGAGCTCGGCGTGGAGCTTCGTATTGCCCGTCTTGACCTTCGTGCAGTGATAGCCGGCGGCGCGCTTGTGAGCGGAGGTGCCGTCGGTGGGGCGGAGGCGACGCATGAGGGGTCCTTTCTGGGGTCGAGGGTGGGGGAGCGTACGGAGGTGAGCGGGTGGGGGGCAAGGGAAATGTGGGGGAAGAGGGAGAGCTTCGCGGCAGCAACAGCGGGGCGCATCGCCGACGCGACTCCGTAGCCAGAGGTCCTGTGAGGCTTCGCCCTCGCCGGCGCGCGCCGTGAAGTCCGCCTCGACCCGCTTGTCATCGGCGGCGACGTCGGCGAAGCTCGGCTCCCGCGTCCTCGCATAGGTCTTGAAGACGGCGAGGCACGCTTTGAGAGCTCGTCGCGGAGCTCACGGGGTTCAGTCTTCTTCCGGGGTGCTGCGGCGCGCCTCGTCGATCCGCCGCGTCCTCTTCCCCGGGATTTGTTCGCCCCTTCGTTGGGCCAGGAGCTCGTCACGGAGCTTCAGCAGGTCTTCGAGGTGGTATTCGAAATAATCCGTGTCGCTCTGCGTCGCCCTCGCTTCTTCGAGCCCTCGCTCGAGCTCGGCGACGAGCGGCTCTAGCACGGCGAGCCCCTCCTCGGGGTTCTCGTCGTACCGACAGCAATCCGCATAGAACCAGGTCATCGTGTATTGTCGTTCCCTGTTCGAGAAACCGAGGCGAACCATGTCCTTCCAGACTTCGCGGCAGACTTCGAAGGGGGGGTGCTTCGCTTGCGCGAGCGTGAGGATCGTTTCGGCGATGCGTCGCCTCGTCTCGAGCACGTCGAATTCATCGTCGCATCCGCGCACCACGAACTCCGCCTCGAGCCGGCGGAAGTCATCCACGGCCTCGGCGAAGCTTCGCTCCTTATCCAGAGACTTGACCAAGAGGCGGTCGCTGGCGTTGCAGAAAGCCAGCTCCTCCCCCTCCATCTCTCCTCCAGATTCACGCTTGTCCCTCATTTACACGTCTCCCATTTGGACATCATGATTTTGTCGGGCCATTTGCCCTCCCCACGACACTTTTCAAAGCACGTCCTACATCTCGAATGGTTCCATACACTCCCCTTCTTGCTTTGTAGAGGCGAGTCGAGGCAGTCGTTCAGGAGCTCTTGACACGGGTCATCGTCCCTCTTTCGAACCGTCTCCACAATATCCGCCTTGCTGAGCTCCAGCGAAGCGGCGCACACGATGATGACGGCGGGGCCTACTTCGATGACGAGGTCGGCGAGGGCGATCGCCACGGCCACGAGCGCAGGGTGCCCGACGAGCCCACGCTCGTCCGCCGCCTGCCCGTTCGCAGGCGCGGGCGACGCGGACAGGCGCAGCTTGCGCAGCCCGAGCAGCTCCTCGGGGACGGTCATGCCTCGCAGCGCGATCCGCATGCATGCCGCGAGCTCCATATGGGGCATGCCTTTGCTCTCCACATCCGCGACGTGGCCGTCTTCGTCGACCTTCACCGTGACGTCGAACGTGTAGTATCCGCCCCTGAGCTCGCCGCCGAGCTCGTCGACGCACGCGCGTAGGCGCTCCGCGGTGGCGTCGGGGACGCGTGGGCGGTCGTCCTGCTGCGCGGGGTAGACGATCTTGGCCGAGCAGCCGAGCGGCACGAGCGCCGCCGTCGCGCAACCGAGGATCCCGAGCGCGAGGAGGGGTCGCACACGCGGAAACTTCATTTCCGGAATGCGATCAAGAATGTTCGTCCCTGTCAATGTGTGTGTCCGCCCTCACGGAGCGTCCGCCCGGTCCGTGCCCTCCTCCCCCTTTGCCCCGGCTCGAAGGCTTGCTAGTGCATGGCCTCCCCGAGCCCGCGAGCCATGAGCGAGATCAAGCAAGATCCGACCGACGAAGCCGACCAGGAAGCCGACCGGCGGGACGCAGAGCCGGCCGCGGAGACGGAGACGGAAGCGGGCCCGGACGCGGAAGCGGAAGCGGGTTCGGAAGCGGACGCGGACGCGGACGCCGACTCGGAAGCCGAAGCGGACGCAGACGACGCGGACGCCGACGAATCCGACGAACCCCCCGCCCTCGAACCCCTCCTCCGCCCCGGCAACCCTCTCCAGCTCGTCCGCGGCACCTCCACGCTCGCCACCGGCGCGCTCGTCGCCTTCCTCCTCATGGCGCTGCGCCCGCAGTACCGCGTCGGCGTCCCGCTCGGCATCGTCGCCATCCTCGTCGCCACCTTCGGCCTCCTCGACCTCTGCGGCACCTTCGACGACCCCGACGACCGCGTCGCCAAGCGGCTCGCGCTCGCCGACCTCGCGGGGCCCCTCGGCCTCTTCGGCGGCTCCGTCCTCGGCCTCTTCGGCGCCGTCTCCCTCGCCGTCGCTGGATACATCGGCCCCATCGGCGCCGGCCTCGCCGTTCCCGTCTGTTTTCTCGGCGCCGTCATCGGCGTCTACCGCGTCGGCGACAAACTCGGCGCCTGGGAAAAAGATCCCGCGGGCAAATCCATCCCGCTCCTACGCCGCCACGGCTTCTGGCTCGTCACGCTCGTCACGCTCCTCTACCTCCCGGCGCTCGGCAGCCATTCGCTCAGCGATCCGTGGGAGACCCATTATGGCGAGGTCGCGCGGGAGATCCTCGCGCGGAACGACTGGGTCTCGCTCTGGTGGGCGCAGGACGGCTGGTTCTGGTCGAAGCCCATCCTCGATTTCTGGATGCAGGCGATCGCGATGGCGAGCTTCGGCGTCCGGTATCAGCCCGGCGCCATGCTCTCCGCCGTCGCCGAGGGCCGCGAGCCCTGGCCCGAGTGGGCCGTGCGTTTGCCGATCTTCCTGCTCACGCTCGTCGCGACGTATCTGCTCTACAAAGCCGTCGCGCGTGTGTTCGGTCGTCGCGCCGGCTTCCTCGGCGGCCTCGTGCTCACCACGATGCCGCAATGGTTTCTGGTCTCGCACCAGACCGTGACCGACATGCCCTTCGTCGCCACGATGTCCGCGGCGATGGCCCTCTTCCTGCTCGGCATTCACGAGGACGAAGGGCGCGAGGTGCGGGTCTACGAGGTCTCCGCGTTCGGCGCGAAATATCGTCTGTCCGCGTATCACCTCGTGCTCGGCGCGATCATCGCCTGCGCATTGCCGCAGATCCTCTACCTCGTCTCGCGCAACCTCGAGATCATCCCGAATCCGTTCTCCCTTCGTCTCCACGCGGACGCCTTCCGCTCCGGCTCGCCCATGAATTGCGGCCTGCCGGGCAACCAGCCCTGCGGCGACGCGTTCCCCGTGCTGAAGGGCCTCCAGCCCGCGCTCCAGGCGCTGCTCTGGATCCAGGCGCTCGGCCTCTTGCTTTACATGTGCTGGGGCGAGCGGCGCGCGCAGCGGCTTTATTTCCTCGCGGCCTGGTTCTTCGCCGCCCTCTCCACGATGGCCAAGGGGCCCGCAGGTTTTGGTTTGCCCGTGCTCTGCGCCCTCGCGTACATCGTCGTCTCGCGTCGTTATCGCGACCTCCTGCGCCTCGAAATCGTCGCGGGCCTCTTGATTCTGCTCGCCGTGGCCCTGCCGTGGTTCGTCGCGATGTATGCGCGGCACGGGCAGCCGTTCACCGATCGGCTGCTCTTCCACGACATGTTCAAGCGCGCCTTCACGCACGTGCACGACACGAACGAGGGCGACGACGTGGGCTTCCGCTTCTACGTCTGGCAGCTCGGCTACGCCATGTTCCCCTGGACCGGCCTCGTGCCGGCGGCGCTCGTCGCGTGGCTCAGGCGCCGCGAGGAGGGCGATCGAAAGAGCGACGCCTCGATCTTCCTGGCGATGTGGTTCCTCTTCGCATTCGCGCTCTTCACGCTGATGCTGACGAAGTTCCACCATTACATCATGCCGGCCCTGCCGCCGGCCGCGATGCTCACGGGCATTCTGCTCGACGAGATGGTGCGGCGTTCGGGCGCGCAAAAGGTGACCGACGCGTTCGCCGAGCAATACGAGCGGGTCCTCTGGGGCGCTTCGGGGATCGCGGGCGGCCTGCTCGTCTTTTTCGTGGGGCGTGATCTCATGGGCGCGCGCGAGGGCATGCTCGGCCCGGTGCGGCTGCTCCACCTCTTCACCTACAACTACAAGCGGGCGTTCCCCGCGACGCTCGATTTCCGGCCCGCGCTCCTCTTCTTCACCTGCGCCGCCGCCCTCTTCACGCTCGCCCTCGTCTGGGCCCGCGCCCGCCGCCACGTCGTCACGGGCCTCTGCGCCGTGTCGGTGCTCTTCGCCGCGTGGGGCATCGACGTGTACTTCGTGAAGACCTCGCCGCACTGGGGGCAGCGCGAGACCGTGCTCGCGTATTACCGCGCCAAACAGGAGATCCCCGGGCCCGTCATCGCGTTCCAGATGAACTGGAAGGGCGAGAACTTCTACACGGGCAATACCCTCCCGGCCTTCGTCTCGAGCGGCAAGAAGTTCCAGGACTACGTGCTCGAGCAGAAGAAGAAGGGCGTGAAGACGTTTTACTTCATGACGGAGCACGGCCGCATGGGCTCGCTCGCGAACGAGCTCGGAGGCCCGCGCATCTTCGACAAGCTCACGACACCGGAGCTCAACAACAAGTTCGGGCTGGTGCGCGCGACGTTCGAGTGATCAGGGGCAGGCGTCGAGCGCGCTGATCGTCCGGGGCTTCGTCTGCGCCGTGGGCGACGCGCTCCATTGCCTGTAATACCGGCAAGCCGCGGCGTGGTCTCCCTGGGCGAGCGCGGTCGTCGCGAGGTGGAAGAAAACCACATCGCCCGGCAAAATGCGGTACGCCTCCTCGAATCGACGCCGCGCCTCGGCGAAGTCCCCCCGATTGGAGGCGAGGATCGCCTCCTTGAAGGCGCGTGCCGCGAGGATCTTCGGGGTCTCCGGACAGCCGTCCTCGTCCTCGAAGCCATCCCGGTTCTCCGGCTCGTCCGGGCACTTGTCGCTGGCGTCCGCCACCCCGTCGCCGTCGTTGTCGATGTCGGGACAGCCGTCAGCATCCGCAAAACTGTCACGATCCTCGGGTTCGCTCGGGCAGCGGTCCGTGTCGTCGGGGATCCCGTCGCGGTCGGTGTCGTCGAGCCGGTCCGTGTCCTCCGACGCACCGTTCGCGCGCGTCGGATCCGCGGTGGGCGCGGCGACCTCGACGACGGGCGTGGCAGAGCGTTCGGGCTGAGCCGCACAGCCGACGCAGGCGAGCGCGAAGAGAAGGGACGAACCGAGCCGCATGGCAGGGAGTGTCGGCGCGAGGTGTGACCAAAGCAACGGGCTTCCGTGGGCACCGTGCCGGGGGCTGTCCCGTCCCGCGGCCTCGGGCTACGCTTCCTCCATGCGCTCGCGCGCCACGCTCCAGGATGCCCGCTTCGAGCAGACCGATCCGCGGCGCCTGGTCGAGTACCACGACCCCGAAGAGTTCGATCGCATCGACTTCGCGATGCGCGCGCTCGACCTCCTCCGGCCGAAGCGGTTGCGCATCGCCGTCTACAAGACCGTGAACGCCGTCCAGATCGAGACGGTGGAAGACCTCTCGCGCGAGGGCTACCGCATCGCGAGCGTGGGCATTCCGCCGCATGCGAGCCGGGAGCACATCGCTTATGCGCTCGCCGAGCTCGCGGGGGTCGCGTCGGTGCCGTACGTGGTGCGGACGCTGCTCGCGATGGAGCGTTCGGCCCCGTATCGCTAGAACATCGATCGGTTTGCAACCGCTCGATGTTCTAGCTTTCTTGTCCCGAGGGGGACGCCTCGCGTCCCCCTCTCGTCCGGGCAAAGCCCGGCCGATTCACCCCCCGAGGGAAGATCGCTCCGCGATCTTCCGAGCATCGAACCGGTCGATGCTCTAGCGGCCGAACTTCTTGCGCAGCGCCTCGCTCACGGCGGGCGGGGCGTAATGGCTCACGTCGCCGCCGTGGCTCGCGATTTCACGCACGAGCGAGGCCGAGACGAATCCGTAATTCGTGCGCGTCGGCAGGAAGACCGTGTCGATGTGCGGCGCCATGTCCGCGTTCGCGTGCGCGATCTGGAGCTCGTACTCGAAGTCCGTCGCGGCGCGCAGGCCCCTCACGATCACGCGCGCCCCGACACGCTCGCAATACTGGAAGAGCAGGCCCTCGAACGAGTCGACCGTGAGGTTCGGGATGCCCTTCGTCACCTCGGTGAGCAAGGCGAGGCGCTCGTCGAAGTTGAAGAGCGGGTTGCGCGTCGGGTGGCGGCCGATCGCGATGATCACGCGGTCGAAGAGCTTCGCCGCGCGCTCCATCAGGTCGAGGTGCCCGAGCGTCGGCGGATCGAAGCTGCCGGCGTAGACGGCGATCGGGTGCTGCATGGCTCAGCGCTCCGGGGCCTTCTTCGGGGGCTTCGCTCCACCAGGGGGGGCGTTGCCTCCGGGCGCGAGGCCTCCGCCCGGCGGCGGGAGCAGACCGCCCGGCTCGCCGAGCCCCGGCTGCGGGCCGAAGGGCGAGAGCGGATCGGGCATCCCCGGCATCGCGTCCTCGGGGAGCGGCTGATCGCTCCCGCTCTGGGCCAGCATGCGCTGGATGAGCAGCCCCGTGTCCTCGAGCCACATGAGGCGGCCCTGATCGCCGAACGTCACGCGGAACGGCGCGAGCAAGCCCGTGCCGAGCACGCCGTCGATGTCGAGCGAGATCTGTCGCTCGATCTGCTCGACGGGCGTGCCGAACACGCCGGGCACCTTGGGCACGTCGAACGCGCCGAGGCGCACCATCGGGACCACGCCCTCGCGCAGCTTCTGCTCCGGATCCTCGGCCACGACCTTGAGGTCCTTCGCCACGGAGCCCGCCTTCTTCCAGCCGCCCTCGTCGAGCGCGAGCGGGAAGGTCATCGACGTGTCGAGGAGCAAGCTCACGGGCTCGCCGCGCTCGCCGCCGAACTTGCCGCGCAGGATCATGCCGCCGCCGCGGATGTACGAGAGATCGACGCGCGTCGCGTCGGGCGGCGGGGGCGGCGAGAAGCTGCGCGCCACGAACTGGTGGCCGTCGTAGTCGATCGTCGCGTGCAGGTGCCGGAGCAGGTTCACGCCGAGCAGTGCCTTGATCGGCGCGCCCATCTGCTTCGAGACGCCCGAGAGGTCCTGCGTCAGCGCAGGCACGTCGTGCACCTCGAGCTTCTTGCCGAAGCGGAGCGAGATCCAGCTCGGCTCGGGGCGCGTCGCGCTGTCGAGCACGACCTCGGCATTGCCCGTGGAGATCATCGCGAGCGCGCTCTCGCCGTCGATCTCGACCGGCACCACGAAGAACGGCGCGAGAGGGCTCACGTGCGGCAGCTCCACCGCGGCGAGCAGCGCGCCCGAGAGCGCGAACGGCGTGCGGCCCGAGCCACGCCGCGCGAGCTTCGTGATCCCCTTGGCCCAGTCGTCGACGACGTCGGGATCGTTGAGCATCGCGTCGAGCTGATCGGCGGCGGCTTCGAGGTCGCCCTTGTACCAGAGCGCGCGGCCGCGCAGGCCCGAGGCCTCCGAGCCCTTGATGCCCTTCAAGAGGCGGAGCGTCTCGGCGTAGTCGAGACGCGCGAGCGCGATGCGGGCTCCGAGCTTGCGGACCTCGGGGTCGTCGGGGACGATCGCGAGCGCCCGCTTCACGGCGTCGTGCGCGTCGTCGATGTCGGCGACCTTGAAGTCCTGCATCGCGCGCTGGAACCATTTGTCGGCCGTGGCAGGCCGCGCATTCTGGAGCGTGCCCGCCGTGGGACACCCGGAGAGGAGCAACGCGAGCGCGGCCGCGCCGAGGAGGGAGAAGCGGCCCAGCGGCCGATCGGAATCTCGTCGAGACATACTGCTTCCCACGGACGTTTCGCTTTCTACTTTCCCGCTTCGCCGGGAGCTTCGATCAGCAGGATCCGATCGGCTCGTAGCTCCCTGCGGCTGCGCGAGGGAAGCAGATAGCCGAGAACCCGCGGAGGGTCGAGGTCCGTTCGCACGCTCGTCACGCAGAACTCGAGGTCCTCGGGGCCGCGATGGGCGGGCCGGTAGCGCAGACGCACGGGTCTCCCGATCTCGGCCGCCGCGACGGCCGCCGCCACGATGGCCGGACGCGCGTAGCGTTGTCCGATACGAACGTGCCAGAGATCCCGCGGCGTCGCGGGCGCGAGCACCTCCCGTATCTTCTTCCAGACCTCGCGCAGCGCGTGCACGTCGTCCTCGGCCCGGTGCGCGCGGGCCTGCGTCACGCCGAGCGAGGCGCAGAGCGATCCGAGCGCGTGCGTCGGCAGTGCGAAGGCGCGGCGCGAGAGGACGAGGGTATCGAGGAAAAACGGAAAGCGTTCGGGCCGGTTCGCCCGCGCGAGCTCCGCCTCCAGGAATGTCACGTCCCACGAGGCCGCGTGCGCGACGAGGATCCCGCCTTCGCACACGGCGAGCAGCTTGTCGGCGATCTCCACGAACGTCGGCGCGTGCGTGAGGTCCTCGCGCTGGATGCCGTGCACGTGGGCATTGCCGAACGTGCTGTCGTCGGGACGCACGAGCGTCGTGAGCGACGCCTCGACATGGCCTCCGCGCGTGCGCTCGGCGCAGAGCTCGATCACGCGGTCCGACGCGGGCCTTAGCCCCGTCATTTCCAGGTCCAAGAAGACGAGCGGCGCCTCGTCGATGGGGTCGTCCCACGGCGAACCCCGTGGCGGACTGGCTGCCTCCGCCGTCGCCATCAGTCGCTCGACTTGGGCTTGTGGCCTCGCATCATCGCGATGACGGGCTTGATCGTGTCGGGCTCCATCATGGCGATCTGGTTGAACGTGCCGCCTTCGGTAAGCCACGCGCCGCCGTCGATCGTGATCACGTCCCCCGTGATGTACGCCGAATAGTCGCTCACCAGGAAAGCCGCGAGGTTCGCGAGCTCCTCGTGCTCGCCGTAGCGGCCGAGCGGGATCTTGCTCTTGGCGACGCTGTCCATGCCTTCCGGCACGAGCGCCTTCCACGCGCCCTCCGTGGGGAAGGGGCCGGGCGCGATGCCGTTCACGCGGATCTTGTATTTCGCCCACTCGACGGCGAGCGAGCGCGTCATCGCCATCACGCCCGCCTTCGCCGACGCGCTCGGAATCACGAAGCCGGAGCCCGTCCACGCGTACGTGGCGAGCATGTTCAGGATCACGCCGCCCTTGCCCGCCGCGATCATCCGCCGCCCTGCGGCGAGCGTCGCGTGGAAGGTGCCGTTCAGCACGATGGAGACGACGGCGTTGAAGCCGTTGGGGCTCAAATCTTCCGTGGGGCAGAGGAAGTTTCCAGCCGCGTTGTTGATCAAGATGTCGATCGATCCGAACGTGCGCTCGGCCTCGGCGACCATGGCCTCGACCTCGGGGAAGTGCCTGACGTCGCAGCGCACCGCGAGGGCTTTTCCGCCGCGCTCGCGCACTTTTTCGCATGCAGGCTCGATGTGCCCGGGGTCGCGGCTCGTGAGCACGAGGTTCGCGCCGAGGTCGGCGAGCCCGAGCGCCATGGAGAGCCCGAGGCCCGTGCCGCCGCCGGTCACGATCGCGGTCCTGCCTTGCAAGCATCGATCTTTGAACATGCGGAGCCTGTAAGCGATGGAGAGCGCGGGGCAAAGACCCGCGGCCGGGGGCGCTCTTTTTTTTTCGCGCGGGGGGCCGCCAGGCCGGGCCATTTGTTGCTACATTCTGGCTGTGCCAAGGCCTGAGCTCTCCGAGCGATTGGGGGCCTCGCTCCTTTCGACGAGCCCCTCGGATGTTGGTGACGCCGACGTGGTGGGCGGGCACGACGAGCTCGACGGCTCGTTCGACATCGACGACGACCTCGCGTTCGCGAACCCGACGATCCTCCATCCCGAGAGGCGGAGCCGCGATCCGCTGACGTTGCCGGTCCTCGCGCTCAACCGGCATTTTCATCCTGTCCAGGTGACGACCGCGCGCCGCGCATTCCTGCTTCTCTTCGGCGGCGCCGCGCACGCCATCGACGAGGCCGGCGAGGTGCACGATTTCCCCTCCTGGCGCCGCTTGCCCGTTCGCGACTCCGACGACGGCCTGCCCATCATCGGCGGCTCGCTGCGTGTGCCACGCGTGCTCCACCTGCGCCGCTACGAGCGCGTCCGTCGCCCGACGGTGCGTCTGTCGCGCCGCAACGTGATGCTGCGCGACGCACACCAGTGCCAGTACTGCTCGAAGCGACCGCCCGTGCGCGACCTCAACATCGATCACGTCGTGCCGCGATCCCGCGGCGGCGTCGACTCGTGGGAGAACCTCGTCACCGCGTGCCGCCCCTGCAATCTGCGCAAAGGTCGGCGCACGCCGGAGGAGGCGAGCATGCGCCTGCTCCGCGCGCCCACGGCGCCGCGGTGGTCGGCCTCCATGCTCCTTTTGCTCGGGAGGCCCGAGCCGTTCAAGGAGTGGGAGCCTTTTCTGAAATCGGCCTAAAGCTCGTGCCGCTTGCGCACTTCGAGCGTGACCGCGAGCTCGAAGCGCTCGCGAGACTGCGTCGTCGGGAACCGCAGCGCCGCCACGATTCGCTCGACGCACGCGCGCGCGTCGTCCGTGCCGTAGGTCGTCGCTTGTTGCGAGGTCACGTCGAGCGTCGCGCCGTCCTCCTCGATCCCGAGCTTCAGCGCGATCACGCCCGTCGAATCATCGGGATCGAGGCACGCGAGAAACGCGGGCTCCGCGTCGCGCAGCACCGCGCGCACCGCGTCCGCGTCGATCGTCGCGTCGGAGCGCACCGAGACGACGTCCACGACCATGCCCGAAACAGGCGCGCGCGCGCCTTTCGCCGCGGTCTCGGCCGTGGGTTCCACGACCTCGACCGGGCCGCGTTCGTCCGGACAGCCCACGAGCGCCATCGCCATCGCGAGGAGCACTGCGGCTTCCGGGACTCGATGCAGACCTCGTTGCCTCACTGGGTCAGTTCAAGCGTCCCTTCTTCATTGCAGTATGCCACGAGGTTCCAGCCTTCTCCGGTGCAAAGAAAAAAATCCAAGCAATCGGTCAGGCAAACGGTCTCGAAGCACTGCTCGGCCGCGACGGCAGGACAGTCCGGGTTCTGCAGATCCGGCATGCACCCCGTGGTCTCGCCCGTGTGGTCAATCACAGGTTTGGCGCAACCATCGGGCAAGGTGCCGGCGTCCGGGTCCTCACCGCCGCCGGGGCAGGTCTCGGCGAGGCGCCAGGCGCCGTCCACGCAATCGTAGAGGGCCGCGCAAGTCTGGTCGTCGCACGCACCGCCGCGGCCGACGGGGCAGCCTTTTTCGGGGATCTGACCGCAGGGACGAACCTCGTAAGGGTCGCCGCACGCGGCCGGGAGGGCAAATGCGAGGGGGATCACGAGGAACGCGAGCCTGGCGGGGAGCCTACGCATGGCCGAAAGATGGCCCGGCGCGCGCGTTCGGGCGAGGTGACGCACGGGAAGGAGGCAGGATCGGGTAGGATGGCCGCCATGCGAGCCTGCGCGACAGCCTCCTTCTTCGCGACGTTGAGCCTCACTTTCGCAGCGCTGTTCTCGGCGTGCGCGAGCGGATCGCCTCCCGAGGCGAGCTCACCCGAAGCCTCGCCGGACAAGGCCGCGAGCGGCGAGACGGCGACGCCGAAGGAAGAGGCGAAGCCCGGGCAAGGCGCGGCGACGGCCGATCAAGCTGCGGCCCCGACGCCTCCGCCCGTGCAGCGCAAGGCGCCGGAGAAGGCGTCCGACTGCAAGGACATGCTCGCCGAGATCACGAACGAGCCGCCGGCGAGCGGCGTCGTGATGAACAACGCGCAGACCGCGGGCGACGCGGGCGCGAGTGATCGCTTCCAGCCGATGAGCGACCTCATCAAGTCGAAGCGCGACGCGTTCCGCTGCTGCTTCGATCTCTGGGCGAAGAACAACCCGGGGCAGAAGGGCAAGGTCGCCTTCACGTTCGAGCTCGCGCCGGATGGTCGACTCAAGGAGGCGAAGATCAAGCGCGAGGACAGCGACATCACCGCGCCCGAGATCGAGAGCTGCATGCAGGACGTCGCGAAGGGGCTCACGTACCCGAAGTCGCCGAGCGGCAAGGACACGATCTTCACCTATCCCTTCGAGTTCAAGGCGCGCCGCTAGGTAGGCTGTCGATGAACTTGCTGCGCGCCCTGGATCGTCGGTCGTCGTCCTCGGAAGAGGACGCGTCTTTCTGCGTCCTCCTCCCTAGCTCCAGGGCGCTCGCTGCGTTCCTCAACAGCCTACCAGGGCGCCGGACGAGCCCTTGACGAGCGATTCGAACCCTCCCACACGCGGCCAGGGCCTCGGCGGCGCGAACAACGCGTACGTCGAGCTTCTGCGCGACTCGCGCGGCCTGCGTCGCGAGCAACGCGAGGCGCGCGAGGCCTGGTTCTCGAAGCTCGCCGAGAAGCAGAAGGACGAGATCCTCTTCGAGCTCGAGATTCTCCTGAAGGGCCTCGCCTGCTTCGCGAACCCGCGCAACCACCCGGGCTCGGGCCGCAGACAAACCATCGTCAGCCACGACTTCCGCGAGCAGCTCGCGCACGCGAAGGACGGCATGGCGCGCGTCGTGCAGCTCGCGCGCATGATGCTCGGCGAGCGTGATCGCGCGTTCGTGTTCCAGCGCTACCTCGAGACCGTGCTGCCCGAGGACAACTCGCGCACGCGGCTCGTCTACGCGACGATGGCGCAGGAGTCGCCCGAGGCGGCGCTGTTCCTCTTGCGGCAGGCGTTCACGAATCTGATCGAGACGGGCACGGCGATGCTGCGCCTGCCGCGCGTGAGCTACCGCGTCTTCTACGCGCACCTCTCGATCACGATGCGCGAGATCACGCAGAGCGCGTTCTTCAACCCGCTCTCGGCGCTCGAGTTCCGGCCCGAGTTCGATCGCATCGGCTCGTCGGCGGTGCTCGAGCTCATGCAAAACGTGGCGGGCGAGCACCCGCATCGGCTCGTGGCGCTCACGTTCCTGTCGCTCTACCGCATGCTCCGGTACCTGCGGCTGCTCGATGCGATCGCGCTCGATCACACCGATCGTCGCGTGGCGGGGCGCGCGTACCTCGTGCTCGCGGTGCTGCGCAGCGACGGGCGCGCGCTCTCGAACTACCTGCGCAGGCGATCGGGCGAGCTGCTCGCCGAGGGGTTCAGTCGGGAGATCGGGCGCGTGGGCGCGGCGGACATCGCGGCGCGGCACGGCGCGCTCGTGGCCGAGGGGCAGAGGCTCTCGGCGATCAAGGATGCGCTGCTCACGGTGTCGGCGAGCCTGCGCATCGAGCTGCGAAGAATCTTTGAGCACGAACTACCTCCCGCGGACGCGAAGCTGACGGAGCAGGATCTGCGCGCGCGGATTCAGGGCGCGACGGCGCTCCTGCGGCCGGCGATCGAGGTCTGCGTGCTCTTCCTGGGGCGCGCGCTCGGGGCGACGCTCGAGGAGGGGCGCGTCTTCGAGGACGTCGGTGTGCGGCGCGGGACGCTCGCGCGCGTGCGGCAGAACGTGTGGATGTTCGCGCAGATCACGCGCGCGTTCACGAGCAAGCTCCGGCACGCCGATCCCTCGAGCGACCGATGGGCGGTGCCCGAGAGCTTCGGCTTCGTGCGCGACTTCCTCGGCTACTTCCGCGCGATGGGTTATCCGCTCGTGGTGCTCGGCGACTACCCGCGCACCAAGGAGCTCGTCGCTTCGCTCTCGGCGCTGCGCGACGCCGATCTGCTCGACCCGACGCGCCTCGACGCGGCCGCGCGCGAGTGCGAGGCCTTCTACGATTTTTCGATCCAGCTCTTCGAACGCATGTCGCAGCGCGAGCTCGCGGGCGTGCCGTTCGATCGTCCCGCAGCGGCGCGATCGCTCCGGCTCTACCTCGGCGACTAGCTCGACGAGGGAACCGGGTTTGTCCGGCGCGCGCCGGCAAACCAGAACGCGGCCGAGAGCGCGAGCGCGACGGGCAGCGTGAGCATGCCCCAGAAGAGGCCCGTGCCCGACGTGCACTGCGCCTTCGAGTCGCCGAAGGCGTCGCTCACCGCGCCGACGATCGGAGGCGAGATCAGATCGCCGAGCAGGTGGATCAGGAAGATCGAAAGCGCCATCGCGCTCGCGCGTCGATCCTCGGGCACCGACTTCAAGATGGCGAGGTTCGTCGGGGCCACGCTCGCGAACACCGCGAGCTCGCAGACCCCGAGCAGCGCGAGGAAGCTCGTGGACGAGTGCGCGAAGAGCGCGAGGACGGCGACCGGCGTGGCCACGGCCGAGGAGATCGCGCAGACCCAGAGCGCCGCGCGCACGCGATCTTCGCCGGGCACGCGCTCCGCGACGAGGCTGCCGATCGCGGTGCCGACGAGGCCCGTGAGCACCGTGAGCTTGCCGAACGCGCCGTCGGCGACGTGCAGATCGAGGCAGAGCCTTCGATAGAGGAACGGCACGGCCCACTGCACGAAGCCGCCGAGCGCGAACGTCTGCGCGACGTAGCCCGCGACCGTGAGCACGTACGATCGGTTCCGTGCGAGCGCGCGCGTGTCGTCGAGGAAGCTCGCGACGACGCCGCGATCGTCCTTCTTCTGCGCGAGCGTGCGTGGTGGCTCGTGGACGAGCAGCGCGACGAGCGCGAGCAGCACGCCGGGCCCGCCTGCGATGTAGAAGGCGTTGCGCCATCCGTAGCGGTGCTCGAGCAAGCCGCCGAGGATGAAGCCGAGCGCGGAGCCCGCGGGGATCGCGACGTAGAAGATGCCGAGCCAGCGGTTCTTTTTCTCGGCGGGAGCGATGTCGTCGATGAGCGTGGGGCTCAGGGTCGCGTAGCTCGCCTCGCCGACGCCCACGACGACACGCGCGGCGAGCAGCGACGCGAGCGCGCCTGCGAGGCCCGAGGCTGCGGTCGCGGCGGACCAGACGAGGACGCCGGCGGCGATGAGGGCTTTGCGCGGGAACCTGTCACCGAGCCACCCGAAGACGGGGCTCGTGGCGAAGTAGCCGAGCATGAAGGCGCTCGTGACGAGGCCGAGCTCCTTGTCGGAGAGCCCGAGGTGTTCTTGGATGCGCGGTCCTACGGCCGTGACGACGAAGCGGTCGACGTAGTTCAGGAGGTTCAGGGCCGTGAGCAGCGCGAGGATCGCGCGCGGGCTCTTGATCACGGGACGAGACTACGGAAAGAGGCGCACAAAAACACGAATGGACGTGCGGCGCGTTCCGACGTCCATTCGGTCTAGGCTCTTCGATGTCTCCACCGCGACGGGTCGAGCTTCTTCGGGGCACATCATCCCTCGATCATGTCGAGGCCCCGACTCCCGTGAGGCGGACTCGAAATCCGCCTCCGGGAGGGCTGCGAAGAGCGTTGCGAGCTAGCTACCGGGCCTATTCCTCTTCGTGCGAAGCGGCGGGCGCGGGAGCGGGCGCGGACTTCGGAGCAGCAGGCTTGGCGGCGGCGCGACCCCGTGGAGCGGCCGACTTCTTGGCCGGCGCGCGCTTCGTGGCCTTCTTCGCCGTGCGCTTCGTCGTGGCGGCGGCGCGCTTCTTCGCGGGGGCGCGCTTGGCGGCCGTCTTCTTCGCGGGGGCGCGCTTGGCGGCCGTCTTCTTCGCGGCTGCCTTCTTCGCGGGCTTCTTGGCGGCCTTCGTGGCCTTCTGGGCGGCCGGCTTGGTGGCCTTCTTGGTCGCCTTCTTCGCGGGCTTCTTCGCAGTCTTCTTCGCAGCCATCTGAGACCCTCCTGATTGGCCGCCTCGCTCTCGCTCTCGCTATGCGCTTTGCCTGAGTCGCGAGCCCCGAGACAACAGATGTTGCACGACGTATATTGCCACGCATGGTGACGGTCAAGGAAATTCTTGCAAGGCCTGCTCTGATGTACCCCTTCGGTTGAAGGGAGATCGCTCTGCAAGCATTGCGAGGGCGGAACGCAGGAACAGATGGGGTGTAGTGTCCCTCGCGATTCCAGGCGCCTACAACCTCCTCTTTCGTCGCCAAACGTCGCCTATTGACATTGTGGTCGATCTGTGCGTCGTGGCTCGCGGAGCATGTCTCCCCTTGTGCGACACATCGGACCTCGGCTACCGTCCGGACGTCCGTCAAGCGTCCAGGAGGACAGGATGTCGATGCGTCGCACGACCTCGTGGCTCCTGCTCGGATCCGCCCTCTTCGCCTTCACGGGCGCTCTCGGGTGCGGCTACTCCGAGGAGGAGATGCAAGCCAAAGTCCGTGAAATCGAGGCCCTGAAGGGCCAGCTCGCCGATCAGGAAAGGCAAAACAAGAAGGCCCGCGGCGAGCTCGACGACGCGAAGGCGCAGATCGAGCAGCTCAAGCAGCAGCTCAAGAACGCCGGCGTCGATATCTCGAAGCTCAACGCGAGCCTCGAGGAGCAGTCGAAGGCCCTCGAGGAGTACCGCCGCCGCGCCGAGCAGCTCGAGGCGATCAAGAAGCGCTTCGAGACGCTGCGAGAGAAGCTCCAGGCCCTCACGAAGCTCGGCCTCAACGTGACCGTGCGCAACAACCGCATGGTCATCCAGCTCCCGGGCGACGTGCTCTTCGACCCCGGCAAGGAAACGCTGAAGAAGGACGGGCAGGACATCCTGCTCAAGGTCGCCGAGGTCGTGCGCACCGACTCGGCCCTGTCGCAGCGCTCGTTCCAGGTCGCCGGTCACACGGACAGCGACAAGCTCACGGGCGGTCGCTTCAAGGACAACTGGGGCCTCAGCGTGATGCGCGCCCGTGAGGTGCTCTCGTTCCTCATCGAGACGACCGAGAAGGGCGGCGGCGGCCTGAGCCCCTCCCGCTGGAGCGCCGCGGGCTACGGCGACACCGACCCGGTGAAGCCGAACGACACGCCCGAGAACAAGCTCGCCAACCGTCGCTGCGAGCTCGTGGTGCTGCCGAACGTCGAGGAGATGCTCGACCTCAAGACGCTCGCGAACTGATCGAGCGTCCGTCCGATCCTTTGTCCTCCAACCATCGGAGCTCCATGCGATTCGCCGCCATCGACATCGGCACGAACTCCGTTCTTTTGCTGGTCGTCGAGCAGAGGGGCGACGAGCTCGTGCCGATCCTCGAGCGAGCCACGATCACGCGCCTCGGGCAGGGCGTCGACGCGACGCGCAAGCTCGCGCCCGAGGCCGTGGATCGCACGCTCGACTGCCTCGCGCAGTACGGCAAGGAGCTCCGCGCGTGCGGCGTCGCGAAGGTCGCCGCCGTGGGCACGAGCGCGATGCGTGACGCGAGCGGCGGCGACGCCTTTCGCGCTGAGGCGAAGGCGCGGATCGGCGTCGAGCCGCGCGTCGTCTCGGGTCGCGAGGAGGCGGAGCTCACGTTCGAAGGCGCGCTGTCGGGGCTCGGACTCTCGGGCCCCGTCACGGTCTTCGACGTCGGCGGCGGCAGCACGGAGATCGTGACGGGCGACACGGCGAAGGGGCTCGCGCATGCGACGAGCCTCGACATCGGCAGCGTGCGGCTCACCGAGCGGCACGTGAAGAGCGACCCACCGACGGCAGCGGAGCTCGAGGCGGTGCGGGCGGACGTGCGCGCCTCGCTCGAGCGCACGGGCTTCTCGCCGAGCGGCGCGCTCGTCGGCGTGGCAGGCACGGTGACCACGCTCGCGGCCTATGCGCGGGACGTGTTCCCCTACGACGCGTCCCGCGTGCATGGCGCGCGTCTCTCGCGGGACGAGGTCGTCCGCGCCGTGGGTTCGCTCGCTGCCATGCCGCTCGCGGAGCGACGCGCCTTGCGGACGATCAAGCCGGAGCGTGCGGACGTGATCGTCGCGGGGGGTGTCCTCGTCGCGGAGGTGCTCGCGTGGGCCTGTGAGGCACACGCGCCGAGCACGCCCGCCGTGGAATCCACCGTCGAGCTCGTCGTGTCGGATCGGGGCGTGCGCTGGGGGCTCGCACAAAGGCTTGCGGAAGGGCGCGAGGCGTAACGGCGATCGCTCGGTCTGCCGCCCATTCATACGCGTGTCCGTTGCCGTTTCACCGGACCGTTGCCATATCTGTATGGAAGCTCGCCGGGAGAAGCCAATTCGGTTGACAGATCCCGGCGTTCTAACTAGAGTGCGCGCGCCTGGCGCAAACTAACCCCTCACCGGGACGTCGAGATCTCGAGACGTGAGGGGACTTCTCTCAACAACCCCGAAACCCCTTCCACCGTCAGCTCCCCCGCGGTGTCTTCGATGGTGACCGAACCAGCAGCGCTCTGCGATCTCCCGCATCCCCCAGGCCCTTATCGTGGTCTTCGCGGCGGCGCTCCCCTCTTCGGAATGAGACACCAGATCCAACGGTTCCTGGCCGACCTCGAGCGATCGCATCGCTCGGCCCAGCGGGGACACGGGATCGAAGCGGCGGGGCGGTAGGCAAAGGAGACAGTATGCAGGCTCGTTCGGAGATCCAGTTCAAGGTAGGCGACAAGGCGGTTTATCCGGCCCAGGGCGTGGCCGAGGTCGTCAACATCGAAGAGAAAGACATCGCCGGGAACCGCCAGCGCTTCTACGTTCTCCGCATCCTGGACACCGACCGCAAGATCATGGTGCCGGTCTCCAACGCCAGCGCCGTCGGGCTCCGTCAGGTGATCTCGGAGCAGGAGATCCGCGAGATCTTCGATATCCTGCGCGAGCGCACGATCGCGTTCGACAACCAGACCTGGAACCGCCGCTACCGCGGCTTCATGGACAAGATCAAGACGGGCTCGATTTACGACGTCGCCGAGGTCTTGCGTGATCTCTACCGTCTGAAGACGGACAAGCAGCTCTCCTTCGGCGAGCGCCGCATGCTCGACACGGCGCGTTCGCTCATCGTGAAGGAGATCGCGATCGCGCGGGGTCAGACCGAGGAGCAGGTGAAGACGGAGATCGAGGCGATCTTTCTCGCCAACTGAACCGTAGAGCCGCGCGGGCAAGGGGGCGGTGCGGTTCCCCGAAACAGGGCCGATTCCACGAGGAATCGGCCCTTCGTTTTTTTAATTATTTCCCGGACGAACCTGCACCGGAGGCAGCGGCGGAAACGGAAGATCCACGCGCCAGGCTTCGTCCTCGAAGACACACGCGACCTGCGCGCGATCCTCCGGTCCGAGGCCGATGATCTCGACGAGCGCGTGGTTGCCGGAGATCTGCGCCGCATACCGCTGCGGCTCGAACCGAACGACGAAGCGCGAGGGGACGATCATCGCCTCGGGCGCGATCGTCTTGCCGCTCGCCGCGCTGTAGCGCTGGGCTCGCTCGGCGAGGTTTCCACGCGCGCGCTTCGAGAGCAGCTCGAACGCGCTCTTCGCCGCGGCCGGGTCGCCGTTCACGAGCCGCAGGCGCTCGACGAGCTCGCGCACCGCGCCGTCGGGCGAGGCGTTCGGCGGTCTGCGGTTGCAGCCCGCCGCGGAGGCGAGCAGGCCGAGGCAAAGGAGGAGCGGCTTCATCATCGAGGTCACCCGAGCGTCGTCTGCGAGAGCGCGCCGATCTGCCGCAGGGCCTCGTAGAGCACGATGCCCACCGCGTTCGCGAGGTTCAGCGAGCGCACGGGCCCGAGGGTCGGGATGCCGTAGACGTCGTCGGGGAAGCGCTCGAGCAGCGCGTCGTCGAGGCCCTTGCTCTCCTTGCCGAACACGAGCACGTCGCCGGGCCTGTAGCCCGCGTCGAGGTAGCTCTTCGTGGCCACGGCGCTGAAGAGGCAGAGCCGCGCGTTCGGCAAGCTCGCGCGGAACTGGTCGAAATCGGTGTGCTGTTCGAGCTCGACGAGGTGCCAGTAGTCGACGCCGGCGCGGCGGACGGAGTGCTCGTCGATGCGGAAGCCGAGCTTGCCGACGAGGTGCAGCTTGCTCTTCGTGGCCGCCGTGAGCCGGGCGATGCTGCCGGTGTTCTGCGGGATCTCGGGATCGACCAGCACGACGTGCAGGGGTTCGTCGAGCGGTCGTGCGCGGAGGCGAGGGCGCTGGTCCTTGGCCACGCGGTCTTTTTAGCCCCATGCGCCCCGGGCACAAGCTTCCGTTCGGAGAGACCTTGACGGGAAAGCGGCCCCCACCGTAGCCTCGCGGCTCGGAGATCCTGGTATGCGTCGATTCGGGTGGATCGCGGCAGCTGCCGCGCTCGTCGCGGCGGTGGCGGTGCCTCGCCAGGCAGAGGCGGACACGATGGACCCCGCCCTCGCGCGCCTCGTGACGGACGAGAGTTGCCGCGCGCCGGGCGGAAACGGCGGCCTCTACTACAACCCGCAGTCGGGCTATTCCCGTTGCGGCACCGACGATCTCGCCTTCGCCAAACTCATCGGCGAGTGGGGCTTCGCGCTCGCGCCAACGGCGATGCATCCCGCGCGGACGACCGGCTACGGCGGGTTCGATCTCGCGTTCGAGGGCGCGTTCACGAACATCTCGTCGGACGCGCAATACTGGGCGCTCGGGACGCAAGGCAAGCAGGACCCGAACAACAAGCTCTTCTCCACGCGCAACACCGGGCCCGACGACTTCCTCCAGGTCTTCTCGATGAAGACCCGCTACGGCTTCGCGCCGCTGTCGTTGCCGCTCGGCATCCTCGGCATGGAGCTCGGCACGAAGATCGGGTTCATGGCGAACTCGAACATCGGCATCCTCGGCGCCGACGTGCGCATCGCGCTGCTCGAAGGCTTCCGCACGGGCATCCCCGCGATCTTCCCGGACATCGCGGTCGGCGGCTCGGTCACGACCCTGACGGGCAACCCCGAGTTTCAGCTCACGGTCGCGGCCGCCGACGCGCAGCTCTCGAAGCCCATCCCGATCGCGGGCAGCGTCGTGCTCACGCCGTACGTCGGTTACTCGTTCCTCCGCATCTTCGGCGACTCGGGTCTCATCGACCTCACGCCGAACACCGACGCGCTGAACTACTGCGGCTACCGGGGCGGTAACTCGCCCGCCGCGCCCGATCCGAGCAAGACCTACCGCGACGGCCAGCCCGTCTGCGCCACGGGAACGAGCGCGGACTTCAACAACACGGTCGTCTTCGATTCGGTCCGCATGACGCGCCACCGCATCGACGCGGGCCTGCAGTTCCGCTTCCAGATGGTGCGCATCGGCGCGCACTTCGTGACCGACGTCATCGATCCCGAAGAGGCGAACCAGGACGAGGCCTCGTTTGCCCCCACGCCGGATCCGAACGACGATCAGGCCGCCACGGTGAACAAGTTCGAGGGGCTTCCCCGGCAGTACACGCTCGCCTTCGACGTCGGCCTCGTCCTCTAGGAACGAGCGACGCTCAGAGCAAAACGGGCCACCTCGTTCGAGGCGGCCCGTTTCGTTTTCAGGCCTGCGCGCCGCTCATTTCTTCGTGTTCACGTCCGGCAGCGTGTAGCCGAGCTCCCGTATGATCGCGCGGAAGTTCCGGTCCTCGTCGCGCGCCGTGGTCAGGTGCTCCATGAACTTCTTGAAGTTGCCGTCCTCGGCCGCGGACGCCGCGCGCTCGTAGTTCTCGAGCACGAGCAAGAGGTGCGGGTGCGCCTTCGTCACGGCCGCGGGCACCTCCATCTTGCGGCCGACGCGCGCGCGCGCCTCGGCGAGCGCCTTCACGACGAGCACGAGCTCCTTGTCGAACGTGCGGGGCTGGAGCATGTCCCCTTCCTTGCGCGCCCCGTCGAGCAGCAGGGCGGCGCGGTCGAGATAACTACCAGCCCACGCCGGCAGAACGGTGAAGACCAGCGCGAGCGTCACGAGCACGGCGAGCGCGATCCGGCGCATCCTCGAAAACCTCCTCGAAAGTCTCAGGCATCCTCCGTCCGCGGGAGGGCTCCATTGGACGGACGAACCTCGGACTCGTTGGAACCCGAAGATACTTCGCTCGCCGCGTCCGCGTCACCTGCCCACAAGCGCAGGATCGCGGCCCGCGCGGCCTCCTGCTCCGCGAGCTTTTTCGAACGGCCCTGGCCTTCGCCCACCACCCGCTCGTCGATCTCCACGACGACCGTGAAATCCCGATGGTGCGGCGGTCCCTCGACGCGCACGACGCGGTAGCGGGGCGAGGGGCCGCCCGTGGCCTGCACACGCTCTTGCAGCTCGCTCTTCGGATCCCGCGTGCGCTCGGGGCCCTCCGTGAGGCGCGCGAGCGGCTCGGCGATCACCGCGTGCACGAAGAGGCGCGCCGCGTCGAAGCCACGATCGAGGTAGATCGCGCCCATCATCGCCTCGACCGCGTCCGCGAGCACGTTCGTGCGGTCACGCTCGCCTGCGGCTTGCGCGCCTCGACCGAGCCGGAGCGCCGCGCCGAGCTCGACGGTGCGCGCCCATGCGGCGAGCGGATTCGGGTTCACCAGGGACGCGCGCATCCGCGAGAGCTCGCCTTCGTCTGCACCGGGAAAACGCTGCATCAAGAGCTCGGCAACGCAGAGCCCGAGCACCGCATCGCCGAGGAATTCGAGCCGCTGGTTGTCGGCGCACGCGCCCTTGCGTTGCTCGTTCGAGAAGCTCGGGTGCGTGAGCGCCTCTTCCAGATGAGGCAGCTCGCCGCTCAACCCGAGCCGCGCGAGGAGCGCTTCTCGAGGGGACTCCATCACCGCGTCGGATCCTCGTTCATGCGCTTGCGTAGAGCCGATCGGTCGCTTCGGCCATCTCCGTGTCGACGACCGTGATCCCGCCGGCGTCGTGCGTCGACCAGACGACCGTCACGCGGCCCCAGCCGAGGTGGACGTCGGGGTGATGATCATGCTTCTCCGCCGCGAGGCCCACGCGCACGACGAAGGCGAGCGAGGTGGAGAAGTCGGGGAACTTGTAGGTCTTCTGGATGGCCTCGCCGGCGCGCGACCAGCCTGCGTGCGCGGACAGGAACGTGGCGACGGCGTCGTCTGCGAGCTTCTGTCGGTTCGACATGGTGGGGCATTTGTAAACGGCATGGCGCGCGCTGGGAACCCGGCGCGCGCTAAACTCCCCGCCGCCCGATGCCTGCCCTCGTCGCGTGCCCCTTCTGCCGTGAGATGTTCGAGCCCTCGGAGGCGCGCGTCTGCCCCGAGTGTGGCCTCGCGCTGGAGGACATCCGCAAGCTGCCGCCTTCGCGCGAGGCCCTCGAGGACGAGGAGCCGGTGCCGCCCGAGATGGAGACGGTGCCGTTCACGTACGTCGGCCGCGGACGTGGTCCGCTCGTGATGATCGCGGTGCTCGGGCTCGTCGCGTTTTTTCTGCCGTGGATGCGCGAGACCGCGCCGGAGCTTCGGGTGTTCACGGGATTCGAGTTCGCGGAGCGCTTGCAGTGGATGTGGGCGCCTTTCGTGTCGTGGGTCGTGATGCTCCCGCTCGTGCTCTCGCGCCGCTCGATCCACGCGATGCGCGGCGCGCGCCTCGCGGTCGGATTCCTCGCGGCGATCGTGATCATGACCGTGATCATGCGCGTCGCCGTGGTCCCCGAGAGCACGCGCAACCTGCCTCGTCGCTTCGCGTGGGCGTACGGTCTGCACGTCACGTTCGTGCTCGGCTTGCTCGCGCTCGGCGTCGCGACGCGCTTCGGCGGGCGCGTCGACGACCTGCGCTCGAAGGAGGCGCGCAAGGGCGACGAGATGTTGCATTGAGGCCTTTTTGCGGCCGCCCCGGGTCGACACGGCCGAGGCGCTCGCGTATTCTGTGGGCGGCGGCTTTTCTTCGCGCGGCGCGGGGCGGGTCCGTCGGAGGTGCGCCATGGCCAAGACACCGATGAGCGCGCAACGCGTCCGGCCGAGAGCGGACTCGTCCGACACCGATGCCTTCGAGGTGCCCGCGGCTGTGCTCTGCACGATCTGCGGCCAATCGGATTGCTCGGGGTGCACGCCCGCGGACGAGACGGCCTCGGGCGTGATGGCCATCGTGCCGTGGGAACGTCCTGGAGGGACGGCGTGGTCGCGGCTCTGGGGGACGGCGCTCGCGACGACGCAGGGCGCGGACGCGTTTTTCTCGGCGCTGCCGGACGGCGCGCTGCCGCCGGCCGTGCGGTTCGCGATCCTGGCCGAGATGCTCGCGGTCGGCTCGATGGTGGCGATGCTCTTGCCGCTCGCCGCGCTCGCGCTGCCGAACCTGGCGCTCCAGGTGATCGGCGATCCGGAGATGCGCGTGCGGGCGATCGAGTGGTTCGTCATCGGCGTGCCCGCGCTCGCGCTCTGGATGGTCGTGGCGCACGCGAGCCACGGCGCGGCGCTCGACGCGGGCGCGCGAAAGCATGGGGCGCGTCCGCAACGAAGGCGCGCGCTCCGGTTTGGCCTGTACTCGTGCGGCTGGGATCTGATGACGGGCCCGCTCGGCGCGATCTGGATGCTCGGATCGCGAGGCGCGAAGGCGGCGGCGGAGGTCCTCGCGCTCTCGATGCGCGTGCCGGGTCGAGCTTCGGACGCGCTCCTCAAAGGCGTCTACGGTTTGCCCGAGGACGCGGCGAAGCGCGCGCGGCGCACGGGCACGGTCGTCGCGGTGATCTCGGCGATCGTCTCGGCGTTCGGGCTCCTCGTGGCGATCGCGCTCGCTTGAGAGCGCGCTGCGTCAGCGCGGGCCCACGGGCGTCTGCGAGGGCGCGGGCGGGCCTGCGGCCGGGCGCCGCGACGAGGGCAAGGTGCCGGGGCGTTTGGCCGGCGTGATCTCGCCCATCGCGCTCACGCCGAGCATCTCGAGCAGGTCGGAGTTCGTCTCGCCGAGGTGCTCCTTGCGCAGCGCGGCCACGAGCTCCTGGATCTTCTTCTGCGTGCGCTCGTGCATCAGGATCTGCTTGATCGACGGCGCTTCGAGCTCGAGCGGGCGATCGACCGCCTTGATGCTCTGGCGCCGCCAGACGACGGCCCAGGACGAACCTTCGGCCACGGGCTCGGGCACGAGCTCGCTGTCCTTCACGCCCTCGACGGCTTTGACGAGCGCGACGTCGACCTTCACGTTCGGGTCCGTCGTCGTTCCATCCGGCGCCGCGAGCCCGAGGTTGCCGCCGCGCATGTTCGTCGTCTTGTCGAGCGAGAGATCTCGCGCGAGCTCGTTCCAGCGCTTCGGCGAGAGGTCGGCCTTCGCCTTCTGGATGACGTCGAGCGCCTGCTCGCGCGTCGCGACGAGGATGCGCCAGATCGCGACGCGCGACGGCGCGTGGTACTTGTCGCGGTTCGCGTCGTAGTAGGCGCGCACCTCCTCGTCGGTCACGCCGCCCTGCGCGGCGACCTCGGCGCGGATCTGCGAGACGATCGCGTTACGCAGCACGCTTCGAACGCGCTCGGCGACCTCGGGCAGCTCGCGCATCTTCGCGGCCTCGGCGCCCTCGGCGTAGAGCGTCTCCTTGAGGACGGTCTCTTCGACGAACTTGCGGCGGATCTCGTCGTGCGTCTTGCCGAAGTAGCGGAGCTGGAACGGCGGCATCGAGGCGAGCCTGCGCTCGACCTCGCGCACCGTGATCGTTCGAACTCCAACTTTCGCGACGACCGCGTTGCCGTCGGCCTTCGCGTCGGTCTGGGCGAGCACGTACGAGCTCGCGGCCGTGGCGGCGACGAGCGCGATCGAGGAGGCGAGGATCGCGCGCAGGATCGAGGCAGGGCGCATGACGAGGCCATTCTTGCCGGGCGAGGGCCGAGGTCAAGCTGGCTCGCCTCTTTCAGCGGCAGAATGTGAAATACGTGGCGACGAACGCGATCACGAAGAGCGGCCACGTCGTCCGCACGAACCCCGCGAGGTCCGACGCGAGGCCTCGGCTCGCGCGGCGCGCGGCCTCGCGTTTGCCGATCCTGCGGAGCGTTTCCTTCTCGATCACCGCGTGTTCTTCGTCGTCGAGCGGATCGTCGCCGGCGAGGTGATGCAGGTGGTGGGTGATCTCGTGGTCGATCGTCTCGTCGATCTCGGCGGCCACGTCGAACGAACGATCGCGGCGGTGCTCGGTCTGGAACGTCCGGTAGAACAAGCGGATCTCGGGCGCGCGTGGGATGCCGAGCGTCGCGTCCGTGCCGCCGGGCGTGTAGCAGCCGAGCAGCGGCTCGCCGCCGTCGTCGCAGGCGGGCACGCCGTCGTCGACGATGAGGTCGATGTTGCGCACGCCGCGCGCGCGGTAGATGCGGTCGGCGGCTTCCGTGACCATCGCCTCGAACGCGTCGAGGTCCGGGAAGGCGCGGCGTGGCTTGCGAGGCTCGCCGATCTCGTAAGGGATTTCGCGGTGCCAGGGGATGTCGAGGTCGTTTCGCGCGCCGCAGGAGGCGCAGCGGTGCACGGCGACGAGGCGCGCGGAGTAGTGCGCTTCGTAGAGGAGATCGGCGACGGCCTGGTAGGCCTCGGGCGGGGCCTCGGTGAGCGCCTTGGCGATGGCCGAGGCGCGGCGCTCGCGGCCGAGCGCGGTGATGCCCATGGCGACGACGAGCGCCGGCGTGATGCGTGCCGGTGCAGACTCGGCGCGGAAGAGCGGGAGGGCTTCCTCGACGGTGCGCGCGGCGATGCGGATCGAGCGGGCGAGCTCGGTGCCCACGCGGATCGCCGGGATCGCGTGGGCCGCCTCGTGATCGAAGGGTGCGTCGAGCTCGGGGTCGTCGAGCTCGCCGTCGATGAACGGCGCGATCTCGAGCAGGCGCGAAGGGACGACACGGAAAGCTTCGCCGCAGTTCTCGCACGGCAGCTCGGCGGGCTCTTCCTTTTGCACGCCGGTGTGGACCAGGAGCGCGCGGAGCACGTGGAAGTCACGCAGGGACAAACCACGCACGTCGATCGGCGCGGCGGCGTCGGTCTTCGCGACGTCCTCGGCTTCGAGGATCGCGATCGCTTCCATGCAGCCGCCCTTGCGTGTATCGGGCGTGCGAGCGTGTGTCCCGGCGCGCCGAGCGGCCTCGTCGGAGAGGCGCGCTACGCGGCCGGAGGGCAGGTGCACGCGGGCGGAGAGGCGGGGCACGTCGAGGCGATGATGCCGGAACGCGCCAGCGTCAACCCATCGCCGGATCGTGGGCGCGGCCCGATTGATTCGGCCGCCGGGCTCCCGTAGAGTCGATTCCTCCCCCAGCGCGTTATCGGCGCGTATTGCTTTTCGCACAGGAGAATGCTCATGCCCCACGCGGATCGTCGGATTCGTCGCTCTCTAGGTCTGCTCGCCGTGCTCGGCCTTTCCGCGGTGCCGCTCGCGTGTGGGTTCGACACGAATGGTTCGCTCCCCGTGCTGGCGGGCGGCGCGGCCGGCTCGGGGGGGACGGCGGGCGCAGGCGGGGTGGGCGGCACGGGGGGCAGCGGGGGCGATGGCGGCGCGGGCGGGAGCGTGATGTGCACGCCGGGCGCTACGAGGGCGTGTTATTCGGGGCCGTCGGGGACCCAGGGTGTCGGCATCTGCAAGGCCGGCACGGAGGTCTGCGGGGACAACGGCATGGAATGGGGCTCCTGCGAGGGGCAGGTCGTTCCCGCAGCAGCCGAAGATTGCACCCAGCCCGAAGACGAAGATTGTAATGGCGAGGCCAATGAGGCGGCGGTCTGTATTTGCCAGCCCGGCCAGCCGGCCTCGTGCGACACGGGTTTGGAAGGCATCTGCGCTGCGGGCATGGGGACGTGCAGCGCGGATGGAAAAGCGGTCGAATCGTGCACGGAGCTGAACAAGCCCAAGTTCGAAGATTGCGCGACGGTGGAGGACGAAGATTGCGACGGCACGACCATCACGTGCACGGGCACGGTGGAGTCGGGTTTCACGCCGACCGGGAAGAACTCCGATCCGATGGACGACGCGATCTACGACGTGGAATTCGCGCCGGACGGCGGGTATGTGATTGCAGGCACGGTCGACGCGGACCTCGGGGCGGATCTGTTCGGCTTCGACACGGCCGTGGGCAGCGTCTACGTCGCGAAGGTCGGCGCCGACGGACAGATGCAGTGGGCGAAGACGTATCCCGCGACGACGGTCGGCGTCGCGCGCGGGGTCGCTGTCAGCGATGCTGGCGACATCGTCGTCGTGGGCGAGTTCATCGGGACGATGAACTTCGGCGGCGGTGACCTGTCGGCCTCCGGGGACAACTGGGGGGACATCTTCGTCCTGAAGCTCAACGCCGCGGGTGAGCACGTCTGGAGCAAGCGCTTCGGGGCGAACAACGTGCAATCGGCGCAGGACGTGGACTTCGACGGCGCGGGGAACCTGTACGTGACGGGGTGGGCGACCAGCGACAACGTGAACCTCGGGGGCAACTCTCTGGACCCCAACATGGAGGACGTGTTCCTGGCGAGCTACGATTCCGCAGGGAATCATCGCTGGAGCCGCGTCATGGGCGGCGGCGGCAATCAACGAGCGCGGCACCTGACGGTGACGAAGGACGGCAATGTCGCGCTCGTGGGCGAGACGGACGGCAATGCGAATATCGGCGGCGGCAACATGAATGGAGCGGGCGGCCGCGACATCATCGTCGGTATGTACGAGGGGGGAAACGGCAATCACATGTGGAGCAAGCTCTTCGGTTTGTCCGGGGATCAATTCCAGGGAAACATCGCCGCCGCGCCGAATGGGAACGTCCTGATCACCGGCAGGTTCGCCGATAAGGTGAATTTTGGCAGCAGCGAGATGACGGCCGTGGGGGCGACCGACGTGTACGTTGCCGAGCTCGCGGCGAACGGAAACCACGTGAACAGCAGGCGCTTCGGGATCACCGGAACCTCGCGCGGCGCGGGCATCGCCGTCGACGGCGCGGGGCACGTCATCGTGACCGGGCATTTCGACGGGTCGGTGGATTTCGGCAGCGGGACGCTCACGACGGGCGACGGCAATGACGTCTTCGTCGTGAAGCTCGCCGCGGCGAACTGGGCGCCGATCTGGACCAAGACGTTCGGCGGGACCGGCGCGCAAACGGCCTGGGCCGCCGCCGTCGACGGAACAGGCGACGTGATCGTGGGCGGCAGCTTCGAATCGCAGATCGCATTCGGCGCGCCGCTCGGGACGATCACGAGCAGCGGCGGCGCCGATCTCTTCGGCGTCCGTCTCGCGCCCTGACGAACCCCGCGGCGATCGTGGCCTCCGTCCTTGGAGGACCAACGATCGCCGCGCCTCCCGCTACATCCGGAAATAGCCGCTCGGCCGCTTCGCCGGTTTGCCCATGGCGATCCGGTGGAGCTCGCGCGCGGCGTCCTGGTGGTCCGGATCGAGGTCGAGCACGCGGCGGAGATCCTGCACCGCGCCCTGCTCGTCGCCGATCCGACGGCGTAGATATCCCCGGTAGAACAAGGCCTGCGTGTGGTCCTCGCGTGCTTCGAGCAGCGCGTCGAGCTCGGCCACGCGGGCGCGGAGATCGGCGCCTCCGACGAGCGAGCGGATCCACACGGCGAGCGCGGCATAGTCGGGCTGCGTGGGATCGACCTCGCGCGCGAGCTGACACGCCGCGAGCGCGCCCGCGAGATCACGCTCCGCGATGCGCGACGTCGCGAGGCAGTAGAGCGCGTGCGCCGGGCGCGCGGCGTCCGGTTGGCCCTCGGGCGGCATGGGCACGGTGGGCGCCTTGTCGCTCTCCGAGGAGGGCGTGTCGCTCGCGGGCGGCTCTGCGGCCGCAGGCTTCGGTACGTTCGGCGGCGAAGGGTCTGTCTCGACGACCGCCGACGGCGGCGGCTCGGTCACGGCGGCCGTGGACGGCCGCTCGCTCACGGCCTCCATCGGCGGAGGCGTGCCGATGCGCCGCGCGGCGAGCGTGAACGCGCTCGGACGACCACGCTTGCGCGGGCGCGGTTGCACACGCGAGCGCTCGCCGTCGCCCGCGAGATCCGGCGCCGCCGCGCCCACGCGATGCGAGGCCGCGCGCAGGCGGATCCGCGCGAGCGTCACGGGGCGCGCCGTGGTCGGCTGCGGCTCGGGCGGGGTCTCCGCGCAGAGCGGCGTCGTGCCGAGGCCGAGGTCGAGCGAGCGCGTGATCACGAGCGCGTAGACCATCCAGCAGAGCGTCTCTTCCGGCGCGAAGCCGGCGCTGAAGAGCTGCGCGAGCGAGAGCTCGCTCGTCCGGATCCGATCGAGGATCTCGCGCTCTTCGGGGGCCATCGCGAACCTCTCGATCGCGGCCGCGGGGTGGACGCGGATCGTGACGTCGCGCAGGCGCTCGATCGTCTCGGCCATCATCGACGAGGCCGCGGCGTGCGCGCGCACGCCGGCCCAGAGGACCGCGAGCGGATGCAGCGTCGAGGCCGGCGCCGCGTCGTCGAGCAGGTCCGTGTGGCCGTCGAAGTAGCTGTACGTGGTATCGGCGCCGAGGCTGAAGAGCCGCGTCATCCGCATCGTGAACTGACGCGCGGCCGTCTGCTCGAGCAGGTCGCGCTCGACGCACCCCGCGAGGAGGAGCGCATCACCGAGCAGCCCGTGCATCGAGAGCGCGCCTCGCAGCGTGGTCTCGTCGATCGCGCCTGCCTCGACGAGCATCTCGCCGAGCATCGCGTGCCCGTCGCCCGGACGAACTTTCACGGGCGCGCCCGCTTCGAGGCGGATCGCGTGCTCGATGCCCGATGCCTCGCGCAGGAAAAGCGCGCCCGTGAGCGCCTTGTCCAGCGCGTAGACGAGCAGGTGTGCGAAGGGCGTTCGCCCGAGATCGCCTTCTGCGGTCGGAAGGATCTCGGCAGGCATGGGATCTCGAACGTACCACGAAGCGAACCACGTTCGTACATCCCCAACGTGGGGGCCGAGCGAGGCTCGACCCGAAAGCGGTTCATCGCTGCGCGAAAAATCGTCGGGACCCCGCTCGCTCGCTTCCGCGTCCACTTCGCGGAGCTTCGTTACAGGTCACGTTCGAACCCGTGCCGTGACGGAGGCGAAGGGCCCGGCGCCGTCCCACCCCCGGCGGACGGGTGCTAGGGTCTGCCGATGCCGCGCGGCCACGTGCTCGTCGTCGATGACGAGCCCTCCATCCTCACCACGCTCCAGAAGGCTCTCTCCCTCGAAGGCTATACCGTGGACGTCGCCGGCGGCGTCCGCATCGCCGAGGAGAAGCTCGCCAAGAAGAGCTACGACATCGCGCTCTTCGACGTCGCGCTGCCCGACGGCGACGGCGTGTCGCTGCTCGAAAAAGTCCGCGTTGGCGGATCGGACCTGCCCATCGTGATGATGAGCGGCCACGCCTCGATCGACGCCGCCGTCCGCGCCACGCGCCTCGGCGCGCTCGATTTCCTGGAGAAGCCGCTCTCCACCGATCGGCTGCTCCTCGTGCTCGACAACACGCTGCGCCTCGTGCGGGCCGAGGCCGAAGCACGCGTACTGCGCGCGCAGGCGGGGCAGCTCGGGGAGCTCATCGGCGAGAGCCGGTCGATGGTGGCGCTGCGCGAGCAGATCGCGCGGGCCGCGAAGGCGAGCGCGACGGTGCTCGTGACCGGCGAGCGCGGGACGGGCAAGGAGCTCGTGGCGCGCGCGATCCACATCGCCGGCAAGCGCGCGAAGGGCCCGCTCGAGAAGATGAACTGCGCCGCGGTCCCGAGTGAGCTCATCGAGAGCGAGATGTTCGGACACGAGGCCGGCGCGTTCACGGGCGCGACGAAGCAACGGCGCGGAAAATTCGAGCGCGCGAGCGGCGGCACGCTCTTCCTCGACGAGGTCGGCGACATGCCGATGCCGATGCAGGCGAAGCTGCTCCGCGTGCTGCAAGAGCGCGAGATCGAGCGGGTCGGCGGGCACGAGACGATCAAGGTCGACGTGCGCGTGGTGGCCGCGACGAACCGCGACCTCGAAGCCGCCTGCCAGAAAGGCGAGTTCCGCGCCGACCTCTACGATCGGCTCAACGTCGTGCCGCTCGCGCTGCCGGCGCTCCGCGCGCGCCGCGAGGACGTCCCGCTGCTCGCGCGGCATTTCCTGGGCCTCGCGATGGCCGCGAACGATCGGCCCGGCATGGTCCTGACCGAGGGCGCGATCGATGTGCTCACGGGTTATGGCTTCCCCGGCAACGTGCGCGAGCTCCGGAATTTGATCGAGCGGCTCGTGATCCTGACGCCCGACGCGAAGATCGACGCGGAGGACGTGCGGGTTTGTCTGGGCGGCGCCTCGGCCGGGACGCCGACGGGCCTGTTTCGTCCGGGCACGCCGTTCCGGGTGCTCGCCGAGGAGGCGGAGCGGCGGATCCTGGAGGAGGCGCTCGCGCATCACGGCGGGGCGATGGCGTCGACGGCGCGCGGGCTCGGCCTCGAGCGGAGCCACCTTTACAAGAAATGCAAAGCGCTCGGGCTGCGCGGCGACAAGGCGGAGGCCGAGGACGAAGGGTAGAGCATCGAATTCGATGCTCGGAAGATCGCGAAGCGATCTTCCCTCGGGGGGTGAATCGACCGGGCTTTGCCCGGGCGAGAGGGGGACGCGAGGCGTCCCCCTCGGGACAGGCACTTGGTCGTGGCAATCAAAAGGCCGCGGCGAGGAGACGGGTCATGAAGTCGAAGACGTACGTTGCTTTGATTCTTACGGGTGCACTGGGCCTCGGGCTCGGGGCGTGTCGCGCGACGGGGAACAATACGACCGGCATCGGCGGCGAAGGCGGCGAAGGTGGCGCGGGCGCGTCGGGCGGCGGCGGCGCGGGCGCGTCGGGCGGCATGGGCTCGGGCGGGATGACCACGTCGAGCACGGGCACGCCGGGCAGCTCGTCGTCGAGCGGCACGATGTGCACGCCGACGGGCGACGAGAACACCACGGAAGCGTGTAGCGACGGCGTCGACAACGATTGCGACGGCTTCAAGGACTGCAACGACTTCAACTGTGACAGCGTCGCGCCGTGCGCGAAGATCCAGGAAGCGTCGAACCCGCTCTGCTCCGACGGGATCGACAATGATAATGACGGAAAAACCGATTGCCAGGAGACGGCGTGTCAGGCGCTCGCGTTCTGCAAGCGTGAATGGTCGAACGGCCGCTGTTCCGACGGGATCGACAACGACGGCGACGGCAAGAGCGATTGCTTGGACACCGATTGCCAGGCCGAGGGCATCGTGGTCTGCACGGGTGACCAGCCGGCGAACCCCATGCCGACGGCGGCCGAGTTCGAGTCGCTCGCGAACGAGGCGTGCACGAACGGGCAGAACGAGGACGGCAACAACTTCATCGATTGCAGCGACAATGCCTGCCTCGTGAACCCGGACGTGACGGCGTGCAAGAACCTCGTCAAGGAGGATTCGAACGTCTTCTGCGCGAACGGGCTCGACGACGACAAGGACGGAGTCTCCGATTGCGAGGATCCGGGCTGTCAGCGCGAGGGCATCGTCGTGTGCAACGCGAACGTGCCGGCGAGCCCGATGCCGGCGCCGAACGAGTGGACGGCGCTCGCGAACGCGGAGTGCTCGAACGGCGCGTCGGATGACAACAACAACTTCATCGATTGCGCGGATTTTGGCTGCTCGCTGAACCCCGACGTCACGATCTGCCCCGAGGCGAACGACGCCGAGTGCTCGGACAACGTCGACAACAACGCGAACACCTTCGTCGATTGCGCCGACAACTCCTGCAGCCGCAAGCCGAGCATCACCGTCTGCGGCCACGAACTCTCGTTCGCCGAGTGCAGCGACGGTATCAGCAACGACGGCAATCCCTTCGTCGATTGCGACGATTTCGCCTGTGCGAGCAGCGGCGCCTGCGTGAAGTGACGCTTCGCCCGGGGGGGCGCCTTTCCTAAAAATATCCGTGAATCGTGGTGGCGACGCTCTGGTCGAGGAACTTTCCGACGCCCGGGGCGGGGTGCTGCGTCCAGTGCGCGTATTCCACGAGGAACTGGAGATGGTCGTTCATGTTGTAGCCGAAGCCCGGCTGATGCATGAACTCCGTGTAGCCGACGTCGCGGTATCGCACGCCGCTCACGTTGTAGCGGGCCACGAATTTCCAGATGCGCGCCTCGCCGCCGACGAGCAGATAATCGTTCCGTGCCGAGGCGCGGCCGGGGACGGCAGGCGTCGTCGCGGTCGCCGGGACGGGCGGGATCGGCCAATCCGTGACGCTCTGGCCCATCTGGCGCATGACCTCGCCCCACGCGCTCACCGGGCCGATGTTGACCGTGGCGTCGACGGCGAACCGGAGCACGTCCCGGTTTTTCCCGGCGAGCGCCGGGATGTCCGCCTGGAAGTATTGCCCCGACGCACCCAGGACGAGCGACGTGTCCTTGTTCCAGTAATAAGCCGGCTCGGCGCGGACGATGGCGATGTGCCTGCGCCTCGCGCCGGGGATGCTGATCGTGTCGCGCCCGACGTACGAGCCGTTCGTCCGGCCGTCGACGAGGTAATATTGCCCGAAATACGCGAGGCGCAGGCCCGTCTCCTTGCCCGCGGTGCCCTCGATCGAGATGCCGTAGTTCGGGTCGAGCTTGATGCCGTCGTAGAAATGGATGGGACCGAAAAACGAGTTGTCCCAGAAGAGGCCGAAGCGGCTGTACGATTTGCCGACCTTCACCATGACGCGCGGGTGCTTGTAATAGAAATAGCCTTCCTCGATCCACGCCGGGCCTTCGTAGAACTCGCGCATGCGGGTGTCGCGCACGCTCGCGTTGAAGAAGAGGCCAAAATCGCCGATCGAGGCGTCGAAATTCAGGTGCGCGACGTGCATCCGGAGGAAGGGCTTCTCCTCGGGAGGCTGGAAGGGCTGGTAGTAGAAGAGCCAGGCGCCGCCGTGGAGCTCGATCTTCAGCGTCGGTTTCGAGGGCGGCGGCTCTTTCGGCGGCTTCGCGGCGTCCTTCGCCGGGTCCTTCGCCGCGCCTGCGTCCGAGGGCTTCGGCCCGGGGTCGGGCTTGGCTGCCTTCCGCGTCGGGTCCGCTCCTCGCGGGTCCTCCTGGACACGGCGCGGAGGCGTGGACGTGATGCCCTGTCCCAGGGCAAACGACGGCGCCGCGAGGAGGCAAGCGGCCCAAACCCATCCGACGATCGCACGCATGCCCGTTCTCCGCTCGCCCTGCACGGACCATCGTACCGGATCGAGGCGCGGCGCCGAAAAAGTTTCAGGGACTGTGGTGGGGGTCACCTGAAAGGTGTCGTGCACGGACGCTTGACAGAGGGCGCAGGATGGGGCAAAAACGCGCCCCTACCAGCCGCGGTGAGGTAGCCAAGCGGTTAGGCAACGGTTTGCAAAACCGTCATACGCGGGTTCGAATCCCGTCCTCACCTCCAGAAACTGCTTCTTTCGGCCGGGATCTCCCGGCCTGATCACCAGCCGTCGTGATCGGCGCGGCACGAAAGGGCGTCGACGAGAGCCTCGACGACCGCGAGCTCACTCGCCCGGATGCGCGGCGCCTTGCGGCCGAGCTCGATGGACGCAGCAAGGCGGCCGCCCGCGAGCACGGGGACCATCCACGCCGCCTCGCACGAGACGCCAAGAGTCAGGAGCCGATCCCGGACCGCCTGCCCCGCGGGGCCCGGCGAGGGCTCGGCGACGACCGTGTTGCCCTCCGCCGCCGCCGCGAGCGCCGGATCCACGAGGCTCGTGCGCTCGCCGATCATGTCGCGCGCGAAGGGGCCGTGCGCGTACAGGACGACCGCTCCGTCGGGACGCACCACGTGCACGAGCCCGGCGTCGGCACACGTGCGCACGACGGCCGCGTTGAACAGGAGGAGCAGCGCGTCGTCGAGGTCCGCGGCGCCCGCGAGGGCGTCCTGCGGCATCACCTCGTCCGGAAAGACGGGCCGACCCGGCAGCGTGACGTCATCCCCCAGGCTGCCCGGGATGGTCGCCGCGGGGCGAGGATGGTAGGGCGGCGTGGGCGCCGCAGAGTCGACCGAGATCACCGCGAGCTCCGAGAGAGGTCGCCACACCTTCCACGCCTCGTGACGAACGTAGCTCTCCAGCGGCACCTTTCCCGCCTCGAGGCCCCGCGCGATGAGCTCGATGCCGACAGGACCGACCGCCGTCGCCCCATCGGAGACGTACCATCGGTCGACGACGCCCGCGCTGGGTTCGGTGAGCAGCTTGATGGATCGCATACAGCAGAGATCCCCAACGAGGAAGGGATGTGATGGGCGGAATCTAGGCGAATTGCGCATTGTGTCAAGGATGTGGCAATCGGGTGAAGAGGAAAGTGGTTGCGGGGATCATGAAAAATCGGTCGGAAGGCGAAGAAAGCGGGGATTTTACGCGATCCGCGGCACGGGCTGCCGCGTCAGGGACGGTGTACCTCGTAGGCGGAGGCCCCGGTGATCCTGGACTTTTGACCGAACGTGGGGCCGAGCTTCTATCGAGCGCGGAGGTGGTGCTGCACGATGAGCTCATTCATCCGGCCTTGCTTTCGCGCGTGCGGCCCGACGCGGTCGTGATGCCCGTGGGCAAGCGAGGCTCGGATCGCGCCTCGAAGCAGGCGAAGCAGGAGGCGATCGAGGCGGAGCTCGTGCGGCTCGGGCGCGCAGGGAAGAGCGTGGTGAGGCTGAAAGGCGGCGATCCGTACCTGTTCGGCCGAGGCTCGGAGGAGGTGGAGGCGCTCGCGCGCGCGGGCGTGCCGTTCGAGGTGGTGCCCGGCGTGTGCTCGCCGCTCGGGGCGACGGCGTACGCGGGGTTTTCCCTGACGCACCGGGATCTCGCGTCGAGCGTGACGATCGTGAGCGGGACGATGCGATCGGGCACGGGATACGACTGGTCGGAGCTCGCCAGCGTGAAAGGCACGATTTGCGTGCTGATGGGGATGCACAACCTGGAGGAGGTCGTGGCGGGGCTCGTCGGGCCCGCGAAGCGCGCGCCGGAGACGCCGGCGGCGGTGATCCAGTGGGGGACGCGGGCGGAGCAGCGGGTCGTGACGGGGACGGTCGCGGAGATCGCGGCGAAGGCGCGTGCGGAGGGGCTCGGGAGCCCGGGGATCTTGCTCGTGGGAGCGGTGGCCGCGCGGCGGGAGGCGCTGCGCTGGTTCGATACGCGGCCGCTGTTCGGCAAGCGCGTGGCATTGCTCCGGCCGCGGGGTCAAGCGCAATCGGTGGCGAAGCGGCTCAGGCAGCGAGGAGCCGAGCCCTACGTGTGGCCGGCGATCGAGATCGGTCCGCCGCCGGATCCGTCCGCGGTTTCGGCGCTCGTTTCGGAGCTCGGCGCCTGGGACGTGGTGGCCTTCACCAGCGAGAATGGCGTGGAGCGGCTCTTTGCGGCGCTCGCGGAGAAGGGCCTCGACGCGCGGGCTTTGGGCCGCGCGAAGGTGGCGGCGATCGGGACGGGGACGTCGGCGGCGCTGCTTTCCCGGGGAATTCGCGCGGACATCATGCCCAAGGATTTTCGCGGGGAGGGATTGGCGGCCGCGATCCTGGCGGACGAGGAAATACGGAGTCGTTTGTCCGAAAAGAAGATTGTGCGTGTCGTGATCCCGCGCGCGCTCGTGGCGCGGGAGGCGCTGCCCGAAATGTTGCGGGCAGCAGGCTGCGAGGTGCGGGTCGTGCCGGTGTACGAGACGCGAAAAGCCGGGCCCGAGCGGACGGCGGAGCTCGTGCAGAGGTTCGAGGAGAAATCGATCGACGTGGTGCTGCTCTCGGCGACGAGCACGGTGGAAGGGCTCGTGGCGGCGCTCGGGGCGCGGGCAGGCGCGCTGCTCGCGGGCGTGACGGTGGCGAGCATTGGCGAGATCACGACGGAGAGCGCGCGGGCACGGGGAATCGAGGTCGCCGTGACGGCGGAGACGAGCACGATGGAGGGGCTCGTGGAGGCGGTGGAGAGGTATTTCGCGCGGAAATGAAAGGCGGGCTCAGCCGAAGATGTGTTTGCGCGCGGCGCTGGCGACTGCGTTTGTCGCCGGGTTTTTGATTTTTCGTTCGCCGGTGATCGCGTAAAAGCGCTCCTTCACGGCTTCCGTGTGGCCGACGACACGCAGGTCGTACTGATTCTGGATCTCTTTTTCGATCACCGAAGGCGCGACGAGCACGCCCGCGCCGGCCTGGCCGAAGACCTTGAGCAGCGCGCTGTCGTCGAACTCGCCCACGACGCGTGGCCGGACTCGTTCGGATTCGAACCATTGCTCGAGCGAGCGCCGGAGCGTGGTGCCCTCGGCAGGCAGGAGGAACGGCGCGCCGTCGAGCAGGCCCGGGAACGGGCGTCGCGTGTCGAGCGCGATCGAGGGCGCGGCGAAGAAGCTGATCCCGCATTCGCCGAGCAAATGGCTGTACGCCTTGATCTTCATGCCGGAGCTGAGCGGGGCGTCGGTGATCACCATGTCGAGGTTGTGGAGGGCGAGCTCCGCGATCAGCCGTTCGGCCTTGTCTTCGCGACAAACCATACGCACGGGCTCTTCGAGGTCGAGGGCCGGTTCGAGCAGGCGGTGCGCGATGAGCTTGGGCAGGACGTCCGCGATGCCCACCACGAACCGGAGCGGCCTGCCGGTCGGTCGGCCTTTGACCGTGTCGAGCAGCTCGCGGCCGAGCGAGAAGATGTCGTCGGCATAACGATAAACGACGCGCCCGACCTCGGTGAGGACGAGGTGCCGGCCGCTGCGAGCGAAGAGCTTTTCCCCGAGCGCCTCCTCGAGGGCGCGAATCTGTCCGCTGATGGTGGGCTGGGCGAGCCGTAGCTCCTGGCTCGCCCTCGCGATGCTGCCCTCTCGCGCGACGACCCAGAAATAAAGGAGGTGATGATAGTTGAGCCACTCCACAGTGGCCGCAGCATACCATCGTTTTTCCCGATGTCTCCGCCACGATCCCTCGGTTTTTAGGGCAGCTGACCTCGCTTTGGCTTCAGGAAATGCGGATCGGATTCGCAAGGAGCCACAAGCGCTCGCGGATGTACGACGCGCCGGTGTCGCCGACGTGCGGGCGGAGGTGGGTCGGGAGGATGCGGACCTCGACGCGATACGCGCCGGGCGGCGCATTCTCGAGGCGGATCGCGTCGCCCTCGGCCGCGATCGTGGTGCCGGACGCGTCGATGCGCAGCAGGCGCATGGAAATCGTCGGTGCGTCGACGGCGGGATCGAGGTTATGAACCTTGGGAGCGTGGGCCACGATTGTCGCGCCGGCGGAGGCCTCCCCACCCATTTCGACGACGGTACCGTTTGTCTCGGCATGAAAATCGAATCCGGACGGCGTGCCGAGGATCTCGAACGCGACGTAGCTGCGGCCGGCAGCGAGGGCGGTCTTGACGGAGGTCGGGGTGATCGGGCCGTCGACGAGCGCGATGTTCGAGAACCACCGCATGAGGCGGCGGTAGCTGTCGCCACGCTCGCCGTCGCGGAGCACGCCCGAAAAGCTATTTTCGTGGACGTCGGTGCCCGCGATGCCCGTGACGTGGCGCGTTCGGAGCAAGGCGTCCCAGCGCTGTCCGTAGATGGGTAGCTCTTCGAAGAAGCCAAGGAAGGCGAGGTCGGGCTGCGGGCCGTCCTCGTCCTGGCGCGTGAACGGGAGGATGGAGGTGCCCCCGCCATAGGCTTCGAGGCCGAGGTAGTCGCGGCGAATGTCAGGGTCGATCGCCGCGTGGACGTTGTAGACCTCGATGCCGTCGTACGGCATCGAAGCGAGCCACTCGGGCGTGCGGGACTCGGTGTGCGCGATGAAGACGAGGGCGCCGGCTTCGTGCATCGCATCGACGGTGGTCGCGGTCTCGCCCTCGTAGGTGGCGCGGCGCGTGGCCGGGTCGCCGGGGAGGTGGCGTTCGAGGCCGACGGACATGAAGGTGTTCTCGTTGCCCGCCGTGACGAGGACGCGGCGGCCGTCGCCGCACGCGACGAAGTTGCCGATGGGCGCGCCGTCCGCGCCGAGGACGGGTTCGTCGCCGGGCTGGATGAAGAGCAACGAGGGGAAGTCGGCGTCCGCCATGTGAGCGGCGTGGTCCGTGAGGAAGACAAAATCCTCGGCGGCGTCGCACATGCCACGGCGGAGGTTCGCGACGCAGTCGGCTCGAGGTGCGCCGCTGTCGTCGAGGCCTTTGCCGTCGCACGCGTCGTGCGAGTAGGGCGAGTGGCTGTGGATGATGCCGCGCGCCTGCGTGAAGCCACGCACGGGGCCGAGCGCGACGTCGCTCGGTGTGGCGAGTTTGTCCCAGGCGCGCGGCGTGGGTTTGGCGGAGGGGGTTACGTCCTCGCTAGAGCAAGCGAGGGCGAGGAGCGCGAGCGGTGCCGCGAGGAGCGAGAGGCGATGCATGGCCCATGATAGGCCGCTCGCTCGTCTGCGGGATGGCTACGCGGGGCGGTTCGCCGAGAGCTCGACCGAGACCGCGTCGACCGACACCGACGTGGGCGGGCCGAACTTCTTGACCTGCACGGTGACGGCGACCGCAGGCGTGTCGGCGAGGATGCGCGTGATGAGCCGCTCAGCGAGGATTTCGAGCAGCTTGTACGAAGCACGCGTGCCCTCGTCGACGACGAGGTTCGCGAGGCCGTCGTAGTCGAAGACCTTCGCGAGGCTGTCCGTCCGGGGCAGACTCGTGACGGGCAACGAGACCTCGACATGGACGACGAAGTCCTGCGGCAATCCGCGTTCGGCCCGCGAGACACCATGGCGCGCGCGGAACCGGATCCCTTCGAGTCGAATCCGGTAGCTCTGGGCGATCGACATCGCGGTCGGGCGATAGCACGCCCGACCGCGACCGAGCACGCGAAAAGAAAAGACGCGCGGGGGCTCCGCGCGGACGAGCCGAGCTACGCCGCCGAACCCCCGAGCGGGTCAGCGGCGCTTCGCGAGCGCGTCGCGGTCGACCACGATGAGCCGTCGACCCGCCACGGCGAGCAAGCCGTCCTTGCGGAGCGCGCCGAGGGTGATGGTGACGGTCTCACGCGTGGAGCCGATCGACTGCGCGATCTCGAGGTGCGTGATCGGCGCGGAGATCAACGTGCCGCGTGTGTCGGGTACGCCCCAGCGATCGACGGCCCCGAGGAGGAACTCGACGAGGCGGCCTTCGACGTTGCGGAAGAGGAGCGACTCGATGCGATCCTCGGCCGCGCGCTGGCGATCGATGAGCAAGCCGAGGAGCGCGATGCCGAGCGCGGGATCGTCGCGCAGCCACGCTTGGATCGATGCGACCGGGAAGCGCACGACCTCGCTCTCGTCGATGGCGATTGCGCTCTCGGTGTACGTCCTCGCGCCCGCGAGCGCGGCCTCGCCGAGGAGATCACCGCTGCCGCGGTAACCAAGTGGAACCGTCTGTCCAGACGGTAGTTTGCGCTCGAGCCGCGCGCGCCCGTGTCCGAGGAGCGCGAGCGACGTGACGTCGTCGTCCTGCTTCTGGATGGACATCCCCGCGCGAACGACGTCGATTTCGGCGACTTCGAGCGCGCTGTCGAACGTCGAGCGAGCCACCTTCTCGAAGAGAGGGCACAGCTTGAGCGCACGGTTGATGCGTACCTTGGGTGCGTCGACAGAGGGACGCCGGTTATCCTGGATCGTGACCATGATTCATGGTCCATATTACCAGGATTGGTCGTAACGCGAGATCGCTAACGTGAACCCACGGAAATCACGATGTCGCGATGCAGGGCCGCCTCGGCCTCGCGGACGAAGCTCTGGAAGGTGCCATACGCATCGGGCTGCACCCGGCCGGCAGGGATGGTGATCGCGCGCTCGAAGACGAGTGTGTCGCGATCCACGCGGTCACTGACGGTGGCCGTGCGGCCTCCGTCCTGGGTGGAAGCCGAGGAGAGTTGTGTGGTGACTCGCGCTCCCTCGGGGAGTTTCACCTTCAGGCGAACGTTCGAAAAGACCGAGGATTGCTCCGAGATGTAGAGCGGCGTCTCACGCGAGGGGAGGGCAGCGAACGGCGAGAGGCGGAGCGCGAAGGGCGGCGAGATGACCATGTCGCCGGTGCGGACACGGGCGAAGTCGTTCATCTCGAGGTCCATGACGAGGACGAGCGGCGCGTCGAGGTCGGCCGCGTTCTTGATGTCGAGCGAGCGCAAGCGCGCGCCAGGCAAGGCCTGGCCGATGAGCTTGGTCTCGATGGCCTCGTCGCGTTGCGCGTCAGGCAAGCTCTCGAGGGCGGTGCGGAGCATGATCGCGAACTTGCCCTCGAAGCGCTGTTCGAGCTTGAGCGCGGCCGATCCGTCGCTGCGGAGCTCGACGGTGCCTTCGTACGTGACGCCGTCGCGCGAGCCGGTGAGCGGCGTGGTCTCGCGCGGCGCGCCCTCCTCGAGCACGACCGCAGGCTGGCCGCGCAAGGAGCTCGGGAGGTAGCCGAACGGCGCGAACTTGTCGCGCACGACCATCCAGCGCACGCCACGCTCGGTGCCGAGGCGGACGGCGAGCGCGTTGAAGGACTCGGCTTCGCTGAGCGGGCCATTGGAAGGCGGGGTGAGGCGATCGCGGACCATGCCGAGCGAGGCGTCGATGCCGGCAAGGCGGCAGAGGTAGAGGAACGCTTCGGTGCGGTTGCCGCTCTTGCCGATGATGATGCGGCGTCCGTCATCCTCGCGGCCCTGCTCGACGTTCGCGAGGACCCAGCGGTAGATGCGGCGCGCCTGCTCGTCGACGGACGTCGGGCGGGCAGGTTTGTCCGCGTCGTCGGGCGCAGCGCCGGTGACGATGCTCTCGGCGATGCGCTTGAGGCGCGGGTCGCGCGGGGTCTCGTCGCTCGTGGCGTCGACGAGGCGATCGATGCGCTCTTCGAGGTTGATGCCCCAGCCGACACGCACGTTCGGGAGGAACTCCTGCGTCGGCGCGCTGCCAGGCTCCTCGGGGAGCGCAGGGCTGCGATCGACGCGGAAGCGACGCTCGACGAACGCGCCGTTCTCCTTGAGGGTGGGCTTGGGGACGCTGCCGCCGATCTCGACGTCGAGCGGGCGGTTCTTGGGCGAGACGACGACGTACTCGCTGATGAAGTAGGGGATCTTCTCTTCGCGGAAGAACCAGCGCGGGCCCTCGAAGCTGCGGCCGCCGCGGCCGTCGCCGCGCAGCGTGTAGAGCGTCTCGGTCTCGATGTAATCGCCGACCTCGAGGTGCGGCATGGTGACGGTGGGCTTGCCGTCGACGAACTCGGGTTCGAGGACGCGGCCGTCTTTCTTGACGGTGCGGAGCTTGAGGACGAGGCCACGCGGGACGCGCTGCTCGGCGAGCTCCTCGATGGCCTCGCGCGACTGGATGCCGATGATCTCGTGCTCGAGCATGCGCGCCGAGCCGTCGGCGTGGACCCAGACGGTGGCGTAGTCGAGGACGCGCGCCGCGGTGCCGGGCATGGTGACGCCCGAGGCCTCGAACTGCGCGATGACCTTCTTGCCCTCGATGCGATACGGCGTGAGCTCGGTCGTGCCCTCGACGAGCTCGATGGCCTCGCGCAGCGCGGAAGGATCGGCGCCGGTCTGGATCGCCTCGACGAGCGCGGTGCGGAGGGCCGTCTTGTCGCCGCGGGCGAGGCGCGCGTCGGCGAGCGCGAGGCGCGCGGAGGCGTCCTCGGGGTCGTTCTTGACGGCGCGCTCGAGGGCTTCGATCGACTCGCGCTGCGCGCCGGCGCGGGTGAGGAGATCGGCGATCTTGATGGCGATGTCCTGACGATCGCGGCGGGTCTTTCCGATGCGTTCGAACTCGCGGATGGCGCCGCCCCAGTCGCGTCGCTCGAGCGCGCGCTGGAGGGCGACCTCGGCGTCGGGATCGAGGGCCTCGATGCGCTTGGCGATCTTGTCGGCCTCGGCGACGTCGCCGCGCTCGTCGTGCAGGCGCACGAGCGCGAAGAGGGCCTCGGTGTCCTCGGAGAAGCGCGTGGCCGTGTCCTTGACGGTGCGCGCGTGCTCGACGGTCCAGCCGATCTGCGCGTACATGCGGCCGAGTCCCTTGAGGATGTCCGGGACCTCGCGGAAACGATCGGCGAGCTTGGCGATCTTGGCCGCGGCCTCGGGCGCGCCGACCTTGTCGGCCTCGTCGAGCGCGAGCCAGAAGAGCGAGAGCCAGAGGTCGGGGTCCTTGGCGACGGCGCGGGCGCGGACGTCCTTCACGAGATCACGCGCGTCGTTCTGCGGGAAGATCGGGTCCTTCTCGATGAAGAGCGCCTGCGTGGAGAGCGCGGGGCCCGTGGCGCGCGACGGATCCTTCACGAGCGGTTCGAGCAGCACGGAGGCGAGGTCGTCCTGTCCCTCGATGTGCGAGAGCCACGTGGCGAGGTAACGCGCGATGGGATCGTTCGTGTCGCGCGGCGAAGGGCGCGGAGTGCGCGGCGCGGCGGGGACGCCGAGCGCGAGGAGGAAGGGTTCGAGGACGTTCGGATCGGGCAGGACGAGCGGCGGTTCGAGGACGTACGGCGCCGTAGGATCGTCGGAGGTCTCGGCGCCGAGGGGCAGGCCATTCGGCGCGAGGATGCGGATGCCGGTCTCGGCGCTGCCGATGCTCGCGAGGATGCGATGGCGGCCCGCGGAGAGGCGGACGCGCGCGCCGAAGCGAGGCCAGATGCCCCAGTCGCGCGGGTCACGCGCGAGGACCTCGACATCGTCGACGCGGATCGAGAACGCGCCCTGCACGGCGACGATGAGCTCACGCTCGGCAGGGAGCTCGAGGAAGGTCTCGGCGTAGAAGACGCCACCCGAGACGGGCTCGGCGGTGCGGATCTGGCAGCCGCGCCGCTCGGTGGCGAGGACACGCGGGCGATCGGCGCGGCGCGGATCGGCCGGGAAGAGGCGAGGCCAGGGGCCGGCGCGCTCGGCCTCGTAATGCTCGCGGTGATCATTCGCGGCGAGGTGGCCGAAGGGGCCGGCGAGGCGCGCCTTCTTGGCGCAGCCGAAGCGCTCGGCCGCGATCTCCGTCGGGCTCTTGTCCTTGCCCTCCGCTTCCTTGCGCAGGCCCTCGACGCTCCACCACTCCGCGAGGTCGCTGCGCGCGCGCCAGCCGATGTGGCCCGGCTGATCGATCGTGCGCACGACCGTGTCCTTCGCGAGTTCCCAGATGCCGGGGACGCTCGTGCGCAGGCGCAGCAGGTGGCTCGCCGCGTACCAACCGACGAGCGGCGCGTCGGGGTGATCCGTGGTGCGGGCGGCATTCACGGCGTCGAGGTGCGCGAGGGCGGCGGCGCGGAAGCGTCCGTGGATCTCGTCGTCGACGGCGCGCGCGAGCGAGGCGTAGAGGCCCTTGTTCGTGGAGGCCTTGTCGAGCTTTCCGCGCGCCTCGCGGGCCCGCGCCGCGTCGCCGCCGGGGACGAGCAGCTCACCGAGGAGCCAGCGGCCGAGGACCTCACCGTCTTGCGAGGCGCTCGCGCCGGCGCGCATGGCCTCGATCGGATCGGCGGCCGGCTTGGGGACGGCCGAGCCGCAGGCGCCGAGGGCCGTCACGAGCGTGGCGGCGGTTGCGATGCGAGCGATCGCGGCGATCAGGCGAGGACGCATGGCCGACGTGTTAGCGCGGCCAGGCAGGGGGGGCGAGCCGTCAGGGGACGACGCCGTCGAGTTGCGTCGTGATCTGGTGGAGGAGGACCGCCTGCTCGACCACGCCCGGCGCGACGTGCCCACCCTCGGGGCCGACCGCTCGTCGCAGCGTGGCAAGCTCCTGGTGGGCCGCGAGCAGGGCTTGCTCGAGCTCGACCGCCACGGCCGCGGGCTCTCCCTCGCCGCGCTCGGCGGACGCGAGGGCGAGCTCGAGCTGCGCGATGCGCCACTCGGCGGCCTTGAGATCTGCCTCGGAGCGGGCCGCGCGGACCGCGAGCGTGTCGAGCTGCGTCTTCAGGGTCTCGGCGTCGGCGTTGGCGACGGGAGAGGCTTCCGTGGTCTCGGAAGGAGCCGCCTCGGTCGCGGATGCAAACCCGCCGAGCGTCGACGGGGGCACGGGCGCTCCATTTTGCGTTTGCGGCGTCGCTGCCGGAGGAGCGGCCTCGCCCGCGGGGACCACGGCCGTCGCGCGGAGCGTTTCGAGCTCCTCGACGAGCTCCTTGCCGACGCGCAGGCCTTCGCGCAGCTCCGCTTCGAGCACCGCGATGCGATGCCCGCGATCCTGGAGCTGCGCTTCGAGCGCGTCGATCTCCGGCGCGAGGGACTCGCTCGCGGCGCGCTCGGCGAGGAGCGCGGCCGTCTGCTTCTCGAGCGTCTGGACCTTCTCGGCCAGGTGGAGCCGCTCCGCCGTGGTCGCGGCGAGCGTCTCGCCGAGCTCGTCGGCGCGGCGCACGGCGGCTTGCCGGGTGGCCTCCGACCGTTCGAGCGCGGCTTCGAGCTGAGCGACGCGCGAGAGCAGACCGGGATCCGGCTCCCGCGAGGCGGCCTCCTGGGCGGCGAGGCGGAGCTCCAGCTCGGCGACGCGGGCGCGCAGCGCGGCCCGATCGCTCGAGAGCTCCTCGATGCCCACGCCGGCCGCGCTGAGCTCGCCTTCGACCTCCATGGCGCGCGAGCGCGTCGCGACGAGCTCGGCCGTGAGCTGCTCGATGCGCTCCTTCGCGCCCGGGATCTCCGGGCGTCCGCGGGCGAGCCCGAGCTCGACCTCGGCCTTCGTGCGGAGTTTCTTCTCGTCGTCGAGCTGCTTCGCGAGCTTGGTCGCGCGGTCGCGCTGGCGGCGGAGCTCCTCGTCGAGATCGCGGATCTGGTGCGTCAGCCGCTCAGCCCGCACGTGCGTGTCGCCGGCGCGCGTGTCCACGTCGCGCAGCCGTTCGAGCTTTGCTTCGAGCTCGACCACGCGCGCCGCGGTCGCCACGGCGGCGGCCGCGCGCTCCTCGGCAAATTTTTCGTCCGTGCGCCTTCGCTCGTCGTGCACGGCGAGCGCGGCTTCGAGCTCCTTCACGCGGCTCGCGTCCACGGCCGTCGCGCCTACCGTCCCGATCGCCTCGCGCACCTCGGACAGCGAGAGCTCCACGACCACGAATGCGTCGACGGAGACCTTGCGCTCGCTGGCGATCGCGATGAAGTGCTCGGGCTCCTCGGTCGCCTTGAGCAGCGACGTGTCGACGCTGACCTCGAGATCCGGGCCGGCGGCGAAGTCCGCCACCGTGTACCCGACGAACGGCGCTTGCCCGAGCATGCGCACGACGGGGAACTGGAGCGAGACGATGTCGTAGAGCGCGTAATACCCGGGCGGCGACGTGTCCTTGCCGCGCGGCGAGGCGAGCGCGAGCAGCCTCCGCGACGCGTCCGGGTTCGGCGAGGCGATCACCGCGACGCCGGCCGAGCCGACGAGCTTTCGTGCCCTGCGCAGCACCTCGGACGGGTCGGCGAAGAGCGACAGATCGGGCACGACGACCACGTCGAAGGCCCCGTCGCGCACGCCGAGGTCGCCTTCGAACACTGCGTGCGTCACGTGCCGGTCGCGATCCTGCGCGGTACGCGCGAAGGCCTGGGCCGCGCGCGCTGCGTCGGGATCGTAGGCGTGGACGAGCCTCGCGCCGCGCTCGACGAGCTTCTCGGCGAGCTCCAGGGTCGCGTCGCCGAGCACGGCGACGCGACGCGCGCGGACGAGGCGCTCGAGGTAGGCCCCGAGCACCATCGACGGGTGGACCGGCCTTTGTGACGCCGCGGTGCTCATACCGACGCCTCGTCCTCGGCGCCGTGGCACTGCATGAAGGGCTTACCGCTGCCGCAGGGGCACTCCTGCTCGGCCTGGACGACCGGCTCTTGCGGCGGCGGCTCGGCGGAAGCGCCGGGCGGCAGCTCCTCGTCGTGGTGGGCCACGGCGTGCTCGAGCTGCGCCTGGTGACGGGCGAGGTCTTGCTCCTCGATCGCCTGCTCTTCCTCCTCGCGACGCACCTTCATCGCGAAGACCTTGGTCATCACGTTCGACTGCACGCGCGCGACCATGGTCACGAAGAGGTTGTAGCCTTCCTTCTTGTACTCCTGCTTCGGGTCCTTCTGACCGTAGCCGCGCAGGCCGATGCCGTCGCGCAGGTGGTCCATGTCGGTCAGGTGATCGACCCAGGACTTGTCGAGCTCTTCCAGGTAGATGTGCCGGAAGATCCTGAGGAGCAGCTCCGTCCCGATCTCCTTCTCGCGGGCCTCGAAGGCCTTCTCGGCGCGATCGAAGAGGTCGTGCGCGAGCTGCTCGGCCTCGGCGTGCTCGGCGATCTCGTCGGGCAGCTCGATCCCGAAGTGCTCGCGGAAGCCCTGGAAGATCCCGCCCCAGTCCCAGTCCTCCGGGGGCTTCCGCGGCGGGCAGTTCTCCTCGACCATCGCGCCGATGATCCGGTCCATCAGGTCGAGGAAGCGCTCGCGTTGCTCGGTCATCGCGCGCGGGATCAGGTCGACGCACTCGTCGTAGATCTCGACCCCTTCGTCCTCGCGGCCCTCGAAGTCGATCTTCACGCCGTAACGCGTGTAGAGCTCCTTCTGCAGGTTGTCGGTCTCGACGAACTTCTCGACCTTCTCGAAATCCTTGCGCGTGAGCGTCCGCGGGTTGCCGTCCTTGTCGCGCGGCGAGATCGGATCGGCCGCGAACATGCCGAGCATGTAGCCGACGTCCGGCACCACGTCCTCGACGAGGCGCGTGAGCGGCTTGATCGTGCGCTTCTCGCCCGTGGGCTTGCCTTCCTCGTCGACGATGTCGGGGGTGTAGCGTCCGACGAGCAGCTGCTGACGAATGTCGTAGATCGTCTTGCGCTGCGCGTTCATCACGTCGTCGTACTCGAGCAGGTTCTTGCGGATGTCGAAGTTGCGCTCTTCGACCTTCTTCTGCGCGTTCTCGACGCTCTTCGTGACCCAGGGGTGCTCGATGGGCTCGTCGTCCGGCATGCCCATCTTCTCCATGAGGTTCTTCACGCGGTCGCCCGCGAAGATCCGCATGAGGTCGTCCTCGAGCGACAGGTAGAAGCGCGACATGCCCGGGTCGCCCTGGCGGCCGGCGCGGCCGCGGAGCTGGTTGTCGATGCGCCGCGACTCGTGCCGCTCCGTGCCGATGATGTAGAGCCCGCCGATCTCGCGCACCTCGGCGCCCTCGGCCTCGCACTCCTTGCGGATCTGCTCGACGAGCACCTCGAAGGCCTCGGGCTCGGCCTCGGGCAGGCGGTTCTGCTCCTTGAAGCGCAGCTTCGCGAGCATCTCGGGGTTGCCGCCGAGGAGGATGTCGGTGCCGCGGCCGGCCATGTTCGTGCTGACCGTGATCGCGCCTTTGCGACCGGCCTGCGCGACGACGTAGGCCTCGTTCTCGTGCTGCTTGGCGTTCAGCACGCTGTGCTTGATCCCCTTCTTCCCGAGGATCTTCGCGATCGCGGCGCTCTTCTCGACGCTCGTCGTGCCGACCAGGATCGGCTGACCCTTCTCGTGCTTCTCGATGATCTCGTTGACGACGGCGGTGAACTTCTCGCGCTCGGTCTTGTAGACGACGTCCTCGTCGTCCTTGCGGATCGTGGTCTTGTTCGTCGGGATGATGATGACGTCGAGCTTGTAGGTGCTGTGGAACTCCGAGGCCTCGGTGTCCGCGGTGCCCGTCATGCCCGAGAGCTTCTTGTAGATGCGGAAGAGGTTCTGGAACGTGATCGTCGCCATCGTGCGGCTCTCCTCCTGGATCCGCACGTTCTCCTTGGCTTCGACCGCCTGGTGCAGGCCGTCCGACCACCTGCGTCCCGCGAGCACGCGGCCGGTGAACTCGTCGACGATGAGGACCTTGCCCTCCTTCACCAGGTAGTTGACGTCGCGCTTGTAGAGCGAGTGCGCGCGCAGGCACTGGTTCAGGATGTGCAGCGTCTCGAGGTTGACCGGGTCGTAGAGGTTCTTGCTCTTCAGGACCCCGATCGCCTCGAGCAGCTTCTCGGCGAGCTCCACGCCATCGTCGGTGAGGGTGACGGAGTGGCCCTTCTCGTCGACGTTGTAGTGCTCCTCGTTGCGGAGGCGCGGGATGATGTCGTTGATGACGCGGTACTTGTCGCTCGACCGCTCGCCCTGGCCGCTGATGATGAGCGGCGTCCGGGCCTCGTCGATGAGGATCGAGTCGACCTCGTCGACGATCGCGTAGTTCAGCGGGCGCTGGTGATAGTCGAGCGCCGAGAACTTCATGTTGTCGCGGAGGTAGTCGAAGCCGAACTCGTTGTTCTGGCCGTAGGTGATGTCGCAGCGGTAGGCGTGCCGCTTGTCCGCGTCGTTCTGCTGGTTCACGACGACGCCGGTCGAAAGGCCGAGGGCGCCGTAGAGCCTGCCCATCCACTCGGCGTCGCGCTTGGCGAGGTAGTCGTTCACGGTGATGACGTGGACGCCTTTGCCTTCGAGCGCGTTGAGGTAGCAGGGCAGGGTGGCGACGAGCGTCTTGCCTTCGCCCGTGCGCATCTCGGCGATCGAGCCCTGGTGGAGCACCATGCCGCCGATGAGCTGCACGTCGTAGTGGCGCATGCGCAGGACGCGCCGACTGGCCTCGCGGCAGACGGCGAAGGCCGGGATGAGGATGTCGTCGAGCCTCGCGCCGTTGTCGAGCTGGGTCTTGAACTCGGCCGTCTTGGCCTGGAGTTCTGCGTCCGAGAGCTTTTTCAGGTCCTTCTCGAGGGCCCCGATGGCCTCGACCTTCGGTCGCATGCGGCGGATGGCACGGTCGTGCGAGGTACCGAAGATCTTCTTCATCGCCCAGGTGAGCATCGTCTTTCGCCTTGGCTCCGGGTCTCGTCGTCCCGGTCGGATCGAGGGTCGGGGGTGGCGCGGAGCCTGCCGAACGTAGTCCCTACGGCAAGCGGGCGCAAATCCCGGGATGGGGACCTGAACCCGTACCCGTTCGAGGCGCTTCCCGCAACGGAGCGAAGCGCAGCGAAGTGGAGCGCGCGGGGGGTGGGGGGCGGAGGAGCCCCCAACGCTGGGAAACTGCAGAGAACCCCCACCCGATTCGAAACCGCGGGGGTGTGGGGGGCAGAGGAAGGACTGCAACGCAGTCCGACCGGAGCCCCCACCGTGGGCGGTGCACGAGGAGGGAGTCGAACCCTCAATCCTTGCGGCGCCGGAACCTAAACCCGGTGCGTATGCCAGTTCCGCCACTCGTGCTCGGGGACCGGCACTCTAGCAGCATGTGGCGGACCTGCGCATTCTTCCAGCGAACGACGGGATTTTCCGGCTTCAGGGGGCCACACAGACCTGGTTTTCGCACTTCGGCTTGGCCGGATCGGCGCAGTGCTCGTCCTTGTCGCACTGCACGCAGACCTCGCCCTTGCAGATCGGCGCGAGCGGGTCCTTGCAGTCCGCGTTCCCGAGGCAGCCGACGCACTCGTTTTTGTCTTTGCAAACCGGCGTTTGCGGGTTCGTGCAGTCGGCGCTCGTCACGCACACCCGGCAGTTGTTCCCGTCGCAGATCGGCGCCGCGGCCCCGCAGTCGGCGCTCGCCAGGCACTCCACGCAGCTGTTCTCGGCCACGTTGCAGACTGGCTTGCCCCCGTCGTTGCAGTCGTCGTTCGACGTGCAGGCCGCGTGGCACTTCGCGTCGGTCCCGCAGAGCGAGCCGGGCGGGCAGTGCCCGTCGACCAGGCACTCCTTGCACTCGCCTTTCTGCAGGTCGCAGACCGGCTGCGCGGCGCCGCAGTCCGCGTTCTCCGCGCACGCCCCGCACTGCTTGCGCGTCGGGTCGCAGATCGGCTTCTTCGCGTCCGTGCAGTCCGTGTTCGCGAGACAGCCGACGCACACGCCCGTGTTCGGCTCGCAGATCGGCGCCTCGCCGGGGCAGTCGCCGTTCGCGGTGCAGACGGGCTCGCACGTGAATTTGTGCGGGAAACACGCCTTGCCCGTGCCGCACTGCGCGGTCGCCTGGCACTCCTCGCAGCGGCCGAGCACGCAGAACGGCGCGCTCGCGGGGCAACTCTCGTCGGCCGCGCACTCGATACATCCGAGCGTCGGGCTACAGCCTGCGGCGCACTTCTCGCCGCCAAACGTGCACGTGTTCTCGTTGTTGCTGCTGCCCGACGTGCCGTCACCGTCCGAGCTGCAGGCGCTCGCGAGCACCGCCGTGGCTGCGAGCGTCACACACGCGACGAGCCACGATTTCCAAAGACGTACGTTCGCCATGGTCACCTCCGGGAAGGAAGGGGATCGGAAAAGCCTTGTTTTACGGGTGAAAGGGAGAGGGATGGATCAGCGGGCGATGAACACGCCGCGCAGATCTTCGGTCTGCGAGATGGGCACGCCGTCTTTGATCGACGTCGCGCGGAACTGGTAGATCATGCCCGGGAGCAGCGCCTCGCCGCCGTACTCCACGCTGACCGTCTTCGAGCCGCTCACGCTCGGCACGGCGAGGTCTTCCCAGACCTTCACGCCGAACGCGTCGAACACGCGCACCTCGTACAGGTCCTCGCTCGAGTCGTCGGCCCAGACGAACGTCGGCGTGCCCGTCACCTCTTCGATCGCGTCCTTGCCGGGCGACTCCGTGGCGAGTGAGCCCGTCACCTTGAAGCCCTCCTTCGTCACGCTCTGCCCACCGGCGATCGTCACGTCGAGGAGCGTCGTGCCGCCGATCGAGATGTCGGGGTCGCGCACCAGGCCGTCGTTCTCGAAGGCCGCGAGGATCACGTAGTCGCCGTCGGGCACGCCCGCGAACTCGTAGGCGCCCGTCACGCCGCCCACGCGCAGACCCTTCGGCACCTCGCCGCGCGCCGCATCCGCGACGAACGTATCCTTCAGCGCGAGCACGACGCTCGTCGTGCTGAAGCCGTTGCCGTTCACGATCTGCACGCTGCCCGTCACCTTCGCCGTCGCCGCGCTCGAGATGCGCAGCTCCACGTTGGCCGTCTCCTTGCCGGCCTCGACGGCGACCGTCTTCGGCGTGATCTGCAGGCCTGCGGCGTAGGCCTTCACGTCCACGCTCGCGTTCGCCGGCACGTTGAACACCACGAAGTTGCCCTTGAAGTCGACGATGCCCGTCGATCCGCCGGCGACGACCAGCGCGCCCGCGGGCACCAGGTCCACGCCTGTATCGGCCACCACCGTGCCTGCGATCGACCCGAGGCCCGACGCATTCGGCAGCGGCACGAGCGCGATGTCCGTCGACGCGTTTTGCACGACGGGCGGGCTGCCCGCCGCCGTATCCACGTCGATCGGCAGCGCGACGCGCGGGGCCAGCGGGAACGTCTGGTAGCCCGACGCGTCCGCGCGCAGGGTCAGCTTCGCGGCCAGCGGCTTGCCTTCCGCATTGCGTTTGGCCGGTACGTTCAGCGTGTAGGTCCCGTCCGCGGCCGAGATGGCGACCGGCGAGACGGCCGCGTCATTCGCGTCGCGGGCCACGATACGCGCCCCCTGGACGGGTTTGTCGTCGAGGGCGTTCACGACCATTCCTTTGAATGCCACGGGCGCAAAGCAGGCCGGGTCGGCTCCTTCGACCTCCTCGCATACGAGCCCGGTTTCGCAGCCGGTCTGCGCCTGGACGGAGCAGCCCTTGTTCTCGTTTTCCGGCGGGTCGTCGTCGCCGCAGCCCACGAGCGCGGCGGTTGCGAGGGAAAGCGTGGCAATCGTCAATACGCGAAGCGCATGCATCATCGTGCCTCCAAGGAAACCTGGACCGGGGTGACCGGTCCGGCGGCCGCAGGTATTGCACGATTCGCACCAAGCCGTCGAGGACGCACAAGTGCTTGAAATCACGCGGATCTTGGAGTTCGTGGAGGACGTGCGGAACGCCCTTGGTTGCTCCGTCTGGTCGACGACCTTTCCACGTCCCGGCCGCCCGTTGATGGGAAGAAAGCGCGCACGGCAATCACGCGGCAATGTCCTCGGACGACGATTGCCCGTGTTTGGTCACCGATTTGCGCGCAAGGAGGCTCACGCGAGCCTCCTTCGGGCACAGATCGTTATCGTACGGAAAGGAACCAGGCAGCCGCGGGGGCGCTGTTTGAACCTGGGATCTTCGGGCGCGGCGACGAACGCTGGTAAGCTCAGAAACCAACTCGTCGACACCGAACCCTGACGGCACGCGCGCTGCAAGGTGCCGCGGCGCCATGCTCAACGTACCGACGATCCTGCTCTTGGATGAAGAACAACTGATGCGCGAAGCCACGGCGCTCTTGCTCACGAATCGTGGCGCGAAGGTGACGAAGGCGGCGACGCTCGACGAGGCGCTCGCGGAGCTCGGGCACCGGACGTACGACGTCGCGGTCATCGATCTCTCGAACTCTTCGCCGAAGTGTGTGGAGATCCTTCAGCGGATGCGCTCGCACGGAAACGTGCCGCACCGGGTGATCGTCACGACGAGCCAGCCCTTGCCCCGCCACGAGTCCGCGGAGCTCGCGGAGGTGATCGTCAAGCCTTATCCGTTCGAGCGGCTGCTCGACGCGGTCTTCGGCGTGCGTTCGTCGCGACGAGCCGCGCCGCGCTCCGGCGTCTTCCCGCTCGTTCGTCGCATCACGGCGTCTCGGCGTACCGCGCAAGCGCGTCGCGGTCGGGTATGACGATCCGGCGCCTGTCGAGCTCGATGAGCTTGGCGCGGCGCAACCTGCCGAGCTCGAGCGTCACGGTCTCTCGTGTGGAGCCGATGAGGCTCGCGAGATCGGCGTGGGTGAAGGGGGCGGAGAGGGCGGTCCCGCTTCGGTGGGGTTCGCCCCAGCGGTCGAGCCCGTCGAGCAAGAGCTCGACGAGCCGCGCGCGGACGCTGCGCAAGAGGAGAGAGGCGAGCCGGTCTTCCGCGGCGCGCTGCCCTTCGAGCAGCGCCCGCGCCACGACGGCTTGCAAGAGGGTATCCGTGGTCGCGAGCCGGCGCAGGAACGTGGCCGGGAGCACGAGCGCCTCGGCCTCGTCGGCGACGATGGCGTGCTCCGGAGCGACGTTGCCCGTGAGCGCGGCTTCCCCGACGAGGTCGCCTGGGCCTCGGTGACCGACCGGGAACACGTGCCCGCTGCTGGCGCGCTCGAGCTTCACGCGGCCCTTGCCGAGGACGAACAAGGCGGGGGCTGGCTCGCCTTGTTGTGCGATGCGCTGGCGGCGGAGGAGGCGCTCGACCTTCCCGCCGTCGAGCAAGGCGTGTCGTGTGGACTCGGGCAGGCCGCGGAGGCCGGAGCGCTCGAGGATCTCGAGCGCGCGTGCGCTTGGCTTGGTTGCCGTGGTTTGTGTCTCGCCTTCCTGCAAACCCATGAAACCCCCCTATGTTGCCGTGCAGCGCGTGAGCTGGGCTGCTCGTACAACATCATGGGCCGGGCCTCACGTCCATCCCTGACTGAGGGGTTCGTCAGGATTTTCCCGAGGCGTGAGGGAGCTTCTCCAGTGATTGTGTTTCAGAACACCACGTGGCAAGGCTTGTCGCGGGCCTACGGATGCGCAATTTTTGAACCAAGAGTTTATAGACGAGACAAAGCAAGACTCGGGCCGCGACAGGTTTCAGTGCTAGGGTGGGATGCGGTACCGGGCACGTAGTCGGTCCGGACCTCGCTCCCCACGCCCACCGGGCGTGGGGGTCCCAGGGTGTTCGACCAGGTAGGAGCTCTCGATGGGCATGGAGATGAAGCTCCAGTTCAAGCTGTCCCAGCAGCTGGTGATGACGCCGCAGCTGGTGCAGGCGATCCGGCTGCTACAGCTGTCGCGCCTCGAACTGGTAGAGGAAATCCGCAAGGAGCTCGACGGCAACCCGCTGCTCGCCGACGACTCGGGCGAATCGGTGTCCTCGAAGTCGAGGGACGCCTCGGGTACGACGAGCCGGGAGGCGCAGGACCTCGACGGTCGGTCGAACCTGACCCTCGAACGGGCGAACTCGGAGCACTCCGACACCGATCTCGCCATGCGAGACACCGAAAAACGGGTGAAGGAGGTCGACTGGGAGCAGTTCCTCGAGAACCGCCAGCTCCAGCAGGCGATGCCCTCGCAGCGCGGCGGGTTCGAGGAGCTGCCGCCGATCGAGCAGAACCTGACCCGGAACCTGAGCCTGCAAGAGCACCTGCTCTGGCAGCTCCAGATGAGCGACTTCGTGGAGAACGAGTGTCGTTTCGCCGAGCTCGTCATCGGCAACCTGGACGAGCGCGGCTACCTCGACATGTCGGGCGGGGAGAACCCGGACGGGACGAAGCGTCCGGACCTGACGCTCGACGACCTCGCCAACGAGGCGGACCTCAACCCGGAGGACGCGCCGGAGGTGCTCGCCATGCTCCAGCGCTTCGACCCGGTGGGGGTCGCGGCGCGGGACCTCTCGGAGTGCCTGCGCATCCAGGCGGAGGTGCTCGGCTACGACGCGATCGAGATGGCCATCATCAAGGACCACCTCCACAACGTCGAGCGGCGCAACTTTCCGGCGATCGCGAAGGCCCTGAAGATTTCCCTGGAGGAGGTCTACGAGGCGGTCCAGGAGATCCAGAAGCTCGAGAGCGTCCCGGCGCGAAACTTCGCCGAGGTCGACGACAAGACGATCGCCATCACCCCGGACGTCTACGTCATCAAGGACGGCGACCTGTGGGTCGTGACGGACAACGACAAGGGTTTGCAGCGGCTCTTCATCAACGAGGGGCTCGCGCAGCGGATGCTGAAGGACCCGAAGGCGAAGGAGTTCATCAGCGAGAAGCTGCGCTCCGCGCAATGGCTGATCCGCGCGATCGAGCAGCGGCGGCGGACGATCATCAAGGTCACGGAGTGCATCGTCGAGAAGCAGAAGGACTTCCTCGAGCGGGGCGTGGCTTACCTGAAGCCGATGATCCTGCGCGACGTGGCCGAGAGCGTGGGCATGCACGAGTCGACGATCTCGCGCGTGACGTCGAACAAGTACGTGCACACACCGCAAGGGCTCTTCGAGCTGAAGTACTTCTTCAACTCGTCGATCCACCGCGTCGCCGACGAGGACATCGCCTCGGAGAGCGTGAAGCAGGCGATCAAGAAGATCATCGCGGCGGAGGACAAGTCGAACCCGCTGAGTGATCAGGCGATCGTGAAGATCCTCGAGGACCAGGACGGGATCCGCATCGCGCGGAGGACGGTCGCGAAGTACCGGGAAATGCTCGGTATCCTGTCGTCCTCGAAGCGCAAGAAGATGTTCTGAACGCCCGCCCCATGAGCGCCGAAAAACTCACCGCCGAGCGGCTCTTCACCACGTATTTCCGGAACTACTACCCGCCGCACCTCTGGGGCAACCTCGAGAAGCTGCGGAGCGAAGACGCGAATCCCGGGAAAAATCCGCACATTTTCGCGAGGATCGACGAGATTGCCGAGGCGTTTGCGCGCCTCGCGCCGGAGGTCCTCGGCGCACCGGACCTCGTGCTCGATTACTCGGATGCGTCCGTGCACAGGCTCGGCGCGACGATCACGCGCGAGAAACGCGACGCCTGGATCTCCAACAGGCACACTAGGTCGACCATCTCGGAGCTCATCTGGCACGGCACGCTCTACGTGGGCGCGTGCGTCGTGAAGAACCACGGCGGCGTGTGGCAGGTGCGGAACCCGCTCTGGGAGTCGCTCGTGCGGCTCACGTCGAAGGCGGGCACGGGCGATCTCTGGATCTTCGGGTGGTGGCTGAGGTCGTTCTCGGATGACGAGATCGATCAGCCGCGGCTCGCCGATCGCTACAGGACGCACGTGGAAGTGCCGACGTTCGACGCGGACGCGCTGCCCGTGATCGCGCCTCCGGACCGGCGTATGCCGCGGCTCGCGAAGGTGCGGTACGACCTGCTCTACAAGCACCTGCGCGCGCATCTTCCGGAGCTGCGCGACGTGGGCGAGGATTTTCCGTCGGCGGAGCGCTTCACGGAGCTCGGGTTCAAGTGGCTCGACTTCGTGTGGCTCGGCGGCGGGCGGATGCTCTTGATGCACGGGCCGACGCCGGAAGGCGTGCACCTGTTCTGGCTCGACGCGAAGGGGTTCGTGAAGAGCGCGTTTTACCCCGCGGACGCGTTCCCCGCGCACGTCGTGGAGACGGACGGGGACAAACTACGGGTGATCGTCAGCATCCAGGGGCAGATGCAGGTGCACGAGATGCTCTGGTGGGGAGCCTAGGGCGTCAGGGATCGAAGACGCCGCGGTAGATGTCGTCGAGCGAGAGCGTGACGTCGACCGAGGGGAGCTTGAGGGGCTGCGAGAGCCGCACGTCCCGGAGGGTCCAGGAGTCGTCCTCGTTGCGCGTGTAGTGCGTGATGCGCCGCTCGTCCTGCGAGATGAGCAGGTACTCGCGGAGCGTAGGTATGAGCCGGTAGTGGTCGAACTTCTGCTGCCGGTCGTACTTCTCGGTGCTCGGCGAGAGGACCTCGACAATCAGGATGGGGTTCGTGAGGGTGTTCGAGTTCTCGGGGTCGAACTCGAGCTTGCCGCAGACGACGCTCACGTCGGGGTAGGTCGCGAGGCCGGTCTCTTGCACGCGGATGCGCATATCCGGGCTGAAGACACGGCATCCGCGAGCGCCGAGCGCTTGGCTCAGCGCGCTGCTCATTCCCGTCGTGAGCAGCGAGTGCCGGGCCGTACTACCCGACATGGCGTAGATCTCGCCGTCCACGTACTCGTGCTTGATCTCGCTCGCCTCGTCGTACGCCACGTACTCCGCGAACGTGTACTTGAGCTTGCGTGCCGGTTCGTTCATCCCAGGACCTCCGGGGACAAACCTTACCTCTTTCATCCGAGCTCCGCCGCCAAACTCTTGGCCTCCTCCAGCCCCGCCCGCTTCTTCTTCAGCTCCTCGAGCTGATTGCGCGACTCCGCCACCACCTCCGGCGGCGCCTTCTCCGCGAAGCTCGGCAGCGAGAGCTTCTTCTCCAGCGCGGCGATGTCCTTCTCCGTCTTCTTGATCTCGCGCTCGATCCGCGCCGCTTCCTTCGCGCCCTCGACGAGGCCGCGCAGGTCGACGAGCACGTCGACGCCCGCCGCCACGCTCATCACCGCGCCCTTCGGTCGCGCCGCGCCGCGCACCTCGATGCCCGGCTCCGCCGCGGTCTTCACGAGCGTCTTGATCGCGCGCGCCTCGGCGCGTAGCAGCGACAGCAGCGCCTCGCCCTCCGCGCGCAGCAAGAGCGGCACCTCGGCGCCCGGGTGCACCTCGTGCTCGCTGCGGATCGTTCGCGCCGCCGAGATCACGGCCATCACGACGCCCATCTCGCGCTCGGCGTCCGCGTCGCGAGGCACGGTGCCCGGCTCCGGATACGCCGCGAGCGCGATCGACTTCGGCGCGTCCGACGGACGCGGCAGCCGCTGCCAGAGCTCCTCCGTGATGTACGGGATGAACGGGTGCAGCGCGCGGATCGACGCCTCGACCACGTACGCGAGCACGTTCTTCGTCTCGTCCTGCTCCGGCCCCGGCACCGCGCCTGTGCTCGGGTTCAGCACGGGCTTCGTGAGCTCCAGGTACCAGTCGCAGAGCTCGCCCCAGAAGAAGTGGTAGAGCGCGAGCGCCGCTTCATCCAGACGGAACTCGTCGAGCCCGCTCTTCGTCGTCTCGAGCGCCGCGCCGAGCCGCGAGAGGATCCACCGGTTCGTCAACGTCGTCGCCTTCGGCGGCTCGTTCGTCACGCGCGCGCCTTCGAGGTACGGCAGCGCGTAACGCACCGCGTTCCAGATCTTGTTGCAGAAGTGCCGGTTGCCCTCGATCTTCTTCGGCGACAGCGGGATGCGCCGCGCTTGAGGTGAGTACGTGCTCAGCGTGAAGCGCAGCGCGTCGGCGCCGTACGCGGAGAAGCCCGAGCCCATCTGCGAGGCCGAGGGGTAGGCCTTCTTGAACTTCTTCAGCGACTCCTCGCGCGGCGCGCCGGGCAGCGTCTTCTCCACGATCTCGTCGAACGTCGCGCCGTGCACGAGGTCGAGCGGATCGATCACGTTGCCCTTCACCTTGCTCATCTTGTCGCCGGTCTCGTCGACGACCATCCCGTGCAAGAGGATGCGCTTGAACGGCGGCACGCCCATGAAGTGGATGCCCATCATCATCATGCGCGCGACCCAGAAGAACAGGATGTCGTAGCCAGTCTCGAGGTCACTCGCCGGGTAGAACTTGCGGAGCATGTCCGTGTCGTTCGGCCAGCCGAGCGTGGAGAACGGCCAGAGCCCGCTCGAGAACCACGTGTCGAGCACGTCCTCGTCCTGACGAAGCTTGTCCGCGCCGCACTTCTCACACACCGTCGGATCCTCGCGCGTGACCGTCATGTGACCGCAGGCGTCGCAGTAGAACGCCGGGATCCGATGGCCCCACCAGAGCTGGCGCGAGATGCACCAGTCGAGGATGTTCGTCATCCAGTGCTCGTAGGTCTTCGTCCAGTCCTCGGGGATGATCTTCGTGTGGCCGTGACGAACCGCGGCGAGCGCCGGGCCCGCGAGCGGCTTCATCTTCACGAACCACTGCGTCGAGATCATCGGCTCGACGATCGAGCCGTTGCGCTCGCTGCGCGGTAGAACGAGCGTGTGGTTCTTCGAGCCACGCACGAGGCCCTTCTCGTCGAGCGCCTTCTTCACGGCCTTGCGCGCGGCGAAGCGCTCCATCCCCGCGAACGGCCCCGCCTCGGCGTTGAGCGTGCCGTCCTTGTTCATGATGGAGATCATCTCGAGCTTGTGGCGCTTGCCCGTCTCGTGATCGTTGAAGTCATGCGCCGGCGTGACCTTCACGGCGCCCGTGCCGAACTTCGGATCGACGAGGATCGCGTCCGTGATGATCGGGACCTTCCGATCGAGGAACGGGTGCTGGAGGAACTTGCCGTGCAGGTGCTTGTACCGAGGATCGTCGGGGTGCACCGCGACGGCCGTGTCGCCGAGCATCGTCTCGGGGCGCGTCGTCGCGACCACGAGCTCGCCTTCGCCGCCGGCGATCGGATACGCGAACTCGAAGAGCTCGCCGTTCGACTCCTCGTTCTCGACCTCGAGGTTCGAGAGCACGGTCTGCGCTTCGCAGTCCCAGTGCACGAGGCGCGTGTCGCGGTAGATGAGCTCCTGCTCGTAGAGGCGGACGAACGCCTCGCGCACGGCGCGCGACATGTCCGCGTCCATCGTGAACTTGCTGCGCGGCCAGTCGGGGCTCGCGCCGAGCTCGCGCTGCTGGAGCGCGATGCGGCCGCCGCTCTCGGCCTTCCACTGCCAGACGCGCTCGGTGAAGACCGCGCGGCCGAGGTCGTGGCGGCTCTTGCCCTCGCGGCGGAGCTGACGCTCGACGACGGTCTGCGTGGCGATGCCCGCGTGATCGATGCCGGGCTGCCAGAGCGTGTTGAACCCGCGCATGCGATGCCAGCGGGTGAGGACGTCCTCGAGCGTGACGAAGAGCGCGTGCCCCATGTGCAAGGACCCCGTGACGTTGGGGGGCGGCATGGGCAGGGCGTAGACGGGCCGCTTGTCCGCCGGATCGGGGTTGGCGGCGAAGACGTCGTGCTCGACCCAGTAGGCGTACCAGCGGGGTTCGACGTCCTTCGGCTCGTAAGCTTTTGCGAGTTCGGCAGTGCTCATCGGAGGGCAGGCACATTGCCACACCGCGGCACGAGGGGAAGGGGTTCGGGGCGGAGCGGGGGGCTTGTCGGGGCGGAGCGGGGGCTTGTCGGACGACGGCGGAGCTTGTCGGCACGCGAGCGAGGGGGGCGGAGGCGCGTGGGAAGCCTCGTCGGCTGTCAAGGGAGGTATCGAACTTCCAGATCCGGGTCTGGGAGGCGGGAGGCGAGCGGGGTCGGCGGGACGGAGGGTGATGTTGGTGAGGAGGAACGCGACGGGGGAGCGAGCGGGAGGGGGCGCGGCGGGTTCGACAAGGGTCGCGAGGGGCTGACAAGGGGGAGGGAGCGGAGGCGGGGTTCAGGGGGAGGCGCTGGGCGGGGGGAGGGAGGCGTCGGGGGAAGAGGAGGGTGTGCATTGCTGCTTGCATTGAAAGCCCGGGCCGCATTCCTCATCCTTGACGCAGCTCCGGCAGCGTCCGCGGATGCAGAGGAAATGCGCGCCATTCCTCGTCTTGCACATGTCGCCATTGTCGCACGGGCGTAACCTTGGGTAGAGCGGATCCGTCGTCCACTCTGTCATGCACCGATCCCGATCGCAGAACGCGTCGGGGGGGCATCGGGCATCATTTTCGTCGCATGGCGGTGCCAATCCGAGCGCCTTGCCCTTCGCAATCATATGGATGTCGCGCTGCCGCTCATGCTCCTCGTGCTGTTGATAAACCCAGAACCCTGTGTACACGAGGGAGCCGACGCCGACGAGGAGCCCCAGGAGCAGGGCCACCGACCAAGCGCGATTGTGCTGGTTCCCGCTCATTGGCAGCCAGCGCTCCGGCCAGGTCCGCCGAAGTAAATTTGGCTCTGCCAAGGGTCGTTCGGCGCGAACGAAAAGTTGGCGATGATGTCGTAGCACTCCTTCTTCGTCGGCCCCACCCTGTCCGTATAGAACTTCGTCCTGTCTCCATCGGGACTCCATTGGTACTGGAGATTGCGCATGAAAGCCACTTGTCTGCGCCAGCCCTCGACGGTGGGGAACTGCCCGCTTCCCATGTCGTTTTCGGTCATCCCTGGGATTGTCAGGTCATCGTTGGTCTCGCCATAGAAAGAAACGCTCATCGACTCCGTGCCGAGCCCATCCTGCGTGAACATCGATGCCGGATAGTACCCGACGAACTCGTCCTTCACCCGCACCCACCATTTCCCCTGATGCAGCTCGACGCGGAGGTACATCTCCACCTGCTTCCCTCCGAGCACACTGGTGGGAGTGAGCATCACGCCCGGGGTGATCGTACGCGACACCTGGACCCACCCCGCCTGGTTCAGGTTGTAGCCCCCTCGGAAGTCGCCCTGTTGGGCGTAGCGAGTGGTCGTGTAGTACACGAAGAAGCGCGTGGTGAAATCGCCGTTGAGCCCGCCGTTGACGTGCCACCCGGCTTCGACGGTCTCATCGGGCACGTTCGAGGAGTCCTTCTTATAAGCGAGAGCCACTTCAACCGTCGACTGCTCGCTTGGGACCATTGAAAATGGATTCCAGACGTTGAAGTACCCTTCGCCCCCGTAGTATCCCGCTCCGCCAGCCACCTTCTTCAAACCGGCCTTCGCGTAATAATGGCCATGTCCGTCCGGGGCTACCGGCGGCGGCACATCCATCCAGTAAGAAGGCAACTCCCCCTCGATTCCGTACCTCGACAAGAAGTCCGCCACCGTCCCCGGGGCATGGATCAGATCCGGATCGACCCAGAGGACCGGTACGGTCCCGGGCGGCCCCATCGCCTCCGGATCCTCCTCCAGCTCGCTGCGCACCGCCATCGGCGCGCAATCCGCCGTGCTCGCATCGCTCGGCGCATCGATCGGCGGCGGCGTTCCGACGTCGCCGCCCGGCACCTGAGAGTTTATGTCGATCCAGTCGTAGACGTGGCCCCATTTCGTGACCGTCGTCGCGACGACCCCCCGCTGCTGCCGGCGCGATTCGAGGTACTCGCGTACTTCCTGGGAGACGATCCGGTCAGCAGGATCGAGAGGCGGCGGCGAGGACTCCAGAGTCAAAGCCGGCTCGCCATTGCTCTCGCCGAGGACGCAGACCTCTTCGTCGGCGATCACGCAGCCCGCGCCAAGAAGAGCAAAGACCCAACAACAAACCTTGCGCTCGACTTCATGGATCCATCTTCCTCGTGGCGTGGGCTGCCACAGTGTCTCGTGCTTCAACGACGAGCGTCGAGGTAAAACCCTACCCCTCCGCCCCGCCCTTCCCTTCCTCGTCGCCCTCCGCCCGCTTTGCCGCCTTCTTGCGCTTCGCGAGCCCCAACCGAATCAAATGGTCCCGCCGCGTGATCGCCGTCCGCGCCGTCTCCGACCAATCGTCGAACCAGGCGCGTAATGTCACGAGGTCCGCGCGCCGCGCCTCGGCCGTCGAATCGGCATCTGCCTCGGCCGGCGCGCCCATTGCCTGCGCCGATTCCACCAATTTTCGGACGCGCTTTCGCTCATCCTTGGTGATTCCCCGTTTCGCCAGCGTCGCGAGCGCCGCGAGATCCGCATTGCGCGTCGCTGTTCGCTCGGGCGCGCTCTCGAGCGCGTCGAGCCGATCGAGGAAGGTACGCACCGAGAGGACAGCTCCCGCGCCGACCTGCGCTTCGAGGCCATCGAATACGAACGCTGCCTGTGCCGGGTGCAATCGTTCGAGCGCGGCGCGGCTCACGCGAAAATTGGGTTCGTCCCAGGCGTCGAGCGCGGCAATTGCTTTCTGCGCGTCCGTGTCGTCCGTCGAGGCAGCTTTCGGATCCCGATAACCCGAGACGCGATGCAGGAGCTCCCAGCCCTGGGCGTGCTCCTCGGCGGAGTAACCTCGCCCGGCGAGGGCCGTGCGAATGACAGCGGACGTGCCCACGCCCCGAAGAAAGGCGAGGACGCGGGCAGGGGTCTCTTCGAGGGTTTGACGGCTGAGGGTTTCGGCGTTGCTCATGAAGGTCTCCTCCATCCGGGATGGTAGGAGTCACCCCGCTGGGGAAGCAACGTCCATGGCGTGAGGGGGCCGACTCTTAAGCCGCGGCGCGGAAGAGGAGTGCCAACAGACCCACCACGGCCGCGGCCTCCTTGTTGAACTGCCGCGTTCCGTCAGGTTGCTCCTTTGCCAGAACAGCACCCGCCAGCAGACCGAACCCGACCCCGCCGACGATGGCAACGGCGGTCTTGTCGGACCCGCTCATGGGCGCCCGTGTCGTGCCCGCGAGCGAAAAGCGCACGAGCTCCGCGTCCCGTGTGCCGCGGATGCTGTTGCATCGCCCGTGCGCGATCATGAGGTTGTCGGGGTCGTCGTCGCCTCCAAAACTCTGAGGGACGAGGTGGTCCACGGTGACGGTTTCTTCGCCAAACGCTCCGGTGGGCCCATAAAACGTGACATCCACCGGGTCGTGGCAGAGGTGACAGTTGCCATCGGTCTTCGAGGCGATCTCCTCGATGTCTCCGTAACGTCTGCTGATCATCGACGAACTCCTTTCGCCGGAGAGCTTGGACGATCTGGTGGGTCCAAACCGGACCCACCGCCTCGGACGGCAACAGTTCGTCACCATGGTACATTGGCGTACATGCCCCAGACTGCGGCACGTTCAGGGAGAAGTCGGGTCGAGGACGTCGCCAAGAAGGTGTTGCGCCTGCTTCAGCGGGAGGAGTTCGTGCCGATCCGGCAGATGCAGCGCGACGTAGGCGCCTCGGAGAAAACCGTCAAACGAGCCATCGAGTGGCTACGGGACGAAGGCGCCGATGTCCGATACGTCGCAGCGCAGCGTGGATATCGGCTCATCGACCGCGCGTTCAGCCTGCCGCTCAGCGATCCCTCGAACGAGGATCTTCAAGCCATCCTCACCGCTGCCGGCCTTCTGCAGGAAGTGGGGCAGGGAGAGAGCGCGACGAGAGCATGGGCGCTGTTTCGGGTGCTTGCCGAGCGTGTCGGCGACGGGAAGAAGACCCCGATCAGGGGCGACGCTCTGCGCGTGACGCAGCGCTCGGCGATGCTGCGCGAGCCGAGGTGGGTGCTCGACCTCCTGCGCGCCGTCCAGCGCGAGGTCGTGTCGATCGAGTACCGGAGTCCATGGGCAAACGAGCTCAAAATGCATCGCATCGAGCCCTGGCAGGTCTGGCTCCACGACGGCGTGTTTTACGTCCGTGGCTATTCGCAGATCAGCAAAGCGCCACGTACCTTCCGCCTCGCCAACGTCACGAAACTGATCCGCCTGTCAAGTGAGAAACCTACCGCCCCTGTGCCAGCGGATCCGTGGGGCGACGGTGACCCGCGCTATGGGATCGACGAACATCGACCCGGCCAGGCGATCGTCCGCCTCCGCGGTTCTGTCGCTCGCTGGATCAGCGAGATCCGTTGGCATCCGGAGCAAAAGGACCAGTGGATCGAGCCGGACGAAATTCTCGAGCGAAGGGTTCCTTACCGCTCGGTCCGTGAGTTCGCCCGGCGTCTACTTGAAATCGTGGATGGACTTGACAGCGTGGACCCGCCCGAGTTGCGGGAACAGGTGATCGCGTTGGCGAGCAAGGGCATCGCCAGCCTGCGCGATGCGCTCACTTCGTCAGGCGCGCGATCTCTTCCTTGATGAGCGTCTCGGCGAGGACGGGGACGACCTCCCACACGACACGCTCGACGACCTCGCGCGAGAGCGCGAGCACGCCTTCGATCTGCGCGGGCGTCAGGCCCATCTCTTCGAGGCGCGCGGCCATCTGACCACCGTTCACGGCGGCGGCGGCCGTGCCCGGTTTGGCCGAGACGTCGGTCTTGGCGAGCGCGGGCTCGGGCTTCGTGGCCGCGGGGGGCACGCCCGGGATCGCCGCGTTCACGCCGCCCGGGTTGCCCGGGTTGTAGAGCATCGTCTTGGCGCGCTGGGGCGGCGCCGCGGCCGCGGCGGTCGGCATCGCGGCGGCGGGTTTGGCGGGGGCCGCGGGGACCGGGGTCGGCACGGCGACCGGCGCGGCGGCCTTCGGGGCCTCGGCCGGCTTCGCGGGCGACGCCAGCATCTTCTTGACCTTGTCGATCATCGCCGTGCTGTCGTACGGCTTGTCGATGTGGTCATCGGCCTGGGCTGCCGAGCCCTTGGCCTGATCGTACGGGTTTTGCTTGGACGACAGGATGAGGACTTGGGTCGCGGGCGAAGCTTGCTTGATCGCCTTGCAGAGGTCGTAACCGCTCTTGCCCTCGAGCGTGACGTCCGCGATCACGAGGGCAGGTTTCTCGGTCTTGAGCTTCTCCAGGGCCGCGTCGTGCCCATTGACCGCAACGCAGCGAAACTCGGGACCCGCAAACGTGATCTCGAGGACCTTGCGCATGGTCACGCTGTCGTCGACGGCGAGGATGGTGCTGGCCACGGAACGGTCTCCTCTGGGGTAAAGCGCCGCTGGGGCTGTCTTTCGCGCTATCTTCGGTCTCGCGCGCGCAGCGTGTCAACAAGCCGGATGATTTTCCGCCGCGGGCGCCCATGCGGCGTTCGATGTCGAGCGCCCACGATCGAGCGTTGCTCCGAAGAGCGCGGCGAGCATAGCGCAGTCGAGGCCCGCGAGGAAAAATCGAGCGGCGTATTCATGCGCGGTACGTCATCGTGAGCGCACCGTTGGTCCGCCATCCCGCTGATTTCCCGCATGTCCTCGCGCCCCCCGCCTCGTAAACGCCCCCGCGCCGCCCCGCGTGGTTCTCCTCGCACACCGCCGCCCGCCGGCCAGCCCGCGAGCTCGCTCGGTTCGCCCGACGCGACCTGGGTCGTCCCGCCCGACCTCGGGGGGCGCCCGCTCGACGGAGTCGTCCGGACGCTCGCCGCGGTCTCCTGGTCCGACGCACGAAGGCTCATCGAGACCGGAAAGATCGCGGTCGACGGTACGCAGATCCTCGATCCGACGCGCAAGACGAGGGCCGGCGCGGAGATCACCCGACACCCGCGCGCGCCGTCGCGCAAGGTCGCGCGGCTCGCGGAGCTCGGCGAGGAGCTCGTGGTGCACGTGGATCCGGCCGTCGTCGTGGTGCGAAAGCCCGCGGGGATCTCGACGATCCCGTTCGGAGACGAGTCGCCCGAGGAGCGTGAAAAGACGCTCGACGCGCTCGTGCGTGATCTGCTCGCGCGTCGCGATCGCATCCGCGGGCGTGCGCCGCTCGGCATCGTGCACAGGCTGGACAAGGCGACGAGCGGGCTGCTCGTCTTCACGCGGACGCTCGCGGCGAAGAAGCATCTCGCGCAGCAGTTCCGCGAGCACTCGGTGCGTCGCGTCTACCTGGCGATCGTGCACGGTGACATCGGCAAGCGGACGTTCCGCTCGAGGCTCGTCGCCGACCGCGGTGACGGGCTGCGCGGATCCCTCGACGAAGGTGAGCGTCGTGGTGAAGGACAGCTCGCCGTGACGCACGTCGAGCCGCTCGAACGGCTGCGCGGCGCGACGCTCGTCGCATGCCGTCTGGAGACGGGACGCACGCATCAGATCCGCATCCACCTCTCCGAGGCGGGACATCCGATCGTCGGGGAGAACGTGTACGTGCGTGACTACGCGGGCCCGCGCGTCGACGCGCCGCGGCTCATGCTGCACGCGGCGGAGCTCGGCTTCATCCACCCGCAGACGGGCGACGAGGTCTTTTTCGAAGAACCGCCGCCCGAAGATTTCGAGGGCGTGCTCGAACGACTGCGCGCGTCAGGATGAACCGCGTCGTCCGCCGAGCGCTTCGCTCATCGCGGTGGCCGTCGCGTCGACGAGAGGCATGACCTTCGCGTAGTCCATGCGCGTCGGACCGAGCACGCCGACGGTGCCCGCGACGCGCCCATGCTCCATGTACGGCGCGACGACGAGGCTGAGATCACCTTCGCCGAGCTCGCCGGCCTCGCTGCCGACGAACACCGTGACCGCGCCCGCGGCGATGACCTTGTCGAGCAGCTTGAGCAGATCCTCGCGCTCGGTGAGCGTGCGCAGGAGCTTCTTCAAGCGCGAGGCATCGGTGTACTCGGGCAGATCGATGAGCTTGCCCTGACCCTCGATGACGACGTCGCCGCCGCGACGGTTCACGTCCGCGGTGGCGCGACGACCGAGCTCGAAGGCGCGACGACGCAGGGCGTCGAGCGCGATGCGTTCGTCGGCGAGGCGTCGCGCGAAGAGGTCGCGCGCTTCGCCGAGTGATCGACCTTCGATGACGTCGGCGAGCAGGTTGTGGATGCGCGTGAGCTCCGGCTCGGCGGGGACCTCTTCGATCTGGATGAAGCGGTTCTCGACGGTGCCGTCGGAGAAGACGAGCACGGCGAGGAGCTGGCCGGGGCGCGTGGGGATGAAGCGGAGCTGCGAGAGCGCGCGGAGCTCGGTGCGCGGCGAGGCGATGACCGCGGCCGTGCCGGAGAGCTCCGACAGGTAACGCCCGGCCTCGCGCATCGGGTCTGTCGCGACCGCGTAGATCTCGGCGAAACGCTGGCCGAGCTTGGCCTGCTCCTCGGGGCTGTAGGCGCGCGCCTGGACGAGCGTGTCGATGAAGAGGCGCAGCGCGCGGTCCGTGGGGACGCGACCCGCGGACGTGTGAGGCTGCTTCAGGTATCCCGCCTCTTCGAGGTCGGCGAGCACGTTACGGACGGAGGCTGCGGAGAGATCGAGGCCGTACTTGCGCGCGAGCGTGCGACTTCCCACCGCGGCGCCTGTCGAGATGAACTCCGTGACGACGGCGAGCAGGATCTTGCGAGAGCGGTTCGTCAGGTCACTCATGATCGCATCCGTCCCTGCGAGCCCCCCGGGGTCGTCGTTTGCCTCCCCTGTGCTAGCTTGCTTCGCTTTTTGTAGGCCTGCTCGATGGCGAGGTCAAATCCGACCGACGAATCCCGGCCAAATTCCTCCAAGAGCGTCCGAAGTGCCGGATTCGTGCCCAAATTTTAGGGAGATCGCCTTCCCGGTCGTCCAAGGAGCGTCTTTCCAGCTCCAGCCTGCTTCCACCTTCAACGGAGCGCGCCCTGGATCCCGGCTTCCTGGTGCAGGTTCCCGGACACGCTCGCCCGCTCTGTCGCTATGGTAATCCGCGTGCTTCGCTCCCGTCGCAAGTCGTCCGCCCGACCGGCGGGCGCGTTCTTGGTCCTGCTCGTGCTCGCGCTCTCCTTCGCCGTGGCCGGCTGCCCTTGCGCCGGCTCCGTGGTGAACGCGAACCCGCAGCTCCGGTGGTGGCTCTTCTCGAACTTCGGCGCGAGTCGGATCTGCCCGGAGATGCTCAAGCTCGGTGTTCCTTTGAAGACCGACTCGGCCTCGCCGGCGATGGGCCGCTTCTTCCCGATGACGTGCAACTACACCGTCGATGACGCGCGTCAGACGGTGGCGGTGAGCTTCGCGGGGACGGGCTACGGCTACATGAACCCGGCCAAGCGCGTCGGGTTCTCGGCGTCGACGACGATCGAGCTCCGGCCGGACTTCGCGATCGCCGACGAAGACATCTACGTGTGGGGGCGGCTCAACCGCATCATCTCGGGGCCGGACTTCCGCGTCGGGTACATCGAGAACGCCGCGTTCAACGTGGCCTCGAACATCCCGCCGTTCGGCACGCTGACGAACTTCTTCGGCAACCAGGTGATGACGGGCGAGCTGACGCGCGGCTTCACGGTCGTCGCGAACGAGGACCGCGGCAACGAGTTCACGCTCGGGATCCTCATGCCGCCGAACAAGCCGCTCAAGCCGTTCAAGGTGCAGGACGACGAGCGCTTCACGTTCGCGAACGAGAGCGTCGACATCCACGGCAACGCGCGCGACTACCTCGGCCCGTTCGAGGTCGGCTCGGGGCAGTCGCTCTACCTGACGATGAGCGTGCAAGGGCCGACGGTCGACGTGATGATCGTGAGCAAGATGGTCGGTGATCCGTGGCGCGAGGGCTACCAGACGGGACAGCCGCTCGGACCCGCGCCAGGGCCGGTGCTCGGCGGCGCGCCGCTCGCGCCGGGGCCGGCGCAGACGCGCAAGTTCGGCCTCGCGCCGGGGCTCTACTACGTGGTCCTCGACAACACGCAGTACGCAGGTCTCGTGGCCCCGCCGGTGCAGGTCTTGAATCCGCTCTACGATCCGGTCGCGCGCGTCAGCTACGTGGCGCAGGTCGGCGAGTGAAACCTCGGCCCCTCTCCCGCGCGGGAGAGGGGCTCGCCCCTCACGACACCTTCTTCTGACAGTCGGCGCAGGTCCCGTACATCTCGTGCTTGTGCGAGCTGACCTGGAAGCCGTAGCGACGCGCGACCTCGTCCTGCAGCGCCTCGATGCGCGGCTCCTCGAACTCGACGATCGTGCCGCAGCTGATGCAGATCAGATGGTCGTGGTGCGCCTTCGCGTCGTCGGCGAGCTCGTAGCGGCTGAGGCCGTCGCCGAAGCGACGCTCGGAGGCGACGCCGCACTCAGCGAGTAGCTTGAGCGTGCGGTAGACCGTCGCGTAGCCGATGCCTTTGTCGCGGGCGCGGACCTCGGTGAGCAGGTCTTCGATCGTCATGTGCGACGCGCCCTCGAAGAACGTGTCGACGATGAGCCGCCGCTGCGCCGTCGAGCGCAGCCCCTTTTTGGCCATGTACGCCTGGAGTCGAGCCCGCAAGCGATCCACGGCGGCCCTGTCCAGGGTCACGGCTTCCTCCCTCACGCTCGCGACCATGGCGTCATTTATCCCGTCCACGTTTCCGTGCGTCAAGGGGCGCTTGAGCCGTTTTCCCACGTGTGTCCTCGCGTCGTTCCGGACTCTCGCACGCGATCGAGCGCTCGCACGTGCAAAACCGCCATCGCTCCCCCGAGCAGCGAGGCGAGCGGCGCATACGCCGGCGGAAGTACGCCGAACGCCACCGCGATCGCCCCGACGAGCGCTGGCAGGACGGCGATCGCCAGGCCCACCCGCGCTTCGAGGCGCGCGCGGTGCGCGATGGCGAGCGCGAGCGCGGCGTCTCGCACGTCGTCCGAGGCGAGCGAGACGGAAAGATCCCCCGGTGACGAGCCCGCCGCGCCAAGCGCGACCGCGACGTCCGCCGCGCCGAGCGCGCCGTCGTCGACGCCCGGATGACCGAGGACCGCGACGGACATGCCCGCGTCGATGAGCCGGCGGACCTCGGCCGCGCGTTCGGTCGGCAAGACCTCGGGGCGAATGTGGTCGACGTCGAGCGAGTGGCCGATGGCCTCACACGTCTCGCGCGCGTCACCCGACATGATCACGGGCTCGATCTGCGCGTCGAGTAGATGTTGCACCGCAGCACGCGCGCCCGGGCGGAGGCCATCCTGCAAGCCGAGGATGCCGACGAGGCGCGCGCCGACCGCGACGAGGACGACGGTGCGTCCGAGGGCCTCGAGCTCGGCGATGCGTTGCTCGGCCGCGGCGATGGAGATGCGGTTCGCGAGGAGGAGCGCGCGGCTGCCGACGCAGAGGTCCTCGCCCGAGCTCGTGACGGCCGTGACGCCGAGGCCCGGGACATGATGCGCGTTGCGCACGCCGTCGGGGCGAACCGAGCGAGTCACGGCGGCGCGCACGATCGCGGTGGCGATCGGGTGCTCTTCGCCGCGCTCGGCGCCGGCCGCGAGGGAGAGGACGTCGAGCGGCTCGAGTTTGCCGCCCGGGGCTTCGAGCTCCGCGAGCTCGGGCTCGCCGAGGAGGAGCGTGCCGCGCGCGCAGAAGACGGCGACGTTGACGCGCGCGGCGCGGTCCCACGCGCCCTCGCTCTTGTACGCGATGCCGCGGCGCTGCGCGTGGAGGATGCCACGCGCGACGTGCACGCCGGCGACGCCCGCGATGAGCGTGGTCGCGAGCGCGGCGTGCGAGGCGACGGCGGTCATCGTGATCTCCACGTAGGTGCGACCGCCGGCGATGAACGCGGAGAGCGCGCCGGTCACGAGCGCCGCGAGCGACCAGCGCTCGGCGAGGGCCCGCGAGGCGCGCGAGATCGGAGCGAGGGCGTCGGCGCGGCGGCGTGGATCGAGCAGGACACGCGCGAACGCGCGGTCGTTGCCGGCAAAGGTGCACGTGCCGCGCAGCCTGCCGCGCACGACCTTCGCGCCCGCGACGACGGGCTCGCCCGCGCGCCTGCGCACGGGCGTGGTCGCGCCGAGCCAGGGCAAGACGAAGACCTCGCCCGAGCCGACGACGAGGTCGACGGGGACGACCTCGCCAGGCTCGACGAGGACCTGCTCGCCGGGGCAGAGGTCGAAGACTTTGTTCTTGGCGATCTCGCCGGTCGCGCCATCGTCGGGCGCGCGCCTGCCAGGCACGGCGAGCGACTGCGCGACGAAGGCGCGCTCGGCGAGAGATGCGTGCCGCGCTCCTTCGAGCAGCCACGCGCCGACGGCCGTCGCCGTGACGATGATGCCAGCGAGCGAAGCGGCCTCGGCGCCGAGCGAAGGAGGGGCGCGGAGCGCGGCGAAGGCGGCGAGGACGAGCGAGAGGATCGAGGGCGCGAGGATCGGCGCGGGGTGCGGATCGGAGGGCTCGCGCGGGGTCGTGGCGGCGCGACCGACGAGCATGCCGGCGCCGACGGACGCGAGCACGATGCGCGCGCCGATGACGAGGGCCGCGTCGCCCGCGAGGCCGAGCGCGACCGCGAGCGTGCCGGCGATGGTGGCGATGACGAGCAGGAGCGCGCCGATGTCGCGCGGCTCGGGTACGTCGATGCGGGAAGGCTCCTCGGTGTGGATGGCGTGCGCGATGGGCTCGACGAGGGTCCTGTCGTCGAAGGGCGCGGGCGGCTCGGGGAGCGCGGCGTCACTCGAAGCGGGCGCGTGAAAGGGGACGATGGGCGCGTCGATGTTGCCGCGCGCGAGTTCGGGCTCCGACCTCCGGGGAGCGAAGAAGGAGAGCGGGACCCGTGCCGCGCGCGTGTTCTCGGCTTCGCCGGGGGGCTCGCCGAGGAAATGCGCGCGGCAGGCGTGACGATCGCAGAAGAAGTGGAACTTGCTGTCGAAGATCGCGACGTGGCCAGCGCGCAGCGGATCGAGCAGCTTGCCGCACCCCGAGCACGGCACGGGATCGGCGACGGGTCCGAGTGCTCGCAACGTCGAGCCTCAGCCTGCCGCGCCGCCGCGGCCGACAGCGTACGGCGGCGGGCCGAAGCCCGGCCCGAGCGCGGCCCATTCGAGCAGCGCCTTGCTCGTGTGCAGCCGCGACTCGACGGCGTCCCACACGAAGCTCCGCGGGCCTTCGAGCACGTCGGCGTCAATCTCCTCGCCGCGATGCGCGGGCAGGCAGTGCAGCACCACGACCTCGGGCGAGGCGAGCGAGACGAGCTCCTGTGTGATGCGGTAAGGCGAGAGCGCGCCGATGCGGTACTCGCGCTCGTCTTCCTGACCCATGCTGACCCACACGTCCGTGAGCAGGACGTCGGCATCCTTCGCGGCCTCGCGCGCGTCGCTCGTGATCGTGACGCGACCGCCGCGAGCGCGCGCCTCCTCGACCTCGGACAAGGGCGGGGCGAAGGCGGCCGGCGTCGCGAGCGTGATGTCGAGCTCGAGCAGGCCCGCGGCCTCGATCCACGAGCGGGCCACGTTGCTCGCGTCGCCGACCCAGCAGATGCGCAGGCCCTCGAGCCGTCCGCGCGCCTCGCGCGTCGTGTGCAGATCGGCGAGGACCTGCATCGGGTGCGCGTCGTCGGTGAGCGCGTTCAGCACGGGCGCGCGGCAGGCGCGGGCCATGGCCTCGAAGCGCGCCGTGGTGCTCGTGCGGTACGTGACGGCGGAGACCATGCGGCCGAGCACACGCGCGGTGTCCTCGGTGGGCTCGCCGCGGCTCATCTGCGTGGAGTCGGGCGTGACGATGATCGGGTGGCCGCCGAGCTCGTAGGTCGCGACCTCGAGCGAGAGGCGCGTGCGGGTCGAGGGCTTGTCGAAGAGGAGGGCGACGGCGTGGCCGGCGAGCGGTCGCGGGTGTTCGGCCTTGCCTCGCACGCGAGCGAAAAAGGCCGAGCGATCCAGCATGGCGACGATGCCGCCTTCCCCGAGGTCCGAGAGTCGAATCAGATCACGCTTCACGGCTTCATCTCCGCGAGCACACGGCCCGTGATGGCAATAGCTTCATCGATCTCGGCCTCGCGCACGACGAGCGGAGGCGTATAGCGGAGCGTGCTCGCGCCGGCGACCGTGAGGAGCAGGCCCTCTGCGCGGGCGCGGCCGAGGACGGCGCGCGTGTCGACGCCTTGCGCGAGCGTGAGGCCTTGCAAGAGGCCGCGGCCGCGTTGCCCCGTGCAGAGCGTGGGGTGCTCGTTCACGAGCGCCGTGAGGCCCTCGGCGAGGCGTTTTCCCTTGGTGACGGCGCCTTCGATGAGCTTCTCCTCGTCGAGGACGGCGAGCACGGTGCGCGCGGCCCGCGACGCGAGCGCGTTTCCGCCGAACGTCGAGCCGTGCGTGCCTGGCGTGAGCGCGCCGTTCAGCCGCTCCTTGATGAGGAGCGCGCCGATCGGAAAACCGCCGCCGAGGCCCTTGGCGAGCGCGATCGCGTCGCCCTCGACGCCGTCGTGCTGCGTGCCGAGGAAGGCGCCCGTGCGGCCGATTCCCGTCTGCACCTCATCGAGACAGAGGAGCGCGCCGTGCTCGTCGCAGAGGCTGCGCAGGCCGGGGAGAAAGCCTTGCGGCGGCGGGATCACGCCGCCCTCGCCTTGCACGGGCTCGACGAAGATCGCCGCGACGTCCGGGCCCATGGCGGCTTTCACCGCGTCGAGATCGCCGTACGGAACGTGCGTGACGCCTGCGAGCGGCGGGCCGAACCCTTCGCGGTACTTCGGCGTACCGGTGAGCGCGACGGCGCCCATCGTGCGGCCGTGGAACGCGTTGTCGAAGGCGATGATGCGGTAGCGCTCGGGCTGGCCTTTCGTGAAGAAGTACCGGCGCGCGAGCTTGAGCATCGCCTCGTTCGCCTCGGCGCCCGAGTTGCAGAAGAAGGCGCGGTCCATGCCGCTCCTCTTGCAAAGCTCGTCGGCGAGGCGCGCGTTCTCGGCGTTGTAGAAGTAGTTCGACACGTGCATCAGCCGCGCGGCCTGCTCGGCGATGGCGGCGACGAGGCGCGGGTGCGCGTGGCCGAGCGAGCAGACCGCGACGCCGGCGCAGAAGTCGAGGTAACGACGTCCCTCGGTGTCCCAGACCTCGGAGCCCTTGCCTCGATCGAGGACGAACGGGGCCTGGCGGTAGTTGCCCACGAGCCTGCGCTCGGCGAGGGGAAGGAGGTCTTCGGGTTCGAGCAGCTCGGCGATGGGGCTCTCGGCTCCGTACGCGGGGGCGAGGGTCATGCGAGGCGATCTACGCCGACCGCCCCGCCGGGGCAAATGCCACGCGCGGCCCGCGCGACGTAGCTCGGCCCGTCAGGTGGGGCGGCCCCGTTGCCAGTCGATCTTGGGAGGTTATAGTGGCCCGCACCCATGTCCGAAGCCGAGTCCACGACGAAGTCTGCCCAGGATCCGAACGGTCAAAACGGCGAAGCGACGAACGGCGAGCAGCCGTCGGCCGCGGCGGAGCCACAGGCTCCTCCGACGCCCACGGCGGAGCAGCGCCTCGCAGACGCCCTGGCCGAGGCCGCCCGGACGCGTGATCAGCTCCTCCGCACGGCGGCCGATTTCGACAATTTCCGCAAGCGCTCGCGGCGCGAGGTCGACGACGCCCACCGGCGCGGCCGAGAGACCACGGTGAAGGAGCTCCTGCCCGTCTTCGACAATTTCGAGCGCGCGCTCGTGCACGCCGAGGGCTCCGCCGACGCGAAGGCCGTGGCCGAGGGCCTGCGGATGGTGCTCAAGCAGTTCCTCGATACGCTGGAGAAGATGGGGATCCAGCGCGTCGTCGCCGTCGGTCAGCCCTTCGATCCCGCGCAGCACGAGGCCATCCAGCACCTCGAATCGCCCGAGCATCCGGCCGGCGTGGTCCTGCACGAGGTGCAGCCCGGTTATCGCATGGGGGACTACCTCGTCCGCCCGGCGATGGTCGTCGTTTCGAAGGGCCCGCCCGGCGGCGGCGCGGCCGCGGCGAGCTGATCTCCCTCGGACGGCACGCAAAACCTGGGCTCGTGGTCCACCGAGGACCATCGTTCGCCGCGTCTTTGATATCCTCGCCCCCGCCATGGGAAGGATCGTCGGCATCGACCTCGGGACCACCAACTCGTGCGTGGCCGTCGTCGACGTGGCGTCGGCTTCGTCGGCGAGCGACGTCAAGGTGATCCCCAACGCCGAGGGCGCGCGGACGACGCCCTCGGTCGTCGCCATCGTCGCGAGTGGCGAGCGGCTCGTCGGGCAAGTCGCCCGCAGGCAGGCCGTGACGAACCCGCAGAGCACGGTCTACGCGGTCAAACGCCTGATGGGGCGCAAGATCGACACGCCCGACGTCGAGCGCGCCGCCTCGCTCGTGCCGTACCCGATCGTGCGGGCGCCGAACGGCGACGCGTGGGTCGACCTCCGCGGCAAGGCGCATTCGCCGCCCGAGGTCAGCGCGATGATCCTCGCGCAGATGAAGGAGACCGCCGAGCGCTTCCTCGGCGAGGAGGTCACCGAGGCGGTGGTCACGGTCCCCGCGTACTTCGACGACGCGCAACGGCAAGCGACGAAGGACGCGGGCAGGATCGCGGGCCTCGAGGTGCGCCGCATCATCAACGAGCCCACGGCAGCGGCGCTCGCGTACGGGCTCGACAAGAAGGCCGCGGGCGCCGAGACGATCGCGGTCTACGACCTCGGCGGCGGCACGTTCGACATCTCGATCCTCGAGATCAGCGGCGGCGTCTTCAACGTGAAGGCGACGGGCGGCGACACGCACCTCGGCGGCGAGGACTTCGACGGGCGGCTGATGGACATGCTCGTCGGCGAGTTCCAGCTCGAGTTCGGCGTGGATCTGCGCACGGACCGGATGGCGATGCAGCGCTTGAAGGAGGCCGCGGAGAAGGCCAAGCACGAGCTCAGCTCGTCGCTCGAGACGCAGATCAACCTGCCCTTCATCGCGGTCGGACCCGACGGCGCGCCGCTCCACCTCGAACGATCGATGCAACGCAACGAGCTCGAGATGCTCACGCAGGACCTCGTGGAGCGCACGATCGAGGTCTCGCGTGACGTCCTCCGGGACGCGCAGGTCTCGCCGAGCGCGATCCAGACCGTGGTGCTCGTCGGCGGCATGACGCGGATGCCGGCGGTGCAGGCGGCCGTGAAGGAGCTCTTCCGCAAGGAGCCGTGCAAGGGCGTGAACCCCGACGAGGTCGTGGCCGTGGGCGCGGCGCTCCAGGCGGCGGCGCTCTCGGGGCAGGCCGACGAGATCCTCCTGCTCGACGTCACGCCGCTCTCGCTCGGCGTGGAGACGGGCGGCGGCATCATGACCAAGCTCATTCCGCGCAACACCACGATCCCCACCTCGCGCGGCGAGATCTTCACGACGAGCCTCGACCGGCAGACGTACGTGCCGATCCACGTGCTGCAGGGCGAGCGCGAGATGGCCGCCGACAACCAGAGCCTCGCGCGCTTCGATCTCACGGGCATCCCGCCCGCGCCGCGCGGCGTGCCGAAGATCCAGGTCGTCTTCCACATCGACGAGGATGGGATCGTGCACGTCGAGGCCACGGACCTCGGTACGCGCCGGGCGCAGAAGGTGCGCGTCACGCCGACGAGCGGGCTCGCGCCGTCGGAGGTCGAGCGGCTCGTCGGCGAGGCCGAAAAATTCCGTGAGGAAGATACGAAGCGGCGTGATCGTGCCGAGCTCAAGAACCAGTCCGAGACCCTGCTCTACACGACCGAGCAAGCCATCGAGGCGTACGCCGAGCTCGTCGACGAGGCGACGCTCTCCCGCGCGCGCGAGGGCTGCGTGATCCTGCGCAAGCTGCTCGACGAGGACGCGTCGAGCAGCGACCTGAAAGGCGCGTACGGCAAGCTCGAGGCCGCGGCCTATCTCCTCTCGGAGGCGATCTACGGCGGCAGCGCCGGCAGCGCGTGAGCTCGGATTTCGGCTTGGTTTGGGGTCCCCGGATACGAGCGAGGTGGTAGGATTCGGTTCCGCCGCGGGCATGCTCGGGGGACGAACTTGGAGAGACAGTTCGGGCGTTATGTGCTCCTCGAGCGACTTGGCGCCGGGGGGATGGCCGAAGTCTGGAAGGCGAAGAGCTTCGGCGCCTTGGGCTTCGAAAAGACGCTGGCGCTGAAGCGCATCTTGCCGGAGCTCGCGCGCGAGCCCGAGCTGCTCGAGATGTTCGTGCACGAGGCGAAGCTCTCGGTACGGCTCTCGCACGCGAACATCGTGCAGGTCTTCGACCTCGGCCGCGTCGAGCAGGAGGGCGAGCCGCCGGGCTACTACATCGCGATGGAGTACGTCGCGGGGCTCGATCTCGCGACGCTTCTCGCGCGATGTCGACGGACGAAGACGCGGCTGCCATTCGGGCTGGCGGTGTTCGTCGCGGCCGAGGTGGCGAAGGCGCTCGACCACGCGCACCGCAGGCGCGATGAGCAAGGAAAACCGCTCGGCATCGTGCATCGCGACGTCTCGCCGCAGAACATCCTCGTCTCGTGGGAAGGCGAGGTGAAGGTCACGGACTTCGGCATCGCGAAGGCCATGGGGTTGGGGGCGCAGCTCGGCTTGTCCGAGCGTAGCCCCCAAGCGTCGAACGACCTGATGCGCGAGGACGAGCCGGCAGGCGGGTCGGTGCTGCGCGTCCGCGGAAAACTCTCGTACATGAGCCCCGAGCAGTCGCTCGCGCAGCCGCTCGACGGGCGCAGTGATCTGTTCTCACTCGGCACGGTGCTCTACGAGCTCGTCGCGGGGACGAACCCGTTCGCCGGCGCGGGGGACGCCGAGACGCTGCGGCGTGTGCGCGCGGCCGAAGCGCCGCCGCTCGAGATCGCCCGGCCCGAGGTGCCGCGGGAGCTCGCCGCGATCGTGCGACGCCTGCTCACGCGTCGGCCCGAGGATCGCGTGCACGACGCAGGTCGTCTGCACGAGCTGCTCCTCGGGTACTTCTATGCGACCGGGGATCGTTTTGGCTCAAACGATCTCGCGGAGCTCGTCGCGCCGTTCCAGGACGAGGCGAGGAAGGCGCCGGAGATCGAGGCAGGCTCGGTGCTCGGGGACCCGCAAGGCACGGAGCAGGAGCGCACGCCGGTCGAGGTGCCGACGACGTCGGCGTCGCTGAGGGTCGCGGCGGAGAACGTCGCGACCGCGAATTTCGTGGAGCCCGTGGGCGAGCGGCGCGAGGGGACGGTGCTCGTCGTCGCGGCGACGTGCCGCATCCCAGCGCTGCCGTTCGAAGTGGAGGGCGCGCGCGAGGTGATCACGCGGTACGGCGGGGTGATCCTGGAGCAGGAGGCCTCGCAGGTCGTGGCGCTGTTCGGGCTCGAAGACGCGGACGGGCGCGACACGGAGGCGGCTGTCCGTGCGGCGCTCGTGATCCTTCGTGCTCAAAAGGGTCGTGGCGCGTCGGCGGGCGTGCACGTGGGCCGTGTGCTCGTGGATGCGCGCGGCGTGCCGATCGTCGACGCGCGGCTCGGGACGCTGGTCACGCAGGCGCAGGGGCTCGCGCGCGCGGTCACGGAGCAGGTCGCGGTGTCGCACCCGGCGGCGCGGATCGTGCGCGCGGCGTTCGCGTTCGACGAGCTGCCGGGCGGACCAGGCTCGGTACCGGAAGGCGGACGCGTGATCACCTCGGCGCGGCCGCCGATCGGCGCGAGCGGCAAGTTCGTCGGTCGTCAGGAGGAGCTGCGCCGCATCGGCGAGCTCCTCGCGGCCGCGACCCGCAAACGCGCGCAGGTGATCACGGTCCTCGGCGAGAAGGGCATCGGCAAGTCGCGGCTCTGCGCCGAGATCGAGCGGCGGCTCGGGCGCGGCAACTGGTCCGTGGGGTTTTACGCGGCGAGCTGCCCGCCGAGCGGAGCGGAGCTTCCGTGGAGCGGTCTGCAGGCGATGCTGCAGGTGCTCTGCGGTGTGCAGGAGGGCGACGGCGAGCAGGCGATCCTCGCGACCTTGCCGCGGCTTCGCGCGCTCGGTCTGCAAGAGGAGGAGTCGTCGGCGGTGCTGCGCCAGCTCGGCGCGCGGCTCGGCGATCGTCCGTCGCGCCCGGTGGGCGGGATGGGGACGGCGCTGCGCGCGGCGTTCACGCGCATGGTGCACAAGCTCTGCGAGGATCGGATTCACTGCTTCGCGTGGGACGACGCGCAGGCGATGGACGCGGCGACGGCGGAGGCGATCGCGAGCGTGGCGAGCCGCAACGAGGGCGCGGCGTCGAACATCCGCGCGGTGTTCATGCTGGCGACACGCACGGCGCCGCCGAGCGTGCTCTTGCCCCTCGCGCGTCATCACGTGGTCGCGCTCGGTCCGCTCGGCGCCGAGGAGAGCGAGCGGCTCGTGGCGGAGCGGATCGGCGTGCGCGCGGCGCCCCGCGAGCTCACCGCGTTCTGTCGCGAGCGCGCCGCGGGGCATCCGCTCTTCATCGAGGAGCTGTTGAAGGAGCTCGTCGACGCGCGCGCCGTGGAGGTCGAGGACGGCCGCGTTCGTCTGCGGCTCGACGGCGCGCGCGCCGTGCCACGAGCGCTGCGCGCGCTCATGGAGGCGCGCGTGAGCCGCCTCCCGCAGCACGAGCGTGGAGCGCTGAACGCCGCGGCGATCCTCGGCGATCCGGTGCACACGCAGGTGCTCGCGGCGCTGCTCGGCGAGAGTTTTTCCGTCGTCGATCGAGGGATCGGCGAGCTCGTCGCGCGCGGCTTCTTGCGCGCGGCCGGCGCCGCGGAGGTGAGCTTCCCGTCGCCGATGCACGGTGAGATCGTCCTCGACACGATCCCGCACGAGGCGCGGCGTGATCTGCACGGCAAGGCGGCCGAGGCGTACCGCGCCGTCTTCGGCCACGAGGTCGCGGAGCCGCACGGCGAGCGCGTCGGCAACCACCTCTACCACGCGGGCGATCGCGATCGCGCCGCCACGTTTTACGCGCGTGCGGCCTCGCGTCGCGTGCGCCTTTACCAGCTCGAACCCGGCATCCGCCTCTTGCTCCGCGCGATCGATCTCGCCGACCTCGACCGGCGCCCCGCGACCGAGATCGCGGCATGGCTGCGTGAGCTCTGCGTCGCGGTCCTGCCCGTCCGCGCGGCGCCCTCGCTGGAGGATCTTTCCGCGCGGGCGCTGCGTCGCATCGATGCCGCGGGCACGCTCGAACAGCGTGTCGCGGCGCGGGTCGACGTCGCGCGCGCGCTCGGCGCCGTGAACCGCTTCGATCGGGCGTACGCGGAGATCGACGTCGCGTTCAAGCTCGCCGCGGAGAACGACGAGCTTCAGCGTCGCGCGCTCGTCGCGGAGATCGATCTCGGCGCGCGGAGCGGAGATTTCGCCCGCGCGGCGCGCGCCGCCGATCGGCTCGAAGCCATGGGGCCAGCCGAGGATCCGCGCATACTCCTCGCCATCGCCCACGTGCGCGCCGCGACCGGCGTCGCCGCGGCGGCGCTGCTCGCCATCGATCGCGCCGAGGCTAAGAGCCCGATCGGCGACCTCACGCTCGCGAGCGAGCGCGAGAAGGAGCGCGTGCTCGTGTACGCATTCATGCGTGATTTCCGCGCCGCGGCGGAGGCCTCCGCGCGCGCCGTCGAGCTCGCTCGTGCCGCGGGGCTGCGCGCCGAGATGGCGGCGTCCTTGCACAACCTCGGCGACACGACGCGGCGCCTCGGCGACTTTCCACGCGCGTACGCCACGCTCACCGAGTCCCTCCAGATCGCCGAGGAGGCAGGCTACGAGCGCATCGCATCGCTCAACCGCGTCCACCTCGCGTACCTCGACGGGCGGAGCGGCAAGCCTGGCGCCGAGACGCGGATCCGCGAGCTCGTGAAGTACGCGGAAGCGCGCGGCTACCACGCCGATGCGCTCGAAGGCCGCTCGCTCCTCGCCTCGCTGCTCACCGAAGGGGGCGCGCGTGACGAGGCGCGGCACGAGCTCGAGCTCGTGCTCCGCATGGCCGAAGCCTATGGCAACGGCTTCATCGCCGACGACGCGCGCGAGGCGCTCGCGAAGCTCGGCTAGCTCGGTCGGTTCACGTTCACGGCGCCCTGGGAGGCGTGAGTCCCGTGAGGGCGACGGGCGCGGCCTCGCCGCTGCCGGTGATCGCGCGCCGGACGATGCGGCTCTTGTTCGTGTCGGCGATGACGAGGTCCTTGCCGGAGACCGTGATCCCCGCCGGCTCGGCGAGGCCCGTGAGCACCGTGCGTGTCGTGCCTTTGACCGGGTCCACGCGCTTGACCTTGCCGTTGTACGAGTCGGCGACCCAGAGCGCGCCTTGTCCGTACGTCATGCCGATCGGGTGCTGCAGCCGCGCCTTCGCGGCCTCGCCGTCGACGTCGCCGAACACGAAGAGGTCGACGCCGATCACGGTGCGCACGTTGGCCGTCGCGAAGTCGATCGCGCGCACGCTCGACGTCTCGCTGTCGAGCACGAACAAGCTCTTCTCGTCCGTGGCGAGCGCGCTCGGCTGGGCGAACGCGGCGCTCGGGGCCGGCCCGTCCTCGCGCGCCTCCCGTCCGCTGCCCGCGTAAAGGCGCACCGTGCGCATCTTCGGATCGAAGACCGCGATCTGATGCGAGCCGGCGAGCGCGACGTAGATCGATCCTTTGTAGTGCAACAGATCCCACGGAGAACGCAGCGGGGCCGTTCGCGCGGTGTGCTCCTGCGGCACGAGCGGCTCCGTGCCGATCACGCCCGTGCCGGCGACGGTCGTGACCTCTCGCGTGCGCCGGTCGATCTTGCGGATCAGGTGGTTGCCCGTATCGGCGACGTAGAGATCCGAGCCGACCTCCGTGAGTCCCTGCGGCCGCTGAAACGTCGCGCTCTCCGCGACCCCGTCCTTCGCGCCCGCCTCGCCCGCGCCGAACACGGCCTCCACCGCGCCCGCGGCGTTCGTCAGCACGATGCGGTGATGACCCGTATCGGCGATGGCGAGGCCGCCGTCCTGCAGCGCGAGCACCTTGCCCGGGTATCGCAAGACGCCTGCGGGCCCGCGATCGGGCCGCAGCCCTTCGATGGGCGCCTTCGCGAGCACGCTCGCGGCCCGCCCTTCGGCGAGCGCTTCTTCGACCGCGCCGTTGAGCTCGCCTGGATCCGGCTCGCCCGATCCGACCCACGCGAGCCTGCCTTCCGCGTCGATCACCGCGACCGTGGGCCACGCGCGCACGCCCCACGCGTCCCAGATCGTCATGTTCGCGTCGACGGCGACGGGGTGGACGATCTCCAGATCACGCAGCGTGTCGCGCAGGCGCGCCGCGTTCTTCTCCTCGTCGAACTTGGGCGAGTGCACGCCCACGACGAGCACCGGATCCTTCGCGAAACGGCGCTCGATCGCGGCCAGCGTGGGCAGCGTTTGCAGGCAGTTGATGCAGCAGCTCGTCCAGAAGTCGACCACCACCACGTGCCCGCGCAGCGCGTCGCGTCGCAGCGGCCGATCCACGTTGAGCCACGCCGTCGCGCCGTTCCACTCGGGGATCGAAGGCCGATCGCCCGGCGGCAAGAGCAAGCTCTCCTTGGGCCCGCTCGCCTCCTTCGGCATCGCCTCGACGACGGGCAGCTCGACCTTCGGGGCAGGCTTCGTGGCGGGCGCGGAGGGAGGGGACGTGCACGCGTTCGTGGCGACGAGCAGCGCAAAGGGTGGGATCCAGCGCATGACCCCAGTCTACGCGCGGCGGGCCTTTGGGGATGCCGCGCCCTCTTGGGCGCTCAGGAATCGCCGGCGAGCTTGCGCTCCAGGGCTTCGAGGTGGGCACGGACCTGGGGGTCGGTGTCGCGCTGGGCCTCGATCTTCCGGACGGCGCTCATCACGGTCGTATGGTCGCGATTGCCGAAGGCGCGGCCGATTTCGGGGAACGAGACCTTGAGCCGCTGCTTGCACAGGTACATCGCCACGTGCCGCGCGAAGGCGATGCTCTTGTGGCGATCCTTGGACGTCAAATCGATCGAGCGAAGGTGGAAATGGTGGCAGACCGCGCGCTGAATGTCCTCGACGCTCATGATCGAGGCGCGCGGCGTGGCGGCCGTGATCTCGGCGCGGGCGAAGGCGAGATCCACGGGGCGGCCGGTGAGGGAGGACTTGGCGGCGAGGCGGATCAGCGTGCCTTCGAGTTCGCGCACGTTCGAGCGGATCACCTGGGCGAGGTAGAGCGCGACGTCGTCGGGAAGGACGATGCCTTCGAGCGCGGCTTTGTTGCGCACGATGGCCACGCGCGTCTCGAGCTCCGGGGCCTGGATGTCGGCGACGAGGCCCCACGAGAAGCGCGAGACGAGCCGCTCTTCCATGCGCTCGAGGTTCTGCGGGTACTTGTCACTCGTCACGACGATCTGCCGATCGAGGCCGTGGAGCGCGTTGAACGTGTGAAAGAACTCTTCCTGCGTCTGCTCGCGGCCGGCGAGGAACTGGATGTCGTCGACGAGGAGCAGGTCGCAGTGGACGCGGTACTTCGCGCGGAAGTCGTCCATTCGGTGGTGCTGGATCGCCGTGATGAAGTCGTTCGTGAAGCGCTCGGCGGAGACGTAGATGATGCGGGCGCCGGGGCGCTCGTCGAGGACGCGGTGCGCGATCGCGTGGACGAGGTGGGTCTTGCCGAGGCCGGTGCCGCCGCAGATGAAGAGGGGGTTGTACCGCCTGCCGCCGCCGCCCGCGGCCGCGATCGCGGCGGCGTGGGCGAGCTGGTTCGAGGGGCCGACGACGAACGTCGCGAAGGTGTGCTTCGGGTTCAGGTCATCGGGCAGGGCAGGCCTGCGCTGCGGCGCGGGCGCGGGCGCCGGGGCGCGCGGCTCGGCAGAGGCGGGCGCGCTCGGGGACGCGGGCGCGGGCGCGCTCGGCGGATTCGTCGAGGGGCGCACGACGAGGGAGCGGGGGCGCACGGGCGGCATTTGCGGGACGTTCGCGATGGGCGCCTCGAGGTGCTGGTCGATGGTCCAGGCGACCTGAACGCTCCAGCCGGTGAGCTCACGGATCTTGTCGGTGATCGTGGGCAGGAAATTGGTCTTCACCCACTCGAGGACGAACTCGTTCTGCACCCTGAGCGAGAGGACCCCGTCGGTGAGGTCGTCGAACTGCACGCCGCCGAACCACTGATCGAACGTCGCAGGGGAAAGCCCGCGCGTATGCTCGATCGCCCGTTCGAAAATCGCTCGCGATTCGTCTCTCGAAGTGGTCATTCCAGCCCAGAAATCGCTGCGAATACAGTGCCGCGGCGATCCTCGTGCAGGACCGCCCCCAAGTTTTCCACAACCCGCATCCGCGATTCGTCTCGCTATCGTGCGGAATCAATACGGGAAGTTTACTTCCCGTATTGAATTCCCCGCGTTGTCCACAGGATATCCACAGAATGCCGAGGGGAACGCATGCTGTGGGCGCGAAGGGCACGATCAGGGGCCTGCGGCCCGGCGACGTCTCGGGGCTCGCCCGGCTCGGGGATGGGGGTCGACCCGCGTGGGTGACCCGCCCATTTCCAGGGGGGCTGTTCGAGCTTCGCGCAAGGGTTCATCACGGAACGCGAAAACGCACAATACAGGATCAAGCCTCCCCTGCGTAAGCCCTTGGGAGGTTTCCTTCACGATCGTCAGGAAAAATCCTAGTCCCGACGGGCCCCGCCAGAGGCCGCGGCGAAGACGAACCGGAGGTAGCACCGGGGACGGGCGGGCGTCCATCCCCATCGAAAACAAATGCGCCAACTACCTGATTTTACGACGGTTTTTCCGGGTTCGACGGTTCGACGCGTAACGCCGTTCGCGCTCTCCTGGGCGTCACGTTGCGGCGAGGGCCGAATCCATAGCCTCCGGAGGGAGCGCCCCCTCCGGACCCCCGAGAGAGGCGGGCTTTGGCAGACGCGTCCGTCCGTCAAGAGGGAAGATTGTCCATGATTTCCGGCGTTTGCCCGCGACGGCCGTGTCCTGTCCCGAAGCCGTTTTACGCCTGGCCCGAGAAGTTGCCCTGGGCCTCGACATGTGGCTAAGGCCCCTCCATGCGTCTGGTGAGCAGTAGAGCCACCACCCCCGCGGTCCTGTCCGCGCTCGTGGTCGGATCGTGGTCAACGCTTGCGAGTGCGCAGGAAACCGCCCTCGCCCCGCAGCTCGGCTACTCCTACGGAGAGCACGAGACGGCGCGTAGCCTCGCCATGGGCGGCGCGACGCGCGCCGTCGGCAACGGCACGACGGCGATCTTCGCGAACCCGGCGAACATGGCGCTCACGCGCCTCTATCACATCGAGGCGCTGGGGGAGTTCACGCCCGAGGTGACACGCGCCATCGGCGGCGGTGCCATCGTCGACTCGATCACGTCGTCGACCCGCATCGCCGGCGGCCTCGCGTTCTCGGGCGGCATCATCGATCCCGAAGGCGTCGATCGTGGCTTCATCGACGCGCGCGCGGCCGTCGCATACCCCATCGGCGATCGTGTCTTCCTCGGCGTCGGCGGCCGCTACCTGCGGATGATCCAGGACGGCTTCGGGCCGCTCGATGACGCGACAGCGTCGCGTTACAGCTCCGTGTCAGGCGGCCTCGTCGACGCCGCGGGCAAGCGCATGCCGTCGGTCGACGCGCTGACCTTCGACGCGGGGCTCACCATCAAGATCACGCAGTCGGTGTACCTCGGCGTCGCAGGGCAGAACCTCACGCACCCGGGTCACGGCCTCTTGCCCACCACGATCGGCGCCGCGCTCGGGTACGGATCAAAAGACATCACGCTCGAGGTCGACGGCGTCGCCGATCTCGATTCGTGGAACAAGGCGACGGCGCGCGTCATGGCCGGCGGCGAGTACCTCGCGGCCAATCACTACCCGATCCGCCTCGGCTACCGCTTCGATCAAGGCGCGGGCGTCCACCAGCTCTCCGGCGGCTTCGGCTACATCGGCCAGGAGATCGCCGCCGAGGTCTCCGTCCGCCGGACGCTCTCGGCCGAGATCAACAGCACGATGATCGCCATCGGCCTGACGTATCACCTCGAGTCGAGCGGCCTCACGCGGAACCGCGTGAGCGGCGAAGGGTCGAGCGGCGAAGGCACGAGCAGCGAAGACACGGGCGGCGGCGCGGAGAAGTGACGCGCAGCGGTAGGCCGCGCGGGCGCATCCAGGACGGAAGGACACGCCACGCGTCTTGCGCCCGGAAACGTCGTGCCATAGTTCGGGCGTCGTGCTCTGCCTGACCCGACCGACCGATCCCACCTGGGCTGCCGTGGCCCTCTCGGACCTCGCCACCTTGCTCCGGGATCACGCGCACTGCGAGATGAAGGCGGCGTCGAACGCTCTGTCGCTCGCGGCGCGGTGGCCGGAGCGGACGGAGGTTGCGCGCGCGCTCGTCGAGCTCGCCGAAGAGGAGCTGCGTCATTTCCGGGGCGTGCTCGACGAGCTCACCCGGCGTGGTCTCACGCTCGGCAAGCCCGAGGTCGACGTCTACGCGCATGAGCTGCGCAAGGCGATCGGCGTCGGTCGCAAGGGCGCGCCGGAGGATCCGCTCGTCGATCGGCTGCTCGTCGGCGCGGTGATCGAGGCGCGCTCGTGCGAGCGGTTTCGCCTGCTCTGCGAGGCCTTGCGGGCGCGCGGCGACGAGCCCGAGCTGCTCGCGTTCTACGAGGAGCTCTTCGCTTGCGAGGCGCGGCACTACCGCACGTTCGTCGACCTCGCGACGAGCGTGAAGGCGGACGCGGCCGCCGTGCGCGCGCGCCTCGAAGAGATCGCGCGGGCCGAGGGGAGGCTCGTGGAGGTGCTCGGCAAAGAACCCACCGTTCACGGGTGACGTACATGGATCTGCCTCCGCACGAGATCGATCGTCTGATCGCGCGAGCCACGGACGAGCTCCGCCAGAAGGAGCGCGCCTTCCGCGTCGAGGGACCCGCTCCGCGTGGCAACGTGCTCGAAGCCTTCCGCGCGGTGAGCACGCGCTCGATGTGGATCGAGCTCGGCGAGCGCGGCGCGAAGGATCCGATCCTCGCGGCCGCGCGCGCGCACGTCGCAGCGCTCACGATCACGCGCGTCACCTGGGCCGAGCGCGTGCGCCTCGCCGAGGCATGGCACGCGCCCACGATCGAGATCGAAGGTCCCGTGCCCGAGCGCGTGAGCCCGCGCGTGACGCTCGAACGTCTGCTCGACGAGACCGTCCCCGCGCGCCGCCACGTCCTCGCCGATGCGCTCACGCGTGGCGCGGGTGATCTCTCGGATGCCGCGCTCGTCCACGAGGAGCGCCGCGCCGAGGCGTTTCGCCGCCTCGGGATCGAGGACGTCGATACCCTCGAGATCCCCGTACAGCCTGCGGCCTCGCTCGCGCGCATCGCCGAGCGCCTGCTCGACGTGACGGCCGAGCTCATGCCGAAGCGCGCGCTGCGCTGGGACGACGCGCTCGCCGCGATGCTCGCGCGTGACGCCGGCGAGGGCTGGCCCGCGCGCCTCTCGCCGCGCTGGTTCCAGGAGCTCTTCGGCAAGACGGGCCTCTTCGAAGGCCTCTCGATCCCGCCGTTCCCGCTCCCGCGCCTCCTCGGCGCTGCCTCCTTCTCGCGCGCGCTCGCTCGCTTCGGCGAAGCCTTCGCCGAGGCCGACGTCCCGCGCGCCGCGCCCTTCGTGCTCGCGCGACCGCCCTTCGATCTTCGTCGCGCTCGCAGGGCCGCGCTCTTCGGCGCCTTGCCCACCGACCCCACGTTCGGCGTGCGGTCGCTCGGCCTCGGCCGATCGCGCGCGCGATCGCAAGCACAAGACGTCGCCCGCGCGCTCCTCTTCTCGCTCCGCCTCGACGCGGCGCGTGTCCTCCTTCGTGGCACGGTCACCCTCCCGCACCGCGCGCGGCGCGAGCGCTTCGAGGAGCTCACCGATCGTGCCCTCGGCGCTTCGCTCCCCGGCGTGCTCGCGTTTGTCCTTCCCGCCTCCGATCCTCAGGATCCGACGCGCCTCGCGGGCGCGCTCCTCGCCCTCACGGATCGACGTGCGCTCCTCGAGCGCTTCGACGAAGACTGGTTCCAGAACCCGCGCGCGGCTCTCGCCTTGCGTGAGGAGCACACCGTCCTGCCGCGGGATCCGACGAGCCCCGAGGCCGCGATCGAGGCGGGCCTCGTCGAGCTCTCGCGCTCGCTCGCCGAGCTCTTCCGCTGATGCGCGCTCGTGACTCCGGCCGCCCGATCCGGTAGGTATCGTGCCGTGGTGCAGAAGTACGGGATCCCCATCACCGACCTGCCGGGTCATTGCCTCGACGCCGTCGATGCGGCCGAACGCGTCCGCGCGCGCACGCTCGTCACGCGCGAGGGGCATCCGATCGCGGCCATCGTCCCGATGAGCGACCTCGACAAGATCGACCCGCCCGATCCTGCGGTCGACGGCGTCGACCCGCTGCTCTCCTTGTGCGGCACGTGCCGCCACGACGAGTTCGTCGACTCGCTCCTCACCGACATCTCGCAGACCGGACTCTGGCGTCGGGGCTAGCGCGCGTGGGTTACCTCTTCGATACGGCCACGCTGGCCGAGGTCCTCCGCACGGTCCCTTCGCGGCTGCTCGTCAAGCGCCTCTCCGGCGTGCCCACCTCGGAGCGCTGGACGACGTCGATCACCGTCAGCCAGATCCTGATCGCCGCGCGCCGCACGAGGCACCCGAAGCTCATGCAGGACGTCATTCGTCTCGTCGCGGCGGTGAAGGTCGCGCCCTTCGACACGCTCGCGGCGCAGTCCTTCGCCAAGCTCCGCACGACCGTCGCGCCCGACGTCGACACCGACGACGTCATGATCGCGGCCATCGCCGTCACGCACGACTTCACGCTCGTGACGCGCAGGCCCGCGGCGTTCCGCATCTATCCGCACCTGCGCGTCGAGGACTGGACGCTCTAGCGACGGACAGGCGGGTTCGTCCGCGCGACCCCTTCCGTTCGTGGGTGTTCCGTCGGGGCCGACCTCGGACGGGACGCACTTTTTTCGGAAAACGGCAGGGCTCGGACCCGGCTCCTTTGCCCCCTTTCTGCCGCGCGCGGGTGGGCCTGCTTCCGGCGAACAAAAGGGCCCTTCCCGTTCCCTTCGTCACGTGCTAGTTGCCCCCGCGCCCATCGAGAGGGTGTCTTTTTGCCTCTCGCGCGGCCCGTGACGTTCGGAGGCTCTCTCCTCGGGATCAACCGAGGGTCATGACCCCTGGCCTCCCCGCCTCATCGAGCCGATCGAGACATCGAGGCCCTCCGGAGACCGCCGGATCCCGTGAACCACCTCGCCTCAGCCAAGCTCTTCGCCTCGGCGATCAACGTCGATTTCGACCCGACGTTCATCGCCCAGTTCATCCTCTTCACGACGTTCGTCGTCGTGCTGCGGCCCTTGCTCTTCGATCCGCTCCTGCGCGTGTTCGAGGAACGCGAGAAGCGCACCGAAGGCGCCAAGGTCGAGGCCCGCACGATGGACGCGAAGGCCGGCGACCTTCTCACGAGGTACGAGGCGGAGCTCGAGAAGATCCGGCGCGAGGCGAACGTCGAGCGCGAGAAGCTGCGCCGCGAGGCCAAGGAGCTCGAGACGAAGATCATGACCGAGGCGCGCGACGAGGCGGCGCGCATCCTCGAGACGGGCAAGGCGCGGATCGCCGCGGAGGTCGAGCAGATGAGGAAGGAACTGAAGGACGCGCAGCCGGCGCTCGCCGCCGAGATTGCGTCCCGGGTCCTCGGTCGGGAGGTCGGTCGATGATGTCGCGAAGGCTTGCGAAAGTCTTCTTCCCGCTCGCGGTGGGTCTCGCGGGCGCCTCGGCGTTCGCGCAGACGAACCCGAACCAGGGTTTGCCCGCGGGGCACCCGCCGCTCGACATCCCGCCCGGCCAGGCGCGGCCGGCGCCGGGGCAGATGCCCCGTCCGATGCCGGGTGGCCAGCCGGGGCAGGCGATGCCGGGGCGCCCTGGTTTCCCGCCGGGAATGCAGCGGCAGCCGCAGCGCGCGCCTGCGCCGGCGCACGCCGAGGCGGGCGATCATGGCGGTGGGCACGGCGGGCATTGCCCCGGCCATGGCCCGCACGACGCCCCGCATTTCGACCAGATCAACTGGTGGCACGGCATGATCGCCGTGAACAACGAGAAGGCGGTCCAGCCGGGCTTCGTGAACAAGCTCCTCTGGCGCTACGAGAACCACTCGGATCCCTGCGATCCGAAGAACGAGCCGCCGCCGTTCCTCGCGTCGATCCTGAACCTCGGCGTGCTCGGGTTCCTCCTCTACCGCTTCGGCAAGAAGCCGATCGGCGAGGCGCTCGTGAAGCGCAAGCAGTCGATCATGTCGGAGATCGACAACGCGGCGCGCCTGAAGAACGAGGCGCAGAAGCGGCTCGACGAGTACGAGAGCAAGTTCGAGCGGTTGGCCGAGACGCTCGCCGTGGTGAAGGCCGAGTACGCGGCCCAGGCCGAGCTCGAGAAGAAGCACATCGTCGCCGAGGCCGAGGAGCGACGGGGGCGCATGCGCCGCGACGCCGAGTTCCGCATCGAGCAAGAGCTCCGGACGGCGCGGATCGAGCTCATGCGCGAGGCGGTGCAGGGCGCGACGGCGGCGGCCGAGGACATCATCCGCAGCCGAACGGCGCAGGCCGATCTGGATCGGATGAGCGAGGACTACCTGACCTCGGTGCGTGAGGCGCTCGCTTCGAGCGGGCCTGCGGGAGGAGCGCGATGAGCAGCGAGACGATCGCCAGGCGGTATGCGCGCGCGGTCTTCGAGCTCGGCAAGGAGCTCAAGAATCTGCCCGTGATCGCGCGGGACCTCGCGGATTTCTCGGCGAGCTTCGAGAAGTCGGACGAGCTCCGGATGGTCCTTTCGAGCCCGCTCATCGCGGAGGAACAGCGTGAGGCGCTCCTCAAGGAGGTCGGCCAGCGCATGAGCCTCTCCGAGACCGCGCTCTCGACGCTCCGCTTGCTCGCCAAGCGCAGGCGCCTCTCGGCGCTGCCGGACATGGTCCGTCAGCTTGAGAAGCTCGTGGACGAGGACGCGGGCACGCTCCGCGCGACGGTCACGAGCGCCGGTCCGCTCGGCGAGAGCTACCTTGCGAAACTCCGCGCCGAGCTCGAGAAATCGACCGGCCGCAAGGTCGTCATCACGCACGTGCAGGATCCCTCGCTCATCGCAGGCATCGTCACCCGCATCGGCGACCGGGTGATCGACGGGAGCGTCAAAGCCCGCCTCGAGAGCTTCCGCGAGTCGCTGCTCCGCACCTAGTCGATAGGCCGACCGAGGCCCCCAAACTTCCACCGCCCCTCGCACGGGCCGGGTCGAACCAGGATCAAGGACTTCCCCCATGCAGCTCAGAGCCGAAGAGATTTCCCAGATCATCAAGAAGCAGATCCAGAACATCGACAAGGCCGCGCTCGTCACCGAGGTGGGCACGGTGCTCACGGTCGGCGACGGTATCGCCCGCGTGTACGGCCTCAGCCGCGCGATGGCCGGTGAGCTCGTCGAGTTCGTGGGCGCGGGCGGCGAGACGCTCGCGGGGCTCGTGCTGAACCTCGAGGCCGACAACGTCGGCTGCGCGATCTTCGGCGACACGAGCCTCATCAAGGAAGGCGACTCCGTGAAGCGCACGGGCCGCATCCTCGACGTGCCGGCGGGCGAGGCCGTCGTCGGCCGCGTCGTGAACGCGCTCGGCATGCCGATCGACGGCAAGGGGCCGATCGAGACGAAGGAGCGCCGCCGCGTGGAGGTCAAGGCGCCCGGCATCATCCAGCGCCAGCCGGTCAAGGACCCGCTCCAGACGGGCATCAAGGCGATCGACGCGATGATCCCGATCGGCCGTGGTCAGCGCGAGCTCATCATCGGCGACCGCCAGGTCGGCAAGACCGCCGTCGCGATCGACGCGATCATCAACCAGAAGGGCAAGGGCGTTCACTGCATCTACGTCGCGATCGGCCAGAAGCTCAGCACCGTCCGGCAGGTCGTCGACCGGCTCGAGTCCTACGGCGCCATGGAGTACACGACCGTCGTCGCCGCGACCGCGAGCGAGACGGCGCCGCTGCAGTACATCGCGCCGTACACGGGCGTCACGATCGGCGAGTACTTCCGCGACACGGGCCGCCATGCGCTCTGCGTCTATGACGACCTCTCGAAGCAGGCCGTCGCGTACCGCCAGCTCTCGCTGCTCCTCCGCCGCCCGCCGGGCCGCGAGGCGTACCCGGGCGACGTCTTCTACCTCCACTCCCGCCTGCTCGAGCGCGCGGCGAAGATGGCGGACGTCTTCTGGGTCGTGAAGAAGGGCACGCCTGCGCCGCCGCCCGGAGACCGCGACTATCGCGGCGCCGACGGCAAGATCCACATCGGCGAGCAGGGCAAGGAGTCGTCGCACCACAGCTTGAAGGAGATGGGCAGCGACTACGAGATCATCAAGGACAAGTGGTCCGGCGGCTCGCTCACGGCGCTCCCCGTGATCGAGACGCAGGCCGGTGACGTCTCGGCGTACATCCCGACGAACGTCATCAGCATCACGGACGGGCAGATCTTCCTCGAGGCGGACCTGTTCTTCTCGGGCGTTCGTCCGGCCATCAACGTCGGCATCTCGGTCAGCCGCGTCGGCGGCAACGCGCAGATCAAGGCGATGAAGAGCGTCGCCGGCACGCTCCGCCTCGACCTCGCGCAGTACCGCGCCATGGCGGCGTTCGCGCAGTTCGCGGGCGACCTCGACGCGAAGACGCGCAAGCAGCTCGAGCGCGGCGCGCGCATGGTCGAGATCCTGAAGCAGGGCCAGTACGTCCCGCTCTCGGTCGAGAAGCAGGTCCTCATCATCTACACCGGCATCAACGGCTACGTCGACGACCTGCCGGTCGAGTCGCTCGCGCAGTTCGAGGAGGAGCTCTACAAGTACGTCGAGTCGAAGCACTCGACGCTCTTGCCGGCGATCGCCGAGAAGAAGGCGCTCGACGACGAGCTCAAGAAGCAAATGAACAAGGCGATCGAGACCTTCAAGAAGACCTTCGTCCCCGGCGGCAAGTCGAAGCCTGCCGTCGAGGAGTCGGAGGAAGCCGAGGCCCCGAAGGCCGAGGCGAAGGCCGATGGCAAGGCGGCCGCGAAGAAGGCCGCGAAGAAAGCGAAGTAAGCCGTGCCTTCGCTCAAAGCGATCCGCAAGCGCATCACCAGCGTCCGCTCGACGCAGAAGATCACGCGCGCGATGAAGATGGTTGCTGGCGCGCGGCTCAACCGCGCCCAGCAGCGCATCACCGAGCTGCGCCCCTACGCCATCAAGACGCAGGAGGTGCTCGCGGCGATCACGGCCTCTGCGCGCGCGGCGAGTGCGCAGGATGGCGGGCAAGACGTCCCTGCGGAGGCCGACGTCGTCCTCGAGCGTCCGCTCCACCCGCTGCTCGTCGAGCGTCCGGAGCGCCGCGTGATGCTCCTGATCCTCACGAGTGATCGTGGCCTCTGCGGCGCGTTCAACACGAACATCAACAAGCGCGCCGAGCGCGAGTGGAAGAGCCGCGTCGAGCAGGGGCAGGAGGTGATCATGAAGGTCATCGGCCGCAAAGGCCGTGACTACATGAGCCGCCGCAACGCTCCGAACCTCGGCTACCTCCCGGGCGTCTGGGAGAAGCTCGCCCTCGAGACGGCGCAGCGCGTGGGCAAGGAGATCCTCGATCCCTTCCTCAAGGGCGAGGTCGACAGCATTTACGTCATCTACAACGAGTTCAAGAGCGCGGTCACGCAGCAGGTCGTGGTCGAGCGCCTCTTGCCCGTTCGTCCGCTCGCGGAGGGCGAGCAGGCCGAGGGGACGTCGGCGACCGAGTTCATCTTCGAGCCGAGCCGCGAGGCGCTGCTCGACGTGCTCGCGCCGATGTACGTCGACATCTCGCTCCTGCGCGCGCTCTACGAGTCGATGGCGAGCGAGTTCGGCGCGAAGCTCACGGCGATGGACGCGGCCACGAAGAACGCGAAGGAAATGGTCGAGCGCTTGACGCTCGAATACAACCGCGCGCGTCAGGCTGCGATCACCAAGGAGCTCATGGAGATCATCGGTGGCAGCGAGGCGCTGAAGGACTAGGTCCTTCCTCGCCCCGCTCCGCACGTGGGGCGCGTCGCTCGGACGCGCCGAGCCGCGCCCCACGGCCCGCAGTCCTCACCTCTCGAGCCGCACCCGTGGCCATCCTCCTGCCCATCAACCCTGAGCACCCCGAGCCTCGCAAGATCCGACGCGCCGTCGAGATCCTGGAGAAGGGCGGCGTCATCGCTTACCCGACGGACACCGTCTACGGGCTCGGCTGCGACCTCTTCAACAAGCAGGCGATCGAGACGCTCTACCAGATCAAGGGGATGCAGCGAGACAAGAACCTCGCCTTCATCTGCCCGGATCTCGGGGACATCGCGCGATATGCGATCGTCGAGAACGCGGCCTACCGCGTGCTCAAGCGCTTCTTGCCCGGCCCGTATTGCTTTGTGCTCCAAGCAACGCGGGAGGTGCCGAAGATCGTGCAGATGAACAAGAAGACCGTGGGCATCCGCGTGCCTTCGCACCCCGTCACGCTCGCGATCGTGCGTGAGCTCGGTCGTCCGATCATCAGCACGACCGCGGCGCCCCCCGGCGAGGATCCCATGGTCGATCCCTGGGAGATCAAGGAGCGCTTCCCCGGCCTCGAGCTCGTCCTCGACGCCGGCGCCGGCGGCACCCTGCCCACGACCGTCGTCGATCTCAGCGAAGGCGACGTGCACATCCTGCGCGAGGGCGCAGGGCCCATCGACGAGCTCGTTTGAGCTCGAACGAACGCCGGAGCCTCAAGGCTCCTTGGCGTGCTCTCCTTCGCCCTCGCCGGGCGGACCCTCCTGCTTCAGCGTCGGCACCGGGATGACCGGGAGCGGCTCCTCCGCGCCCGCCTCCGCGCCCTCTTCGGCGGCGCCCGTCTCCGCGTCCGCCTCGCCGTCCGGCGCTGCGTCGACGCCCGCGTCGGGCGAGGTGTCCTTCAAGAACACCTCGTCGACCGCGTTCTCCTGCCCCTCGTACGCGAGCAGGCCCGTCTCCGGATCGATCTGCTTGTGCTCGAGGCCCGCGGGCTCGGTTGGCGTGCGCTTCGGTTTGCCCGCGTGCGCCTCGCGCATGAAGTCCACGAACGCGGGCAGCGACGCGACCGCGCCCGTCTCGCCCGCGCCGAGCGGCGCTGCGTCGTCGAAGCCCGTCCACACCGCGCACGCGATGTCCATCGAGTACCCGACGAACCACGCGTCCTTCGACTGGTTGCTCGTCCCGGTCTTGCCGGCGATCCATCGATCGAGCGCCTTCGCGCGTGTCGCCGTGCCTCGCTCCACCACGGACCGGAGCAGGCTGTTCACCAGGAACGCCTCTTCCTCGGTGAGCACGCGCTTCGGCTCCGGCTCCGCGTCGAGCTGGATGTCGACCCCGTTCGGCCCGGTGATCCGCGTGATGAGCCGCGGCTTCTTGTACTCGCCGCCTGCGGCGAACGCAGCGTATGCCGCGGCCATCTCGCGCGGCGTCACCTCGTAGGCGCCGAGCGCGAGCGACAGATCGGCGCCGAGCTTCGACTCGATCCCGAGGTCCTGCGCGAACGTCATCACGTTCGCCGGACCGAGCTCCTGGATCGACCACACCGCGGCCACGTTCACGCTGTGCGAGAGCGCCTCGCGCAGACGCGCCGGCGTCTTCCCTTCGCTCTCGTCGTAGTTGTTCGGCTGGTAGCCCTTCAGCGCTGCGGGGTTCGTCTCCAGCAACGTGGCCGGCGTGAGCTTGCGCGTGTGGATCCCGTACGCGTAGACGAACGGCTTGAACGTCGAGCCCGGCTGCCTCCTCGAAAGCGTCCGATCGAGCCCGGCGCGCACGCCCTCGTAGCCTCCGACGAGCGCCACGATGTCGCGCGTCGCGACGTCGATCGCCACGAGCGCCGATTGCGGACCGAGCTCGAGCCGCAGCCCCGCGGGCTGCGCCTTCTCCTTCGGCGTTTGCTCCGGCGGCGGCTCCTCGTGCGGCTCGGGCGCGCCTTGACGCGGATCCGCGGCCGACGCGGCGGCCTCCTTCGGATCCACGAGGCTCACGCGCAGCACCTTGCCGACCTTCGCGAACTGGCTCGGCAGGAGATCCTTCGGGTTGTACCGACTCTTCCCACGCAGATCGACCGCGCCCGAGAGCGCGCCGATCCGCACGAACAAGAGCCCCTTGGCGTCGTCGTGTCCCGTCACCACGCCCGCGTACACGCGATGACCACTCGGCTTCGGCGCGCCTTCGAACGCGGGCGGCTCGCGTTTGCCCGGCGCGAGCGGCGCGACCATGTTGTGCCGCTTCAGGTACGCGTCGAGGCTCGACCGCACCGCGCCGCGCGCCTTCGACTGCAGCGTCGGATCGATCGTCGTCGTGATCGTGTAGCCGCCGCGATCCGCGTCCGACCCCACGAGCGCGCGCAGCGTACGCTTCGCCTCCTCGACGACCTCGGGCGCCAGCTCGCGCATCTCTTCCTGCGCGGGCGCGAGGTTCACCTCTTCCGCGCGAGCGGCCTCCACCTCTTCCGCCGTCGCGAAACCCTTCGCGAGCATCTGCCCGAGCACGTACTCGCGTCGCTTCTTCGCGCGCTCGAGGCTCACGCGCGGCGAGTAGATGCCCGGCCCCTTCACGATGCCCGCGAGGAGCGCGGCCTGCGCGAGCGTCGCCTCGCGGATCGACTTGCCGAAGTAGTACCGACAAGCCTCCTCGATCCCGTAGCGCCCGTGCCCGAAGTAGATGTGGTTCAGGTAGAGCCCGAGGATCTCGTTCTTCGTGAGCTCCTGCTCGATGCGGCGCGCGAGGATGACCTCCTTCATCTTCCGGTCGAACGTGCGCTCGGACGTGAGCAGCACGTTCTTCACGACCTGCTGCGTGATCGTGCTCGCGCCCTGCTTCGCGCTCGCGCCGCGCAGGTTCTTGTAGAGCGCGCGAAGCATCCCCGGATAGTCGAGCCCCTTGTGCTCGTAGAAGGCCGCGTCCTCCGCGGCGAGCGCCGCGTAGCGCACGTGCGCTGGCAAGGACTCGACGTCGACGATCGTGCGCCGCTCGACGAACAGCTCGCCGAGCACCACCTGACCGCCACGCGCGAGCACGCGCGTCACCTGCGGCGGCCTGTAGCTCTTGAGCTCCTCCGTCGACGGCAGGTCCGCCTCGTAGTGCCGGATCGTCAGCGCGACGCCGAGCATCGCCGCCGCCGCGAGCAGCACGATCGCGATCCCCCCGCGCCGGGCCCAGCGCTGGATCGCTCGCTTGCGCCTCCGCGCGGCGCGCCGCTTCTCGCGCTCCTCGTCGGTGGTGCTGTTCGCCTCGCTCGGCGCTCCGGGCGTGCTGTTCGCCTCGTTCGGCGCCGCGGGCGAGCTCTTCCTCGCGTCGCTACCGTTCTGCTCTTCGGAGGGGCGATCGGCCGGCATGGTGGGTGTCTCGGAAACGCCGAGCGCGCTTCGGATCGTCCGCTAGCGAAGCAGCTTGAGGACGATGACTGCGAGGAGCACGCCCACGATCAAGAAGCCCACCGCCACGCCGACGAGCATCAGCGTCGACGGCGTGCCCTTCACGACGACGGGCGCGGGCGTGGGCGCGGGCGTGGGCCCCGGCTGCGACCTCGACGTGGGTGGCGCGATGCGCAGCGACGACGGGCCGTCGGTGATGCCCGACTTGAGCTTCGGGCTCACCGCGTGCGGCGACGGCATCGGCCGCGGCGACGACACGGGATTGCCCGTGCTCGTCATGGGCGACGGGGGCCGCGGCGCGGACGCCGGATTGCCCGTGCTCGTCATCGGGTTGGCGCCGTTCGGCTTGCGGTTCGAGGGCGCGCCGTCCATCGCGGCGGGCGCGGCCGCGCCTCCTTGCCGTGAGGAACCGGGCGCGGGTGGCTGCCGCTGCGACTCCGGCTTCGCCTCCGGCATGTTCGCGACCTCGGCGTGCGAGCGCGACGCCTTCTCGAGCACCTCCATGCTGCTCGCGGGGAAGAGCCCGGAAAAACCCTTGCCACCGCCCGGCGCGTACGGCTTCAGCGCGTCGGCGAAGTCCGCGGCCGTCGTGTATCGATCCTCCGGTCGCTTCTCGAGCGCCTTCGCGAGCACCGCGCCGAGGCCTTGCGGGAAGGTCTTTCCCGGCACGCGCGTCTCCAGCGCGAGCGGCGGCTTCGTCACGTGGTGCTGGATGAACTCCATCGGCGTGCGCGCGTCGAACGGCAGCTTGCCGGTCAGCATCTCGTAGAGGATCACCGCGAGCGAGTAGATGTCGCTTCGCGCGTCGAGCGGTTTGCCCTGGGCTTGCTCGGGCGACATGAACTCCGGCGTCCCGAAGACCATGCCCTCCTGCGTGAGCATCACGGAGCCGGGACGCAGCTCGCGCTCGGTGACCTTCGCGAGGCCGAAGTCGAGCACCTTCGGGAAGTCGCGCAGACCTCCGTTGGTGGACAAAAAGATGTTCTCGGGCTTCAGGTCGCGATGGACGATCCCCTGCGAGTGCGCCTCTTGCAGCGCGCCGCAGACCTGGATGAGCACCGGGATCGCGCGGTCGAGGCCCATCGGCCCCTCCTTGCGGACGATCTGGTTGAGGTTTTTCCCCTCCAGGTACTCCATCACGATGTAGAGCGAGCCGTCTTCGAGCTCGCCGTAGAGCAGCACCTTCACCGTGTTCGGGTGCGTCAGGTGGCTCATCGCGCGCGCCTCGCGGCGGAACCTCGAGACGAGGTCTTTGCGGTTCGCGAGCTTCGGATGGAGGATCTTCACGGCCACCATCCGGTTCATCGCCGGTTGCGCGGCCTTGTAGACGGATCCCATCCCGCCCGAGCCGATCTTCTGCAGGATCTGGAACTGACCGCCCAGAATGTCTCGGCCGATGTTCGGGTCTTGCGGGCGCATCGGATCTTCAGCCGGAAAATATCACCTCGCCGGCCTCGCTCGTCCATGACAGCCTCACGTCAGGCGAGGAAGATCCGTGAAAAGCCCGAATGGAGAGCAGGCGTCCCAACGCACCACGCCATCCCGGGATTCCGGAAGCCCGCCGGCCGAGGACCGTTCCGGCCCCCCTTCCGCCCCCCCCTCGGCGAGCGCGCTGAGCCCTGTTTTCTCGGCACTTCTCGACGCCGAGGGCTTCCGCCACGCGTTCTTCACGCGCGCTGGCGGGGTCAGCCGTCCCCCGTGGGACTCCCTCAACGTCGCCGCCGCCGCCACCGGGGACGACGCTTCGGCCGTGCAGGAGAACATTCGTCGTTGCGCCGAGGCCCTGGGTGTGCCCCTGCCGCGCCTCTACATCCTCAGCCAGGTTCACGGCACCGACGCGCACATCCTCGACGGCACCGAAGACCGCGAGGAGGTCGTGAAGCGCCTCGGAGACATCACCGCATCGCGCACGCCCGGCGTCGCGTGCGGCGTGCGCTCCGCCGACTGCGTGCCCGTCCTGCTCGCCGATCGACAGAGCGGCGCCGTCGTCGCCGTGCACAGCGGTTGGCGCGGCACCGTGGCGAACGCAGCCGCCGCCGGCGTCGCCGTTCTTCGCACGCTCGCGTCTTCGCCGAGCATCGTCGCGGCGATCGGCCCGCACATCGAGCCGTGTTGCTTCGAGGTCGGCGACGACGTCGCGGCCTCGCTCGCCTCCGCATCCGACGCAGGCGACGACGTCGTCGATCGCAGCCGCGAACGCGCGCACGTCGACCTTCGCCGCATCGTCCGCGCGCAGCTCATGGCCGCGGGCGTCGAGCCCACGCGGATCGACGACGTCCGCGGCTGCACCGTGTGCGATCGCGAGCGCTACTTCTCGTATCGGCGTGACGCCGCGAAGAGCGGACGGCTCCTCTCGGCGATCGTCGCGCGCGCTTGATCAGCGTCCCTGCGGAACGAGGACGATCTTGCCGCCGCGACCTTCACGCTCGGCGTGCGTCACGGCGTCCTTGATCCGATCGAGCGTGTACGTCGCCTCGACTGGCACGGCGACCGCGCTCGTCGCGACCAGGCCCGCGAGCCGCTTCCAGAGCTCGCAGAGCTCCTCCTTCGGGATCGTCGCGAGGTGCGAGGCGAGCCAGAAGCCACGCAGGTGGATGTCGCGGAACACGAGATCGTTCGTCGCGATGTGCCCCGGCTGTCCGCTGAGCATGCCGTAACTCACGACCGTACCGCCGCGGCCGAGACAACCCGCGATGCGCGTCGTCGCGCCGCCCGCGACCGCGTCGAGCCCGAGCTTGATCGACGCGCCGCGCGTCGCGGCCGTGATGCGCTTGCCGAGCTCGGCGCCGTCGACGAGCACCACGTTCGCGCCGAGCGCGCGCAGCGGATCTACCTGCGACGCGCGCCGCACCACGTTCACCGTCTTGATGCCGCGCTCCTTCGCGAGCGTGACGATCCACCGCCCGATCGCCGAGCTCGCTGCGTTCTGCACGAGGAAGTCGCCGGGCCCGAGGTTCACGAGCGCCGTCAGCAGGAAGTGCGCGGCGAGCGGGTTCAACGTCGCCATCGCGAGCTGCTCGGCCGGCACGCCTTCCGGCGCGGGGATCACGTCCTCGGCGTGGACCTTCAGCCGCTCGCGCCACGCGCCTGCGCCGATCGGCAAGAGCACGCGCATGCCTCGCTCGATTCCGGCCGCGCCGGGGCCCACGTCGATCACGCGGCCCACGCCTTCTTTGCCGGGCACCGTCGGCAGACGCGGCAGCGCGCCGTAGATGCCCGACAGGATCAAGAGATCCGATGGGTTGATCGGGGTTGCCTCGACCGAGACCGTGATCTCGCCCTCGCGCGGGGGCTCCGGCTCGGGCACCTCGAGGTAACGGACCACCTCGGCCGGGGGTCCGAACGCATCGACTCGAATTGCCTTCATGTCTCGCTAAAAGGGCCGCTTCTTCAGGTCTTTGACGTTGCCGAGCGGGTCGTCGGGGTTGTCCTTCATGAGCCCGCGCAGCACTTCCTTCACGTCTTTCTGAGGCGGCCGATGGGGTTCGTCCGAGGGCGAGGTCTTGTCGCTGCTCCGCGCTTGCGAAGGCGCTTTTCCGCTCGCGCCGGCCTCGCGGCTTTGCTTCGCGTCGCCGAGCTGCGAGGCCGCCATCGAGCGCTGCAGGAGCACCTGCGCGATCTTGCGATGGTAGGCCTGGCGCGTGTTGTGGAGCAGCGACTCGTACGCCGTGTCCTGCACGAGCACGTACTTGAACGTGTACGTCGCGCGCGGGATGCGGCCGCGCTGGTAGAGCACGTCCGCCTCGACGAGACGATCGAGCTCGCGCTGCAGCGTCGTCGGATCGATCGGCGAGACGGCCTCCATGAGGTCGTAGGTGAACTCGCGCCCGAGGATCGCGCCGAGCTGCGCCACGCGTTTGGCGGAGCCGAGCCTGTCGAGCCGCGCCATCAGCGAGTCGCGCAGCGTCGCGGGGATCGCGAACGCGGGCAGCGGGCCCGTGAGCACGTAACGACCGCCGCGCTCTTCGAGCAGACCCGATTCGAGCAGCATCTTCGTCACTTCCTCGACGAAGAGCGGCACGCCGTCCGTCTTCTCGACAAGCTGATCGAAGACCTCCTGGGGCAGCTCTTTCCCCTTCGTGATCTCCTCGACCATCATCTTCACGCGCTTCGGCGTGAGGCGGCTCAGGGTCACGGTGCTGACGTGCGAGCGCGCGGGCCACGGCGGGACGAACCCGGGGCGCGCCGTGCCGAGCAGCATCGTGCTCACCGTCGGCAGGTCGTGCACGATGTCGCCGAGGATCGCGAGCGTCGCGGGATCGGCCCAGTGCAGATCCGCGAACATGATCACGACCGGCCTCTTCCGCGCGAGCGTCTCGATCGCCGTGAAGAGCACCTCTTGCAGCTTCGCGCGCTGATCGTCGGTGGCCATCGTGCTCGGCGGGTAGCGATGCCAGACCGGCAGGCCGAGCAGCGCCCCGAAGATCGGCATCACCTCGGGCAGCGGATAGCCGTAGTGCGTGAGCGCGCGCTCGAGCTTGCTGATCTTCTCCTCGGGGGTGTCGCGCGGGACCAGCACGAAGAGATGGTTCACGAGCCCCGCGATCGGGAAGAGCGGGCGGTCGCGCTGATCTTGCAGGCAGCGCGTCTCGAGCCACGTGTGCGGCGAGGTCTCGAGTCTGTCCCGGAACACGCGCGTCAGGCGCGACTTGCCGATGCCCGCCTCGCCCGAGATCAGGAGGAGCTGCCCCGATCCCTCTTCCACGCGGGCCCAGCGATCGAGCATCAGGCCGAGCTCGAGATCACGGCCGACCATGGGCGTGAGCCTGCCCGTGGTCATGCCCTCGATGCGGCTCTTCGCGCCGCTCTCGTCGCTCACCTGGTACGTCTCGACCGGCTGCGGGTAGCCCTTCAGCGTGCGCAGGCCGAGGCTCTGGGACTGGTAGTAGTTGCGCACGAGCCGGTACGTCGTGCCGCTGATGAGCACCGTGTTGCGCCGCGCGAGGTTCGCCAGGCGCCAGGCCATCGTCGGCGTCGCGCCCGCGATCGCGGCGGGCCTGCTCGCCACCTCGTCGATGATCTCCCAGGTCAGCACGAGGCCCGTGTGCACGCCGACTCGCACGTCGAGCAGCGGTTTGTCGTGGCGGCTGTTCAGCTTCTGCGCCGTCTCCACGAGCTCGAGCGCCGCGCTCACGGCGCGCCGCGCGTCGTCCTCGCGCGCGATCGGGTAGCCGAAATACGCGATCTGCCCCTCGCCGAGCGGCTGCGCGGTCTGGCCCTTGTAGCCCCTCATCACCTGCGCGAACGCGTCCTCGTACTCCTTCATCGACTCGCGCAGCTTCTGCGGATCGAGCTTCGAGGCGTTTTCCGTCGAGGGCAAAAGCTCGTACGAGACGATCGTGAGCTGCCGGCGTTCACCCTCGGGGACCAGCGTGTCGCTGCCGGCGCGCAGCACCGTCCCGATGCCCACGTGCATCGGCTCCGAGCCCTTTGGCGCGGGCATCGGCGTCACCGTCCCGGGCTGCGCCTTCGCCTCGGCTTCGGCCGCCTTCGCCTCGGCCTCGGCCGCCTTCTTCATGTTGTGCCGCGAGCGCGACGAGGGGCGCGTGTGCGTGCGCTCCCGCTCCGATCGCGGCAGCGCGCCCGAGGGCATCGTCGCTGGCGGCGGCGGGTTGCTCGGCGTGTTCGGCAGGTGCTGCGGGCGCAGCGTCTCGGCGTGCTCGATCGTCTCGGGGGCCTGCGGCGCCTGGCCCGTGAGCATCGTCCGATGCGCCTCGTTCGGCTTCTCCGGCGGCCCGATCCCGAGGGCCTCCGCCAGCGCCTTGACCTGATCCCACACGCTCGCGAACCGCTTCTTCGGATCGCGATCACACGAGCGCAAGAACCACGCGTCGAACGACGGCGGCAGGCTCGGATCGCGGACCGACGGCGCCTCCATCGGGCGGGTCAGGATCTCGACGAGCAGCTCCGCCATCGTGTGGGCCTTCCAGTAGACCAGGCCCGTCAGCAGGCGGAACGCGATGAGCCCGAGCGCCCACATGTCCGCGGGCGGCCCGACGCGCGGCGTGTCGCCGGTGGCTTGCTCGGGCGGCATGTAGAGCGGCGTCCCGAGCACTGCGCCCGTGCGGGTCAGGCGCGCCTCCTCGATGTTGCCCTCGTCGCCGGCCATCTTCGAGATGCCGAAATCGAGCACCTTCACGATCACGCGGCCGTCGTAGTGCTCGTGCAGGAAGATGTTCTCGGGCTTGAGATCGCGATGGACGATCCCGAGCGCGTGCGCCTTGCTCAGCGCGTCCGCGACCTGCCAGTAGATGCCCACGACCTCGGCGGCGGGCACCTTTTGCATGCGCTGCACGTACGCTTCGAGATCGGAGCCGCGCAAGAGCTCCATCACGAGGAACGGCGCGTTGCCGAGCTCGGGCGCGACGTCGGCGTCGATCACGCGCACCACGTGATCGCTGCGGATCCGCGCGGGCAGCCAGGCCTCGCGCTTGAAGCGCTTGACGAGCTTCGCATTGGTGCCGACGTGCGCTTGCAGCACCTTCATCGCCAGCTCTTCGCCGGTGTACACGTGCTCGACGAGGTACACCGTCCCCATGTTCCCCTCACCAATGGGGTGAACGACGCGATATCGCGATGCGATGAGCTCGGGGATCTTCTCCGGCAGCATAGTCAGCGACGCGCACCACACCGGGCCGCCGGCCGGGCATCTTCGTTCCCGGACGCGCGCGTGTGGCAACGGTGCCTCGGTGCGCGCGCGGCAGGGACGGGGAGGGGCATCCCGAGCATCGTATTCTGCCTCTTTGCGGCTTACCAGCCTTCTACATGTGGATCGTTCGCCCTTCCGCGCGCGCTCTGCTTACGAAACGTCGGCAATTCTTTCGCGTCTGGTCACCAAGCTGTCCACCGCCCGCCCAGGGAAGACCCTTCCCGAGTTTTGTACGCCTCCACCGGATCGCTCCCCACAGCCTCGATCGCTCCATTCTTGGCCTTGGGGGGCTCCTCCAAGGTAGTGTCATGTCCTACGCGACGGGAGGTTCTCCTACATGACGAACGAACGACGCAGGAAACGGAGCGAGCTGGTCCAGGTGGCGGCCAGCCTTTATCTCGAAGCCGTGCTCGAGCGGAGCCGGATCAAGGCCGTGGCGCTCGCGAGCGACGAGGGGCTGCTCGTGGCCGGGGCCGGGGCCGGGTACGACCACGAGTGGCTCGCGGCACTCGGCATCGTTACGGGGGAGCCCCATTTCGACGACGTGATCACGGAGATCACGCGAGGCGAGGGGATGGTCTCGTTCGACGTCCCGGTCCATGGCCGCACGCTTCGGCTCTCGGCCGTGGGCAAGGTGCCTCCTTCGCTCGAAGACGCGAGCGCGGCGCTCTCGCGCATCTTCGCGCCGCTCTTCGGGGCGAGCCCGGCGGTCGTCGCGTCTTCCTGAGCTCGCTCCCTTCCTGATACGTTCGGGGTCGTGCTTGCCCTTCGCTCGACCTCCACGCTTATTTCCGTCCTCCTCACCTCCCTCATTGCCGCTGGCTGCGCGCCGGCGCTCTCCAGCATGCAGCCGGCGCACGTGGCACCCAAAGGCCACGTCCAGGCCGAGCTCGGCATGGATATCTCCATACCGACGGGCTCGATCTCCGATGTCGTCGACGTCGCCACCGTGCTCGTCGACGCCTCCGACGATCGTGATCTCACGCAGGCCGAGGTCGATCAAATCTACGCCGCGGCCGGTAGCCTCGCCCTGAATCCGCCTTCGGTGACGCCGCACGTCGGCGTCGGGTACACGCCGATCGACAACCTCGAAATCTCGCTGCGCTTCGCCACGAGCTCCCTTCGCCTGGGCGGTCGTTATCAATTCCTGAATGGGGAGAAGCACGGCGTCGACGCCTCCGTGGGGCTCGGGCTCGGTTATTACATCTTGCCGTTGCCGCTCGGCGACACGCTGCAGATCGTCGAGCTCGAGGATTTCACGCGTTTTCAAGTCGACGTCCCGCTCGTGTTCGGCAAGCACGGGAACTGGTATCGGATCTGGGGCGGGCCGCGGTTCATGTACACGCATTTCGGCACATCGCTGAAGCTCGCGATCCCGGAGAACGTCGCGAAGCAGATCGTGGGCCGCGCCGAGCTCGCGTCATTCGGCGGAAATGCGTTTTACGTGGGCGGACAGGGCGGCGTGGCCGTCGGATACAAGCACGTCTTTTTCGGCTTCGAGCTCACCCTGGTGCAGCTCATCTCGAACGGCAACCTGCAGGTGCTCGACAAAACCTTGCGCGAGCTCGACCACAATAGCTTCATCGTGTATCCGGCGCTCGGCTTCATGGGCGAGTTTTGACGGGAAGACGGCGCGCTCCGTGCATCGTTCTCCGGCGGGGGTAAGATGTCCGCGCGCCGGCCCGCGGCGCCCGAGGAGGGACGATGATCGATCTTCATTTTTGGCCCACGCCGAACGGTCGCAAAATCTCCATCATGCTCGAAGAGGTGGAGCTCCCGTACCGGGTCATCCCCGTGAACATCGGGCGCGGCGACCAGTTCAAGCCCGAGTTCCTGGCGATCAGCCCGAACAACCGCATGCCGGCCATCGTCGACCACGAGCCCGAGGGCGGCGGCGCGCCGATCAGCGTCTTCGAATCCGGCGCCATTCTGGTCTACCTCGCCGAGAAGACCGGCCGCTTCCTGCCGAAAGACGCGCGCGGCCGGGCTGAAACGTTGCAATGGCTCTTCTGGCAAATGGGCGGGCTCGGGCCCATGGCCGGCCAGGCTCACCATTTCCGCATCTATGCGCCCGAGAAGATCGAATACGCGATCGATCGATACACGAAGGAGGTGAACCGCCTCTACGGCGTCATGGACAAACGCCTCTCGGACCGCGAATACCTCGCCGGCGATTACTCGATCGCGGACATGGCCGCCTGGCCGTGGGTCGTGCCGTGGAAGGCGCAGGGGCAGAACCTCGACGATTTCCCGCACTTGAAGCGCTGGTTCGAGGCGATCGAGGCCCGCCCGGCCGTCGAGCGCGGCCGCGCCGTCGGCCGGGATCTCGTGCAGACCCAGGGCCCGGCGATGGACGACGAGGCGAAGAAGGTTCTGTTCGGACAAACGGCCGCGACGGTGCGCGGGCGCTGAAAGGGAAGGGGGGCGAGCTCGTTCGCGACGCGCTCGCCCCGGCCTGGCTCAGACCGCGGGCTCGGCCGCGCGCTTCGCCAGGTAATCGATCAGATCGATCTTCGAGATGATGCCGACGACCCGCGTGCCGTCGGTGACGATGGCGACGCGCGCGTCGTTCAGCACGCCCTTCAAGAGCTCGACCTTCGTGTCGACGGTGACCGTCGCGTACTCGCTCTCGATGAGCTCCTGGATATGCGAGTCGAGGCTGCCCTTGCCGCCGACGAGGTGGCGGAGCAGGTCGACCTCGTGCACGAGACCGCAGAGCTTGCCCTCGTCGACGATGGGGATCTGGCTGATGCCGTGGGTCTTCAGCTTGCTGATGACCTCGCCGACCCGGTCCTGCGGCCGCGCCGACACGACCTCGCCGAGGGGTTTGCCCGCGAGCAGATCACGCACCGTGCCGAGGCTCTTCTCCTCTTCGAGGAAGCCGTTCGAGCGCATCCAGTTGTCGTTGAAGATCTTGCCGAGGTACTTCGAGGCCGCGTCGGGCAGGAGGATCAGGATGTTCTCCTTCCGGCCGCTCTGCCGCGCGTACTTGATGGCGCCTGCGACGGCCGCGCCCCCGGATCCGCCGACGAACAGGCCCTCCAGACGCACGAGATCACGCGTCATGAGGAAGCACTCCTTGTCGTCGACGCGGATGACCTCGTCGATGATCTGGAGGTTCATCGTGCTCGGGAAGAAGTCCTCGCCGATGCCCTCGACCTTGTAGCTGAAGGGCTTCGTGATGCGGCCCGTCTTCACGAAGTCGTAGTAGAGCGAGCCCACGGGATCGACGCCGACGAGCTTGATCGAGGGCTTCTTCTCGCGGAGGTACTTGCCCGTCCCGCTGATCGTGCCGCCCGTGCCCATGCCTGCGACGAACACGTCGAGGTCCTCACCGCACTGCTCCCAGATCTCGGGGCCCGTCGAGAGGTAGTGCGCGCCGGGGTTCGAGGGGTTGTGGTACTGGTTCGCGTAGAAGCAGTTCGGCGTCTCTTCCGCGATGCGCTTGGCGACCTGGTAGTAGCTGCGCGGGTCGTCGGGCTCGACGGCCGTGGGACAAACGACGACCTTCGCCCCGAACGCGCGCAGGGTGTCGACCTTCTCCTGCGACATCTTGTCGGGCATCACGAAGATGCATTTGTAGCCTCGGACGGCCGCGTTCATCGCGAGCGCCGCGCCGGTGTTGCCGCTCGTCGCCTCGACGATCGAGCCGCCCGGCTTGAGCCCGGCCGCCTCGGCGTCCCGGATCATGTTGATGGCGACCCTGTCCTTGTGGCTCCCGCCGGGATTCAGGTACTCGCACTTGACGTAGATGTCGCTCTCGATCCCCTCGGTCACCTTGTTCAGCTTGACGATGGGAGTCCGACCGACGGCCTTGGTGATGTCACTCAGGGCGCCTCGCATCATGGGGGTCGTTTCTAGTAGGCCACGGGAACCGACACAAGCTTTGTCGGGCAGACCCGCACGCAGCGGCGCGGTTCGGTGGGCGTGGGGACGGATGGGAAAAAGTGCCACGATCGCCGGCGATTGGCCTTACCCTCGAAGGGTGGCCGCGCGCGGCCGAGCGCGCGAGGTGGCCCATCCCTCACCATGGCGGATCGAGAGATACGCGCGAGATACGAGCTCCTTGGCGCCGTCCACGACGCGCCGGTGAGCCTCTTCCGCGCGCTCGATCGCGTCACGGGCAAGGCCGTCGCGGTCAAGATTCTCCGAGGCGCTTCGAGCGATGACGCAGCGCGTTTCGCGCGTGAGACGAGCATCCTCGCGACCCTCGATCATCAGGCGATCGTGCGGTACCTCGACCACGGCACGACCGAGGCGGGCGAGCCGTTCCTCGTGATGGAGTGGCTCGACGGCGTCACGCTCGCCGAGCGCCTCGCCGAGCCCGCGCCCCTCGCGTTCTCCGAGTCGATCATCATCGGCACGCGCGTCGCCGAGGCGCTCGAGGCCGTGCACGCGCTCGGGATCGTGCACCGCGATGTGAAGCCGGAGAACGTGCTGCTCGTCTCGCGCCGGCCCGACGATGCGCGCCTGCTCGACTTCGGCATCGCCCGCGCTTCGAGCCCCGCGCGCTCCTTGACGTGCGACGGGCTCGTGGTCGGCACGTTCGGGTACATGGCCCCCGAGCAGGCGCGCGGCGCGGGTGAGATCGACGCGCGTACGGACCTCTTCGCGCTCGGCTGCCTGCTCTTCGAATGCGTCGCGCGGCGCAGGCTCTTCGCGGGCGCGACCGAGGGCGAGGTCCTCTCCTCGATGCTCGACACGGCCGCGCCGCGCCTCTCCACGATCGTGCCGGGCGTGCCGCCTGCGCTCGACGATCTCGTCGCGCGCCTGCTCCACGAAGACCCCGCGTCGAGGCCGCAGAGCGCGGCCGCCGTGCTGCGCGCGCTCGCCGCGATCGACGTCGACGAGCCCATCTCGGAGAGGCCTCCGGGCGCGCCGCCCGCGCTCACCGAGCGCGAGGTGCGCATGCGCGACGTCACGGCCGCGCGGCTGTTCGGCGAGGCGTCTGCCTTGCTCCTCGACGGGCCGTTCGTGGGCCGGGAGCGCGAGCTCGGCGCGCTGCTCTCGGCGCTCGAAGCGTGCCTCGAAGAGGTATCGCCGCGCGCGGTGCTCGTGACGGGCCCGCCGGGCATCGGCAAATCGCGGCTCGGGCGTGAGCTCGTGCGCGAGGTGCGCCGACGCGGGATCACGAACATAGCGATCACGCAGGCGGGTCGCGTGGCCGTCGACGCCTCGGTCGACTGCGCCGAGGCGCTCTCCATGGCCCGCACCGGCCGCCCGGCGATCCTCGTCGTCGACGACCTCCAGTGGTGTGACGCGCGCGCTGTCGCCGCGCTCGGCGACGTGCTCTGCGAGCTCCACGATTGCCCGCTCTTCGTGCTCGCCCTCGCGCGCCCCGAGCTCTTCGACGAGTTCGGCCACACGGCCGCCGTCACGTTCACGCAGGTCATGCCGCTCGCGCCGCTCCCGCGCAAAGCCGCGGTCGAGCTCGCGCGCGTCTGGATCGGCGATCGGGCCGAAGCCGCGCGCGTCGACCGCCTCGTCGAGCGTGCCGCGGGCCTGCCGCTCGTGCTCGAAGAGCTCGCGCGCGCCGAGCGCGAAGGGCGTGGCGACGAGCTGCCGACCTCGGCGCGCGCGCTCCTCGAAACGCAGATCGGCGCGCTCGACGCCGAGGCGCGACGCACCTTGCGTGCGGCCAGCATCTTCGGCGACGTCTTCTGGTCGGGCGGCCTCTCGGCGCTGCTCGGCCACACGCGCACGACGACCGAGAGCGGGAGGCTCCGCATGCTCGTCGATCGGGGCTTCGTCGTGCCGCACGCGGGCAGCCGTTTTCCCGGCGAGCAGGAGCTCGCGTTCCGCCACACGCTCATGCGGGAAGCGGCCTACGGCATGCTCACCGAGGCCGATCGCGCGCTCGGGCACGCGCTCGCGGCGGCGTGGCTCACGCAAAAGGGCGAGCGGGACCTCATCCTCACCGAGCATTTCCACCGCGCCGGGGATCGCGCCCGCGCCTCGCTCCACGCCGAGCGGGCCCTGCGGGCCGGGGACGTCCACTTTCGTCGGGGCCCGATCCGCTGGTAGCATCGATCGGGATGACGGACGCGTACGGCAAGCGGCAAGCTCTCCTCGTCGCCGTCGCCGGGAAGCCGGAATCGGCGCCGCGCGTCGTCTCGCCCCTCTCGCGCCTCGCGCGCGCCGCGCGCATCGTGCCCACGACCGCGGCCGAAGCGCGGAGGCGCGCCCCCGATCTCGCGGCCAAGCTCGCGGGTGATGCCGGCTGCCTCGTGCTCGGCGACGACGTGCCGGAAGAGGCCGCGCGCGCGATCGTCGCGGCGGCGCCCGGCGTGCGGATCGTCGTCCCTGCGGCGCTCGCCGAGGCGCTCCGGGACACGACTTCTCCCGACGTGATCGACGCGGGCGCGCTCGTCCTCGAACCGATGTTCCTCGCGCTCGTCGAGGAGGCGCGGCGTGAATCGATGGGCGCGCTCGTGGGTTTGTCCGTGCGCTCGCCGGCGGGCCGCCGCGTGCGGCGCGCGGCCTCGACGCGCACGCCGTTCGTCGCGGGCGCGCGCATCGCGTTCGAGCTTCCGGCCGACATTGCGGCGCGGATCGCCCGCCTCGCCGCGGGCCCGTTCGCGCTCGCGGACGCGGTCGTCCCGGGCGCGGCGCGCGGCCTCGAAGTCACCGAGGTCGTCGCGCTCCCGGGCGCGGATCGGATCGTCTGCCATGCGCGTTTCGGCGACGTCGTGGTCGAGGTCGACCTCGACGAGGAAATGCAGGGCGAGGGCCCGCTCGAAGTCGAGGCCGTCATGCGGCGCGGCGCGCTGGTTTGTCGCTGGAGCAAGCAGGGCGCATCGCTCACGCGAAAGGCGCTCCTCCGGGACGGCCCCGTGCGGCTCGACGTCGTCCCGAGCCCCTTCGAGATCGCGACGCGCCACGCCCTTTCGGCGCCCCGTAGGGCCGACGCGCCCTCGCCGGCCTCGCTCGCCGGCGCCGCCGCGTCCGTCGCAATCGCGCAGGCGAGCCTCGAACGGTATGCGACGCGCGCGGCGAAAAGGCCGATCGAAATGGTCCTCGTGCACGTCCCGCGGTATCGCAACAGCTACGACGAGCTCGAATTGCCCTCGCTCGCGGCGGCGCGGCTCGCGGCGTTCACCCGCGGCCACGGTTTCTCCACACATGTCCACGATCTGCAAATCACGCACGCCGAAGACCGGCTCGATTGCTTCACGGACGATGCCGCCGTCGACGGCTGGCTCGCGGGCGCCGAGAGCCCCGCGGTCGCGGCGGCGGCCGAGCACCTGTGGAATTCCTTCGGCCCGGAGCTCGTGCGCGCCGCCGAGGCCGGCCGCCGCGCGCTGGTCGGGTTTTCCATCGTCGATTACTTTGGCCATTTTCAGATGAACATCGCGGCGTGCCTCGCGCGGCTCGTCAAGGAGCGGACGGGTTTTCCGACGGTCCTCGGCGGCGAGCGGGATCAGGTCGACGGCGACCGCGCGCTCGGCACCGAGAAGACCTTCGATTACGTGGTCGACGGCGACGGCGAGATCCCGCTCCTCGGCCTCTTGCACCTCGAAGCCTACCGGGATCGCCGCGCGGCCGACATTCCCGGCGTCTGGTCCCGCGAGGGCGCGAGCGTCACGAAAAACAAACTCGTCCGCTCGCACCTCAACGCCATGCCGCGCCCCGATTTCGACGACGTCCCGTTCGAGTTGTACCGCGGCAAACCCACCGAGCGCCTCCTCGCCGCCCTCGCGCAGGATGGCCTCCATCATGGCGAGCCGGTCGAACCCTTCGCGTATCTTCCTTATGGATTCGTGAAGGGTTGCACCGCGAAATGCGAGTTTTGCAGCGCGAAGGAATGGCTCGACGTCCAGTCGCCCGAGAAGACCGCGGACGAGCTCATGGAGCTCTCCGAGCGCTACGGGGTCCGGGACTTCATGTTCCTGAACAACCTCGTCAACGTGAGCCCGCGCCTGCTCGAGCGCCTCTGCCGGCGGCTCGTCGATTCGAAGGCCGGCCTGCAATGGACCGACTCCTGCCGCCCCACCGACATCTCCGCCGAGCTCGCCGCGCTCATGCGTGAATCCGGCTGCCTCCTGCTCAATTACGGCGCCGAGAGCGGCAGCGACAAGATCCTCGAATTGATGAAGAAGGGCCTGCTCTCGCGGGACATCATCGACACGCTGCGGAACACCCACAGGGCCGGCATCATCAACCGCGTCAATTTCATCGCCGGTTATTTCCACGAGACCGAGGAGGACGTCGACGCGACGGTCCGGCTCGTGGAGACGCTCGCCGAGGAGATCGACATCGTCGGCTGCTTCCAGGGGTTTTACCTGTTCCCCGGCATGGGCGTCGACCCCGAGGCGGCCGGCATCGTGCTGCGCCCCGACTTCGACCGATTGAAGACGGGGCAGGTGACGCTCGCGTACGACGAGATCGGCGGATTGAAATGGGAGGACAAACGCGACGTGATCGATGCGTCGCGCAATCGAATCCTCGCCCGCATGGGCGACCTCGACATCCGCACGCTCGACAAGATCAACGAATACGATCTCTTCTGGATGTCGCGGCGCTACGACAAGGAGACCGTGACGAAGTATCTGCTCGAAATCCCGCCGCGGCCGGTGGGGCGACGCAACCAAGCGGCGATACCCCCGGGCGGCCAGCGCGGGCGCGTGGACGTAATGCCCGGCGGATCGGGGTATCTCGGCTGAGGTTTACCCGGACGAACCACCGAACGGCAAGAGCACGCCGAGCCGCGGCGAGGTTCGTCCGAGGCGACGTGTGAAGGAAGCGCCGCGCACCTCGAATGCGTCGTCCGTGACCACGAGCGTGCCGCCGCCCTCGAAAAGCGCTCCGAAAAGCTTCCGTGCGAAAAACTCGCCTTCGGAATCGAGCGGGGCCGGGGCGGGGAGGAAACGCGCGGATTCGAAGGTGATCGCGGCGCCGTCGATCCGGGCGCCTTCGAACGCGACGGCGCGCGCCTCGTCGAGGTAGAGCACGGGCCGCGCGAGCGCGCGGGTGAGCGGCTCGGCCTGCGCGCGCGGGAGCGAGGCGACGACGCGCGCGGCAGCAGAAGCGGCGCGCGCACAGCCGAACGAGCACGGGGTGAAGGGGACGACGCGCCGCACGGCCACGTCGAGCAGCGGATGAAAGGACGCGCCGAGCGCGCGGGTGCGCGCGGCCGTGACGTACACGAGCGCCGCGTTGTTCCGGCGATCGGCGAGCGCCACGAACGCGGCCGTGCAGCAGGGCGGATACCCGAGCAGCTCGCCGATCGCGGCGGCGTTCCGGGACGAACCTTGCTCCCAGAGCGAGGCCGCGCGCGCGGCGAGATCCGGGTCCGTCGAGAAAAACACGTGCACGGTCGCCTCGCCGGAGGCGCCTTCGATACGCCGGCCCGTCGCGCCCTCGACCGCGAGCGGAAAAGCCTCCGCGCGCGCGAGGGCCATCGCCGCGCCCGGATGCCGCGCGCGCACGTCGTCGAGCGAGCGAGCGGGCACCACCAGATAAAGCACGGGTTTGTCCCCGTTCGTGAACGCGACCTCCTCCAGGTTCTCGGACAAACCCGGGACGGGCGCATCCATCGGCAGCGGCTCCGCGGCCTCGGCGGCTTCTTCCCAGGCGACATCGACGTCGAGCCCGATCGTGGCTGCTCGCTTGCTTCGCCCTGCGGCTCGCACGGCCGCTTCCCACGCAGAGACCTCGGGCGCGCCCACCTGAACACGCTCGTTTCCTGCGCGCACGCGCTCGTATCCGCGCCTGTCGTCGTGCACGAAGAGCTCGCGCCCGAAGCTCCGCGCCCGCGTGGCGAGCTCTTTTTCGTGCGCCTCCGCGAACGCGCCGCGGCGCAGGACCACGGCCTTCACATCCCGCTCGAGGCACAAGCTCGCGCGGAAAAACCCTTCCTCGCCGCCCGAGGTCACGACGGCGGCGCGTGGGCTCCGGGCAAGCAGCGCCTCGATGCCTTCGAGGCCGGAGCCTTCGGGCTCGACGAGCACGTCCCCGTCCGCCGCCGCGAGCGAGACTTCGCCTTTGCCGAGGAGGATGACGGGCTGCCGCACCCGGTGTAGCCTACGGGCTTCCGGGCCCCGATGCGATCCTTGCCGCTCGTTCGCGAGGCGGGTGTGCCGCCCCTTTCTATGCCTGCCTCAGACGCGCGTGGTGAAGGCGCGCTCCCGGCGGCCGTCCTCAGCTTGCACAGCCACCGCGATCGGTCGTTCCTCGACGACGTGGGCCTGCACCACATCGCGGGCGCCATGCGCGCCGCGGGGCTCCCCGGCGACCTCGTCGTGGCGCACCTCCCGCGTGGAGCCGAGACGGGACCCAGCGCAGCCTGGGACGCGCTCGTCCGCGCGCTCCGCCCCTATCCGACGATCCTTTACGAGCGGCTCTGGAGCGCGGCGATCGTCGCGCGGCTCGCCCGCGAATTGCCGGACGCCACGTTCGTCCGTCTCGTCGGCGAGCACGACCTCTCGGACGCACCGGCGAACCATGTTTGTCCGGCCGAACCGAAGGCCGTGGTCGCGCTCCTCTCCGCGCTCGCGGGCCGCGTGCTTCCGACGGAGCCGCTGCCGGGGTATGCGCCGCTCCTCCGGCCCGTGTACGCGACCGAGGACGCGCGCCCGCGGTTTCTGTCGTTTCCGATCACGGGCAACACGGGCTGCCCGTACCAGGCCGACGCGCGGGAAAACCCGCTCTATGCGGGCACGACGATCCCCGAAGGCGCGGGCCGCGGCTGCGCGTTCTGCACGACGGGCAACCATTACGAGCACAAGTCGCGCGACGAGGCGCTCGCCTGGGCCCTCGTCCAGCTCCGGTATCTGCGGGCGAACGCGCCGGAGATCCAGGCGCTCGTCCTGCGCGACCAGAACCCGTTTTATTACCTCACGGAGCTCGTCGAGGCGGCCGAGGCCGAGAAGCTCGGGCCCTTCACGTTGCTCATCGAGTCGCGCGCCGACTGGTGGCTCCAGAATACGACCCGCTTCACGCGCGCGCTCGCGTCCGCGCGGCGCTCGTCGATCCGACTCGCGCCTTTCCTCGTCGGCGTGGAGAACTTCTCCCAGCCCGAGCTCGATCGCTTCAACAAAGGCGCGACGCAGGAGACGCTCGTCCGCTTCCTCGAAGCGCTCCGCCGCTGGAACACCGAATACGCGCCCGCGATGGACCTCTCGCACGCGGCCTTCGGCTTCATCCTGTTCACGCCGTGGACCACGATGGAGGACCTCCGGACGAACCTCGCCTGCATGAGGCGAACCGGCATGCACGAGCTGCGTGGGCACCTGCTCCTCTCGCGCGTGCGGCTTTATCCCGACACGGCGCTCTACTGGCTCGCCGAGCGGGACGGCCTGCTCGCCGACACCTACGAGAACCCCGAGGACGACGCGAGCGCGCGTTATGGGTATCTGCCCGCGCGGCCGTGGCGGTTCCAGGACAAACCTGTGCACCGCGTCGCCGACCTCGCCGCCGCGTCGATCCGCCGAAGTGGGGGGCGCGACGAGCTCACGCTCTTCGAGACGCTCCTCGCGCTCGTCTCGTCCGCGGCCGATCCGGCGCTCCTTTCGGTCGACGACATCGAGCGCGCCATGGCCGCGAAGGGCCACGCGCGCGGACGCGACGTGGCCGGGACGAACGGCGTCGTCTTTCGAGATCCGCCGAGCGTCGAGAACGAGGCGGCCGAGAAGAAACGCGAGCTCGCGCGGGCGCTCGTGAACGCGCCGTCGCTGCCCGTGGACCTGCCCGCGTTCGGGCTCGCGCTGCTCGACGTGAATGCGGACAAACATCACGTGGAGCTCGTGCTCGGGAAACGTGACCCCGTCGCGCGCCTCAGGCTCGGCTGGGACAAGGGCGCGGGCAAAGCCACGGTGGAGGTTTGTCCAAGCACACCCGAAGCCGCGCGATGGTCGAAGGCGTTCGAGGCGATGGCGGCGCGGCTCGTCGTGGCGACGACGAAAGAGCGATGGGAGCGCGCCTCGGCGATCGCAAAGGAGCTCGCGCGGCTGCCCCTCGGCGTGCCGCTCGGCTTCTTCCGCCAGATCGTCGCCGGCGTCGAGCCGCTCGAAGGTATCGTGCGGACGGGCTTCGGCTGCAACCAGGACTGCGGCATGTGCTGGCAGGGCCGCGATTGGGGGCGCTACGGGCCCGAGCAGGTCGTCCGATGGATCGAGGACCTATGGGCGGCCGGCGCGCGTTCGCTCATCGTCTCGGGCGGCGAGCCCATGCTCGACCCGGAGCTCATTCGTTACGTGGAGCGTGCGCGCGCGCTCGGTTTTACCGGGGTGACGCTCGAGACGAACGCCATCCAGGCGAGCAAGCCGGGGTATGCCACGCGCCTCGTGAACGCGGGCGTCACGCAGGCGTTCGTCTCGCTCCATAGCGGAGATGCGACGGTGTCGGACGCCATCACGCGAGCGCCCGGCACGCACGAGCGTACCGTGCGGGGCATCCATGCGCTGCTCGACGCGGGCATCCCGGTCGCGCTGAATGCCGTGACCACGGCCGAGGGCATCGACGAGCTCGGCGCGCTGCCCGATTTCATCCACGACACGTTCGGCCGCCATCCGAGGCTCCTGCACCTCATGATCTCGTACCCGACGATGCCGTTCGATCGTGCGCTCGTCCGGACGATCGTGCCGGATCCCGCGCGCCTGCGCGCCGCGCTTCGCAAAGCGCTGGATCGCGCGTTTGTCCTGGGGATCGTGGTGCGCGGGCTCGAGGGGCCGTGCGGCCCGCCTCTCTGTGCTTTCGACGCCGACGAACGGTTCATCTCGGGCAAACCCATCCCCGGGCCGGTCGAGTTTCGCCGGAAGGTCCCCGCGTGCGATCGTTGCGTGGTGAAATCGGCGTGCTTCGGCGTCCGGCACATGGACGTCGAGCGCTTCGGGGAAACGTGTGTCGCGCCGATCGAGATGCGTTCGTCGCGGTCGACCTAAAAAAATCGGGGCCACCTTTCAGGGCGGCCCCGATTTCGGGATCGGTCGAGATATGTGCCTCGGGATCAGCGTTTACGGAGACCGAGCTGCACCTGGAGCTGACGGCGAAGCTTGCGGACCTGATCGGTAGGCAGCTTGCGAACGAGCTCCGCGGCGTGCGCGCGCTCGTCCTCCGCGGGGAACGTCAGCAAGTAGAGCGGCGGTAGCGAGAGCCCCCGGGCGAGCCGGGAGATCGTCTGGATCGTGATGGCAGCGAGCCCGTGTTCGACGCTGGAAAGGTGTCCTTTCGACAGCTCGCTCGCGTCCGCGAGCTCGGCCAGGGACATGCCTCGTTCCAGACGAAGCTCACGGATGCGGCCACCCACCTGCGTTGCAAAAGGATCCGGTACGGTTCGTCGCGGCATGGCGTTTCTTTCGGGACGTCCTCACGGACGACCCCGCCGGCCCTCCTCGTGCCGGATCAAGTAAGTGGTTGATTGCTGAGCCTGGAACCTGGTTTGTCGTCGGGCGGGCGCAGGCCCCACGTCCACCCTGTTATGCTTTTGGGCGAGCACGACCCTACTATGCACTGTTCCGACGAACCTGGGCACCGGAAAATGCGGTTTCATTGCGATGACCACCCCCGAGACACGTTTGTCATAGGAGCTCATCGTTGTGAGACGTGTTACGTGTCGATGCATGCGCGCACGCTCCCCTCCCGAGACGAACGGCTCGCCTCGGCAACCGGCAGACGCGGGCAAAACGCGAGCGAACACGCGCGTCTTCCCGGAGATCTCGATGATGCGGCGCGTGCACACGATGACGCGCCGGCGGCTGTGACGTGATCGTTATGATCGGTTCGGCCGAACCCTCGCCCCCCACGCGAAGCGAAGGACGCACCCAAAGCGACCCCCTCTCGGCTTCGAGGGTTTCGTTCGAGACGCGAGGGGTGCGAAAAGAACGTAGCAGTCGGACCGGCGCTCCCGCGTCGGGGGCCGTGAATGGCGAGCGGCTCAGCCGGTAGGGCCCGCCGAGGGGCGCGGCAAGATGCGGCGGAGGCGGCTCGCAATCTCCATGACGGCCGCCTCGCCCTTGACCGAGCCCTCGATGCGTCGATCCGAGGCGGTGCCGTCCTCGTTTGGCGCGACAAATAAGGGGATGAGCCGCGAGGTGTAACCGGCGACGGCGAGCCGCTCGGCGTCACGATCGAGGTCGAACTCCAGGATCCGCAGGCGCGGAAAGATGTCGTCGAGCTCCCCCTTCTCGGCCGCGTGATGGAACCTTTGGCAGGGCTCGCACCACGTCGCGCCCACGTAGACGAGTAGATCTCGTCCGTCCTTGCGAGCGCGCTCGATCTCGCGCCGCACGGACGTCGCGACGTCCTCCCCCTCGGTCGCACGGACCCACTCGACACGTCCCTTCGACGCGGCCGATGCTGCCGGCTTGGCTTCGGGTGTGGGAGTTTGGTCGTTCGAACACCCCGCCGCGCCCAGGCTCGCGGCCACGGAGAACAACAGCGCCGAATATTTCCACTTCGATGCGGCCTTCATCAGGCGCAATGTATCAGCGCAGCAGCGAGACGCGGACGGGGGCTTTTCGGATCCCGGCGAGCGCGAGGGTGGCGCTGCGGATGAGGCGCTCGTTCGGCTCGAAGCGGAAGTGGAGGACGGCGCGGCCGCCACGTACGTCGAGATCGGGGATGTCGAAGGCGGCGACGGCGAGCAGCGCCTTGCGCACGGCGGGGCCGAACAGGCTCTTTGCGACGTCGGGCTCGGCTTCGATGAGGAACAAATCATCGAAACGTTCGTCCCCGACCTCCGCCTCGCGCACGAGGCCGATCGCCTTGCCAAGGCCATGCAAGAGCGTCTGGGGACGAATCCGTAATGGCGGTGTTCCAGCGGCGACGGAGGTCGCGATGAAGACGTGGACCTCGGCCGGGGTCTCGTTGGGGGAGTAGGCGATCTGGGTGAGGATCGAGAAGGGCGCGTCGTGCGCGTGGAAGCGGACGCGATAGGCGTACGCGGTCTGTTTCTCGACCTCGGCGTTCTTGTCGAGCGCGAGCGCGGCAAGGCGCAGCCCACGCTCGGCGGCGTCGCAAGTCTCGACGACGATGTCGGCCTTGAAGAGGTCGATGAAGGGGCGCAGCGAGCCCGAGAGCTGCGGGTCGGGCGCTTCTTGGGGGAGCGCGCGTTGCTCGTCTTCGAGGTCGGGCGCGAGCTCGATCGCGCGGTCGAGGGCGTCGCGATAAACGAGGAGCGTGGCCTCGGCGGCGAGGAGCTCGGCCTCGGTGTTCGCGGGCAAGCGCGCGCGGGCGCGGCCGTCGAGGAGGGTTTCGGCGAGCTTTCGAGGCAGGTGCTCGAAGAGCGCGTCGGTGAGCATGGCCTCGCGTTCGTCGACCTCGCGAGCGAGGTCCTGCACGCGGGTACGCAAGCCCTGCAGCGGATCCCGATAAGCACCGTCGTTGCCGTGCACGTCGGCGTGCGAGCGTAGCCTTGCCACGAGGCCTTGGGGAGGGGCATCCTCTCGGCCATGGGTCGCGGCGACGACATCAAGTTCACGGCAAATCTCGGCGATCGGGAGCATTTTCCGGATCTCGAGGCGCTCGTCTATTGCAACCACGCGGCCATCTCGCCGCCGTCCTGGCCCGTTCGCCGCGCGATGCAAAACACGATCGCGGACTGGGGAAGGCGCGGGTCGCAGGCCTTCGGGACCTACAGCGCGCAGAGGTCGCGGCTGCGCGAGAAGATCGCGCGGCTCGTGGGCGCGTCGGCCGAGGAGATCGCGTTCGTTCCGAACACGTCGTCGGGCGTGACGGCGATCGCGCTGTCGTTTCCGTGGAAGCGCGGCGATCGGGTGATCCTGTTCGAAGGGGAGTTCCCGGCGAACGTGACGCCGTGGCAACGCGCGGGGGAGCTCTTCGGCGTCACGCCGGTGTTCCTGCCGCTTTCGGATTTCCAGGAGAGCGACGAGCGAGGCCTCGGGCGGCTCGCGGAGGAGCTCGCGAAGGGCGCGCGGCTCGTGGCGGTGAGCGCGGTGCAGTTCCGGACGGGGCTCCGGATGCCGCTCGGGGAGATGGCGCGGCTCTGCCACGCGCACGGGGCGGAGCTCTTCGTCGACGGGATCCAGGCGACGGGCGCGGCGCCGGTGGACGTGCGCGCGCTCGGCATCGATTACTGGGCCTCGGGCGGGCACAAGTGGCTGATGGGCCCCGAGGGGACGGGGATCTTGTACGTGCGGAAGGAGCGCGTGGAGGCGCTGCACCCGCACGTCGCCGGATGGCTGAGCCACGAGGACGCGGTGCGCTTCCTGCTCGAAGGGCCAGGGCACATGCGGTACGACCGGCCGCTCAAGAAGCGCGCGGACGTGTTCGAGGTCGGCTGCATCAACGCGATCGGGCTCGTGGGGCTCGAAGCGGCGGTGGATCTCGTGGCCGAGCTCGGGGTGGAGAAGATTCACGCGCACGTGGTGCGCTGGGGCGACGCGGTGGAGCCGGGCCTCGTGGAGCGAGGTTTCACGAGCCTGCGTGCGCCCGAGGCGAACCGGCGGAGCGGGATCCTCGCGGTGCTGCCGCCGAAGGACATCGACGTGGTGGCGCTCCACCGCGCGCTGCTCGTCCGCGGGATCAGCACGGCGATCCCGGACGGGGTGCTGCGGTTCAGCCCGCACTGGCCGAACAACGTGGACGAGGCGGAGCAGGTGCTCCTGTCGATGGAGGATGCGCTCGCCGAGCTCAGGGGCGCGCCGCGGCCGCGCTCGAATGATTGGTAGTCAAAGGATCGAGGACCCGCCGGTCGTCTAGGGCCAGCCGATCGTCATGAACCGGACGCGGCCGGTGCCGCCGATGGCGTCGTCGCCGAAGAAGAGCGAGGTGCCCTCGCGGCCGGCGAACGAGGGGGAGACGTCCGCGTTGGCGCCGCCCGTGAGCGTCGCGAGGGCCTTGAGCGGTCCAGGAGGCGCGCCGGGCGAGAGCTCGAACGCGTCGAGGTTCATGCTGTCACGGAGCGCCGAGGTGAGGACGCCGCGGCACTTCGAGGGGCCGCACGCGAGGGCCACGGACGTGACCGCGCTTTGCTCCTCGCCGCGCACGAGGCGAGAGCTGCCGGCGAGGGCGCCGCGCTCGTCGAGGATGGCGATGCGCACGCCCGCCTCGGTCTCTTCGGGCTTTGCGTCATGGGCGGCCTCCTCGATCCACGCGACGACCACGCGATCGCCGGCGAGCGCGATCGTGGGCGAGCGCGAGTGGCCGGGGGACGTGTAGAGGCGCGTCTCGGGGCCGGCCTTCTGCAGCGTGCGCGTGTCGAGGCGGACGACGTGGATGTCGCCGGCGCCCTCGTCGGGGTTTCCGCGCGCATCCGACCACACGAGGAACGTCTCCTTGCCGCGCACCGCGATCTGCACCTCGGTGGAGTCGCCGGGGGCCTCGGTGATGCGTCGGTCCTGGACGACCTTGCGCAGCGTGCGATCGACGCGCGCGGCGTAGATCTCGGCGTTGCCGTCGCGCGTGTCGACCCACGCGACGATGAAGCCGTCGTCGGTGCTCTTGTCCGGATCCGAGGGAGGCGCGTAGGCGACGGCGACGTCCGAGACCTCGCTCGGGACGCCGTCCTTGCTCGGCTTGCGCGCGATCGTCGTGAGCGGTTTCTGCGCGAGTTTGTCGCCCTCGGGGCCGAGCTTGGCGATCTGGACCTGCGCTTCGGTCTTGTCGCGCGCGGCCCAGACGAGCGCGCTTTCTTCGGTTTTACCGCCGGGCGCGGCGGCGATCGCGACGCCGCCGATCGAGAGCGCGCGGCGGGAGAGGATCTGGGTTTTTCCGGGAACGCCGGCCGCGGAGACGGGCCGCACGCCGACCGTGGCGAGCGGGTCGTCTTTGCGGGCCGGTTTGCCGCCTGCGCCGTCGCCCGAGCCTTCGATGTAGTAGGTGACCCACGCGGCGAGCGAGCCGCCGGAGGGGCGTTCCGTCGCGGCCACGCGGGCGAGGTGCTCGCCGTCGTACAGGGCCGTGACGCTGAGCGGGCGCGGCGGGGTGTCGTCGGGATCCCGCGAGGCCGGCGCGCGCCACGGGCTCTGCCGCACGGGCAAGCCGACCACCGCGAGCGTCGCGGGGGAGCCCTCGTTCGCCGCGAGCGTGGTGCAAGCGCCTGCCTGGCAGGACAAACCGCGCGTGAGGTAGGGGATGCCCTCGCTGCTCGCGAAGGCCTCGGCGCGCACGGGCTCGGCGGCGCGGATCTGGAGGTCGGGGCCGAAGCGCACGAACGTGGGCCAGATCGGCGCGTCCTTGGGCAGCGGGCCCGGTTCGCTCGAGGCGGGCGCGAGCGTGAGCGCGGCGAAGCCGTCGCCGTCGGCGGTGATGTCGGGCGGGCCGCTCGCGCTGAAGACGAGCGTGGAGCGCTCGGCGCCGAGCTTGCCGTCGGGGTCCATCGTGGCGAGGTGGATGAGGCGTCCTTCGCGCGGCGATCGCAGGAGATCCTCCCACGCGAGCAGCGCGCGTTTGCCCGGGCCTCCGCCCGAGACGAGCGAGACGAGCGCCTGCTCGCCGACGGGCGCGGTGGCGCGCTTCGGAGGCGTGACGACGTTGCCGCCGGGCGCGACGGCCGCGACGTACACGCTGGAGTCGATGTTGCGCACGTCGGTCCAGCCGATGAGCGTGCGGTCGCCCGCGCGGCCCACGAGGATGTCGTTCTGCGCCGTGGCCTCGGGGTTCACGACGACGGGCGCCGAGACCTTCCCGGTGAAATCGACGTCGGCGTAGATCACGCGGCCGACGCGGCCTTGCTCGGCCTGCTTCTGCGCGCTGCCCGCGCCGGCGACGACGCTCGCGATCGCGGCGCCGCGCTCGGTCGCGACGAGATCCCAGCCGAGGGCGTCGTGGGCGAGGACGACGGCGGGGGCGGGGTTTTTTCCGGGCGTCACGGGCGCCGCGAGCACGTCGAAGTGGTCCTCGCGAGGCACCTCCCAGACGACGAGCGCCGATTTCGGGCCCGCGACGATCTGGACCCAGCTCACCTCGTCGGCGGACTGCGCGATGGTGATGGGCGCGCCGCGCGCGGCGCCCGTGGCGTCGAGCGAGAGCATCTTCACCCCGGCATTGCTCTTCATGCCCTCGACCCACGCGGCGAGGTAGCCATCGCCGACGGCCTCGACCGTCGCGACGGGTATCTCGGCCGCGGCGGGTCCGACGTCGATGGGCTCGGCCGTCCTCGGCTTTCCATCCGGCCCGCAGAGGCGCGTGAGGAGCCGGCCGCGCGCGTCGTAGAAGACGAGCATGTCCTCGCCGCGCCGCGCGACGTACGGCGCCGCGTTCTCGTCGTCGAGCCGCGCGATCACGTACGAGGGCAGGAGCGCCGGGCCCGAGATCGTGGCGGCGGGCTTCGGGTTCGCCGTGGGGCGGAGCATGGTCTTCGGGCGCGAGGTGCGGGACTGCTTCGCAGGCGCGCCGCCGCAGCCCAGCACGAGCGACGAGAGAGCCACGAGCGAGAGGGCGAACCGAGCGCGTGCCGTCGAGCTTCGCATGGTCGGACCATGCCAGAGCCGATCGATGCAGGCCAGCGCCGAAGGCCCGCTTTTCGGACCTCGAGGGGAATGACTCGGAGGGGCTACGCGCTCTTGTCGGGGCCGCGAAGCGTGGTCTCGACGGCCGGCGGTTTGTCGAGCAGCGGAGGGCCGGACACCGGGAGCCACACCTCGAAGACCGCGCCGCCCTTCTTCGCCTCGCGGTACGTGATTTCTCCGCCGTGCTCGAACACGATGCGCTGGACGATCGCGAGGCCGAGGCCGGTCCCCTTCTCCTTCGTCGTCGCGTACGCCTCGAAGAGCCGCGGCACCATCTCCGCAGGTACGCCCGGGCCGTTGTCGCGCACGACGATGCGGACCTTGTTGTCCGGTTGCGGCCCGATCGTCACGAGCACACGCGGATCGGGACGCACGGCGCTCGCCGCGTCGAGGCCGTTCTGGATCAGGTTGGTCAAGACCTGCACCATCTGATCCCGATCGGCCATCACCTGCGGGATCGGCTCGGACGAAAGGTCGACCCGCCGCGTCCCCGTGCGCTCGACGCCTTCGCCCGCCGAGGCGTGCAGCGTGACCACGCCCTTCGCCACGGAGACGAGATCGATCGGCGCGGGGTTCGGCGGGGGCAGACGCGCGAAGCGGGTGAACTCGGTGACGATGTTCGCGATCCGGTGGACCTCTTGCAGGACCGTGACCGTCGCCTCCTCGAAGTACTCGTCGAAGGCGGGATCTTCACGAGCGCGGAGCCTGCGGAGCGTCTCGACGGCGGCGCGGATCGGGGCGAGCGGGTTCTTGATCTCGTGCGCGATTTGCCGCGCGACCTCGCGTTGCGCGGCGATGCGCTCCGTCGCGGCGAGGCGCCTGCGGATCGCCGCGAGCTCGGCGATCGTGCGGTTCCAGGCGTCGGCGAGGTCCGAGAGCTCGCGGCCCCCGCGCCCCTTCACCGTGCGCGGCGCGCCGGCCACGACCTCGCGCGTCTCGCGGGCGAGCTCGACGAGCGGGCGCGAGAGGCTTCGCGCGAGGACGAACGCGATCGCGAGGCCGAGGACGAGCGCGACGGAGCCGGCGAAGAGCATCGCGCGATCGAGCTTCGCGAGCGCGCCGTGGAGTTTTTCGCGCGCGGCGATTGCCACGACGCGCAGGCCCGGGACCTCGGCGACGTCGATCGGACGGACGACGGCATCGCCCGCCATCTTCGCGCGATCCGGCCCTTCGACGCGCAGCTCGACGCCGTGCGAGGCGCCGATGCGCTCGAGGATCTTGCCGACGCGGCGCGCGCCGACGAGCCCGACCTCGACGCCGCCGCCCGAGCGCGCGCAGTGCACTTCGAGCGAGGCCTCACCGCCCTTCGGATCGGGCCGGAGCCGCGGCGCGCCGCCCGCCGGCGATCGCAGGAGCTTCGCGAGCTCGGGGGCCTTCGTGCCCGTCAGCGAGACGTCCGAGGCGGCCAGGATCAGGCCCTTGTCCGTGACGAGCACGAGGTCGTCGAGCCCGAGCGCGCGCGCTTGATCCGGAACGAAATGCCGCATCGAGATGCGCGCATCCGACTCGAGCGCGGACGCGTCCCCGCGCGCGCGTTCGAGCAAGAGGTGCGCTTTGTCCACGAACGTATCGTGCGCGCAGAGCGGCCCGAGCAAGCCTTCGAGCGCGCGCGCCTCCCGCGCGAGCTCGCGACGAACGCCCAGCGCGGCGGCCTCGATCCGGTCCTCGAAATCGCTCTCGATGATCTGACGCGAGGCGTCGCGCAGCGACAGACCCACGAGCGCCGCGGCGAAGATGGCGACGAGGCCGAAGGCGAGGAGCAGCCGGGCAGCGAGGGTCACGGGCGACGAGGCGTTGAAAGGGCCCGCATCATAGGCGCACGGGCGCCCTCGCGCCGCAACGTCCCTCGCGGGAGCGCCTTCGCGCGGCCGAAAAATTCTCCACCCACGCCGTAGGGTGCCCCGGCTCGCCGACGTTCACGGAGTTCGAGGTTCCGAACACCAGCGCATGGAGGGCTCTTCCATGAGGAGATTCATCGGCTTGCTGCTTCTTTCCGGGATGCTTGTGGGTTGCGGCACGTTCATCGGCTCGAACGACAGTGCCCCGACACGCAGACCTCCGCATCGTCGCGGATACGACAAGCCCTTCGGGACGTCGCCGGACTACAGCACGCCGGCGAAAAACCGTGAGGGGGAGGGGGATTCTCGGCGGACGGGCGGCGAGGGGGCCGGGGGACGGGGCGGGTCCTAGGCCTCGATCGCGAGGAAATGATCCCTCTCCTTGCACCCGAGGCCCCGGCGCTCTTAACCTCGGCGAGCGTTCGCGTGTCGGCTCGCGCCTGCCCCTCGGCCGGAGCGTCGTCCGACCCGCGCCACCCGCACGCCGCGTCAGACCATGAACTCAAGGCAGCTCGGCCCCCCCGCCGTCGTCCTCGTCGCCGCCGTCCTCTTCGGCATCGGAACCAAGTCCTTCCTCAAGGACTTCACGTCCGAGCTCTTCTACCTGATAGGCCTCTGCGCCGCGGTCGCGATGTTCGTCGCCAGCGCGTCCCAGGGCGCGAACGTCAAGCTCGGCGGGCTCGTCGACGCGCTGAAAGCCGCAGCCCGCGGCAAGAAGCCGGCGCTGCCCGAAGGCGTGACCGGAGAGCTCGCGGACGTCTACGAGGAGATCCAGCGTCTCTCGAAGAAGACCGCGGAGCTCAACGAAGAGGTCGCGAAGCTCGAGCAGAACGCAGGCACGAGCAGCGTGAACGTCGACGAGGTGATCGAAGCCCTCGGTCGCGCCGCGTCCGGCGAGCGCGTGCGCGCTCCGGCCGGCGCGAAGCCCGACATGGCGCGCATCTACGCGGAGCTCTCGGGCGTCGCCGAGGTGGTCCGCGACGCGACGAAGGATGCGGACAAGAAGGTCCAGTTCGCCGAGGAGCGCGCGAACGCCGCGGAGCAACGCGCCGGCAGCGCCGAGCAGCGGCTCCAGTCGCTCGAGGCGCGGATCTCGGGCGCCGAGTCGCGCGCGATCGCCGCGGAGCAAGGGCTCGCCGCCGCCGAGCAGCGCGTGCAGACCGCCGAGCAGCGCGAGGTCCAGCGCCGCAGCGAGCTCACCGAGACGCTGGCGAACGTCGAGGCCGACGTCATCGACGCGGTCCAGCGCGTCGCCGAGGGCGAGCGTGTTCGTCCCCCGCCCGGCGCGAAGCCGGAGGTGGCCCGCATCTTCATGGAGCTCGCGTCGATCGGCGACCGCCTCACCCAGGCCGAGCAGCGCGAGCAGAAGCGCCGCGCCGAGCTCGCCGAGGCGATGCAGATCCTCGAGGGCGAGATCGTCAACGCCGTGCAGCGCGCCGGCGAGGGCGAGCGTGTCCGCGCGCCCGTGGGCGCGAAGCCCGAGGTCGCGCGGATCTACATGGAGCTCGCGTCGATCGGCGAGCGCCTCGCGGGCTCGGAGCAGCGCGAGCAGAAGCGGCGCGCGGAGCTCGGCGAGGCCCTCGGCGTCATCGACGAGTACCTGCCGCGGCTCGGCGACGGCCTCGGCACCGTCCTCTCCTCGGCCGAGCAGGCGACGGCGCACGCGCGCGACATCAACGCCTCGCTGTCGACCTTCTCGCAGTCGATCGAGATGCTCGCGACGAGCGCGGAGGAATCCTCGTCGAGCATCCTCGAGATGACGGCGACGAGCGACGAGGTCGCCGAGAACGTCGGTGAGCTCGCGGCGAGCGTGCGCGAGACGGTCTCCTCGATCGAGGAGATGGCCTACTCGATCCGCGAGGTCGCGAAGAACGTCGACGGCCTGTCGCTGACGGCGGAAGAGACGAGCTCCTCGATGAACCAGATGGACGTGTCCATCGACCAGGTTCAGTCGAACGCGAACGAGACGGCGCGTCTGTCCGAGGAGGTCGCCATGGACGCCGAGAAGGGCGCCGAGGCGATCCTGAAGACGATCAGCGAGATCTACCGCATCAAGGAGTCGAGCCAGGAGGCCGTGAGCGTCATCTCGAACCTCGGCTTCCGCATCGAGGCGATCGGCCAGATCCTCGCCGTCATCGACGACGTCGCCGAGCAGACGAACCTGCTCGCGCTGAACGCCGCCATCCTCTCGGCGCAGGCCGGCGAGCACGGCAAGGGTTTCGCCGTCGTCGCCGACGAGATCAAAGAGCTCGCCGATCGCGCGGGCGGCAGCACCAAGGAGATCGCGGACCTCATCAAGACGATCCAGGCCGAGTCGAAGAACGCGATCGCCGCCGTCGAGCGCGGCGCGCACAACGTCGACCGCGGCGTGGAGGTCTCGAACGAGGCCGAGCGCGCGCTGAAGAAGATCCTCGACAGCTCGCAGAAGAGCACGAACATGGTGCGCGCGATCGCGCGCGCCACGGTCGAGCAGGCCAAGGGCTCGAAGCAGGTCACCGACGCGATCGGCCGCATCGCCGAGACCGTGCAGCAGATCGCCGCGGCCACGGCCGAGCAGGCGCGCGGCTCGGAGCTCATCATGAAGAGCGCCGAGAAGATGCGCACGATCACACAGCACGTGGAGCGCTCGAGCCAGGAGCAGGCCCGCGGCGGTCGTCAGATGACGAGCTCGATCGAGCAGATCTCCGCGATGGTCAACAACCTGAACGCCTCGCAGCGCAACCAGAACCGCGGCTTCGAGCAGCTCCTCGACGCCTCCAAGAAGATCGAGGAGGCGGCGCGCATTCAGGAGCAGACGATGCGCCAGCTCGGCAACGCCGTGGAGCGCGTGCGCCGGAGCATCGGCGCCTAGCGGCACGCGCGGCAGACCCTCCTGCCGCGCGTTCGCCCGAGGTTTCATGGCAGTCACGATCACGGTGCGGACGGGGGAAACGAGCGAGGAACTCTCGCTCACCTTCGACATGCCGCGCGTGTTCATCGGCCGCGGCGAGGGCGCAGACCTCCGCCTCCCCGACCCCAGCGTCAGCCTCCGTCACGCCTCGATCCGGCAACGCGGCCACGAGTACGTCATCGTCGACGAAGGCAGCACGAACGGCACGGCCCTCGGCTCCGTGCTCCTGCCGCCGCAATCGCCCCGCGTCCTCCGATCCGGAGAGCTCTTTCGCCTCGGCCGCGTGTGGCTCGAAGTGAAGATCGATCCGCTCGCGACCGCGCGCGCGACGCCCGCGACGACGAAGGCCTTGGCGCTCGATCTCGTCACGCGTGGGCTCGCCGCGCAGGGCGAGGACGCGGGCCCGAGGCTCGTCGTCGTCTCGGGGCCCGACGAAGGCAAGTCGCTCGCGCTCACGGACGCGGGCAGGCGCTACGTGCTCGGCCGCGCGCGCGAGGTCGACCTCCCGCTCGACGATCCGGAGACCGCGTTCCGGCACGTCGAGGTGGGCCTCAAGGGCGAACACCTGCTCGTGCGGGACCTCGGCTCGAAGGCGGCGCTGCTCGAAGGCTCACCGCTCGGCGCGACGGACGTCGCTTGGCGTAGCGGACAAACCCTCGCGATGGGCCGCAACGTCGTCGTGTTCGTGTATCTCGCGGCCGAGGCGCTCGCGGAGCTGTCGCGGTGCGCGGACGAGCCGATGCGCCCCGAGGACGCGCCGCCGCCGCCCGTCGCGGAGGACGAGACGCCTTCCGCGGCTGCCGCGCCCGAGCCCACGCCTTCCCCGGAGGACGCCTCGCGCCCGCTTCGGCCACAGGGAGCTGCCACGCCGGCGCCCGAGTCTGGCTGGAGCCTCACCGACGGTGTGGTGCTCGTCTTTGCCGCCTTCGTCCTCGTGCTGAGCGTCGTCGGGTTCTTCTGGTTGATCAGGCGTTAGGCGCTTGACGCCGCGTCTCCGTCCGGGCCCGATGAAATCGAGCGGCCGGACGGAGGTTTGGATGCGAGCGGTGTGGATGAGCCCGAGCGAGCGCGTATGCAGCCCCGAGGAGCTGCGGGCCGAGGGGATCCTCGCAGAGGCCTTCGATCCAGGGTCGATGCAGCCGCTCGTCGATCGCATCTGCGCCGAGCGTGGTTTCACCAAGCAGGATGACATCCGGCTCAGCGTGGCGAACCCGCGCGACGAGGCGACCATTGCGCGCGAGATCGACGAGCATCTCCACCTCATCGCCGAGGTGCGGCTCTTCCTCGAAGGCGAAGGCGTCTACGACGTCCGCGCGGCGGACGAGCGCTGGGTGCGGATCTGGGTCGGTCCGGGCGATGCGCTCGTGATCCCGGAGAAGCGTTATCACCGCTTCCTGCCGAGCGCGCAGATGTCGCTCCGCTACCTGCAGCCGTACGCGGAGCGCGGGGGCCTCTCGCCGCTTTATCGCGCGTCGAGCGAGGATACCCGCGCCGGCTAGTGCCGCGTCTTCTTCGTCTTCACGACTTTTTTCGTCTTCGTCTTCGCCTTCTTCGGCCCGTTCGTGCCGCCGCGCGTGAGTCGACCTTTCGCCTCGGCCTTCGTCACCTTGCCACGGGCGCGTTTTTCCGGGCCGTTCGTCGACGCCGTGCGGCGGATCTTGCGGGGCCTCGCCTCGGACACGCCCTCCTCGTCCACCGCGTTCACGCGCCTGCCATAGATCGAGCGGCGCAGCACGGCGACATCCTCGATCTGCACGAGCATCGTATCGCCGAGCTTGATCTGCTCGCCGCTGCGCGTGCCCGTCACGTAGAGACCCGTCTCGTCGACCTCGTAGCCGTCGGGGCCGAGGGCGTCGAGGCGCACGAGCACGTCCACGAACGGGTTGTCGATCGCGACGAACAGGCCCGTGCCCACGACGGCCGTCACCGTGCCTTCGTAGATCTCGCCGATGTGCGAGCGCATGAAGAGCGCGCGGTAGAGGTCGACGACCTCACGCTCGATGTCCATCCCGCGCCGCTCGCAGTCGGACGCGGTCGACGCGGCGAGGCGCAGTTTTTCCTCGGCCTCGGGGCTCGTGTCGATGCGCTCTCTCTGGAGCAGCGCGCGCATCATGCGGTGCACGACGAGGTCCGGGTAGCGGCGGATCGGCGAGGTGAAGTGCAGGTACGCCGTCGACGCGAGGCCGAAGTGCCCGCCGTTGTTCACGTCGTAGACGGCCTGCTTCATCGCGCGGAGCAGGAGCGAATGCAGCACCTGCTTCTGCGGGTGGCTCGCGATGCGCTTCAGGAACGTCGAGAGCTTCTTCGGATCCGAGGCGTCCTCGAGCTCGAAGCCCACGTCGAGCGTCTCGCACATCGTGATGAAGCGCTCGAGGCGCTCGGGGTTCGGCGGCGCGTGCACGCGGAAGATCCCGGGCACGTTTCGCGTCACGAGCTCGCGCGCGACCGTCTCGTTCGCGAGCAGCATCAGCTCCTCGATGAGCTCGTACGCCTTCTTCACGCCCGGATCGTGGGCGCGCTTCTCCACGTCGAGCGGCGCGCCCGTCTCCACATCGAGCACGACCTTCGCCTCGGGCAGATCGAAATCGAGCGCGCCGCGGCGCATGCGTCGCGCGCGGAGCAGCCGCGAGAGCTCCCACAGCACCGCGAGGTCCTCGCGCATCGCCTCCGCGTCGGGGTTCGCCACCGCGTGCTTGGCCAGCCCGAGCGCGCGCGCCACGGACGGGTACGTCAGGGCCGCGCGCGAGCGCATGAAGCCCTCGAAGATACGCGCGTGCGTCACGGTCCCGGTCGGGTCGAGGTCGACCTCCACGCACAAGCACAGGCGCGTGACGTTCGGCAGGAGCGAGCACAGGTTCGAGGACAGCGCGCGCGGCAGCATCGGGATCGCTCGATCCGGCAGATAGATCGAGTTGCCGCGCGTCATCGCGCTCTCGTCGAGCGCGGTCCCGGGCCGCACGTAGTGCGACACGTCGGCGATCGCGATCCACGTCCGGTACGAGCCGTCCTCGTTCCGCACGGCCCAGACCGCGTCGTCGTGATCTCGCGCGTCTTCCGGGTCGATCGTCGGCAGCGGCAGGTGCGTCAGATCCTCGCGGCCGGCGAGCGCCTCGTGCGGCACCTCGTCGCCGTACGCTTCCGCTTCCGCGATCGCCTCCGCGGGGTGCGCCTCCTCGATCGCCTCGCGCACGAGCACCTTGGCGACCTCGACGTTCGGATCGCCGGGCACGCCGAGCACGGCTTCGAGCACGCCCTCGGGGTTCTCGTCGGGCAGCTCCGGGAAACGCGTGATCGTGGCGACGGCGGCGAGCCCGTCTTCGAGCTTCGTGCGCGGCTCGGATTTCAGGACGATCGGGCCACGCAGACGCGAGTCGTCCGGCTCGATCCACACGCTGCGCCCGCGCTTGCGCAAGACGCCCGCGACGCGCGTCGTCTTGCGTTTCACGACGCGCACCACCTCGCCCTCGATGCCCCGGCGTGACGTCGTCACCACGCGGATCGCCACCGTGTCGCCGTGCAGCGCGCCGGCCATCGCCTCGGACGGCACGTACACGTCGTCGGGCAGATCGAGCACCGCGACGAACCCGAAGCCGCGCGGGTTCACGTTCAGCGACCCCTCGTACTCCTTGGTGCGCCGCTCCTCGCGGGCGCGTGCGAGGCGGAAGCGCTGGCCTGGCAAGGCGACCACGCTTCCGTCCCAGCAGAGGTCGTCGAGCACGCGCCGCAGCGGCTCGTAGGCGCCTTCCGTGAGGCCGAGCCGACTGGCGATCTCGTGGATGTGCAGGGGGCGACTGTGCTCGGCGAGCACATCGGCGATGGTTACGCGGCCGATCGACGTCATGGATCGTGGAGCCCGGAGGCCGGACATCCCCTCCTATTCGCGTTTTTGGGCACGCGCTGGGCGGTTTCCTAGCATGTCCCGAACCAAAGCCGGCTGCGAAAGGACGGCGCTTGTGCGAAACATGAGCCGATGCGCACCTTGCCCGTCCTCTTGCTCCGTTTGCCCCTGCTCGTCGCGATCGCTGCGTCGTCCGCGCTCGTCGTCGAGTACACGAACGCGGGCGATCCCGCGTTCTGCGGCGTGACGTCGGGCTGCTTCGCGGTGCGCATGTCCCCCTGGTCGCGCCTGTTCGGCCTCGCCCCGCTGCCGAGCCTCGGACTTGCCGCCTACGCGCTCCTCTTCGGGCTGACGCTCGTCGCTCGTCGCAAATCGCAGCACGTCCTCGTCGCGTCCCTCGCCGTGCCGGGCGGCCTCTTCGCGGCCTTCCTCCTGTGGCTGCAGAAGACCGAGATCGGCGCGTTCTGCGCGTGGTGCGTCGCCGTCGACCTCTCCGCGATCGTCGCGGCTTCGGCCTCGGTGTGGGTCGCTCTCCGCGCGTGGAAGGACGAAGGCCGTGTCCTCCTACCGCAACGAAGGTCCGTCACGACGGCCTGGGTCGCGGCCGCGATGTTCGCGGTGCTCGTGCCCTTCGTCTGGGGCCGTTATCCCGTCGAGCCGCCGCTGCCCGCGGCCATCCAGACCGAGAGCACGCCCGGCAAGGTCACGATCGTCGGCTTCACCGACTTCGAGTGTCCCTTCTGCCGGCGCATGCACCCCGTGCTGCACGGCGTCGCCGAGAAGTACGGCGACCGCGTGAAGCTCGTGCGCAAGATGATGCCGCTCTCGGGCCACCCGGGCGCCGAGCCCGCGGCGCTCGCCTACCTCTGCACGCCCCTGCCGAAGCGCGAGACCGTCGCCGACGAGCTCTACGCGGCCGAGCCGGAAGCACTCACGCGCGAAAATATCCCGAAGCTCCTCGCGCAGAAGACGGGCCTCGACGCGGAGGGCCTCGCGAGCTGCATGAACGCGCCGGAGACGAGGGCCGAGCTGGAACGCGACAAAAAACTCTTCGAGGACCTCGGCGGCCGCGGTTTGCCGTTCACGTTCGTCGGCAAGCGCGTGGTGCTCGGGTTCAACCCGGACCGCGTCGAGATGGCCATGACGCAGGAGCTCGGGGGCCCGCGCTTGTCGCTGCCGCTCTGGGGCATGTTCGTCGTGCTCGGCGTGGCGTTCCTGCTCGCGGTGCTCGTCACGCTGATGACGCCGGTGGGCGACCTGGACGGAGACGCGCCGCGCAAGGACCGCTCGCCCTCCGCGTGACCCTTGCTGGCAGGGCGGATCGGCCTCCCCTCGAAGCGCCGTCCGTGTAACACTTCACCATGGATACAGATACAGCGTCGGGCAGCGTAAGTACGCTGCCGCTCGAGTTCTTCCAGCAGCTTCCGAAGACGGACCTTCACGTCCATCTCGACGGCTCGCTGCGACTCGAGACGATCATCGACCTCGCGAAGAAACACGGCGTCGAGATGCCGTCGTACGACCCGGCCGAGCTCCGGCGCGCGATGCGGCTCGGCCAGAACACGGGTTCGCTCGTCGAGTACCTCAAGGCATTCGACGTCACGCTGCGCGTCCTGCAGACCGAAGACGCGCTCTTCCGTTGCGCTTACGAGCTCGCCGAGGACGCGGCGCGCGAGAACGTCCGCTACATGGAGGTTCGTTACGCGCCGATGCTGCACACGCGGCTCGGGCTCAAGCTCACGAGCGTCGTCGAGGCGGTGCTCGCGGGCCTGCGCGCCGCGCACGACAACCTCGGCATCGAGAGCGCGGTCATCGTGTGCGGCATCCGCAACATCTCGCCGCACTCCTCGCTGGAGATGGCCGAGCTCGCGGTGGCGTACAAGAACCGCGGCGTCGTCGGCTTCGACCTCGCCGGCGCCGAGTACGACAACCCCGCCAAGCACCACAAGGCCGCCTTCCAGCTCGTCCGCGACAACAACATCAACTGCACGATCCACGCGGGCGAGGCGTACGGGCCCGAGTCGATCGCGCAGGCGATCCACGTCTGCGGCGCGCATCGCATCGGCCACGGCTGCCGCCTGCGCGAGAATGGCGACCTCCTGCATTACGTGAACGATCACCGCATCCCGCTCGAAGCCTGCCCGTCGTCGAACGTGCAGACCGGCGCGGTGCGAGACCTCGCGTCGCATCCGCTGAAGCTCTATTACAACCTGGGCCTCCGCGTGACGGTCAACACGGACAACCGGCTCGTCACGGACACGACGGTGTCGAACGAGCTCTGGCTCTGCCACACGAAGATGGGCATGTCGCTGAAGGACATCAAGACGATCCTCGTCTCGGGGTTCAAGAGCGCGTTCATGCCGTTCCACATCAAGCAGTCGTATCTCCGGCGCGTGACCGAGGAGCTCGAGCGGTTCCAGCCGGATGGGCGCATCCTGCCGGCGCGCAAGCCCGAGTCCTCCCGGAGCGAGCAGGAGACGTGGCTGCCGCGCGGCGTGTTGCCGCCGGTGAGCTTCGACGTGCCGAACCCCGCGAGCGACGTTTCTCCGGTGCACGCCGCGGTCGAGCGCGCCATCGAGGACGGCGCGAACTGACGCCCCCCACGCCGCGCGGACCGTGCACACGGCCCGCGCGGCGTCTTTCGTCTGCTCTCCCCTCCAAACCATCCCCGCGTAGGGCGCTGTCGGAATCACGAACGCCCGAACATTCGCCGTTCGCGGCGGACGGGCGTTGTTCGGCCATGGGACGAGCGGGTGAGCGATGGCGCGGGGAGGGTCTGCCGCCGGGACGACCGTGGGCCGCTGCACGCGGGCCCTCTGGGGAAGGAACAACGGTGGGTCGCTGACGCGGCCCCGGGTTGTTTCCGGGAAACAGGGCGCGGACGTCGCCTCGCCGAGGGTTGTTTCGGGCGGAGACGGTCGGTGGGCAGGGAGCACGGGACCGGTCGGGCGGCCGAACAGGGGGCGGCGTCCCGTGACGGCATTGGCTTCGGGCGGCGACCGAGGACGAGCGGGCGGCTTGGAAAGCGGACACGCGGGACCGGTGAGGGTCGACGTGGACCCCGAGGTCGTTTGGGTGGCCGTACGGGGGCTGGCTTTTTCCGCGGCGCTCGTTTGGGCGATTCGAGCCGCAGGCAATCGGCGCGCTACGTCTTGGCCCTTGCCTTGAGCGCGGCGGCCTTTTCGAGCAGGGCTTTGGCCTGGGCTTCGAGCTCCTCGGCCGCCTGCACCTGGGCCAAGCGCTCCTCGGCGGCGCGGGCTTCGGTCGCGGCTTCCTCTTCGAGCTTCTGGAGGAGGGCCTTTCGTGCGGCGAGCTCGGCGGTGAGCTCCTCGATCGAGGTCTTCACCTCGTCGATGGTCTCCTCCTCTTCGCGCGGGGCTTCGGTGGAGAAAAAGCCGTCGCCGAAGTTCTGGGGGAGGGTGGGGTTCTGGTACGGCAGCTTCGCGAGCCCGCCGTAGGCCTCTTTGCGGGCGGCATTGACCTTGTCGATGAATTGCTTGCGCGTGCCGATGTCGCGGAAATCGCGATTGCGCGACAGCGCTTTTTTGCGCAGCTCCTCGGCGCCCTTGCCGGCGGCGACGAGGTCCTCTGCTTCGGGCGCCATGGCGACGAGCGCGGGCACGCCGCATTTCGCGAGCGTATCGCGCCAATCGCTCATGGACGCGAGTTGACCGCCGAGGACGGGCCGCCGGAATTTCGCGAGCGCTTTGTTTTTGAAGAGGGCGGCGCGGAGCTGCTTGCGGGTATGGCCGTCCGTCTCGTTGTCGACGGCGCGCGAGACGCGGCCGGCAAAAGAATCGAGCCCGTCGTCGGCCTTGTCGACGCCGGCCTGCGTCCTCGATAACGCGTCGAGGATATCGATTTCCTCGAGGAGCACGGACTTCCATTCCTCGCGGAGCGCCTGGAACGTCGGCACATAAGCCGCGGCGAGCGGCTCCTCGACCATACGGGAGAGGGAATAGGCGAGCTCTCCACGGAGCGTGAAGATTCCAATGCGGTACGGGAGGGCGCGGGCGGCCATGGCGGGGACGGTAGCGCGGGTTACGGGGATGATGTCAAGAGAATTTGTACGGGGGGACCCGGTGGACGCGGGTCTGCAACGTCATGCCGTAGGCTCATGGCTCGGATGGCCGCCCGCCGATGGGGGTGAGGGCTGGTCCATTCCGAGAGAAAGGAGCGGTCCATGCGACGATCGACTCGATGGGCTCGCCTTTGGCATTCCCTCGTCACGGCGCTCGCGGTCTCGCGTTCGTCGATCCGAATCGCCTCCCCGATCATGTTGCGTCGTTGAGGGGTGAGATTCGGACCTCCGGCGGGCGCGTGCTGTCCGACCGAGGGCTCGACGCCTGCCTCTCCTGCCCGAGCCGAACACGGTCCTCCTGGCCTCGTAAACGAAAAGGCGCTGTGTTCGGCTTCGGGCGGTTTCTTCACGAAATGACCCGCAGGAGAGGGCGATGGGGGCGCGCGCATCTGGGCACGCACCGCTCGCCTCCATCGCCCTCTCCTGCGGCTCGGATCGGTGACTTCCCGGAGGGAAACGGTAGGACCTGTCGACGGATCCCCAGACACGCTCTACCATCGCGCTCGTGTCCGGCCCCCCGCACCCTCCTCGCCCCGCCCCCCTCATCAAGAGACGGAAGATCGAGCGCCGCGTCGTCCTCGCGGTGCTCGTGACCGCCGTCATCCCGCTCGTCGCCGCGCTGCTCATGGCGCGGGCCATGGTCGCGCGCGTCAGCGCGACCGCGTTTCAGCCGGAGTTCGGCGCGCACCTCGACCGCGCGCTCGGCGTGTATGCCGACCTCGCCAAGACGATCAAGCAAGGCATGCGGTACGAGGCCGACGCCATTGCGATGCGGCCCGAGCTCTCGCGCGTGGTGAAGGACGGGGAGGGGGATCGGGTCTCGGCCGAGCTCGCGCGGGAATTCTCCGCGCATCCCTCGCTCGTCTCGCTGAAAATCGAGGACGCGTCGGGCGCGGTCCTCGGCAAACACGAGCGCGAGCGCCCCGTGGATCCCGCCGTGGAGCGCACGCTGCTCGTGCGCAGGCCGCTCGGCGAGGCCTCCGAGGACGACGGCCCCTTCCTCGTCGCCACGTTCGCCGCGCCAAACGCGCGGTTCGCCGAGATGGAGTCCGCGCAGGAGTTCGTCCAGGCATACCATCAGATCGAACGACATCATCGCGAGGAATACGTCGACCGGACGTACACGCGTGCGTTCGGCCTCCTGTTCGGGCTTTTGATCTTGCTCGCGGCCCTCGCGGGGATCGTGGTCGCGCGGCCGGTGACGCGGCGGATCGCCGAGCTCGCGGCGGCGACGCGTCCCGTGGCGGCGGGTGATTTGACGGTGCGGGTCGCGGTGACCGGGGACGACGAGGTCGGCGACCTCGGCAGGGCGTTCAATCGAATGCTCGAGGAGCTCGACGAGAGCCGCGCCCGCGTCGAGTTCCTCCGCCGCATGAGCGAATGGCAGAAGATGGCCCGGCACCTCGCGCACGAAATCAAGAATCCGCTCACGCCGATCCAGCTCGCCGTGCAGGAGTGCCATCGCCGGTATGCCGGCGACGATCCCGACTATCGGCGCATCGTGCAAACCACGCTGGAGGTCGTCGAGGAGGAGGTGGGCACGCTCCGCCGCCTCGTCGGCGAGTTCTCGAGCTTCGCGCGGCTGCCGCGGGCGGAGCTCGAATCGGTCGACCTCGGCGCCTTCTTGCGCGAGCAGCGGGACCATTTCTCGGCCCGGACGGAGGGCCGCACGAGCTCGGACGAAGAGGCGCTCCTCTCGCGGATCGATCTGCGCTTCGACGTGCCCGAGGGCGCGATGCCCGCGGTCCTCGATCGCGAAATGCTTCATCGCGTCCTCACGAACGTCGTGCAGAATGCGGCCCAGGCGCTCCGGGACGCCCGCAAGCGCGCCGGCAAGAGCGAGGGGACCTGGGGGCGGGTCATGGTCTCGGCGCGGACCGTGGGCGGCTCCTACGTCGTCGACGTCGACGACGATGGCCCGGGCATCGCGGCCGAGGTGCGCGACGTGCTCTTCGATCCTTACGTGACGACGAAGCGCGACGGCACGGGGCTCGGGCTCACCATCGTGAAGAAAATCGTCGTCGATCACGGCGGCACCATCGAGGCCACGGCCTCGTCGCTCGGGGGCGCGCGGTTCAGGATCCGGCTGCCCCGCGCGGACAGCGCCGAGGCGCGCGCCGCCGTCGAGCGGTCCCTCGCGGCGGACGACGAGGAGGCGGCGCGCTCTTCCTGAGCCGGTGCGTAGCGTCGTGCACGACGGCGACACCCTGCGTGGCACGACCGCTGCAATGGTCACCCGTTCATGGCGCCCTGGCTCCGTATCGTTCTCTGGGTGGTGGCGATCGTGGCCCCGGGTGGATTCGCGCTCCTGCCCTTCCTTGCAGGTGAACACGTCAAGCGGAGGCGCGACGAGCGGTCGCGCGCCCTCGCCACCTCCTCGGTGAAGGCTGGACAGTAGTGCGAAGTCCGCCTGGGACGGCCCCCGGGCGAGCTCGACTTTTTGCGTCATTTCTGCGGTCGGGTTTGGCGGGCCGAGCATCGAAGGAATGGGCGTCGGGCCATTGCTCCTAGCTTGACGAAGAGGACCGATGAACAACGAGGCAGGAACGAAGATGCGTTCGCCGCTCCGCACGTTACGCCTGGGCACGGTGGCGGCGGGATCCGTCGAGACGGCGCAACCCGTGTCCGAACGGTACGGGCCTCGATCCGTGATGCGCCCGATGGCGCCGGATTATTTCGCGATTCCGCCGGAGCCCTCGGGCGTGGTCCAGGCGCTCTCCGCGGAGCCGCGCTCGGGCCCCGGGAGCCGGAAGCTCCGGACACCCCTCGACGAGGTGAGCGAGCTCATCCGAAAAATGGAGATTCGGGAGCTCGGGGATGTTCTTCTCTATGCGCAACGATTGCTCGCTGCGCGCGGCAAGGCGCCCGACCCGGACGTGATTTCCGCGCTCCTCGCGGCCATGGGCCGCCTGTACGCGGCCTATCGCAATGCACCCGGCGTGCCCTTACCGATTCTGCGCGGAGCGCTCCCGGACGTCCCGCGCAAGACGCTCGACGACGCGCTGCTCGAAGCGGAGGCGCGACGCATGCTCCGGCTCGTCGTGGTTTCGCCGCTCACGCCGTTCGTCGAGCGGGCGGCGGGCCTTCACGATCCGCGGCGCGGGCTCCTCTATTTCGTGTCGGCGCCGGATGGCACGCCGCGCGAGCCCGAGCCCATGCGGAAGCGCTGAATCGGCCCTTGTCCCGAGCCTCAGCCGAGGGCGGCGAGCACCTCGTCCGAGGCGCGCTCGCCGGCTTCGACGGCGCCTTCCATGTAACCGGTCCACACGCGCGCCGTCTCCGTCCCGGCCCAGTGCACGCGGCCCACGGGCGCGCGCAAGGCCGAAGCGTGCGCGGTGAGCACGCCCGGGCCGAGGACCATCGAATAACAACCGCGTGACCAGCGCTCGGCGGGCCAGTCCTGATCGACGTAATCGATCGGCGCGGCCGCGCTCGGGCCGAAGAAACGCGTCAAAGAATCGACGGCGGCCTTTTTCCGCTCCTCGGGGCTTTTTCCGCTCATGGCGCGCGCGTCCTTGCCCATGAAGAATCCGACGAGCGCGCCGTGCGAGCCGTCCTCGGGAGAATCGTCGAACACGAGTTTCACCGACCCCACGTCGGAGAGCGCCTCTCCCGAATATCCGGCTTGCCGCCAGAATGGCGACGCGTATGTCGCGACGCACTTGATCACGCTGCCCATCGGCGACCGCTGCGTGAGCTGGTCCCGCGACGCGGGCAGGCCCGGCTCGTAATCGATCCGCCCCGCGAGCGCGGGCGGCACGGCCACGATCACCCGCTTGCACCGCCACGTCCCCGCGTCCGAGGTCACGGTCACGCCGGCCGCGTCCTGCGCGATGCGCCGCACCGGCGCGCCGAGGACCACCCGCTCCTCGCCGAGCCCGCGCGCGATTCGCTTCGAGACCTCCTGAAAGCCCTCCGCGAGGCGCGTCTCCTGCGCGCCATTCTCGATCTCCGTCAGCCGTATGAGCCCGCCGCCCTGACGCAGATAATACAAGAAAAATAGGAGGGACAGCTCGGACGGCTCCGCCGCGAAGACGGCCCGCACCGCCGTGTCGAGCATCGCTTTGGCGCCGCGGGTCTTCACGTTTTTCCGTTTCCACGCCTCGACCGTGGTCCCGTCCCATTCCGAGGCCTTCGCGGCCGAGAGCGGATCCTCGATCGGGACCTCCTTCACGAGCGCCTCGATGCGCTGGATCGTGATTCCGAGGTCGACGGCGCCGATCAAGGACAGGCTCGGGATCGACGTCTTGTACGTCGTCAGCGTCCCGCCGAGCGACAGCACCTTCTTGCCGTCGCGCCATTGCTTGAACGTCGACAAACCGAGCTCGGCGACGAGCTTCGTCATCCGGTCCTGCGTGGGGCCGATCCATTGCGCGCCGAGGTCCACGCGGTCGCCTCGGGCCGTCGTGTGGCTGAGCGTCCGGCCGCCGACCCGATCCCGCGCCTCCAGCACCACGACCGAGACGCCCGCGGCCGCGAGCCGCCGGGCCGCCACGAGGCCGCTGAGCCCCGCGCCGACGACCACCACGGATGCTTCGCGCGGCGCTCCTTGCCCAATTTCTTCCATCGCAGGGGCAGGATACCGCCGTTCGGGCCGGTCGTGTGCTCCGATTACGTGCGGGGCGCGAGCAGGGCCCGCACCTTCGAAAGGATCGCGACGTCCGCCGGCGGGAAAAGCTCGTCCCTCAGGTCTTCGGTCGCGGCCCACTTCACGTCCGCGACGTCGAGCGGGCGCGGATCGGGCGATCCTGCCGCGCGCGTCACCGCAAAAAACAGGAGCAGCACGGCTTTCTCCGGGTACCTGTGGAACGTCACCTCGACGGGATCGCCGACCGAGACCTCCATGCCGATCTCCTCGCGCAGCTCGCGCACGAGGGCCGCGCGCGGGTCCTCGCCGGGCTCGACCTTGCCGCCGGGGAACTCCCAGGCGCCGGCGAGGTGCGTGCCGCGCTTGCGCTGGGTGAGCAGGACGCGCCCCTCCTCGACGAGGACGGCGGCGGAGACGAGGACGGGCGGACGGGGCGATGCTTCGGGCATGACGGCGACGAACCCTAGCACCTCGCCCCAAGCTGTGACATTCCGCCGGCATGCCCATCACCTACAGCCAGGCCGGCGTCGACATCGACCGGGGGGACGCCCTCGTCGAGCGCATCAAGAAGCTCGCGCGCCCGACGCGCATCCCCGAGGTCGTCGCCGATGTCGGCGGCTTCGCGGGCCTCTGCGCCCTGCCGAGCGGGCTCGTCGACCCGATCCTCGTGAGCGGCACGGACGGCGTCGGCACGAAGCTCAAGGTCGCCTTCGCCGCGAACGTGCACGACACCGTGGGCCAGGACCTCGTGGCGATGTGCGTGAACGACGTGATCACCGTCGGCGCGCGCCCCCTGTTTTTCCTGGACTATTTCGCGACCGGCACGCTCGAGCTCGACGTGGGCGAGGCCGTCGTGCGGGGCATCGCCGAGGGCTGCAAGCTCGCCGGCTGCGCGCTGCTCGGCGGCGAGACGGCGGAGCTGCCGGGCATGTACGCGCCGGGCGAGTACGACCTCGCAGGCTTCGCGGTGGGCGTGGTCGAGCGGGCGAAGATGCTCGACGGCACGAAGGCGCGGGCAGGCGACGTCGTGCTCGGCGTCGCGTCGAGTGGTTTGCACTCGAACGGTTATTCGCTGGCGCGCAAGGTGCTCTTCGAGCGCATGGGGCTCGGCATCCACGATGAGGTCCCCGGGCTCGGGCGCACGGCGGCCGAGGCGCTTCTCGTGCCGACGCGCATTTACGCCCGCGCGGTGCGCGAGCTCCTCGCGGCGTTGCCCGAGGCCGTGCGCGGACTCTCGCACATCACGGGCGGGGGCTTGCCGGGCAACCTCCCGCGTGTCCTGCCGGAGGGGCTCGGCGCGCGGCTCGATCTGTCCGTGTACGAAAGGCCGGCGATCTTCCGGGTGATCGCCGAGCAAGGGCCGGTCGAGGAGGCCGAGATGCGCCGCACGTTCAATCTCGGCGTCGGGCTCGTCGTGGTGGTCGCGCCCGAGGCCGAGGCCGCCGCGCTCGGCGCGCTGCGTGGCGCCGGCGAGCAGGCCTTCCGGCTCGGCGAGGTCATCGAGGTCGGGGCCGACGTGCCGTTCGAGGATCGGGTGCGATTCGACCGATAGCCCGTGGTGGACGGGTTTGCGCCGGTTACATTGGCGCGACCATGGATCCGCTCCTCCTCGTGCTCGGGTTTCTCCTCCTGGCCTACCTCCTCGCGGGCCTCCGGCAGATCAACCAGTGGGAGGTCGCGCTGCGCTTCACGCTCGGCAAGCTCTCGGGCCGGGTCGAGCCCGGCGTGACGCTGTTCCTGCCGGGCTTCCAGACGCTCCGCAAGATCGACACGCGCACGAAAAACCGCGACCTTTTGCGGCAAATGGTGATCACGCGCGACAACGTGACGACCATGGTCGACACCGTGCTCTATTACCGCGTCGTCGACCCGGAGAAGGCCACGCTGGCCGTGGAGAACTACGAGGCGGCGGTGAAAGATCGGGCGAAGGTCGTGCTTCGCGACGTCGTCGGCGAGACGCGCCTCGACGAGCTGCTCGCGCACCGCGAGGAGGTCGCCGCCAAGGTGCGCGCGCAGGTCGAGTCCACGGTGTCGCAGTGGGGCCTGCACGTGGAGCTCATCGGCCTCCAGGACGTGCAGCTCCCGCCGCAGATGCAGGAGGTGCTGGCGAAGGTCGCGATCGCCGAGCGGGACCGGAAGTACGTGGTCATCAAGAGCGAGGCCGACGTGGAGAGCGCGAAGAACTTCGCCGAGGCGGCCTCGATCCTCTCGAAGTCGCCCGGCGCCATGGAGCTCCGGCGTTTCGAGGCCCTCGCGAACCTGAGCCAGGGCAACACGAAGGTCATCTTCGACCTCGCCAAGCCCTACGACGACGTCCGGCACACGGCGGCGGCGATGGCCGAGGCGGCCACGACCGAGCCGCAACGCGTGCGCGTCGACAACCCCGGCGCGGGCGCGCTCCGCACGGCCGCGCAGCACGAGGCCGAGGCCATCGCCGAGGCCGAGGCCGAGCTCCAGGCCCGCAAGTTCATGGCGTCGGGCCGGAAGATCTAGCCGCGATGGTCCCCGAAGGCAGCGCGCTCGCCGCGGGCGCGAAGAGCCTGCTCGACGCGTGGGGCGAGACCGATCTCTCGGCGCTCGTCGAGCGCAGCGCGGTCGAGCTCGTGGGCGAGGCCGATCGCTGGTCGATGGGCTCGCGCGAGGTGCGCGCCTATCGCGTCGTCCTCACGGTCTCCGCGCCGGATCACGTCCTCGTCACCGCGCAGCCGAACCGGCTCTCCACCCTGCGCGACGCGTTCGCCGCGGCCGCGCGGACGCCCGAGACCGAGCTCGAGAGCCTCTCGCTCGTGCTCGCGCTCCCGCCCACGGGCGCGGGGTTTCATCGCCATGCCTACCGCGACGCGCCCATGGCGCGCGCCGAGCCGCCGCCCCCGCCCGCGGCCGTGCTCGGCGGCGCGGCCGAGCTCTGCAAGGCCCGGAAGAACCGCGACGCGGAGGGCATCCTGCGGCGGGCGTCGATGGAGCAATCGTACGTGCAGGCCGCGGCCCGCTCGATGCGCCGCTTCCTCCTGCGCCTCGATCCGGCCGACTTTGCGCGGATCGAGCGGGACCCACCGCTCGCCGAGAGTCTCATGTCGGCCGTGCGGGACGCGGCCACGACCGCAGACGACCCTGCGTCGGCCGTTCACTTCGGCCTGCGCCTCGACGGGCCTTTGCCGGAGCTTTTGGACCCCGAGGTCCGGCTCGCGCTCTCGCTCGCGGAGAAGGGCGTCGCGTGCGTGCCCGTGGCGCGGCCCGAGGGAAAGAGCGTGCTCGCGGCGATTGGCTCGTCGGGCGTCGTGCTCGTGGAGGTCGCGTCGGGCGGGCAGGGGGCCGTGTCACGCGGCGGCGAGGTGAAGGTCTCGCGCCTGCGCGTGCCGGAGGGCGCGCTCGCGACGGCGGAGGGAGCCGATGGCGTGAGCGCCCAGATCGTGGCCGCGCTCGGGGCTGCAAAAATCCGTTAAGGCGTCCCGAAATCCTGCGTCCAGTAGTGCTTGTACCCCGTCGTCCCCTGGTAATACCCCACGCCGAGTTGCTTGAGTGAGGCATTCATGATGTTCTTGCAATGCCCCGTGCTCGTCATCCATCCGTTCACGACGGCTGTCGGCGAGTTGTACCCGGCGGCGATGTTCTCGGCCGCGCTCTTGTACGTGTAGGCAGCGTTCTTGATGCGCTGCCACGGCGTCGAGCCATTCGATCCGGTGTGGCTGAAGAAATTGTTCACCCCCATGTCTTTCGAATGCTTGCGCGCGGCACACCGCAGCCGCTCGTCGAGCACGAGCGCGGGCGCGGGCGGATACGCCACGCCTCCACAGCTCGCGCCGGCCGCGCGTTTCTGGTTCACCAGCGTCAGCACCTGCGCCTCGTAATCGGACCAGGTCTGATTCCAGCTCACGATGTCGTCGCACCAGGCCACGAGATCCGCCGAATCCTCCGCCTCGAGGGCAAAGGCCTTCGCCTCCTCGTCGTCGCCGATCTCCAGCGCCTCCCCCAGCGCTTCGCCCATTTCCTCGGCCGCTTCGTCCGCGTATTCGTCCTCTGCCTCCATGGGACCACCGCAGCCGATCAGCGCCAGCGAGCCCATCACGAAGAGCAGGGAGGATGAAATGGTCTTCATGAACGAGGACATTATCATCGTGTCCTCGATTCACGAATCCCTCAATGGCGCCGCATTCGTGCTTCCATCGTAATCGTAATGGTTCGCCGTGGGCGGCAGTCCTTTGAGGTAGAACAATCAGCGAACAGGGCCGTGTCCCCGCGCTACACGAAGCGCATACGCAACGCCGTCTCGTAGCGTGCCCTTCGTCACGATCGTTCCGAGCTCTGCCCCATTTTCCACGAATGTCCGCGCGAGCTCCGGTCCCGTCCCCGTCGTGACCACCTCCGCTCCGAGCAGCCGCGCCGCCTGCGCCGCGCGCACGAGCGCCTCGGCCGCCACCGCGTTCGCGTCTTTCACGCCCGTCAGGTCGAGGATCACGACCTTTGCGTTCTGCTGCCCGATCCCTTCGAGCAGCACGCCGAGCATCCGCTCCGCGCGGGCCGGCTCGAGCACCCCGACGAGCGGCATCACGAGCACGCCCTCCGCGATCGGCACGAGCGGCGTCCCGAGCTCCTCGAGCGCCGCTTTCTGCGCCGCGATCACCTCGGCCGCGAGCTTGCGCCGCTCCGTCTCCGCGCGACGCGCCTCCGTCAGATCCCGGATGATCGCGCACCGCGCGATGCCTCGGCCTTGCTCGTCGCGCACGAGGAACGCCGTCACGCGCGCGTCGAACGTCTTCCCATCGGCGCGCAGGTACGTGAGCTCCCCGCTCCACGAGCCTCGCTCGAGCACCGCCTTCGCCACCTGCTCCCGTTGCATCACCTCCGCGTGCTGCGCCACGAGCTCGTAGATCGAGTGGCCCAGGAGATCATGCCGCCCGAGCAGCCGCTCGAGCGCCGGGTTCACGTAGAGCAGCGTCCCGTCCGGCGCCGCCACGCCCATCCCGTCCGGCGCGTGGTGGATCAGCGCCTCGAAGATCTGCGCCTTGCGGTGCAAGAATTCCACCCGCGCGCGGAGCTCCTCGTCGATGAGGTACAGCGCCTCGCTCGACGACCGGATGAACGCGCGGATCTTCGACGTCGCCTCCGGCACGCCCGCGGCGCGGAGCTCGAGCCCCACGTCGATGAACACCTGCCGCATCGCGCCGAGCACGCCCTGCAGCGTCGTCGCCGACCAGCCGCGCTGCACCGAGCTGTCGATCCAGCGCTTCCAGCTCTGCGTCGCGAACGACATGGTGCCGTCCCGGAGCGCCTCGATCGCGATGTCGACCTCCACGGCGCGATCGGCGCGGAAGGCCTCCATCGGCGCACCGAGCGTACCGCCGAGGGCCGTTCGCGCCTCCTCGGTCAGCCGCTCGACGAGGTTGTCCCGGCGCGAAGCGAACGCCTCCGCGAACGACGCGACCACCGCTCCCTCGGGCCCGCTCATCGCACAGGCCCCGCCCCTCGGCGCGTCTGCCGCTTCTGCCGCTTCTGCCGCTCGTGGGCGATCGCGTGCGCCACGCCCGCGCGCAGCGTGCTCCACGTATCCATGCCGCCGAGATCCACGTCGAGATCGACCAGCGTCTTCGCCACCGCGCCTCGCACGCCCGTCAGGACCACCTCCGCGCCGACGAGCAGGGCGGCCCTCGCCGCGCGCATGATCGACTCGGCCACCTCCGCGTCCACCACCGGCACGCCCGTGATGTCCACGATCACGTGCCCCGCGCCCGTCCGCGTGATCCCTTCGAGCATCACCTCGATGATCCGCGGCGTCCGCGCGGCGTCGAGCGAGCCGACGAGCGGCATCGCCAGGACCCCTTCGGCGAGCGGCAAAAGCGGCGCGGCGAGCTCCCGCAGCGCCTCGGCTTGCGCCGTCTGCATCTCCTCCTCGAGCGCGCGCCGCTGCTCCTCGGCCCGCTCTTCCGGCGTCGCGTCGCGCACGAGCACGCACCGCGCGATCAGCTCGCCGTCCGTCGACTTCACGCGGAACGCCTTGAGCCGGGCGTTGAACGACGTCCCGTCCGCGCGCTTGTACCGGAGGTTTCCGTCCCAGTGCCCCACGCGCTCGGCGACCTCGGCGATGTGCGCGAGCTTCGGGCCCTCGTCCGGGTGCACGAAATCCGAGAAGTGCCCGCGGCTCGCGTCTTCCGAGCCCATCATCGCGCAGAACGCCGGGTTCGCGTAGAGCACCGTCCCATCGGGTTTGGCGATCCCGATCCCGTCGGGGGCGTTCTCCGTGACCGAGCGGAGCACCGCCGCGCGCTTCGCGGATTCCTCCGCCTTCACGCGGAACGCTCGATTGAACGCGGCCGCGGCCGTGTTCATCGCGCCGACGATCCGCCGCGCGCCCACGTCCGCGCCAGGCACGCCCTCGTCCACCGCGTCGAGCGCTGCTTCGAGCATCGCTTGGCCGATACGCTCGAGCCAGATGAGCACCTTGCGCCCGTCCCAGCCTCGCACCTGCGCGGTCTCGCCCAGGCGCGAGGCCCACGCTTCCGCCGGGACCGGCTCTGGTTTTTCGATGCCGTCGAGCCACGCGTCGTAGCTCGCGTCGAGCTCCGCGCGAAACGACGGCGGCACCTCACCGAGCTCGGACGACGCGGGATCCGCGCCCGTTTCCACGAGACGCGCAAGGACGTCGGGGCGCCTTTGCTGCATCGCCCGTCGGAACGCGGAAACCTCTCCCGACATGTACGGCCCAGCGTAAGAGCATCCTGGGCGCGCTCGCAAGCGCTCCCGCCGCACAGCGCGCGCCCGAACCGTGCCTCTCGCGACGACGCGGGGCGGCATACGTTGTCGTGGTGCTCAGGTTCGCCCTTGGGCCTTGTCGCGGGGAGAAAATCACGGTTGATTGTGCTCGGCGCGTCTCGCTCTGCCTCCGTCGAGGCCGAGGTGGCGCGTGCGACGGGGGGACGGGCGAAGGCCCACGTCAGGAGGAGGATCGTCGTTTTATGCGCGTGCTCGAGAACTTCATCAACGGCGCCTGGGTTGCTTCTGCGGGCACCACGTTGCTCGACGTGAAGAATCCCGCGACCGGGGAGCTGCTCGCCAAGGTCCCGCTCTCGACCTCGGCTGACGTCGACGCCGCGGTGCAGGCGGCCAAGGCTGCGTTCCCTGCGTGGCGCGCCGTCCCGCCGGTGCAGCGCGCGCGGTACCTCTTCAAGCTGAAGGGCCTCTTCGACCAGCATCGCGAGGAGATCGCGAACATCTGCACGAGCGAGCACGGCAAGACGTTCTCCGAGTCGTTCAACGATTTCGGCCGCGGCATCGAGAACGTCGAGCACGCGTGTGGCATCCCGACCTTGCTCATGGGGCAGAACCTCGAGGACGTCGCCTCGGGCATCGACACGAGGGTCCTGCGTCAGCCGCTCGGCGTCTTCGCGGCGATCACGCCGTTCAACTTTCCGCCGATGGTGCCGCTCTGGTTCCTCCCGTACGCGATCGCCACGGGCAACACGTTCGTGCTCAAACCGAGCGAGCAGGTGCCGCTCTCGCAGCGCCGCATCTTCGAGCTGATCCAGCAGATCGGCCTGCCGAACGGCGTCGTGAACCTGGTGAACGGCGGCCGCGAGGTCGTCGAGGCGATCTGCGAGCACCCGGACGTGAAGGGCGTCTCCTTCGTCGGCTCCTCGAACGTCGCGAAGATCGTTTACCGGAAGTGCGGCGAGACCGGCAAGCGCGTCCAGGCGCTCGGCGGCGCGAAGAACTTCATCGTGATCATGCCCGACGCGGACATGGAGCGCGCGGTGCAGAACGCGGTCGAGTCCTGCTACGGCTGCGCGGGCCAGCGCTGCCTCGCGGGCAGCGTGATCGTCCCCGTCGGCGACGCGTACGAGCGCGTGCGTGACGCCTTCGTCGCGTACGCGAAGAAGATCGTGCTCGGCGACGGCAAGGACCCGGCCACCACGCTCGGCCCCGTCATCTCGCGGGCGCACAAGGACCGCGTGCTCTCGTACATCGAGAAGGGCCTGCAGGAGGGCGCGAAGCTCGTGCTCGACGGCCGCAACGCGACCGTCCCGGGGCTCCCGGACGGCAACTGGATCGGGCCGACGATCTTCGAGGACGTGCGCCCCGACATGGTGATCGGCCGCGAGGAGATCTTCGGGCCCGTCGCTGCGTTCATGCGGGCGAAGGACCTCGACGAGGCGATCCGGCTCGCGAACGCGAGCGAATTCGGCAACGCGGCGAGCATCTACACGACGAACGGCAAGGCCGCGCGCGAGTTCGGTGCCCGCGTCGAGGCGGGCATGGTCGGCGTGAACATCGGCGTCGCTGCGCCCATGTCGTTCTTCCCGTTCGGCGGCCAGAAGGCGAGCCTCTTCGGCGACACGAAGGCCCACGGTTCGGCCGGCATCGATTTCTACACCGAGCGCAAGATCGTCATCGAGAGGTGGTTCTAATGGCCAGGAAAGTCATCGGCGGGCTCATCCAGTGCTCGAACGCGCTCAATGATCCGGGCGCCTCGGTGCTGCAGATCCGCGACGCGATGTTCGAGAAGCACCTCCCGTACATCGAGGAGGCGGGCAAGAAGGGCGTGCAGATCCTCTGCTTGCAGGAGGTCTTCAACACCCCGTATTTCTGCCCCTCGCAGGACGCGAAATGGTGCGACACGGCCGAGGCGGTCCCGAACGGCCCCACGGTCCAGCGGCTCACCGAGTACGCGAAGAAGTACCAGATGGCGATGATCATCCCCGTCTACGAGCGGGAGCAGGCCGGCGTGTATTACAACACGGCCGCCGTCATCGACGCGGACGGGACGTACCTCGGCAAGTACCGGAAAAACCACATCCCGCAGACGAACGGCTTCTGGGAGAAGTATTTCTTCAAGCCGGGCAACCTCGGCTATCCCACGTTCCAGACGCGGTACGCGAAGATCGGGGTCTACATCTGCTACGACCGCCATTTCCCCGAGGGCGCGCGCCTGCTCGGCCTGAACGGCGCCGAGATCGTCTTCAACCCCTCGGCGACCGTGGCCGGCTTGTCCCAGTACCTCTGGAAGCTCGAGCAGCCCGCGCACGCCGTGGCGAACGGGTATTACATCGCGGCGTCGAACCGCGTCGGCACCGAGGCGCCGTGGAACATCGGCAAGTTCTACGGGACCAGCTATTTCTGCGATCCGCGGGGCAATTTCCTCGCCGTCGGCAGCGAGGACCGTGACGAGCTCGTCGTCGCGGAGATGGACCTCGACGTGATCGAGGAGGTGCGGCGCACCTGGCAGTTCTATCGCGACCGCAGGCCCGAGACGTACGAGGACATGGTCAAGCTCTTGCCCTGATCGAGGGGCGTTCGGGAGGACGAGATGGGCATCCTGATCAAGAACGGCGAGATCGTCACCGCATCCGATAGGTTTGTCGGTGACGTATACTGCGATGGCGACAAGATCGTGGCGGTCGGGTCCGGGCTCGTGAAGCAGGGCGCGGACGACGTCGTCATCGACGCCTCGGGCCAGCTCGTCTTCCCGGGCGGCATCGACGCGCACGTGCACATGGAGCTGCCGTTCATGGGGACGGAGAGCTCCGATGACTTCGAGACGGGCACCGCGGCGGGCGTCGCCGGCGGCACCACCTCGATCATCGATTTCGTCATCCCGGCGCGCGGCCAGCATCTGCTCGACGGACTTTCCATGTGGAAGGAGAAGGCGAAGAAGGCCGTCGCCGATTATGCCTTCCACATGGCGGTCACCTGGTGGGGCGACCGCACGAAGTCCGAGATGGAGCAATGCGTCCGCGAGGAGGGCATTCCCTCCTTCAAGACGTTCATGGCCTATCGCGGCGCGATCGGCGTCGACGACGTCGAGCTCATCCAGGTCATGCAGACCGCGAAGGACCTCGGCGCGCTCGTCACGGTGCACGCCGAGCACGGCGACGTCGTCGTCGCGCTGCAGAAGAAGCTCGTGGCCGAGGGCAAGCTCGAGCCGAAATACCACGCCCTCTCGCGCCCCGCGCCCGTCGAGGGCGAGGCGACGAACCGCGCGATCATGATGGCGCGCATGATCGGCGAGCCCATTTACATCGTCCACCTCACGTGTCGCGAGGCGCTCGACGCCGTCACCGACGCGCGAAGGCGCGGTCAGCTCGTCCTGGCCGAGACGTGCCCGCAATACCTCATCCTCGACGACTCGGTCTACGACAAACCCGATTTCGAGGGCGCGGCGTACGTCATGAGCCCGCCGATCCGGCCGAAGGGTCACCAGGAGGCGCTCTGGGCGGGCATCGCCTCGGGGCTCATTCAGGTCGTCGCGACGGACCATTGCCCCTTCAATCAGGTCGGCCAGAAGGACATGGGCCGGGACAATTTCACCAAGATCCCGAACGGCGCGGCGGGCATCGAGAATCGCCTCGGCCTCCTCTGGACCTACGGCGTGCTCGGCGGCCACATCGACGTGAATCGCTTCGTCGATCTTTTCTCCACGCAGCCCGCGAAGATCTTCGGCCTCTATCCGCGCAAGGGCGCGATCGTGCCGGGCGCCGACGCCGATCTCGTGGTCTTCGATCCGAAGGGGTCGAGCGTCATCTCGGCGAAGACGCACCACCACCGCTGCGATCGCAACATCTTCGAGGGATTCGAGGTCAAGGGCAAGGTGAGCCACACCATCGTCCACGGCCGCGTCCAATACAAGGACGGCAAGCTCGACGTCGTGCGCGGCGCGGGGCGTTATCTCCCGCGCAAGCTCGAGGCGCCGGCTGCCGCAAGGGAGGTCCGATGACCCATCATTCGCCGCACATCCCGGACGTCGAGGGGGACCGGCTCGAAGTCCTTTACGAGGACAAGAAGCCGCCGTACGAGGACGCCGAGGCCGTCGCCGAGGCGAATCGGTGCCTGTATTGCGTCGACGCGCCCTGCATCAAGGCGTGCCCGACCGCGATCGACATCCCCACGTTCATCCGGAAGATCGGCACGGGCAACGTCAAGGGCGCGGCGCGCACCATTCTCACGCAGAACCTGCTCGGCAAGTCCTGCGGCCAGGTTTGTCCGGTGGAGGTCCTCTGCGCCGGCGCCTGCGTCTACAACGATTGGAACCGCGATCCGATCAAGATCGGGCGGCTCCAGCGGTATGCGGTGGAGAAGGCGCTCGCCGAGGATCCGCAGCTCTTCAAGCCGAAGGCGCCGACGGGCAAGCGCGTCGCGCTCGTCGGCGCGGGCCCGGCGTCCATCGCGGCGGCCGGCTGGCTCGCGCTCGAAGGGCACGAGGTGGCCATTTACGAGAGGAAGCTCTTGCCGGGCGGGCTCAATACGCTGGGCATCGCCCCGTACAAGATGAAGGTCGAGGAGGCGCTCACGGAGATCACGTGGGTGCTCTCGCTCGGCAACGTCGAGCTCTATCAGGGCGTGGAAATCGTCCCCGTCTCGGGCTCGCCCGAGGAGGTCTCGGTCGCGACGCTGCTCCAGCAATACGACGCAGTCTTCCTCGGCCTCGGCCTCGGCCCGGATTCGCGGCTCAAGATCCCCGGCGAGGACGGCGGCGGCGTGGTTGGCGCGACGCACCTCATCGAGCGGCTCAAGGCCGACCCGACGCTCCGCTTCAAGGGCGTCGACCGGGCGATCGTCATCGGCGGCGGCAACACGGCCGTCGACGTCGCGCACGAGCTCGCATTGCTCGGCATCGACGCGACCATGGTCTACCGCGGCGGCGACCACGAGCTCTCGGCCTACGAGCACGAGCTCGCGAGCGGCCGCGTCGACGGCATGAAGGTCCTCTGCGAGCGCTCGCCGGTCGCGGTTTTACGGGACAACATGGGCAAGGTCACGGGCGTCCGCGTGATCCGGACCGAGGACAAGAAGCCCGTCCCCGGCACCGAGGAGGACCTCATGGCGGATCTCGTGGTCGTCGCGGTCGGACAGAGCCGCGCGACCGAGGTCGCGCGCTCGTTCCCGGGCGTCGAGCTCGACACGCGCGGCCGGGTCCTCGTCGATCCGAAGACCCATCGCACCGGAAACCCCAAGGTCTGGTGCGCCGGCGATTGCGTCAACGGCGGCAAGGAGGTCGTGAACGCGGTCGCCGAGGCGAAGATCGCGGTCACGAGCATGCACGCGTTCCTCATGGGCACCGAGATGGGCGTGGAAAAGGGCGTGGGAGCCTGAGACATGGCAGATCTATCGATTGATTTCGCGGGTATCAAGAGCCCGAACCCGTTCTGGCTCGCCTCGGCGCCGCCCACGAACACGGGCGACCAGGTCATGCGCGCGTTCGACGCCGGCTGGGGCGGCGCCGTGTGGAAGACGCTCGGCAATCCGATCGTCAACGTGTCGAGCCGGTTCGGCGGCATCGATTACGGCAATACGCGCATGATGGGGCTCAACAACATCGAGCTCATCACGGACCGGCCGCTCGAGGTGAACCTGCGCGAGATTCGCGAGGTCAAGCGCCGGTATCCGAACCACGCCGTCATCACTTCGCTCATGGTCGAGACGAAGGAGGAGTGGAAGGAGATCATCCAGCGCGCCGAGGAGGCGGGCTCGGACGGCCACGAGCTCAATTTCGGCTGTCCGCACGGCATGTGCGAGCGCGGCATGGGCTCGGCCGTGAGCTCGGAGCCGAAGGTGCTCCGGGAGATCGCGCGCTGGGCCGTCGAATTCGCGACGAAGCCGGTCATCGTCAAGCTGAGCCCGAACGTGACGGACATCGTCGAGCCGGGCGAGGCGGTGCTCGAATCGGGGGCGCACGGGATCAGCTTGATCAACACGATCAAGTCGATCATGGGCATCGACCTCGACCGGATGGTGCCGCTGCCGCGCGTCGGCGAAGCCTCGACGAACGGCGGTTATTGCGGCCCGGCGGTCAAGCCCGTCGCGCTGCACATGGTCGGCGAGTTGACGCGGCATCCGTACGTCGCGAAGCTGCCGATTTCGGGCATCGGCGGCATCTCGAACTGGCGCGACGCGGCCGAGTTCATCGCGCTCGGGTGCACGAGCGTGCAGGTGTGCACGGCGGTCATGCATTATGGCTACCGCATCGTCGAGGACATGATCGAGGGCCTGAACGATTTCCTCGACTCGAAGGGCATGAAATCGATCCTCGAGCTCCGGGGCCGGGCCGCCCAGCAATACAAGAACTGGGGCGACCTCGACCTCGGGTATCGCGTCGTCGCGGACATCTCGGTCGATAAATGCATCGGCTGCCAGCTCTGCTACACGGCCTGCATGGACGGCGCGCACCAGTGCATCCACCTGCCTGGCCGCACGGAGGAGCAGGCGCGCAAGGCCGGGCATACGCACATTCCCAAGCTCATCCCGGACCGCGCGGTCACGGCGAAGGGCGCAATGCCCGGCGCGCGCGTGCCGTTCGTCGACGAGGAGGAGTGCATCGGCTGCAATCTTTGTCAGCTCGTTTGCCCCGTCTCGGGCTGCATCACGATGAAGGAAGTTTCGTCGGACAAACCGCACGAGACCTGGAACGACCGCGTCCAGCGGGGCGCCGATTTCGTACCCGGCGGGCTCCACGCCACGGAGATCGAGCGCGCCAAGCGTAACGGCTGATTCTACCCATTCGGGGGGCCCTTCATGATGAGCGACGCTCGCCTCGCCGTCCGCGTCTCGGGTGACATTCACGAGGTCGAGGGCGAGATCGTCTCGCCCTACATCAATCACGACCTCGAGCCGACCCGGATCAAGCAACGCAAGTGGGCGATGAAGGACATCGCCGCGCTCTGGATCTCCATGTCGGCCTGCGTGCCCACGTACATGCTCGCCTCCTCGCTCATCGCCGAGGGGATGAGCTGGTGGCAGGCCGTGGTGACGATCTTCCTCGGCAACACGATCGTCCTCTTGCCGATGATCCTGAATGCGCACGCGGGCACGAAATACGGCATTCCCTTCCCGGTGTATTGTCGCCCGTCGTTCGGCATTCTCGGCGCGAACATCCCGGCGATCCTGCGCGCGCTCGTCGCGTGCGGCTGGTTCGGGATCCAGGCGTGGATCGGTGGGTGGGCGATTTTCAAGATCATCGCCGTGTTCGTCCCCTCGTGGGAGAGCGCGCCCACGAACATCCTCGGCATCAGCCTCCCCCAGCTCCTTTGCTTCCTGTTTTTCTGGGGGATCAACATGTGGGTCATCCACAAGGGGATCGACTCGATCCGGGTCCTCCTGAACATCAAGGCGCCCCTGCTCATCGCGCTCGGGCTCGCGCTGCTCGCGTGGGCGTATGGCAAGGCGGGCGGGTTCGGCCCGATGCTCGACACGCCCTCGGCGTTCTCCGCGGGAGGGAAAAAGGAGGGCCAGTTCTGGTCGTTTTTCTTTCCCGCGCTCACGGGCATGATCGGCTTCTGGGCGACGCTCTCGCTGAACATCCCCGATTTTACGCGTTATGCGTACTCGCAGCGGGATCAGGTCGTGGGGCAGGCGCTCGGCCTGCCCACCACGATGGGGCTTTATTCGTTCATCGGCGTGGCGGTCACCTCTGCGACGGCGGTGATTTACGGCGAGACGATCTGGGATCCGGTCGTGCTCATCACGAAGTTCAAGCACCCGGTCCTGCTCGTGGTCGCGCTCTTCTCGCTTTGCATTGCCACGCTCGCGACGAACATCGCGGCGAACGTGGTGAGCCCCGCGAATGATTTCGCGAACCTCTGGCCGAAGGGCATCTCGTTCCGGACGGGCGGCTTCATCACGGGCGTGATCGGCATCCTGATCCAGCCCTGGCGGTTCGTTTCGGACCCGTCGGGGTACATCTTCACGTGGCTCGTCGGGTATTCGGCGCTGCTCGGAGCGATCGGCGGCATCCTCATCGCGGACTATTTCATCGTCCGCAAGACGAAGCTCGACCTCGTGCAGCTCTACGTGCGCGAGGGCTCGTACTGGTATCGGGGCGGCTTCAATCCCGCGGCCATCCTCGCGCTCCTCGCGGGCATCCTGCCGAACCTGCCGGGGTTCCTCGGGACGATCAAGGTCATGACCGTCGCCCCGATCTGGATGAAGCTCTACAACTATGCCTGGTTCGTGGGTTTCTTCATCTCGGGCGCGCTCTACGTCGTCCTCGCGCCGATCCTCGGCCGGAGCGAGGCGACGCCGGTGAAGGTCGAGACCTGACGAAACCTCCGTTTTAGCGGCCGACGCCTACTTTCCTGCCACGCCGCGCATCGACAAAACAATTGAATTCTCGGGGCATCTCGGGATAATCGTGACCGAGGTCGCGGTTTTCCCGTCGGAGGCGTCGATGCGGTTCGGTGTTTTGTCTGCCCTCATGGCCCTTGCCCTCGCGGGCCTGGGCGTCGCGAGCTGTACCCAGGATTTCGACCAGTTCGAACCGACGGGGGGCAGCGGCGGCAATGGCGGCTCGTCCGCGTGCCCGACCGGTCAGGTGAGCTGCAATGACACGTGCGTCTCCGCCGACGATCCGGCGTTCGGCTGCGGCGCCGGGTGCACGCCGTGTAACGTCCCCAATGCGACGGCCGCCTGCGTCAACGGCGCCTGCGCCGTGGACACGTGCAACGCGGGGTTCTCCGATTGCGACGGCCTCGCGACGAGCGGGTGCGAATCGAATTCGGCCACGGATCCGAACAACTGCGGCGGATGCAACACGGTCTGCACGGCGACGAACGCCATGCCCACGTGCACGGCGAGCATGTGTGGTCTCGGCCCGTGCACGCCGGGGTTCGCCGATTGCGACATGATGACGGAGACCGGCTGCGAGACGAACACCGAGGCGGATCCGCTGCATTGCGGCGGCTGTGATTCGGCCTGCACCGTCTTCGAGACCTGCATGGACGGCAAGTGCGAGCCGAGCCCCTGCGAACCGGGCACGGCCGATTGCAACATGGACAACGCCGACGGCTGCGAGACGACGCTCGGCACGCTGCTCGATTGTAATTTCTGCGGCGACGTGTGCGACCTCGCGAACGCGTCCGAGACGTGCGACATGGGCGCGTGCGCGCTCGGCGCGTGCGACGGCGGGTTCGGCGATTGCGACATGATGGACGCGACGGGCTGCGAGGTGAACCTCCAGAACGATCCGATGAACTGCGGCGCTTGCAACAACGTTTGCCCCGGCGGTGCCCTCGCGGCCTGCACGAACGGCATGTGCGGCATCCAGTGCGCGGCGGGGACGGCCGATTGTAACAACGACTCGTCGGACGGCTGCGAGGTGAACACGCAGACGGACGCCATGCATTGCGGCGCGTGCGCCCATGCCTGCTCGAACGCGAACGCGTCGGCCACCGTGTGCATGGCCGGCGCGTGCGCGCCCACGTGCAATGCCGGGTTCGGCGATTGCACGAAGCCCATGGCGCCCGCAGCGGACGACGGCTGCGAGACGAACACGGCGACGAGCGTCGACCACTGCGGCGCCTGCGGCCGCGCGTGCTCCGGGACGAATGTCGCCTCGAAGAGCTGCGCGGCGGGCGTGTGCGATTCGTCGTGTGACCTCGGTTTTGCGAACTGCACCATGCCCGCGATGGGCAACGACAACGGCTGCGAACTCGACGTCGAGGACAACGACACGAACTGCGGCGGCTGCGGCAACGATTGCAGCGGCGGACTCGATTGCGACCGTGGCCCCCTCGCGCAGAAGTTCTGCGGCTGCAACACGAACAACGAGTGCGGCGGGGGCGGCACCTGCAACGGCGGCACGGGGCTCTGTACCTGCCTCTTGACGACCTGCGCGGCGGGCGAGGTCTGCGGGGCCCTCGGGTGCTCGTGCAATGGCGGCGCCGCGTGCGGTGCGAACATGCTCTGCTGCCAGAGCCCGGCGGGCTGTGTCAACCCGTACACCGACGCCGCGAACTGCGGCGCTTGCGGTCGCGAATGCCCCACGGGCTTCGTTTGCGGCGGCATGGCCCCGCAGGCGCCGTCGTGCCGGTGCGACGCGGACGCCGATTGCAATGCAGGCTCGGCGGGCACGTGTGGTGGCAACGGGCAGTGCACCTGCGGCGGCACGCAATGCGGCCTGGGCGAGCGATGCTTGCCGAACGGGATGTGCGGCTGATCAGGAGCGGCGGCCGCGCCGCCGCGCGACGAGCGCCACGCACGCGCCTGCGAGCGCGAGGAGCGACCCGGCGCTCGCCTCGCGGCGCGCCGGCGCGGCCGTGCAACCGCTTCCCTCCGCGACGGGATCGACGTTCGTCGGCGGAGGCGGCTCCTCCTCTTCCGGAGGCACATCCTCCGGCCGCATCGAATACGCCTCGTCGAGCTTCGGGCAAGGCGAGGCGGGCGGCGGGCCCACCTCAACCGCGCAATCGCCGCCCGGGGATTCGGGCGTGCAGGTCGTGAACGAAAAGACGAGATCCTCGGTCGGGGAGACGCCGGCGAGCGTCTTGATCGATTTGTGCAGGGACGCGGTGTATTTCGTGGCCGCTTTCCAGGGCTCTTGCGCCGTGACGAGGAGGACGTTCGCCCACTGGTCCCCGCGATACCCGCTGACCTTCGTCGGGACCACGTTCCCCGCGGCGTCGCGCACGGTCACGACCGCGTCGTCGGTCGTGGCTCGGTCCATTCCCTCGCCGAAGAACAGCACGATTCTTCCATCGGGCCGCGTATTGTCGAGTGTGGCGAACGGATAGGCCTCGTCCGGGTAGGCGCCGATGACCACGTCATCGGCCGAGGGATTGCCGTCGAGCCGGCGGAGGATCTCGCGGTAATACCCCATCGTGACACGGGCGCCGAACGGATATCCGCCAGGCGTCCGCGGATCCCGCAGGCTCTGCCGGGCCCAGGGGAATTTCTTCCCGTAATCGTCGGCGCCGAGGTAGAGGAAGTTCGCGACGACCGAGAGGCCGGACCAGGCCGTCGACATGGCCTTCTGGATGGCGTCGGGCGTGACGGGGTGGACGATCTTCTGCTCGAAGAGCTCGCTTTGCGTCTTCGTGTCGATCGCTATCTCGGGCAGGTAATACCGCGGATGGTCGTGGACGAGGAAGATGTCCATCGCCATGTCGAAGGTATCCATGTCCCCGGGATCGACCTGATCCGCGCGCTCGTAGAGGAGCGAATCGAATGTCGAATCCGTGATTCCGTGGGCGGCGAGGCCCATCAAGAACGCCACGTGCGCCGCGGCTTCCGGGTTTTCGAGGGGTTTGTCGCCGTACCGGGCGCGGATGAGCTCGATGTAGCCCTGGACGTATTGCTCCCAGTGCGGAATTTCGCCTTGATCGTGATCTTCGGCGGTGTAGCCGGAGTCGGGGAAGAAGGCGCCGTTCGAGAGGTCGTTCAGGTGGGCGTCGAAGACGGCGCGCAGGCGCGTATCCGTGACCTGCTCGGCGGCGCACTGGGCCATGTAGATATGGCCCTGCATGCCCGTGGCCGAGGCGGTCCCCGCGGTGCCGAGGGTCGAGAGGAGAAAGGCGAGGGCTGCGAGGGGTCTCTTTTTCGAGAAAATACGGGGGGCGTGCATCATCACCTCCAGGGAGGGATGATACATGGAAAGCGAGGGGAGGGCGTCAGTTCGGCACGGCGCCGCACTCGACGCCGGTATAAAGCGCGTCGTTGTTCTTCTCGTGGCACTCGAGCGTCTGCGTCTGCGGGTCGACGCGGACGTAGATGTCGAGCTTTTTGCCCCCGAGATCGGCCTGGCAACTCACGATCGTGCACTCCGAGACGCCGAGCGCGACCGGGATCGCGGCCGTGCAGAGCGTGGGCCCCTCGGCCGAGCCGTCATAAAAGGTGACCTCGGTGCCGCTGACCATCGGGAGCGTGCCGCGGTTGCATACCCGGGCCTCGATCGTCGCGAGGGTCCCGACGCATTTCACCGCGCCGACGTCGCCGCCGGCCGTGAGATCGGGCTGCCCGAGCGCTTCGAGGTCGCCCTGCACGTTCTGGCGGAAATTGTTGAGCGTCGCGTCCTTCCAGTTGATCGCTACGCTCGAGGTCTTGGGGATCTCGCCGTGATTGCCGACGTGCGTGACGGCATAGGCGTGCTGATTCCACACGGGCCGCGAGGCCGCCCAGCGCTCCTGCTCGTCACGCAGGATCAGGATGCCATGGTTGTTCTGGGACGTCGCGGCCGGGAAGATCGGATCCGTGGCAGGACAATTGAGGTTGGCGTAGTCGTTCACGGCCGTCACGATCTCGGTGTGATAGTCGCCGTCCACGTCGACGATCACCGGATTCTCGTAGGTCGTCCCCGACGTGCGTGCGACGCTGTAGATGACGGTGCCCGTGGAGCCGTCGTAGACCCGCAGAAAACATTCATCGGCGTAGACGGCCTCGGCCTTGCCATCGTAATCGAAATCGAAGACGCTCGACCCGGTCACGTTCGAGCTCGCGTCCTTCGAGGGCTGGCTCCAGAGGATGCCCGTCCCCGGGGATTGTCCTCCGCATTTCGCGGCGTCGCCGCCCGCGAGGCAGTCGAAATCGAAGACGACGTACTGCGTGCCGCCCGCGCTCGCGAACTCGCGCCGACCATCCCCGTCGAAATCGGCAATCGTGGGGGGACCGCCGGTGCCGCCGCCTGGAATCGTGATTGGCCCGAAGACCACGGTGCCTGCGAGCGTCTGCACCCGGATCGTCCCGGCCGACACGACGACGACCTCGGCGCGATCCTGCCCGCCGAACGCGTCGAGCGGGAAGCTGCCGAGCTCGGCGACCGCCACCTGGCCCGCGGCGAGGTTGCCCGGCGTGAAATAAGCCTCCGCGACCCAGTCGCCGGCGACGGCATCCCATTGATGAATGCCATTGCCGAGCACGAGCTCCATCTTCCCATCCTCGTCGACGTCGGCGACGACGGGCACGACGCCCTTGCTGTACGCCGGGAAGCCGAGGCTATTCGAGGCCATGCAACCGTCGGCGCGATAGACCGTGGCGCCGTAGATGATCTCGGGTTTGCCGTCGTCGTCGAGGTCGTGGATCGACGGGCCGCTCCATTTGTCGGTGCCGCCCGCCGTATCGAGCGTGGTCGGCGGGCCGGAGCCTCCGGGGCAGGTGCCGGAGCGCCAGAGCTGGGAGAACTTGTTCGACGCGGGATCGAACTTGAAGGCGATGACGCCGCCGCCATGGCGCGCCGCGACGATCTCCGCGCGCCCGTCGCCGTCGAGGTCCCCGGCGGCCACCGACGCGGGCGCCATGGTCGCGTCCGCCGCGTCGTCGAAGCTGAATTGCTGCGAGCAATCTTTCCCGCTGATGACGCGCAGCACGCCCGGATTCGAGTAGCTCCCCGCCGTGGGGAACGAGCTGAAGACGACGGAGGGCGAGAGCGTATTCGGATCGCTGTCGAAATCGAAATCGACGACGACGGGCGTGGCCATCACGTGGAAGCTGTTCGGATGCGCGTCCCCGTCGGGCGGCCCCGTCCAGCGGCATTGCTCGGACGGCACGATGGCGCCGATCTCCACGGGGCTCGTGCAGCTCGGGTCGTTGTTCTGCGCGCCCGGAATGCCGTAAGGAATGCACTGCCCCGCGTCGCAGTAGCTATCGAACAAGCAATCGTCGTTCGTCACGCAGGCCGGCTGCTCGCGGGCGCACGTGGTCCCGAGCGCGCACGTCTCGCCCGTGGGGCAGCACGTGTCACCGCAGATCAGCGCCGGCGGGCATCCGGCGTCCGTGAATACGTCGCCGCCCGACCCCGCGTCCCCGCCGGTCCCGCCGGTATTTCCGCCGCCCGTACCCCCGGAGCCGCCCGCGTTCGTGCCCGTCGGGGCCGTGCCGCCGCCGCCCCCGCAGGCGAACACCATTCCGCCCGCGAGCAGGCCGAGCGCCGCGAAGCGCATCGTTCCGCGCATCTTCATGATGGATTCCTCGCTTTCGCCCCGATCCTAGGCCGGCAAGCGGAGCGAGGTCAACGCCGGATCAGGGAGCCGAAGCCTCCGCCACGACCTTGCCGATGGCCTCACAAAGCGGCCGGATCTCCGCCGCGCGGAGCTTGTACGCCGCGCGGTTCGCGATGAGCATCGTGCTCACCTCGGCCACCGTCTCGATCACGTCGAGGTCATTCTCTTCGAGGGTTTTTCCGGTCTCGACCACGTCGACGATGAGGTCCGACAAACCCACGAGCGGCGCGAGCTCCACCGAGCCGGAGACGGGGATCACCTCGGCCTGAATCCCCTTTTTCGCGAAAAACTCGGCCGCGACGCGCGGGTATTTCGTGGCCACGCGGGGCACGTCCGGCGCGCGTTTGCCCCGCGGCCCTGCCACCGCGAGGCGGCAGCGGCCGATGCCGAGGTCGAGCGGCGTGTAGAGGTCCGCCTTCTTTTCGAGCAGCGTGTCCCGACCGGCGATGCCGAGGTCGACCGCGCCGTACTCCACGTACGTCGGCACGTCGTCGGGCTTCAGGAACACGTAGCGCAGGCGGCCCGCCGCGTCGTCGCGCACGAGCCGCCGGTCGTCGGCGACGAGCGGGCCCACGTCGAGGCCCGCGCGGGAAAACAGGGGCGCGAGCGCCTTGAGGATGCGGCCTTTCGGGACGGCGATCGAGAGCGGACCCTCGTTCACCCCGGCTGCCCTTTGATCCGCACCGTATCGGCCCCGACCTGCGCGAGCTTGCGTTCCATGTACTCGTAACCTCGATCGAGGTGATAGACGCGCAAGACCTCCGTCTCGCCCTCCGTCGCGAGCAGGCCCGCGATCACGAGCGACGCGCTCGCGCGGAGGTCCGTGGCCATCACCTTCGCGCCCGAGAGCGGGCGGCCGCCGTGCACGTGCGCCGTGTGCCCGTCGGTGTCGATCTCCGCGCCCATGCGGCGCAGCTCCGGCACGTGCATGAACCGGTTCTCGAAGATCGTCTCGACGATCCGCGACGTCCCGCGCGCCAGGCACATGAGCACCATGAACTGCGCTTGCATGTCCGTGGGGAAGCCCGGGTGCGGCGCGGTCATCACGTCCACGGGGCGCAGCGGCCGATCGGGGTCGCGGCGGATGCGCACGCAGTCGCCCTCGCGCCCGACCTCCACGCCCGTCGCGCGGAGCTTCGCCACCACGGCTTCGAGGTCCTCGAGCGGCGCGTTCTCGAGCAGCACGTCGCCGCCCGCCGCGGCCGCCGCGACCATGTACGTCCCGGTCTCGATGCGGTCCGAGATGATCGCGTGATCGAACGGGTCGAGCTCGTCGCGGCCCTCGATGTGGATGACGTCGGTGCCTGCGCCGTCGACGCGCGCGCCCATCTTGTTGAGCACGCGGCCGAGCTCCTCGACCTCCGGCTCGCGGGCGCAGTTGACCAGCGTGGTGCGGCCCTTCGCGAGCGCGGCGGCCATCATGATGTTCTCGGTGCCCGTCACGGTGGGCATGTCGAAGACGACCTCGGCGCCCTTCAGCCGCTTGCACTCGGCGTGGATGTAGCCGTTCGAGAGGCGGATCGTCGCGCCGAGCGCTTCGAGGCCCTTCAGGTGCTGATCGACGGGGCGCGAGCCGATCTGGCATCCGCCGGGGAGGCTCACCTTGGCGCGGCCGTACCGCGCGACGAGGGGCCCGAGCACGAGCACGCTGGCGCGCATCTGCTTGACGAGCTCGTAGGGGGCCTCGGGGTTCGCCTCAGGGCCGCCGGCGACGCGCACGAGGGGCGGGTCGACCATCACGTTTCGGCCGAGCACGCGCAAAAGCTCGCCCGTGGTCTCGATGTCCTTGAGGGCCGGCACGTTGCGCAGGATGCTCTCGCCGTCCGAGAGGAGCGTCGCGCACAGGATCGGCAGCGCCGCGTTCTTCGCGCCGCTCACGCGGATCTTGCCCTGAAGCTGCTTTCCACCGCGAATCCGGATGACGTCCATGGCTTCGACTCTTCGCATGATTCGCTCGGGAAGGCGAACGTTTGGCGAGCGTTCCCCGAGGCCGCGTATGTAGGCGTGGGTGGGATCCGCGTGTCAGCTCGCAGGACGCAAGGTACGATGGGCATCGGAGAGCGCATGAATTCCGGGGAACAAGAACACGACAAGGAGCTCGAGGCGCCGGCCGAAGACAGGGCCCCGCCGAATCCCGCGATGGTCCCCTTCGCGCCGCCCGAGGCTCCGCTCGCGGCGCCCGAACCGACGCCCTCTACGCACAGCCGACTCGCGGACGCCGCGCTCGTGATGTTGCTCGTCGTCGGGTACGTCTCGCCGACCGTCGCGGCTCTCGTCGCGCTCGCCACGGGAGCACGCGGCCTCGCGTTCATCTGCTTCGGGATCGCGGCCGTCGGCATCGGGATCTGGGCCATCATCCGACTCTACCGTCGCACCCGAACACACGGGCGCGGCGCGGCTCTGGCGTGGGCGGACATCCTCGTCCTCGGCATCCTCCCCGCGTGGGGGCTTTTCTACAACCACATCGTCAACGCGACGTGCCAGGTGATGGAGTGCGAGGCGAGCGGCGAGGTCTTCCGCCCGCTCGCCGAGCCCGAGGTCTTTGGCCTGCTCGCGTTTCACCTCGTGACGGCGCTCGCTTACGTGGTCTCGCGGCGCAGGCGCGCGGCGTTGCACCCGCCGATGGCCGAGCTTCTCGTGCACGCGGGCATGCTCGCGGGAATGGCCATCCACGTACTGCTCGCGGTGCATTTCGGCAAATGGGTGCTCATTGGCGTGGTGTTCCCGCCGGCCTTCTTGCCCTGTTTGTCCCCGGTTCTGACCGTGATCCTCTACGGCGCGGAGCTCCGCCACCGCCTGCGCCTGCGGGGCGCGGACGCGCGGGCGATCGGAAAGCCGCTCGCCGTGTATCGCGAAGGCCCGGAGCAATCCTTCCTTCCCGAGAAGATCCACCGCCCGACGCTGCTCCGCGCCCTCGCCTTGTCCCCGGTCGTGCTCGGCGTGCACGCCGTGATCCAGGCAGTTTGGCTGGGCCATGCGGCGGGCGCGCTCCAGGTCTTCACGCGGACGTGCGACTACACGCTCTCGCGGCTCCCGGTGGAGGTGCTCCCCGGCGATTGCCATTACCTCTGCACCGTGGCCGCGCGCGGCCATTCCTGGCTCGTGCGCCCGCTCCGCATGGGCCGGCGCGGCGGCGTCCCGATCATCGTGAACCGGCAGCTCGCGGTGGCGAACGCGTTCGAGGACCTGCTCCACGAGCGCTGGCCCCGCTTCGGTCGTTTGGCGCGACGAACGTACGACCTCCTCGCCCGGCCCGTGTGCAACTACCTGCGCCCGGCGTGGGTCTCGGACGTGGTGTACCTCTTGATGAAGCCGGCGGAGTGGGTCTTCTACCTCGTGCTCGTGCTCCTCGATCCGAGGTCGCCGGAGACGCGGATCGATCGGATGTATCGCTGATCCGTTTGGGGCGAAGAACCCCGGGGACCAACATCGCCCCCTTTTCCCCGAGGTTTCACCTGGGCTAACCTACGCCCGCGTCATGCCTTTCTTCTCTTCGCGACTTGCCATCGGCCTCGCGCTCGCCGCGTCCCTCGTGGCGCGCTCGGCCGCGGCCATCGAGCCTGATCCCGTGCCCTCGCTCGATCTGCGGGGGTACCGTCCTTCCACCGATCCCGCGGCGGGCCTCTTCCTCGAACCCGTCTCCACGCCGGCGCACGGCGACTGGAACATCGCCGTCCACGGCTCGTACGCCTACAGACCCATCACGCTCCGCGATCCCGCGACGAACGAGCACGCGTTCGACGTCCTGAGCCATCAGCTCACCGGCGACCTCGTCGCCAACATCGGCGCCCTCGGCCGCCTCTCCTTCGGCGTCAACCTGCCCTTCGCCCTGTACCAGAAGGGCGACACCCCCGACTTCGACTCGATCGCCGCGCTCGGACCGACGAACATCCCCGAGCAGGCCCTCGGCGACCTCGCGTTCACCGGCAAGCTCGTCATCGTAAAACCCACCGGCGGCGACCTCGGAGGGTTTGCCCTCGGCCTCCACGAGCGGTTCACCGTCCCCACCGGCGATCGGGGCTCCTTCCTCGGCGAAGGCGCCATCACCAGCACCACGCGTCTGCTCGCCGAGTACCGCCTCCTCGTCCTCGGCTTCCACCTCGCCGCGGGCGTCAAGCTCCGCGCCGAGACCGAGAACTTCGCCTGCGCCCACATCCCCGCGACCGACCTCCCCCACGGCTGCCGCCAGCGCATCGGGCACGAGCTCCCGTTCTCCTTCGGCCTCTCCTTCCGGCCCCAGGCCCTCGGCATCGACGAAGCCGGGCGTTTCACCGTGTTCGTCGAGACGAACGGGCACGTGCCGATCTACCCCATGGAGCCTTCCCAGAACCGCACCCTCACCGCGTTCGAGGCTGCGCTCGGGGCGCGGGCGCAGCTCGGGGATTTTTCGATCCTCGCCGGCGCGTCGCGCGGGTTCTTCGGCGGCATCGGCACGGGACCCTTGCGCGTGATGCTGGGCATCGGCTGGGCGCCGCGCGTGCGCGACGTCGACCAGGACGGCGTGCCGGACGAGGCCGACCAGTGCCGCGAGCTCGCCGAGGACAAGGACGGCTTCGAGGACCAAGACGGCTGCCCCGACGGCGACAACGACGACGACGGCGTGCCCGACAACGAAGACAAGTGCCCCAAGACCAAGGAAGACGAGGACGGCAAGGACGACGACGACGGCTGCCCCGAGCCAGAGTGATGTAAGTGGTCCTTGGACGGAATAATCCTGGAACTGAGGAATCCGTTGGGGTCGATGAAGTAAGGTCGTTGACGGGCGAGGGGTTCCCGTAGGATGGTGGGTGGTCTGCCTCGATGGCACAACACCGCTTCCACCTCACGACGACGCCGCCGGATCGGATCACGATCGAGATCGGCGGTGCGCTCGGGGATCTGATCGCGGAGGAGCTCACGGCGAAGACCGTGGAAGCGCTCGCCAACCAGGCGACCACGAAGCTCGTGCTCCTGGACATCCGCGGGCTCACCGATTTCACGGTGATGGCGCGCGTGGGCCTCGGCACGTGCCAGAAGCTCCTCCGGCGGCGGCAAATCCGGACGGCGTGGCTCGTCTCGACGCCGCGGCAACACGGGCTCGCCACGCTCGTCGCGCACAACGCCGCCGACGACGGCGCCGGCGTGTTTCAGACGCTCGCGCAGGCGGAGGCGTGGTTCGCTTCGAAGAAGCTCACGTGAGCGAGGACGAACCGGAGCGCCGAAGGGTTCGGCGCTCTCGGGTTCGGCGCTTCAGGACGGCACGATCGGCAAGCGGACGGCCTTCTTCCGTTCCTGCTTGGCGAGCTCGTGCTCCTTCACGGTGAGGGGATTCTCGAATTCGGGCAGGGGCAGGTCCTTGTTCTTCGCGTAGATCGGGTGCCTGCCGTATTTGCGGTACCACTCGGCGACCGTGGCGTTCGCCTTGATCTTTTCGAGCACGTTGCGCCAGCCGACGCCCGTGTTGTAGGCGCAGAAGCTGATCTCGCCCATCTGCGTGCCGTAGGGGATGATGCACATCTCCGTCCGGCGGAAATCGTAATTGAAGAGGTCCTGGAACCACATGCCGGCGACGAAGAGCACGCGCCACTCGTACTCCTTCGCGTCGTTCTCGCCCGCGTGCGCGGCGCCCGTCTGGCTCATGAATTGCTTCACGAGCGTCTTCACGTCGAACCCGGGCGGCGCCTTCTCCGGCTTGTAATGGCGGAGGATGCTCGTGAGCACCTGCGCCTTCGTCCATTTCGAGCCCCGGCCCGCGTCGAAGATCGTTCGGAAATCCCGCAGGATACCTTCCATGTCGAGGAACTCGAGCAACGGGACCATCTGCTTCGTCTTCTTGTTGACGAAGAGCACGGTGCCGATGCCGCAGTTCGGATGACAGCCGCAATTGAGCTGACCGAAATCCTTGTCCGGGCCGTCGAGCAGATCGACGACGTCGCCGAACGGCGAGAGCGCCGAGAGCGGGAACCAATCCCGCAATGGCTCGGTGACGCCGGTCTGCGCCTTCACGTCGCGCGCGAGGTGGCTCAGCGTGTACCGTTGCTTCTCGCGCAGCTCGTCGGAGATGTCCTCGTCGCGGCCGGTGAAGCTCACGGGCTGAAAGCTCACGACCGTGACCTTGTCGGCATTTTCGATCGCGAACTGGATGATCGGGCCGACCATGTCGTTGTTCACGCCATTGACGACGGTCACGACGAGGATGACGTCGATGCCCACCGCCGCGAGCTCCTCGATCGCCCGGAGCTTGACGTCGTAGAGGTTCGCGATCTTGCGGTGGCTGTTCGCCTCGTTCGTGACCCCGTCGAACTGGAGATAGGCCATCCGGAGGCCCGCCTCTTTGCATTCCTTGGCGAAGCCGGGCTCCTGGGCGAAGCGGAGGCCGTTCGTCGCGCATTGCACGGCGAAATACCCCTTCTTGCGGGCATAACGAATCGCGTCGAGGAAATGGGGCGAGAGCGTGGGCTCGCCGCCGGAGAACTGGATCGACATCTGCCGCCGCGGCCGCACCTCGGCCGCGTCGTCGAGGATCTGTGTGATTTCCTCCCAGGAGAGCTCGTGCACGTAGCCGACCTGATTCGCGTCCATGAAGCACGGGTCGCACATCATGTTGCAGCGATTCGTGAGGTCGACCGTGAGCACCGAGCCGCGGCCGTACTTGATCGAGCTCGATCCGTGCTGGTGGATACGATCGGGCGTCATCACCACGTCGCGGCCCTGGAAGAGGCTCTCGATCCGCGCGAGGAATTTCGGGTCGATCGAGATGACGTCGCTCACGAGCCCGTGCTTCGGGCACTCCTTCTCCATCCGGATCTGGCCGTCGCGCTCGACGATGTGCGCCTTGATCTCCCCGGGCTTGTCCGTGACGAGCTTCGTCCAGTCCGCGTCGCCGCGCAGGATCTCCGTGCGCGCTTCCTTGACGCACGTCGGGCACAAGCTGTCCGTCACCCGAGGCCAGCCGAGCGGCGGCTTCGTCCGCTCCTTGCCGCGCGGGATGGGGCGATCGCTCCATCGAGGCTTGAACGGCAGGGGCTCCGGGCCGAGCGTGTTCAGCGTTTGCATCACCGGCCAGACTCGGTTCGCGGAGGCCGTGACGAATTTCTCCAGATGGCGCACGGACAACATCGGTGCTGCGTCTCCTCGGGCCCCCCCGATCGGGTGACGTAACGTAGTTGCCAGCCGCCAGCCCGACCAGCAATTTCGTTCCGTTCTGACGATACGGAATACTGCTGCGCCGCGGCGAGGTGGGCCGGCGAGCGCGCCGACACGGCCAAGATGGGGCTTGACAGGGAGGAGGGACCCGGTGCGGCGGCCCTGGGCCCCGCGGCGCCCCGGCGTCGGTCTCGTGGAACGGTTGGGCGCGACGCGCGCGGCGTGCGGGAGCGCAGGCTCTCGCGGACGCGGGCGAGGGTGCGTCGCCGCGCGGAGGACGACCATCGATCGTGGCCGAAACCGCGCCGTCGCGTGACCGGGGACGGGCGCGATTCGCGTTTGGCGACGGGACGGTGGATCGGAGATGATCCAGGGAGGGGCGTCGCGGAGGGTGCGTCCGAGCGCGATTGAGGATCGAATCCACGGCGAAACGTGGCGTCGCGCGACGCGCCGATATCGTTGGTCGAGCCGCACATGCCGATCACCCCCGTTTGACTCGAACGATGGAGGGACCATTTTCGCGGAGAAATACGGCCCATCTCGTTGTCAAACGGTTCGGCCCGGCGGGCCCGGAACGTACGAATTCGTCGGGATTGCGTGAACGGGTGAAAATTTGTTGCGCGCGGGCGCCGGCCGACCGTATCTCTAGTCCACCGGCGGGCGGCCGATATGGCCGCAGCCGGGGCTCGCGACTCTTGGCTCGAGGGTCTGCGTCTCGCTGCTTTGCCGTGATTCGCGGGCGTGGCCCAGGTGCGAAGCGACGGCGACGTGTGTCGTCGCTTCGCGCGGGTGCGCCGTGAATCGCTTTTTCACGGCCAAGGGGCGGATCTCGACCGGCTTGCCGTGTGTTCGTGGTGCTCCGGCGGTAATTGCCGTTTTCGGCGCCCGGCGGCAACCAAAAAGGAGTCTTACCATGGCTGATGGTGGTGATAAGGGCGGCGGCGGCGACGAGGCCTCTGGCGGCGATCAACAAGCCGCGACGCAGCTCCTGAGTCAGATCCCCTTCGGGGCGATCATCGGCGGTCCGCTCGTCGCGGGCGTCGAGGCGCAGACGTTGGCGGCGAACGCGACGCTGAAGTACGTGCTGGGTGTCCTCTTCGGCCTCGATGACAAGGGCAACCCCAAGTCGTCGACGGACCAGACGAAGCCGTCGGCCGTCATGTCGGTCACGTTCACGTTCTCGAGGGGCGGCGACACGGCGCAGCTCACGGTGCCGCTCTTGACCCTCGTGCCGATCCCGTACCTGCTCGTCGAGACGATGGATATCAACTTCAAGGCGGCCATCAATGCGACGTCGAGCTTCGATACGAAGCAGAGCACGTCGAGCGATAGCAGCGCCTCGATGGACGGATCCGTGGGCTTCCTCTTCGACAAGGTCAATTTCAAGGGCAGCTACTCGAGCAAGTCGGACTCGAGCTCGACGCGCGATTCGAAGTACTCCGTCGAGTACACGATCAACGTCAACGTGCACGCCACGGGTCACGACATGCCGGCGGGCACCTCGAAGGTGCTCAACATGCTGAACGACGCCATCAAGTCGGTGCCGGGGAAGCAGACGACGTGAGCTGAACGAGGGCGCCCGCGCGGAAAGAAGAAGGTGCGCGGGTCGCCGGGAACTCCACCTGTTGTGGTCCGGGGTGAGCGTCGATGCAGGGTCGAGTCGAGCGCATGGTCACCGCCGTGCTGCATGAAATCGAGCGAGGGCTGTTGCTCGCTCGTCTGCCTCCCCGCGAGCTTTCCGGAGCGCAGCAGGTGGAGCCTTTCCGTTCGAGCCTGCGCACGATCCATGTCGCGTGCACGCTCGAAATACCCCTCGAGGCGCCTGAACGAGCGGTTCTGAGGGTGAATGTATCGTTCGAGATCGACGCGTCGGGCGTCCCGCGGCTCGTGGCGTCGCGGTCGTCCGTAGCGGGTGAGCGTTGAGGAGTCTGTCATGGCCGATAGTACCGTTTCCCAGATTCCGTTGAGTCAGCTCGTGGGGAGCCTCGTTCGCGACATCGTCGACGCGGATGGGATGGCTGCCAAGGCCACGTCGGACTTCATCCAGAACGTGGGTTTCGACAAGGGCGAGCTGCGCATGGTGCAGTTCAGCTACCAGCAGGTCGTGCCGGGCGCGGGGGTCAAGCGATACACCGTCTCCGTGCCGCTCTTGACGCTCGTCCCCATCCCCATTCTCGGCATCGAGAAGGCGGAGATCTCGTTCACGACGACGATCGTGGAGATGAGCCAGGACGATTCGCAGGTGCCGAGGCTGCACGCGAAGCTCGCCGCGGACCTGGCGTCGACGAAGAGCGACGGCGGCATGTCCGAGACGACCGACGTCAAATTCACGCTGACGATGGCGCGCAGCGACGTGCCGGCGGGGCTGACGGGCATCTTCGGGCTGCTCGGCAACAACATCCAGGTCACCGGGGCGCCGGCCAAGCAAGAATAACGCAATCGCTCGGACCAGGGACATCGAGCAAGGAGAGGTTCGTCATGCTTCAAGGTTTGAAGGCACAGTCCGACAATCATGGTTTCCCGTGCCCGTGCTGCAGTTTCAAGATCAAGGCCACGATCGAGCAGATCCTGACGGGCAGCTCCATCTTCTGCGGCGGCTGCGGCCTCAAGCTCGACATCGATCGGCAGGGCTCCGCGCAGGCCATCGACGCGCTCCGGACGCTGAACGAGGCCGTCGCGCAGGCCGAGTCCCAGGTGGCGAAGGCGAAGAATCCCGGGGCGAGGTGAGCCATGCCCACGCTCGTGGACCTCATCAAGGGTGAAAGTAGCAGGAGCGACAAGGACAAGATCTTCAGCCCGAGCTTCCAGACGCCGGCCGACTGGTCCAGGTACTTGAAGGATCAATTCGGGCAAGGAAGTGAACCCGTGAGCGCGCTCCTCCGGTCGCCGGTGGGCCTCGACGGCTTCCAGGCCCTGTACATCGTGTGCTGGATCCATCAGCCCGTCGAGAAGGGCTCGTTCATGATCGAGCTCGAGAGTCCGGGGCAGGTGAAACAAGGGTACGACTCGCTGCCGGACCGGTGGTCGAGCCATCTCGGCGAGCGCGGCAAGAGCGCGGGAGCCGGCTGGCAATTTCTCAATGGATACAAAGAGCTCCTCGTCCAGCTCGAAAGTGTCGGATCGGCCTCGTCGGCTCTGTTCCTGAAGTCCGAAGGACATGCCGCCATCTCGGTGAAGCACATGCTGAGCTTCTTCACGAAGAAGATCACCGGAGCGGGCAATACCGTGAACAAAGCCTTGCAGGCGCAGGCGAAGGAGCCCGGAAGCGTGGTCACGCCGCGCGCGGCCGAGAATTACAGCAAGTCGTACGAGAAGGTCCTCGCGGCGGTGGGCTTGAAGCCGAAGGATACGATGAACACGGTCCCGAACGTCGCGTCCGCGATGTGGAAGTACCTCGCCGCGCGCGGGAGCAATACCCTCACCGCGTATTCGAATGGCGGCGGCCCGAGGGACGCTTCCCGTGTGGCTGCGCTCCGGGGCGTGAAGCTTTCGGAATGCCTGGACAAGCTCCGCGGCGCTGCGACGAGCGACCTCGCGCCAAGGGACAAGCTGCGCGTGGCCGTGCTCAAGGCCAACAAGGATTTCGATACGATCATCAAGAACCTGAAGACCGATCCCGCGGGGACCCAGCGCGTCTTCGCCGAGGTCAAGGTGACGCCGAGGCAGCTCGACGAAAGCCTCCGCGATTTCCTGGCCGAGCTCAATCGAGGCTAGCAGCCCGTGGACTTCGGGCGCTCGCGCCAGAACCCCCGAGGATGGAGCGTGACAACCCGGCATCCCTCGTCGATAGTTGCGCCTCGATGTCGCGCTGCTCCCGGGCCCTCACCGCGCTCTCCTTCGCGCTCTCCTTCGCTGCGTCCTCCCTCGCGCCCGCCCCGGCGAGCGCGCAAGGGATCGCCGTGGGCGTCGGGCGCAGGGCCGAAGGCGACGACGAGTACGGCGAGGTTTCCGCCCCGAACCGAGGGACGCTGCGGGGTCTGTTCGGCGTGCCCGTGGCCGAGCGGCTGCTCGCGTCGGGGTCGGTCGAGGAGCGGCTGCGCGGCGTGCGCAGGCTCGGCGCGATCGGGACGCCCGAGGCGATCGACGCCCTGACGAACGCGTTCGAGCAGTCGTCGCTCCTGACGCGCGACGGGCGCACGCGGCTCGAAGGCGTGCGGATCCTCGCGGCGCACGCCGATCGCGAGGCGGTGCGGCCGCTGCTCATCCGCGAGCTCTCGGAAGGCGGACCCGACGCGCGCGCGGTGTCGCACGGAGGGCTCGCGCGCGGGGCCGCGGCGCTCGCGCTCGCGAGGAGCCGCGACAAGAAGGCCACGTCGGCGCTCGTGAGCGCGGTGCTTCAAGGCGGTCCGGGCGGAGAGGCGGCGTCGGCGGCGCTCGTGGTGTACCCGCCCGTGTCGATCGCGCCGCTGCTCGAAGGGCGTCGCCGGATCGAGCCGGCCCTCGCCGCGCTGCTCGGCGACCTCGGCGACCTGCGGGCGATCCCGCGGCTCCGGCAGGCGCTCGAGGACGCGGATCCGGCCTACCGCGCGGCCGCGGCGCTCGCGCTCGCGCGGCTCGGCGATTCGAGCGCCGAGGTCGCGGCGCGCTCGTGGGTGAAGAGCGACGACGTGAAGCAGAAGCGCGCAGGCGCCGAGGTGCTCGCGCGGCTCGGCGCGGCCGGCGCGGCCGAGGCCATCGCGGCGCTGCTCGCGGCAGGCCCGACGCGCGTCGACGGCGTGCGCCTCGCGCTCACGGCGCCCTCGCCGGCCCTCGTCAAACCGCTCGTCGCGGCG
>NZ_JASBQE010000080.1 GCF_029960785.1 Polyangium sp. 15x6
GATGAACTGCGCGATGCGCAGTTCATCGAACAGGCCGTGGCAAGACCACGAGCGACGTTGCCAGTTGAAACAGCAGCGCTGCCCTACCTGGTAGCAACGCTTTCCCTGTCGACAGCGCGCATCGCGCGCTGTCGCCCCGGGTCCAGCGCTTGCGCTGGTCCGGGTCCAGGGGTGGACAACCCCTGGTCGGGGTCCGGGGTGAAACCCCGGCGCCGCGCCGTGGCAGCCCGCGCTCAGGGCACCAGCATGTTGCCGGTGAAGTGTTCGACCGTGTCGGGTACGGATCGGGCGATCCATGCTCGCAACGCTTCGGGCTCGCGGGGTAGATCGTCTGGCCAGATGCGCACGGTGCCGTCGCGGCCTACGGAGACGGCCCAGCTCCCGTCGGGTGCGATGTCCACGTCTCGCACGACGCCTTCGTGTGTGCCGAGCACGCGTCCTTCGCCGATCGCGAGGTCCCAGAGCCGCACGGTCTTGTCGTCGCTCCCCGTCACCAGTGCTGCGCCGTTTGCCGCCAGCGCGAGTGTCCGGATTGGACCGTTGTGGCCGCGGAGCACGCTGCGGATCGTGCCTGTCGCGACGTCCCAGACGCGCACGGTCGCGTCCTCGCCCGAGCTGAGCAGCGTCTCGCCGTCTGGCGTGAACGACAAACCCACCACGCGATATCCGCTCGCGTCGTAGGTCCGCGGCGTGGCTGCGTCCTCGTCCCAGAGCCGCAGCTTGTGGTCCAGGCAGCCTGTGGCGAGCACCTTCCCGTCGGGCGAGAATGCGACCGACTCCACCGCCTCTTCATGACCCTCGAGCACGCGGCTCTTGCCCGTCGCGACGTTCCAGATGCGCGCCGTCTTGTCGTGGCTGCCTGTCGCCAGCCTCGATCCATCCGCGGAGAACCCGAGCGCGAGGACCGACGCTTCGTGCTGGCCGATCGTGCGCATCTCCCCGGAGTCGACGTCCCAGACCGCCACCTCGCCGGTCGTGTGACCGATCGCGATCGACGCTCCGTTCGGGGAAAACTCGATCACCGGCGCCCGCGCGCCCTCCGTGCGCGAGGCTCGGATCTCGTGCCCTTGCGTGTCCCAGAGCCGCACCGTTCCATCCTCGCCTGCTGTCGCGAAGACATCCCCGCTCGGCGAGATCTCCGCGTGGATCACCCGGCCCACGTGCCCTGCCAGCGTCACGGGCGGCCCGCCGCCGTCGCCTCGCGCCGGCCATAGCTGCGCCAGGCCGTCGGCCCCGGTGGACAGCACGCGCTCGCCGTCGGGTGAGATCTCCACCTCGAATGCGGACCCCTCGTGCTGACCGATCACGCGGCCTGGCGTCGTGTCGAGCGGGAAGACACGCGCCGTCCCGTCCACGCTCGCGACCACCAGGCGCGTCCCGTCGTCCGAGAACAGCACGTCCGACACGTTGTCGCGCATTCCGACGAACCGACGCCGCTCCCCGGTCGCGAAGTTGACGAGCCGCGCCGCGTGATCGTTTCCGCCGTACGCGAGCATGCGCCCGTCGAGGGAGAACGCCATCGCGAACACCGAGCCGTCGTACGTGGGCAGCGTCGTGGCCGCGCCTGTCACGAGATCCCAGATCCGGATCGTCCCGTCCAGCGCGGCGGTCGCGAGACGCTTGCTGTCGGGCGCGAAGGCGAGCCGCAGGATGGCCGAGGCTTGTCCTTCGAGCTTTCGCGGCACGTCCTTCTTCTGGGTGTCCCACAGCCACACCGTCCCGTCCGGACCGCCGGCCGCGAGCATTCGTGAATCCGGCGAGAACCCCATCGGGAACCGCGGCAGGAGCTGCGCCGTCGCGTCGTGCACGCGCATCTCGGGCAGCGTGAAGGACTCCCCCGTCGTCCGATCGAACAGCGTCAGGACCCCGCTGTCCCCTGCGGTCACGAAATGGCGCTCGTCCGGCGAAAAGGCACCTTTCCGCGTGATGTTCGGATTCGACGCGAGGACGCGGTGCGCGCCCGTCGCCACGTTCCAGACCCGCACGGTCCAGTCGTTTCCGTGGCTCACGACCTCCTTGCCGTCTCGCGACGGAAGGGCGAGCTCGATGGGGCGCGTGTGCCCGCGCAGCGTGGAGATTTCGGCGCCCGTGCTCGCGTCCCAGATACGAATCGTCCGGTCCTTGCCCGTCGTGAGCACCCGCTGCTCGTCCGGGAAAAACGCCACGACCCAGACCTCGTCCTCGTGCCCGCGGAGCTCGATCGACGTGCCCGTCGTGAGATCGTAAATGCGCGCCGTGTGATCGTCGCTCGCCACGGCGAGGCGCTTGCCGTCCTTCGAGATATCGACCCGATTGACCGCCCCTTTCTGATCCCGCAGCACCTGCGCTGGCCCGTGCACCCAGGCGTCCGCGGCCACGATGCGCGCCGAGCTCCACAGATCGAACGTCGGCGACAGCGTCTTCAGCCATGCGAGCGCCTCGTTCGGATCGCGCAGCACGGCCGCGCGGGCCTGCACCAGCGTGAGCACGTCGGCGTGCGCGACGGCCCTTTGCTCGGCCTCCACCGCTTTTTTGCGCGCCTCCTCCGCCATCGCGTGCTCCCGCGTGACGTGATCCCGCTCCTTCCAGACCTTCGTGAAAAAGAGCCCCGCGGCCGTGACGAGCACGCAAGCCGCCGCCGCCGCCACCGACAGGGCCGCGCGGTGCCTGCGCGCGAACCGCCACGCCTTCTCGCGGGTCGTGTACTCGTGCACGCCCACGAGCTGCCCCGCGAGAAACCGCCGCAGATCCTCCGCCAGCGCCTTCGCCGTCGGATACCGCGCGGCCGGATCCCGGGCCATCGCCTTGTCCACGATCGCCAGCAGATCCAGCGGGATCCCGCGCTGCATCCTGGGCAGCGGCGTCGGCGGACCTTCGAGCACCCGCTGCAGGATCTTCATCCCATTCACGCCGGCGTACGGCGCGCGCCCCGCGAGCAGGTGATACAGGATCGCCCCGAGCGCATACACGTCCGCGCGCTCGTCCACGGGCTCGGCGGCCGCTTGCTCGGGCGGCATGTACGCCGGGGTCCCCATCACCGAGCCCACCAGCGTGATCCCGTCGCCGAGCGTCGCCTCGGAGACGGGGCCCGCCTCGTCATCGCCCTCGGCGCCCGGGGTTTGCGTGACGTCCACCACGGGCTCCGAGAGATCTTTCCCGAGACCCCAGTCGATCACGAGCGTCTCGCCGTGCGCGCCGACGAGCACGTTCGCGGGCTTCAAATCACGGTGGATGATCCGTTTTTCGTGCGCGTACGCGACCGCGTCGGCCACCGCGAGCACGTGCGTGAGCAGCGGCAGACGCTCGTCGATCGTGCGGGCGCCGTCGATGATCTCGGACAGAGGGCGCCCGGAGACGAGCTTCATCGAATAAAATGGTTCGCCCGTCGGCCAGCGCCCGGCCTCGTAGACCGGAACGATCGACGGGTGCTGCAGCCGCGCCGTGAGCAACGCCTCGCGGACGAACCGGTCTTCGGCGGACGTGCCGGTGTCCATCAACTCTTTCAGCGCCACCCGCCGATCGAGCCTCTGATCACGCGCCGACAGCACCCGCCCGATCCCGCCCTGCGCGACCTCGCACTCCACCGTATAACTCGACCGGTCGACGAGCGGCAGCTGCGCCGCGCTCCACCGCCCCGACGACGGCACGTGCGTCGTGAGCCCCGACGGCGCCTGGCTCGTCGAGAGCGGGCCCGCCCCGGCGCCGAGCGTCCGGGGCGCGCTCGTCGCGGGCTGACCTCCCTCCGTCTCCCCCGCTCCTCGCGATGGCTCCCCGTTCATCGCCTGGTCCTCTCCGCGACGCACCCGCGAAATAGGGGCAACCATGCCACCATGCTAGCCCTCGCGCAGGGGGCTCACCATGACAATTGACGGCGCTCCGGACCCGCGTGAAGACACGAGGTGCCATGGGGGAGCAAAAAAGCCACGTCGTAGGAGAGCCACCCAACCGACGAGTTCCGCTCTACGTGCGCGTGCTCGCCGGTGTCGTCCTCGGCATCGTCCTCGGGCTCGTCTTCGGGGAGCGAAAGTACCTCTTCGGTCGCATCGGCAACGCCGAGCTCGGCCGCCTGGGGCTGCTCGTGGTCAAGCTCCTCAAGGCGCTCGCCGTCCCGCTCGTGTTTTTTGCGATCCTCGACGCATTCGTCAAGACGGACATTTCCCTCAAAAAGGGGGCGCGGCTCCTCGTCATTTGCGCGGTCAATGCGACGGTGGCGCTCGGCATCGGCCTCTCGATCATGAACGGCTTCACGCCGGGCCGGCACCTCTCGGGCACCGTCTCCGAGCTTTACCGGCTGGGCGCCGCGCCCTCGGACGCGGCCGCGCAGGAGCTCCTCGCGGCCTCGAAAAAGGGCAGCCTCGGCTTCCTCGACAACCTCTCGAGTTACGTCCCGCGGAGCCTCGTCGATCCATTCTCGGAAAACAGCGTCATCACCGTCGTCCTCCTCGGCCTGCTCGCGGGCCTCGCGCTCCGGCGCGCGCGGGCGCGGCGGACCGAGGGGACCGAGCAGGGCTTGACGGTGATCGAGCAGGGCATTGGCGGGGTGTATGCGATCCTCGTCGAGGCGCTCGATATCGTGGTGAGCATCGTGCCGATCGGGGTGCTCGGGGTCGTCGCGGACGTCGTGGGCAAGGCGGGGCTCCGGGTCTTCGAATCGATCTGGATCTTCCTCGTCACGGTGCTCGCGGCGATGGCGCTGCATTCCCTCGTGTATTACCCGCTCGTCGCCTGGCTCGTCGGAAAAAAGCCGCCGCGCGTGTACCTCGGGATCGGCGCGGACCCCATCTTGACGGGCCTCTCGACGAATTCGAGCCTGGCCACGGTGCCCGTCACGCTGAAGGCGCTCGATCGCATGGGCGTCTCGCCTGCGTCGGCGCGCCTCGCCGCGTGTATCGGGACGAACCTCAACAACGACGGCATTCTCCTCTACGAGGCGATGACGGCCGTCTTTTTGACGCAGGCGGTGGGGATGCCGCTCGGGCTCGGCGGCCAGGTCACGATCGGGCTCGCGTCGGTGATGGCGGCGGCCGGGATCGCGGGCATTCCGGAGGCGGGGCTCGTCGTGCTGCCGCTCGTGCTCGGCGCGGCGGGGCTGCCGGACGCCTTGATCGCCACGGCCATTCCGCTGGTCATGACGGTCGACTGGATCATCGCCCGCGTTCGCTCGGGCGTGAACGTGATGAGCGACATGCTCGTCGCCGTGCTGCTCGACGTGGGCGACGGTGAAAAAAAAAGCTCAGGCGCCGCGCCCGACGGCGGCGGGGAAGACGTCGCGGATCTCCTGGGGAATGCGGGTGGGTCTCTGGGTGGCGGTCGCGACGAAAGCCCATGAGGTGACGGCGCGGGCGACCTCGACGCCATCCGACGCGCGCACGAGGCGGGTCTTGCGCTCGCACGTGGCGGCGCCGAATTTCGCGATGTGGGTGCGGACCTCGATTCGATCGCCCTCGAACACGGACGCGAGGTAATCGATCTCGTGGCGCCGGACGACGAACACGGCGCCCGCGCGCAGATACGCCGCCCTGTCCCAGCCGACGGCCTCGGAATGGGCCTTGGCCGCGTCCTGCACCCAGCGCACGTAGACGACATTGGAGACGTGCCCGAGCTCGTCGATGTCGTCGGGAGCGGCGACGACGGGGAACACGTATTCTTCGGAGGAGGCGGCGCTCATGGAGAGCGAACCTTCCGCGAACGGCGACGAAAAGCAACCGCCATCGTCGGACACTCCGCTTTCCCCTGGATTTTCCGGCTCCCGTCTTTCACCTCGCGCCCGTGATGGCATTGCATCGACGGGTCCCGGGGTCATGATCGGATCGTGGACGCCCGAACGAGCCTACCCGAGCACGCCGAGAGACATCACGAAGGTTGCTGCGGAGGCCACCACCGAAAAGCGCGGGCCACGAAGCGCGGCCGCTCGTCGCTGCTCGGCGCGGCGCTCCCCGTGCTCGCGTGCGCCGTGTGCCCGACCTGCCTCGGCGCGTGGGCGCAGGCGCTCTCGGCGGTCGGCGTCGGATTCGTGGTGAGCGAGACGCAGCACCTCGTTTTGCTGGTCGCCGCGGTCGTGATCACGCTCGTGGTGAGTGTCCGTCGTTATGCCCGCTCGCGGCGCACGGGCCCGCTCGCGCTCTCGCTCGTCGGCTCGGCCGGGCTCGTCGCGAGCCACGCGCTCGGCGAGATTCAGGTCCTCGCGTGGACCTCGATTGCCGTGCTCGTGGCAGCGTCGATCTGGGCGGAGCGCGCGCGGCCGCGCACGTCGGACCATGGGAAGGAGCCCGAGGCGCGGGGCGCAATCCGAGGCGCCGAGGTCCCGGCCGGCGTGGACTGACACGCACGCTCGCGCGCCGCTGCCTCGACCCCCGAGGCACCGGCCTTCAACCTGCCCGACGCCGCCTCGGCCGCGAGGCGCGCCCCGCGCTCCCGCGCGCGAAGGCCTCTGCCGCCGAGCCCGTTCTCGCCGCGGCGTCCGTCCCTCCCTCAGGGAGCGAGCTCACATTTTCCGGGTTGCCGAGGTCGTCCTCGGCGGCCGAGGCGACGCTGATCCAAGTTGCACGGCGCTCCCTCGGCGCCGAGGGGGTCGTCGGCCATGCTGCGAGCATGGGACAGGGCCCGCGAGGGGCGTAATGTCCACGTGACGGCTGCTACCTGGGCGAACCAGGCTGCGCGCGCTCGTCCGACACGCCCTCGGCTCGATGCACCTCCGCGAGGTCATCGAAGATCTCAGGCATCATCACGACCTTGCCGAGCGGCTTCAGGATTCCTTCGACGATCGACTTCGTCGCCGAGTACCGCCGCAGCCATTTGACGCGAGCCGCCTCGGTCTCGGGCGTCGCCTCCCTGCGATCCACGCGCGCCTTGCGCACGCCTTCATTGAGGGCGCCGAGCGCGTCCCTCGTCGCCGCGACGTGCTGCGCCCAGTTCGCGTATTCCGGCAGGCTCGCCTTGTGCTTCTCGATCGCGGTGAACGCATGGTCGAGCGCCGCCGCGAGCTTGACGGGCCTGCGCCGGAGCACGGTGCTCATGTTCTCGTGCTGGAGGATGTCCGCCGCGATGGCCGCGCCATTCTCTCTCGACTCGGCGTACGCCACGAGCCGCCGGATCACGCCCTTGGCGTTGGCCACCACGTCCGGCTTCCCCTCGACCGGCTTGTACGTCACCGCGTCGAGCGCGCCGGCCTTCCTCAGCACGACTTCCATTGTGTCCGTCTCCACCGCGAGCCGGTCCGCGGTGAGCTTGACGAAGCTGTCCGCCTCGGTGTCGAGGCCGATGACGAGCGCGAGGATCTGCGCCACGGCAAACCGGCCATAAGCGAGGGTCTCATATTGATCAATATAGGGATCTGCCATGCGGGGGAGCATCGAGCGGGACGGGCTCGAAGGGCAAGGGTGTCGCGTAACAGTTCGGAAGGATACTGGAATGTGGAGGGCGGGAGTAGCGGGCGAGCGGATGGGGCCTTGTCAAGGGAAAAGAGAAGGCGTCCGTACGTGGCCGCTGCTCCCGCGCCCGCTTCAGGATGGAAGGGGCCTGCCCGCCGTCAGGGGTGGGCGCGGAGAGCACCGCGGGCGAGCAAGGGCGAGGTCACTCGCAGGTACCGTTCACGCACGAGTTGGAGCAGCAGTCGCTGTTGGTCCCGCAACCCATGTACTTGAGCGCGCAGCAGAAGCCGTCGCTGCGGCAGTCGTTCCCGCAGCAGTCCGCATCTTGCGTGCAATCCGCGCGTCCTGCTCCGACGCACTCATGGCACGCCCCGTTGATGCACGAGTTGGAGCAGCAATCGCTGTCCTGCGTGCAGGAGCCGCCCTCCTTGCACGTTGCGCAGAGGCCGTTGCGGATGCCCGTGGTGCAGCACCCCGATTCACCGATGGCCGGCATGCCCTCCGGGATGCAGCACTTGCCATTGGTGTTGCAAATGGTGCCGTCCACGTCCGCCGCGCAGCAGTCCGAGTCCTTGTCGCAGCCCCAGTCGCCAATGTAGATGCAATGGCAGGCACCCTGGTAGCAATAGCCAGTGGTTCCCACGCAGCAGTCATCGTCGGACCCACAGGCGCCACCGGGAGGCTGGCAGCATCCCCCCGAGCGGCAATCGCCTTGACAGCAGTCGTTGTCTCCGCCGCACGCGCTCTGCGTCAGCGCGCACGTCGCGCAGACACCGTCCCAGCACACGTGGCTGTTGCAGCTCTCGCTCTCGCCATCGCCATGGGTGCACGGCGCACCGTCCGGGAGGCGACACGTGCCAATGGTGGCCGGAGCGGTGATGTAACAGGCGCCACCGTTACAGCAATCCGCATCCTTGGTACACCCCCAGTCCGTCGTCGCCACGCACTGGCACGTGCCCCACCAGCACTGGTTCGTACAGCAGTCGGCGTCGATGCCGCACGAGTTCCCCACGTCGGTGCAGAGAAGCTGCTCGACGCTTGCCACGTTCTCATTGGCCTGCGGATCGGACACTGGCGCACTGTCGCAAGCGCTGATGATGGCAGCGCAAGACGCGAAGAGCGCCACGATTTTCAAAATAACGTTGCCTTTGGACACAAATTCCTCCATGCGACCTCGGTCGAGGACGCGGGGCCCCACATACACAAGTGAAACCCATTGGTCAAGATGTACTATGTGCTGAGTTACACGACCAAACTACACACCGGTGCACTGTCTCGAGAGGCGGAGGCCCGAACAGGCGCCGGAGTGGACGAGGATCCGCCGGTGAACGAGCGGGTCACGGGGCGGGCACGGGGCCGGGCGTATCGACGACGGGCTGCGGAGCCTGGAGCCCCGCGCTCTTGGCGCCGCAGCTTTCCGTAGGCGTCGGGCAGCCGCACTTGTTGTCGTGGCTGCCGTCGAAGGACCACGTATACCCCAGGGCATTCTCGCCGTTCAAGTCGAACGCGTGGCAGGCGAGCTCGCTCGAAACGAGCTGAATGGCGCTGCCGAAGTTTCCGACGCCGGCCCGGGCGTTGTGTTCGATGCGGCTCTTCGTGATCGCAACCGAGGACGGCAACGCTCCGAACTTCGAGACAGACGCCTCGTCCACGCTCGCCACGATGCCGTCACCGTATTCTTCGTACTGGTTGGGTTTGGTCCCGCGCACGAGAGCCGACGTGATGGTCACGTCCGAGTGCACCACGAAGATGCCCGCTTCGTGATTGCCCTCGATGACGGAATCGACGATGCCGACGTTCGAACGCGCCCCGGTATACGCGGCGGCCTGCACCTGGACGCCACGGCCATGTCCCCCCATGGCGTTCATCCGGGTGTCTCGCACGATCGTGCCCTCGATCTGGGCATCCGAGCCGATCACGAGCACACCTCCATTTTGGTTGTCGTGGAGCAAGGACGCGCGCACGACCCCCTTGGTTCGATTCGTCGGATCCACGCTGGATCCGAGGGAGATACCTGCGCCCTCCCCGGCGCCATTGTGACCGTTCTCGCGCACCACCGTCTGCTCGATCACGATGTCGGACTGCGTGGCGAAGACGCCGAACAGCTCATTCTGTTCAATCAGGGAGGCGCGCAAAGTCACGTTCGAACGGACGCCGGTAACGAGGTCGCTCTGCACCTGGATGCCATTGCCCAACCCCTCTCCGAGGGACTTGGTATCACGAAAGACCGACGTTTCGACGAGCGCGATCGCGTCCGCGATGAACAGGCCCATATCGGGGTTGCTCTCGATGCGCGAGGCGCGCATCGAGACGTTGGCGCCGTCCTGCACGACCATCCCCCAGCCTCGGTCTTTGCTGCCCGCGATCAGCGTCTCCCGTACCACCGTCGACTCCATCGTCAGGTCCGAATCGTTCACGAACGCGCTCACGTCTGCGTTTTGCTCGAGGAGCGACGCGCGCACCGTGACGTTCGACCGCTGCCCCGCTCCGGCGCTCTTCAGCACCTCGAATCCTCGGCGGTTGCCACGCATGACGACACCGTCGACGGTCGCATCGGATCCGACGATGTCGATACCGATGGCCTTGTTGCTGCTGACGACCGAGTCGCTCATCACGACGTTCGATCGATTCTCCGCGTCGCCGAGAACGACGACCCCGTGTCCGGGTGCGCCCAGGGTCTCCCGCACCCAGGTCCCCTGCATCGAGGCGTCCGAGCGTTGCACGAAGACGCCGTAGGTGTGGTTTTTTTGGACGATCGAACGGTTCACGTGTACGCTCGCGCGCTCGCCGTTGCTCGCGTCCAAGGCAAAGACGCCGAACCCGGCCTGCCCGTTCGCCAGAGGCTGCGTTCCTCGCACGGTCGTCGCGTCCACCGTGGCATCCGAGCCGATGACGACGATGCCGGCTTCGTGGTTGTCCTCCACGACCGAGCCGGTCAGCGTGGCGTGGGCCCGCGCCTGCGACGTGGAGCTCTGGGCCACGACTCCGACGCCCCGCGTCCCGCTCCCACTGGTCAGCGTCCCTCGGATCACCGTCCCCTCGACGAGCAAATCGGAGCTCCCGACGTAAACGCCGGCCTCACGATTGCCATCGAGGATCGACCGACGCAAGGTGACCTGGGACGGCGTCGCGCCGTCATCGTCGGCATTGACGCCCCGCCCGAAATTCCCACCGCCATTGGCCCTCGTCCCGCGCACCTCGGATTGCTCGACCGTCACGTTCGCCGCTTCCGCGGACACACCGATCATGGTGGCCCGCTCGACGAGCGATTGCACCAGACGAACCTCCGTCCCGGTCCGTGCTTCGACGCCGAAGTCGCCCGTATCGTGGATCCTGATCTGCTCCAGCACGACGTTGCGCGCGTCGTTGTACACCGCGACGCCTCGCAGCGGTCCCGTGAGCGAGACGCCGCGCACCCCGCTCGTATCGGCCGCGCTTCCGGAGATCACGACCGCCGCGGACTCGCCGAGGATCCCCTTGATCTCCACCAGCGCCGGGCACCGCCCCCAGACATTCACCGCTTTGCCCTGGATCGTCACGGGACCCGTATACGTCCCCGCCGCCACCGCCACGATCGCCCCCGTCGCGGCCGCCGTCACGCCCGCTTGAATCGTCTTCCACGGCTTCGCCTGCGTCCCGTCGCTATCGTTCCCCGGATAAGCCGCATTCACGAACTGCGTCGTCGCCTCGACCGGGATGTCTCCCCAATCCCCCGCGCCGCACGACGAAACCTCGCGGCACGCCGTATCCCCTGGCACGGCCATCATCCCATCGGGACAACCTTCGGGCGGCAAGATCGCCTCACACCCACGATTGCCATCCGGCACGAACCCCGGCGCGCACATCTCCGGCGGAATGCCCGCCGGCGCGCAGCCTCCCCCTTCCTTCTCCATCTCCCCCGGCGGACAGGCCCTATCGGGCGGCAACCCCGCCGGCGCGCATCCGCCTCCAGGCATCTCCCATTCTCCCGGCGGACACGCCATATCCAGGGGCGGCCCCGGCGACAGGCAGTGTCCGTCCTCGAGCAACGCCTCTCCCGCTGCGCAGCTCTTCGCCGGCGGCACGGGCGGAGCCTCCGGATCGTCCGAGCATCCCCCGAACGCGAGCAGCACGAACAAAACCGCGAGCACCAGGTGTCTCGAAGCAAGACGCGGCGAACAGAGCATCGCTTTTCTCCAGGAGCGCCTACGAGGAAACGGCCGCGACCGATCGTATCATGGCGCTCCTTTCGGAAGCATGACGGACGCACCCCTCGCCGCCGGGGAGCGCCATGGGTCGGTCGTCCCGCTCCACTCCCGCTTCCACCCCCTCGTGATCCCGATCTAGGATGCGCGCCCCACCCGATGACCCAGCCACGCCCCTCCGCGCCGAGCTCCTCGGCCCATCCGCTCAAGGTCGCGCTCTTGCTCTTCGGCTCGGGCCTCTCGGCGCTCGTCTACCAGACCGCCTGGCAGCGCGAGCTCCGCCTCGTGTTCGGGTCCTCGACGGCGGCGAGCGCCGCCGTGCTCGCCATTTTCATCGGCGGCGCGGGCGCGGGCAGCTTGCTCTTCGGCAAGCGCAGCGACGCCTCGCCGCGGCCGCTCCGCATGTATGGGCGGCTCGAGCTCGCCATTGCCGCGCTCGCGGCCGTGAGCCCGTTCGCGATCGATCTCGCGCGCGTCGTGTATCGCGCCGCCGGCGGCACCTTTTTGCTCGGAATGACGCTCGGCACGGCGCTGCGCCTCGCGCTCGCCGCCCTCGTGATCGGCGCGCCCACGGTCCTCATGGGCGGCACCTTGCCCGCCGCCGCGCGCTCGGCCGAGAGCCAGACCGATACACAAAGGCGCGCCGTCGGCTGGCTTTACGCGGCGAACACGCTCGGCGCGGTCGCGGGCGCCACGCTCTGCACGCTGCTCCTCCTGGAGACGCTCGGCACGCGCCGCGCGCTCTGGGTCGCCGCGCTGCTCAATGCGATCGTCGCGGGAATCGCGCTCCTCGTGGACAAGCGGCTCGCCCCCATGACCGAGGAGCCGGCCGTCACGACGAACGAAAAGGAGGGCGCGGCGGCCAGCCCCGCGAGCTTGCCGCCGCGGTTCGTGCTCGCATTCGCGGCGCTCTCGGGGTTCCTCTTCTTCTGGCTCGAGCTCGTCTGGTATCGCCTCCTCGGCCCGCTGCTCGGCGGCACGGTGTATACGTTCGGCGTCATCCTCGCCGTCGTGCTCCTCGGGATCGGGCTCGGGGGCCTCCTGTATCCGATTCTTTTCCGCAAGCGCGCTCCGTCGGCGCGGGGCCTCGCGCTCACGGCGGCGCTCGAAGCGCTCTTCGTGGCCATTCCTTTCGCGCTCGGCGACCGGCTCGCCGTGCTCGCGCTCGCGGTCCGGCCCGAAGTCGGCGCGGGCCTCTTCCATTACGTGCCCGGCTGGATCGCGCTCACGGCCATCATGGCGTTTCCCGCTGCGCTCGTGGCCGGCGTGCAATATCCGCTGCTCGTCGCGCTCCTCGGCGAGGGCCGCGCACGCGTGGGCTCGCACCTCGGCACCGTGGGCGCGCACAATACCCTCGGCGCCATGGTCGGCTCGCTCGCCGGCGGTTTTTTCCTGGTCCCCTGGCTCGGCGCCCTCGGATCCATGCGCGCCGTGGTCTTCGGGCTCCTCGCCATGGCCGCCGGCGCGGCCTTCTTCGCGTTCCGTGTCCCCGCATTGCGGCGCATGATCGCCGCCCCCGTCTCGGCCGTCCTCGCCTTCGCCGCCATTCTCTCGCCCGGCCCCTCGGCCGTCCTCCGGCACACGCCCATCGGCGCGGGTCGCGTCGATCGGGTCTTGCTCGACACCCCCGCCTTCACGCGCTCCTGGATCGAGGACGCCAAGCGCGCGATCCTCTGGCAAACCGAGGGCCGCGAGGGCAGCGTGGCCATCGACGGCACCGACGGCATCGCGATGGTCGTCAATGGCAAAATCGACGGCAACGCGCGCGGCGACGCCTCCACGCAGGTGATGGGTGGCCTGCTCGGCGCCTTGCTCCACCCCGATCCGAAGCACGCGATGGTGATCGGCTTCGGCACCGGGAGCTCCGCCGGATGGCTCGGCAAGGTGCCCGCGATCGAGCGCGTGGACGTCGCCGAGCTCGAGCCCTCCATGCTCGAAATCGGCCGCCGCTGCGCGCCGGTGAACGAGGACGTCCTTTCGAACCCCAAGGTTCGTGTCCTCCTCGGCGACGCGCGCGAGATCCTCCCGACCGTGCCGGCCCAGTACGACGTCGTCTTCTCCGAGCCCTCGAACCCCTACCGCGCGGGCGTCGCGAGCCTGTTCACGCAGGAGTATTACCGCGCCGTGCGCGGCCGACTGAAGCAGGGCGGGCTCTTCCTGCAATGGGTGCAGATCTACGAGATCGACGAAGGCACGCTGCGCACGATTTACGCGACGCTCGCCTCGGAATTTCCGGCGGTCGAGACGTGGTATCTCGGCTGGAGTGATCTCGTCCTCGTCGCATCCGAGGCGCCGCTCGTGCACGATCCGGATCTCCTCCGGACGAAGCTCGCCGCGGAGCCTTATCGGCGCGCGCTGTTGAATGCCTGGCGCACCGAGGGGATCGAGGGGCTCTTCGCGCATTACGTCGCCGGCCCTCCGTTCGCGCGGACCCTCGCCGACGTGCCCGGCGCGCTCTTCAACACGGACGACCGAAACCGCGTGGAGTTCGGCTTCGCGCGGGCCGTCGGCAATTTCGGCTCGGTGTCCACGTTCTTCGAGCCCGTCCGGCGCCGCAAGGAGGATCGCCCGACGCTGAAATCGGGCACGCTCGATTTCGTGCGGGTCGCGGAGGACCGCGCGGCCCAGGTCACGGGCGACGGCTCGGACCCGGCCATGCCCGAGCACCTCACGCCCGACGCCGAGGTGCGCGTGCAAGCGCTCGTCAATTACGCGGCCGGCAACCTCGAAGGCGCGCTCGCGAAATGGGCATTCCAGGAGCAAGCCCCGATCGGCCCGGTGGAGACGACGCTCGTCGCCGAGGGGCTCGCGTGGAAAGGCGACGACGCCGTCCTCCCGCTGCTCGATCGGCACGCCCGTGATTTCCCGATCGAGGCCGACGTGATCCGCGCCCGCTACGAATACGCGAAGGGCCGGCGCGCCGAGGCCGTGAAGCTGCTCGAAAGGGCATTCACGGCCTACCGGCACGATCCCTGGCCCTCGACGGTGGTCATGAACCGGGCCATGGACCTCGCGCGTGAGCTCGGCCAGAGCGCGCCAGCGGACGCGCGGCGCCTCTTCACGGCGCTCGATACGCCATTTTCGGTGCTGGTGCTCGAATCGACGCGGAGGAACGTGCGGGTCGATCTCTCCGAGGTGCTCCCCGAGGAAAACGCGTGCGTGGCGGCATTCGCGGCCCTCGAACCGCACCCGCCGTGGGACGAGCGAATGCTCGGTCTGCGGCGCGATTGTTATGCGCGCTTCATGCACCCGCTCGCAGCGGAGGCATCTCGCGCGACGGAGCGGCGTGCGGCGTGCGTGGGATGGCGCGGGTGGCTGACCTGTCTATGACCCGTTCGTCCGCGGAGGAAGCGCGGTTCGACGGGGTCGTGAAGATGCTCGGGCGCGCGATCGAAGGTCAGGCCAAGCCCTGAGTCCTTCCTCGCGCACAGCAGGGACATTCCGGCCCGTGTGACCCGCCGTGACATTGCTTTTTGTCTTGACGGGTCCACGCGGTTCCCGTCTACTCGGTTAGGACTACGCGCGCTGTCCCACGTTTCAGCGACTCATCCGCGGTGATGGAGAGTGTGCATGCCGGCGCGAAAGAAGATCCTGCTCATCGACGACTCGGAGATCACGCTCGGAGTCGAAGAAATCATCCTGCGGCGCAGCTACGACATCGTGATGGCCAAGGATGGCGAGGAAGGCGTCCGCAAAGCGCGCGCCGAGCGGCCGGACCTCATCCTCTGCGACGTCGTCATGCCATCGATCGATGGCTTCGAGACCTGCAGGCGGCTCCGTGCAGATCCCCTGACCGAAGCCGTGCCGATCATCCTGGTCACGAGCCAGTGCAGCGAGGGGATGATGGTGAACGGATTCGAAAGCGGCTGCTCCGATTACGTCACCAAGCCCATCCAGCCCGTCGAGCTCCTCGAGAAGGTCAAAAACTGCATCGGTGATTAGGATCCTGGAGCCCGGCATGTCAAAGCCGCCCCCCATACCCCCCGGAACCCCGCCGGGCTCCTCTCGTGCGCAAAAGTTCCTCCCTCCCGGCGATCTCTTCACATCCCCGGAGCCGACGATCGTGACGACCGTCGTCGGCTCCGGCGTGGCCATCTGCCTCTTTCACGCCGGCCGACGCACGGCAGGGCTTTGCCATTACACGCTGCCCCTCTGCCCCCAGAGAACCGCATCGTCCGCGCGATTCGGGAATTCGGCGTTTCGAGCGCTGATGGCGCAGCTCGAGGAGCTCGGATGCACGGCCGAAGGCATGGCCGCGCGGGTCTTCGGAGGCTCGAACATCAGCCTGCACGCCTCCCCCGTCCGATCCCTCGGCGATGAAAACGTCGCAGTCGCGCTGAAGCTGCTCGAGACCACCGGGATCGTCATCGTGGAGCAGAGCGTCGGCGGGAACAAGGGGCGGCACATTGCCTATTGCACCGACGACGGCACCGCCGCCATTCGAACGCTTTGAGCCTCCATCAGCCGCCTGAGCATTGGTCTCATCTCGAAGCGCTGCGCTGGGGCGTTGCCCCAGGCCCCACCAGGGGCTATCCGCCCCTGGACCCGGACCAGCGCAAGCGCTGGACCCGGGGTCGATGAACTGCGCTTCGCGCAGTTCATCGAACAGGCCGAGGAACGACCTCTGCCAAGCAAGACGGCCGCGCTGACCTTTTCATGGGCAACGCTGTCTCTGGTCTTGCCACCGGCCGTTGGAGGAACTGCGCGGAGCGCAGTTCTTCCACCCCGAGTCCAGGGCTTGCCCTGGTTCGGGTCGAGGGGCGAACAGCCCCCGCGGGGTCCGGGGCGGCGCCCCGGCGAAGCGCCTCCCGGATGAGACCAATGCTCAGCTCAGCCGCCGGGCTGCGCCCGTTCGCCCAGGGCCAATGCATGGCGGCAAATGTCCGGAATGCTCAAGACCAGGGCGACCCTTCCATCCCCCAGAATCGTCGAGCCGGAGACGCAAGGGACGTGGCCGAGGAAGGGCCCGAGAGGCTTGATGACCGCCTGCCGCTCGCCGAGGACGGCGTCCACGACGAGGCCGAGTGTCGTCTCCTCGTGCTGGACCACGACGACGTGCTCGCGCGCGGGCGCCGCGCCGGAAACCTCGAAGAGCGACCGCAATCGCAGGTAGGGCAATACGGTGCCGCGCACGTCGAGGAGGCCCACGGCGTCCGATTTGCTTCGTTCGGCCGCTGGGAAATCGAGGCACTCGCTGACGGCCTCGATCGGAAGGACGTACGTCGTCCCCTCGAGCGCGACACCGAACCCGTCGATGATCGCGACCGTGAGCGGGATGCGCAGGGTGACGGTGCAGCCGTCGCCCGCGCGGCTCTCGATCCGCAGCGTTCCCCGAACGGCCTCCACGTCCCGACGCACGACGTCCATTCCCACGCCCCGCCCCGAGGTCTGGGTGACGGCGCGCGCGGTGGAGAACCCGGGCGTCAAGACGAGACGAACCATCTCCTCGTCCGAGAGCTCGGGCCGCTGCGTGACGTGGCCCGAAGCGATCGCTCGTTCGAGGATCTTCGTACGGTCGAGACCGGCGCCGTCGTCGACGATCTGGACGACGACCGCGCCCATGTCGTGACGCGCGCGCATCACGATGCGCCCGCACGCGTCCTTCCCCTTGGCCACGCGCACGCGCGGGTGCTCGATGCCGTGATCGACGGCATTCGAGACGAGGTGAATGAGGGCGTCGCGAATATGATCGACGATCCGGGTATCGACCTCCGCTCCCTCGGCCTCGACGACGAGGTTCACGAGCTTGCCGCTCGCCCGCGCGAGGTCCCGAGCGATGCGCGCATACCGCCGGAACACCTCGTCGAGACGCACCATCCGGGCCCGCATGATGAGGCCCTGGAGCTCGCGATAAGGACGATCGGCCTGCTCGTGCGCCTCGCGCAGCTCGTACCCCGTGGCGGGCGTCTCGCCGTCGAGCAGCTCCGTGAGCCGGTTTCGTGCGACGGCGATCTCCCCGAGGAGCGTGAGCATCGTATCGAGTTTGTCGAGATCGATTCGGAGTGTACGTGGCCCCGATTCCGCGCCGCGGGCCGGCCCGACGACCCCGGAGCTCGAGCTCGGCCCCGTCGAAAGCCCCTCTTCGCCGCCTGGAGGCGGCGGCGCCGCGCCCTCGACGGCACGGCCGAGCCGCGCGCGCACGGAGAGAGATTGGACCGCGAGCGCTTCGCTGCGCGACGTCGGCGCCTCGACCATCTTCCGCAGGACGTCGACGCTCTCCAGAAGCAGCGTAATCGGTTCGTCCTTGGGCGAGAACGAGCGCGCGCGCATGCGCTCGAGCGCGGTCTCCATGGCGTGCGCGAGCTCGGCGACGTGAACGAAGCCGAGCGTCCCGGCGTCTCCCTTCAACGAGTGCACGGCCCGGAAGACCCTGTCGAGCACCGCGCCGTCGTCGGTGCTCACCTCGCGGCCGAGCAGATCGTCCTCGATTGCGTCGAGGCTCTCCTTCGACTGACCGAGGAATCGTTCCACGAGCGCTTCGAGTTCAGCGTCCATGCCGCGTCCAAGCCCGCGGGAGCATGCCTCGGGCGCGAATGTCTGTCAACGGACCGACGCCGATCGCGCGCACGTGGAACTTGACGGACGTGGCTATTTTCGCTTTGCTGACGGGATACGGAGGTCTCTCATGGGAGACGTCGAGCAGGCGGGCACCTCCCAGTACATCTCGTTCCACGTGGCGGGGGGCGAGTACGCGGTGAGTATCCTGGGGGCCCGGGAAATCATCGAATATACGGACATCACCCGCGTGCCCATGATGCCTCCGGCGATCCTGGGCGTCCTGAACCTGCGCGGGCACGTCGTGCCCGTGGTCGATCTCGCGGAGCGGTTTGGCATGCCAGCTTCGACCATCACCCGCCGGACGTGCATCCTCGTCGTGGAGACGCACATCGACGGGGCCCTCACGAGGGTGGGGATCTTGATCGACGCGGTCGGAGACGTCCTCGAGCTGCACGCGAGCGCAATCGAGAAGGCCCCGCCCTTCGGGACGAAAATGAGCCTGGATCATCTCCTCGGGCTGGGGAAGGTGGACGGGAAGCTGGTTCTCTTGCTCGACATCGATCACGTCCTCTCCCCGGACGAGCTCCTCGCCGCCCGTTCCCTCGAGCCAGCCGCCGCGAGCACGTGACGTGAATTCGTCACACGATGCGCCGCCGACGGGGCTGTTCCTTTCGATCCACGACGACGAATTCAAGCTGTTCCAGGAGCTCGTCCGCCGGCACTCCGGGATATCCCTCGGCCCCCACAAACGCCCGCTCTTGCTCTCCCGGCTCGCCCCCCGGCTGCGGGCGCTCGGGCTCCATTCCTTCGCCGAATACCACCGTCGTGTGACCGGCCCCGGGGGACAGGAGGAGCTCGAGCGAATGCTCGATTGCATCTGCACGAACGAGACCCGCTTTTTCCGGGAGCCCCGGCAGTTCGAGCTGATTCGCCGCACCCTGCTGCCGGAATGGACCTCACGCCTCGGGCAAGGACGGGCCGCAGGCACGGCGGCGACGGTCCCCGCGACCTACCGGCGGCTCCGGGTCTGGAGCGCGGCATGCTCGACCGGCGAAGAACCCTATTCCCTGGCCATGACGCTCCTCCATGGCCTCGCGCCGCTCCCTCCAGATCCACGACTCGCGATCGAAATCCTCGCCACGGATCTCTCGACCCGAGCGCTCGATCGAGCGCAGCGGGCGATCTATCCCATCGAGCGAGCCCCCGAGATCCCGCACGACTATTTGCTCGCCTACATGCTCCGCGGCCAGCGCTCGCACGCCGGGGAAATGAAGGCAGGCCCAGAGCTCCGAGCACTCGTCACATTCCGCCGGGAAAACCTCATCCAGGTCACGTCCCAGAAGCTCGGGCGTTTCGATCTCGTCCTCTGCCGCAACGTGCTCATCTATTTCGACGCGGCAACCAAGGCCCTGGTCCTCGACCGCATCGTCGATTGCCTCAACCCCGGCGGCCATCTCTTCCTGGGTTATGCCGAGAGCCTGAATGGCCAGGTGCGCGGAATGGTGAACGTCGCGCCCTCGGTCTACCGACGCGAAGCTCCCAGAGGGTGCTCTGTAGCGTAGCGCTGGGGCTTTGCCCCAGACCCCACCGGGGCTATCCGCCCCTGGACCCGGACCAGCGCAAGCGCTGGACCCGGGGTCGATGAACTGCGCAATGCGCAGTTCATCGAACAGGCCGAGGCAAGACTGGCAACGCCGCTCGTGGTCTTGCCACGGGCCCGTCGGATGAACCGCGCATCGCGCGGTTCATCCGCCTTCGGTCCAGGCCGTGCCTGGTCCGGGGTGCAGGGGGCGGACAGCCCCCTGCTGGGGTGCGGGGCAAAGCCCCGCGCACGCGCCCACTTTCTCAGAACCGCGTGAAGTCATCGTCGGAGCCTGACGCCGACCGAACGCTTCCGTTTCCTCTCGTGCCCGAGACGACCGGCCGCTTTTGCAATCGAGCTGCGGGCCCGCCACGGGGGGCGCTCCACTTCGCGTCGTACGCGCGCGGCGACTTGGGGAGGCGGACGTCCTCCAGACCCACGACGGTGAAGAATGCCACGAGCTCCGTCAGCATCTCGGCCTGCGTCGCCAGCTCCTCGGCGGTCGAGGCCAGCTCTTCCGACGATGAGGCATTTTGCTGGGTGATCTGGTCGACCTGGAACATTGCCTGGCTGACTTGCCCCACGCCGTCCGATTGTTCGCTCGACGCGTTGGCCACGGATTGCACGAGGTCCGCCGTCCTCCGGATCGCTGGCACGAGATCCGTGAGGAGCTGCCCGGAGCGCTCGGCAGCGCGTACGCTCGTGAGTGCGAGGCTGCTGATCTCCTTGGCCGAGGTCTGGCTTCGCTCGGCGAGCTTTCGGACTTCCATGGCGACCACAGCGAATCCCTTGCCGTGCTCCCCTGCCCTCGCGGCCTCGATCGCCGCATTGAGCGCGAGCAGGTTCGTCTGGTAGGAAATGTCCTCGATGATCGAGATCTTGTCCGCGATGACCTTCATCGCGTGAACCGTATCCGCGACGGCTCTCCCGCTCTCCTCCGCGTCCTGCACGCCCTTCAGCGCCATCTGCTCCATTTGCCGGCTGTTGTCGGCGTTTTGCTTGATCGACGCGCGAATCTGCTCGAGACGCGCCGTGGTCTCCTCCACGGCGACCGCCTGCTCGCTCGTCCCTTGGGAGAGCGTCTGCGACGTCGCGGAGACCTGCACGGCCGCGCCTGACGTCGCGGCCGCGCTCTCGCGGATTTCACCGATGATCCGCGAGAGCTTGTCGACCATCTTCCGGAAGGAGCTCCCGAGCACGTCCTTGTCCGACCAGGCTTTCACCTCCACGGTGAGATCACCGGACGCGATTCGCTCGGCGGACGTCGCCGTGTCCTTGAGCGAATCGACCATCGTCTTCATGGCGGAGATCATTCGCCCCGTCTCGTCCTGGCTCGTCGCTTGCTCGACCTCGGGGAGCTCGCCCTTGGCGATCTGGGATGCGGCGGCGACGGCGGACTCGATGGGCTTCGTGATGGCGCGGGTGAGCATGATACCGAGCGTCAGGGCGACGAGGAACGCGGCGACCACGATGCCGAGGACGAAGGACCTCGACTTTTCGTACACGCCCATGGCGTCTGCCGCTGCGCGGTCCATCTTCGCGAACGCTTCATTCGAGAGATTCTCGACGTGCTCGTCCACGTTCCCGGCGAGGGTGCGCGCCTCGTCGAGACGCTGGCTGGCCTCCTTCGCTTTGCCTTGCTGCGCGAGCTCGATGACCTGCGCTTCCACGCGCCGCAGATCCTCGACTTGCGTCTTGATGTCGGCGGCGCGGCTCTTGCCGTCGCTCGAGGCGTGATCCTGGTAGCTGTCGAATTCTCTGTCGAATGCGGCGCTGTACTTGGAGTAGCCGGAGGTCCACTTCGGGATGGCCCCCATGTTGCCGGTGGCGCTCTCGATGACGACGTTCCGGACCATTCGCGCTTCCTGCACGAGCTGGGTGTTCGCGCCTCGAAGGTGCGCCAGGCTCACCGCGTGCCGGTCGTGGAGATCGGTCAAGAGCTCGGCCATCGTGGCCATTCCGCGCAAGCCCTGGTAGCCGACCGCCGCGGCGAGGCCGGCGATCAACACGAAGCCGAACATCAGCTTTTTCGTGAGCGAAGCATCCCGAAACGCTGCGAGCATGGTTCACCCTCGCGCCGGGAGTGCGAGCCAGTGACGCACGGCCCCCTCCCCCCGGAGATTCCAATCATGGCAGATTACAAGCTTTCGATTCGGAGGGCAAGATCTCGCGAGGTCGAGGGTTGTTACACCCCCTTCCCGACGCCCGCGTCATGTCCTGGATCGCCGAACCCTGACGCTCACCCCCGCCCCCTTTCCTTCGCGATACGCCTTCCGATGCCACGCGAATGCGATACGCAAGTAATGGCGGGCAGCGCGTGGGCCACCACGCGCATCGGCCTCCGAGCGCTCGAAGCGCACCACACCAAACCCGCGCGGAGTCGAGCACGGTTCGTCCGCCGGAATTGCATTGACCTGGACACTCCCGCGGAGTATGCGACGTTTTGGGGGCGTGAAAAGGTGGAATACGCATGCTTCTCAGGGATAAGGTGATCATCGTTACCGGGGCGACGTCGGGCATTGGCGAGGCGACGGCGCTGGAGGTCGCGCGTCAGGGCGCGAAGGTGGTCGTCGCCGGCCGCCGCGAGGAGAAGGGCGAAGCGCTCGCGGCGCGCATCCGCGACGAGGGCGGCAAAGCGCTCTTCGTGCGCACGGACGTCTCGGTGCCCGCGGACATCGAGGCGCTCGTGGCGCGCACGCTGCAGGTCTTCGAGCGTCTGGACGGCGCGTTCAACAACGCGGGGATCCCCGGGCCGCTCGGGCCGCTCGCGGAGCTGCCCATGGACGAATACCGAAAGCTCATGGCCGTCAACCTCGATTCCGTGCTGCTCTGCATGCAGCACGAAATCCGCGCCATGCAGAAGACCGGCGGCGGAGCCATCGTCAATTGCGCTTCCATCCTGGGCCTGGTCGGGGCGCAGACCTTCGGCGCGTATTCGACGGCCAAGCACGGGCTCATCGGCATGACCAAAGCCGCGGCCGTGGATTACGCCGCCGCGGGGATCCGCGTGAACGCGGTGCTGCCCGGGCCGGTGGAGACGGAGATCTGGAACCACGTGAACCAGGGCGACCAGATCTTCGCGGCATTCACGCAGGGCGTGCCGATGCAGCGTTATGCGCGTTCGGAAGAGATTGCGCGGCCGGTGGTGTTCTTGCTGTCGGATTGGTCGTCGTACGTGACGGGCACGTATCTGGCCATCGACGGCGGGTACATGATCCGCTGAGAAGGCCCACGCCTCCTCGGCCCTCTCCGCGGCCGTAGCCCCCGCGCTTCAGCGCGACGTTTTTCCGAGCCCCGCGAGCGCCTTCGTCGCCGGCGCTGCCACATCACCTTTCATCTCGGCGAGCGCGAAGAGCACGCCGCGCTCTTTCATGAACGCGAGCGCCGCGATGATCCCGCGACGGTTCGCCGCATCGGTTTGCGCCGCGCGGAAGAGACGGTAGCGGAGCACGGGGCGCGTCACGGAGTGCGGTCTCCAACCGAAACTGACGCCCTCGAGCCCCGCGGCGACGGCATCACGCACCCACGTCTGACGTTCGCCGCGCACCACCACGTCCGCGGCCTCTTCGGCGCGCGTCGCCCAGCGGAGGACGTTCGCAAACGTTGGATCCTCGTCCGTGACGTGGGCCGTGCCGTTCGTGAGGGCCATCTTGATTTGCTCTTTTTCCGGCGCGTCGAAGCCGTCGATGGTCGAGAGCAGCCGCGTCATGGGGCCGGAGCCGCCGAGCAGGAGCGCGATCGCCGCATCGACGCGCAGCCCCTTGTCGCCGAGCTTCGCTGCGAGCCTCGCCTGCGCCGCGCTCTCCAGCGCGATCAAGCCGAGCCCGTAGGCCATGGAGCGCCGCACACCGCCGAGCATCGCGCTTTCGAACAGATCGACCATATCCATGGCGTTGCCCGCCGCGGAGCGCTCGGTGAAGACGGACGCATAACAACCGGCGATGAAGTCGGACTTGGGCCCGCCCGTCGCCATCTGCGCCTTGATCTTCGGGATCAGGCTCGCTTTTGCCGCGTCGTCCGTGCACCACGCGAGCGCGTCACAAGCCGCGAAGCGCGCCTCTTCGTGCCAGGTCGTGTCCTCGATGAGCTTCATGAGGGGTTGCGCCGCGCGCGGATCCGCGAAATGGGAGAGCCCCTGGGACGCGCCGACAGCGAGCGCTCGCAACGACAGACCGAGCATTGCGATGTCGTTCGTGGTCAGCGCGTCCTGGGTGATGTCGAGCGCGGGGTCCTTCTTGCGTTCGAGCTGGGCCAGGAGCTTCGGGAACGACGGCTCGTCGTGGAACATCCCGATGTATCGAAGGCCGGATTGTGCCAGCCCGATTGCGGCGGGAATGGGTGGCTCCGCCCCTCTCGCCGGGAGCGGCGTCCTCGGGAAGGCCCATCCGCGAAGGAGACCGAGCCCCTTGGTGGATCGAATCGCGGCGAGGAGCTGCACGCCATCATGAGGCGGCTCCGGCGTCTCACGGACCCACGCGATCACGGAGTCCTCGACCGCCGCCCGGATCTCGTCGACTTTGTCCGGGTGTATCGCCGCGAGGTCGCCGAGGAGGCGCGCCGCTCGGATGCGCTGAAACTCGGTGCGGGAAAGGTGGCCACTGCTATCCGCCTCCCACCAGCGCTCCGGGTTGTGAATTTTGGTCGGCTTGTACTTCATCCGCTCGCCGAGCAAACGCACGGCTCGGAGGTCGCCTATCTCCGCGAGCCGAGCGCCGACCACGCCTTGCCAGTGTATCGATGGCTTTTTCGCCTCGACCCAGGCGAGGAGCGGATCGGCGCTGCGCGGGTCCGCGAGCTCGCCGAGCGTATCCATGACGAACATCGTCCCATAATGCGTTGCCTCCGGGGGCGTGGACTCGACGGCATCGAGCGCGCGGACGACGCCCGGTCCGCCGAATCGGTCGCCGATCGCGACGACCTGTTCCCCCCATTCAGGATGCTTGGCGCCCCGCAAAGCCTCGAGCAGAGGCTCGATCCGCTCCACAGGCGGCGGCGCTTCCGCCGCAGGGCTCGCCGTCTCCGGCGGCGCAGGCGCGACGACCACGGGCGACGGGGGCGTGGTCCTCGGCGGCGGAGGGGGAGGTGCTGCGGAGCAGCCGAGGAGAAAGGAGAAAAGGCCGATGGCGCGGCGCTGAAACACGGCTCCACATAACCGTGTTGCGCGGAGGATGCAATCCGAAAGGCTCGTCTCCCGCTGCTCGGAAACGGGGCGGCCTGCGGTCACTGCTCGCGAATCACGTCGGCAATGAGCAGCAGGAGGACCAGGGAACCTGCTGCGACATGGATCAGGCTCGTGGCGCTCGGGAGGAACAGGCCGAGGAGCGCCCCTGCCATTGCGATCGCCGCGGGCAGCGCGATCCTTCGCCGGTCCGTCGAGGCGAGCGTCCCGAGGACCGTCGCGAGAAGGACGAGATCGTTCACGAGGACGTGATCGAGCGGCGTCCCGAGGCGCATCGCGATGAGCCGGTGGACGAGCATCACGCCTTCCACCCCGGCGACGATCGCCGCGGCCCGCCGCCCCATCCGGTTCTGGGAGAGCCTTCGCCATCGCAGCGCGATGATGGAGAGGACCATCAGGAGAGCCGCGCCATTGATCAGGATGACGAGCTCGAGGGTCACCGAGGCGTGGAGGACCCGGCGAAACGCGAGGGCCGAGGCCACGACCACGACGGCGAGGAGCGCCACGCGCAAGGCCACGAGCTCGCGCCGGATCACGCGGCGATCGAGCTCCGGATCCCGCGGCAGGTGCGCCTCGATCGCCGCGACGAGCGCGTGCATCGAGGGGAATCGCGCCGCGGGATCCTTCGCCAGGCCCGAGAGGAGGATCGGCCCGAGCCATGCGGGCGTCTTCCCGCGCTGCGCCGGGATCGTCGGCGCGCCTGCGAGGACACGGCGCGAGAGCGCGACGAAATCACCGTCGAGGGAATACGGGGGGACGCCATAGGCCGCGTGATAAAGCGCCGCGCAGAAGCTCCATTGATCACTCGCCGTCGTGGCGCGCTCCCCGCGGAGCTGCTCCGGCGCCATGAACGCAGGCGTCCCGGCAATCGCGCCCCTCGGCACGATCGATACGTCGAGCGCCCCGGGCCGCCCGCTCGGGGGCTCGGCGTCGCGCTCGCCCTCCCCGTTCGTCCCTCCGCCACGCCGGGCGAGAGCCGCCATTCCGAAATCGACGATCCGCGGGCGCCCGTCCTTGCCGACGAGCACGTTCTCGGGCTTGAAATCGCGGTGCACGAGGCCCGCGTCGTGCACCGCGGCGAGGCCCCGCGCGGCGCCGAGGAAGAGGCTCAGCACCTCGGAAAAGGGGCGAGGGCGCTCGGCGAGGAATGCGCGCAGCGTGAGGCCTTCGATGAATTCCATGCAGAGGTACACGCGGCCCTCGTTCTCACCGGCCTCGTGAATCGCGACCACGTTCGGGTGCGCGAGGCGGCCGAGGGCCTGGCCTTCACGCAAGAGCCAGCCCACGCCGGCCACGCTCGGGCGCAAGAGCTTGATCGCCACGCGCCGATCGAGCATCTCGTCGTACCCCATGTAAACGACGCCCATCGTCCCCTCGCCGAGCTTGCGCACCACGGCGAACCGTCCGATGCGCGCCGCGACCGGGGGCGCATCGGGGAAGGCAGGAAGGGGGTGCTCGCGCAGCGCCTCGGACAGCAGCGCGGGGCGCGGCGCGAGGAAATCTCCGTCGGCCCTCCGATCGTGCTCGAGCAGCCTCTCCACGGCCGCGCGGAGGGCCGCGTCGCCCTCGCATTCGGCGTCCAGCCGAAGCCGCGCCTCCTCGGGCCCCAGATCGACGGCGGCGTCGAAGACCGCCTCGACGCGCCGCGGATCCGGCCTCTCCGTCGTCACGTCTCCGCTCCGCGGGAGAGCAGGTCGTGCAGATAGGCGCGGGCGAAGCGCCACTCCCGCTCGACGGTGCGGGTCGTGACGCCGAGCGCCTCCGCGATCTCCTGGTCCGGTAAGCCCCCGAAAAACCGCATCACCACGACCTGCGCTTTGCGGGGATGCTCCGCTTCGAGGCGCGCGATCGCCTCGTTGAGGGAAAGCACGTCCTCGATACCGAGGAGCTCCGCCTCGACGGCGATTTCCACGTCGAGGGGCTCGGCCCGCTGTCCGCCGCCGCGCTTCGCCGCGACCTTTCTGCGCACGTGATCCACGATGATCTCGCGCATCGCCTGCGCCGCCGCGGCGAAGAAATGCCCCCGCCCGTTCCAGCCGGGCTCCGGTGATCCCACGAGCTTCAGATACGCCTCGTGCACGAGCGCCGTCGGCTGCAGCGTATCGCCCGGCCCGAGGCGCGCCATCTGCGCCGCCGCGATGCGGCGCAGCTCTTGATAGACGAGGGGCAAGAGCTCCTGGGTCGCCTGGTCTCGCCCCGCAGCAATCTCGGCAATGATCCGCGTGACCTCGTGGTGCATGGCAAGAGGCCATCATCACGGGATTCGCGCGCGCGTGTAAAGAGCCGAGCAGCGGCACGCCCCTCGCCATTCGATCCCCGAAGCGGCGCGCCCGTCACGGCGGAGCCATGTGGGCGAGCGCCGCGCGGATCGCTTCGAGGACCCGCGTGTCTTTTTCCTTTGCGAGCGCGGCCTCGAGCCAGGGCAACCATACGTTCGCGTCCCGGAAGAATGCCGCGCGATACGTGGCCCGCCGCACCTCGGGGTCCGGCGACATCGTCCCGAGGGTATGCAGCAGCGTGTCGGCCTCGGGCATCGCGAGGAATCGTAATGCATAGGCCGCCGTCTTCGCGAGCCGGGCGGACCCGAGCGCCCCCTGGATCACCTCGAAGGCCCGCGCATCCCCGCTGTTTCCGAGCGCGGCGAGGAGCATGTCTCGCTCGGCGTCGTCCGTCGCGCTCGCATAACGAGCGAGCAGATCGGCCACCGGATCGAGCCCTTCGCCGACGTCCCCGTTCGTGGCGAGCGTGCGCCCCGCGGCGCCGAGCGCCATCGTGCTCAGGTTGCCGAGGGCCGGATCGTCGCTCGCGGCGCCCTTCGACAGCGCGGAGACCGTGCCTTCGTCGGCGACGGGCATCATCGCGAGGCTCACGGCGGCGTGCCTTTGCGCCTCGATCGTCGCCTCCGAGCTCGTGAGCGTGTTCGCGAGCGCGTGCGCCGCCTCCTCGGTGCCCGCCGCGGCGAGCCCGCCGGCGAGGAAGTTCGCCTCGGCGTCCGTCACGCCGCGCGTCGCGAGCGCTCGGCCCGCGGCGAGCACTTCCGCGGGGTCCACCCGGAAGAGCGCGCCGGCCGTATGAAGGAGCGCCGCGCGCCGCTTGCCGACCTCGTCCCTCGGCTGCCCGTCGGTCTCCGCGAATGCGGCGCGGAGCTCGGCGAGGTCGTGCCCCGCCGCGCGTCGCTCGTCCATTTCGCGCTTGCTCGCGCTGCGATCCCGCCTCGGCATGGCCATCCGCGGGGCTTCGTAGTCCTCTACGAGAGCGCGCGCGGCGGCGAGCTCGCGGCTCGTGGCCTCCGCGCGATCGACGAGGCGCAGCGAGACCCGGAGCTCCCCCGCGACGTCCCCGATCGCGGTTTTTCGCGACGTGCGGGACCGCTCGTGGGCGGTCGCCGATTCGATCACGTCCTTTCCATCCACGAGGATCCTGAGCTCTCCCTCGGCCGCGAGCGGCGTGAGGCCCTCGTGCATGCGCACGAATCCTCGCTTGCGCCGGACGATCGTACGCTCGCCATTTCGCTCGTAATCGGCACGGTACACACCGGAGCCGTCCGTCTCGTCCGCGGACCAGGCCGCGCCCTTGCCGCGGGTGTATTGCGTCGCCGTCACGAGGCTCGTCAAGAGCAGGCGGCTCGCCTCGTCGGTTCGTGCATCGAACCGCACGCCTTCGAGGCGGCCGTCTTCATCGTGAGCGAGCAGGACCGGGCGGCGGAGATCGGCCATCGAGGGGGATTCTCCGCCCTTCACGTCGAGCGACGGATCGACGAGGCGCGCTTCGCAGAGGGACGTGCCCGGGATGGGCAGGAAGGAAATGCGTCCTTCGAGGCGCGTCTCGACGAACGTCTCCCCGCCGATCGTGACGTGCCGCGAGAGCGTCACGGCATACACGCGTCGCTCGGTGGCCTCGGCGCGCGCCGAGGGCGTGATCGATACCTCGGCCGGCGCGGGCGCGGCCGTCGCCGCAGCGACGGGGGAAAGGGCGGCGGGAGCGCACGCGCGCTGGAGGAGGGCACATCCTCCGAGCAGGGCGGCGGCGAGCAGGGGAAGGGCAACGAGCCGGGACGAACGGCGCTTCATGGGGCTCCTCCAGCGTGCGTGTCGGGTTCGTCAGGGCGGGAGGATCACCAGGAGATCGTGCCCCACTTCGAGAAGAGCTGCCCTCCGGCGGTGAACCCGTCGAAATTCACGAGCGTCTTGCTGTCGGTGTCCAGGCAGTATTCGAGCTCGACCTTGAGCTTGCCGTCGAGGGAATGCAGGCTGTAATCGAGAGACATGAGCACGGACATCGAATCGTCCTCGGGGTACGTGACCGTGATGGCGGCCGGCACGTGGAGATCGAGCGCCGTCAGCGAGCCCTTCACGGAGACGCTGGCGCAGGCCGCGCCCACGTCCGCGTCGACGTCCGCATAAGCCCTCGCGTAGGGCTCGGCCATCAGGCTCAGGTACGAGCTCGTGATGCTGGGGATCACGTCGACGCCGAGCTCGCCGCCCACCTTGCCGTCGAGGTCGATGTGGACGCCGAGCAGGCTGATGTCCTCGTCGGCCTTGAAGAAGGTCCGGCTCACGCCGAAGGGGATGGCGTTCGTGATGGAGGCCGAATACAGGACGACGCCGACGGCGGCGACATGGACGCCGCCCCAGCTCTCGCCGTTGTTGTTGTAGATCAGGGCGTACGCGTCGACGATCGGCTTGCTCACGCCGAAGGCCTTGGCCGTGGCTTGGATCTCGGCGCCCAGCTTGAGGTAATCGGCGCCGTAGCTCGGGTCCGTCTGGAAGTTCTTCTTCGACTGCAGGCCGGTCCAGAACGTGTACGAGGCGCCGAAGCCGCTGTCGCTCCAGCCCGCGGCGTCCTGGCAAACGGGGCCGCTACAGGAGGGCGCTGCGGCGGCGGGCGAAGAAGCGACGAGGAGGGCGGCGAGGGGCGTGAGAAGGGCGAGGGCCGGAAGGAGCTTGGGCTGCATGGGTATCTCCGGGGCGTGAAGGCCCTCGGGAGCGCTCACCCTGAGCGCGCCGGAGAGCCGTTTCCCCTACGTCCGCAAACCGAGGCCCCGACCCGACATGCCTCCCGCGTTTTTTTTCGATGCCTCGTTGCGCCCGGGACGCGCTTGCCCTTCCATTGCCTCGATGGGGCACGCGCACCACTTCCTCTCCCGGCTCGATCGCGTCTCGCTCCCGCATGTCGAGCTCGCGCTCTCGCTCTACCGCGACGAGAGCCTCCTCCGGTACATCTTCGACCGGGCCCGCGTGCCCGAGAACGCCGAGCGGGTCGCGCTCTCGCTCGATCACCCCGAAGAGGGGCCATTCCTGATCGTCACGCGCGGCGGACGCTTCGTCACTTGCCTCGGCGAGGGCATGAAGGTCTCGAACCTGCCTGTCGTGACGCGCGGGCAGATCGACGGCATCTCCGCCAAAGCCGAGGAGCTACGCGAACGCCTGGAGTCTGCGAAGGCGCTCGCGGGGGGCAAGGGCGTCCAGAGCTTGCTCCGGCGGATCTACGACGCCGCCGACGAGCTCTCGCGCGAGGAGTTCATCGCGATCTCCGCGCTCCAGCCGCTCTACTCCTTCGAGTTCTTGCGCCTCTACCTCCATGCCGGGTGCGAGCTCGACGACGCGCGCAAGACCCTCCTGCCGCTCTTGCGCAAGACCGACAAGCTGAAGCCCATCTATGACGACGCGCTTTTCGCGTACTGGAAGACCCTCTGGGCGATGAGCCATTTCGCCGTCCTCGCGACCCTCGACGGCCGCGAGACCTTTCCCACGGGTTTCCTCGAGCTGCTCGGCGAGAGCACCACGTTCTCCTGGCCCGCCACGCGTCAAGGGTTCTTGCCCTTCGCGCTCCGCGGCGCCTGGGCCACGGCCCGCGTCGGCAAACCCCTGCTCGGCATGTACAAACGGTTTTACCAGGACGCGGAGAGCGAACTGCAGAACATCGACGGCGCGCTCGGGATCCTCGCGCTCGGCATGCGCCACGCGCGGCTCCGCGCCGAGGCGGAGAAGGCGCTCGGCGCGGACATCCCGGAGAAGTGGCGAGACACCGACCATGGCAAGGTCACGCGCGCGATACGAAGCCTCGCTCGCACCATCGCGGAGATGGAGCGCGACGCGCCGACGGGGCGGCAGGAGTGCGTGCGTGCCTTCGGCGCGCACCTCTGGGTGGAGGTCATGAAATCGAGGCCCCCGAACCCCCTCCGGTACGAGCGGGCGCAGGACGTCCCCGAGGATCTCGCCTGCGCGGTCGCGGCGAACACGCTCCAGTGTTATCTGCGCGGCTCGAAGGGACTCGCGAATGCATTGACGTGGCTCTACACGCTCGTCCCGTGGGTGGCGCGCGCCGCGCCGGAGGCGCTCTACCTGCCGCGCGCCGCCGTCGCGGCGCTCCACGAGCCCTTCCGGCCGGAGCTCACGCTGGGCGTGCTGCGCGCGATGCGCGATCACCTGGCACCTGGCAGGAGGCAAGTGCTCCCCGAGGGCCCCGCCCGCAAAGGCCCGTGCCCGTGCGGGAGCGGCAAGAAGTACAAGCGTTGCTGCGAGGAGAAGGAAGCGGCGGAGTGAAACGGAGGCGGCCCGGCGCCCCTCTGCATGTCACGGGCTGAAGAAGACCGAGCCCAAAGACCCTGCCCCAGGCACCGAAGGCTCGAGCGCCTTCGCCGGAGGAACCTCGACCGGCGCCTGATCGGTCTGATCACACGCCCCCGAGGCCCTCGCTGGGCCCTGCCGCGTGCTCATCGAGGGCCCAACCCACCCAGGGGCAGGCTCCCCGCTCTCTATCGAAAGCAGAATGCCACCCATGGGGTGCCTCGGTTCACGCGATTGGATGCGGGGAGGCACCCACAGGCAGGCTGGAGGCACTCCATGCACAGAGCCCAGGCACCCTGGGGAAGGGTCCTCGTCCTGAAGAGACTTCGGAGCGGCACCCTCGGCCTGGCTCGGAGAACCATGTCGAAAGAGCCGAGGCACCCCGAGGGTGGCTGCGGAGGCGAAGGAGGAAGCGGCCGGAGGACCCAGGCTCAGTGGCTCTTGCCCTCATCACTCAGGGCGGGGACCCCGGGCAAGGCTCGCTCGTCCAATCGGAAAAGCTTGGCCACCCACCGGCGGGCCTCCTGCGGGGCAAGGTCGGCCTGAAGAAGCGCCTCGTAGAGGCTCCGCACCCGCTCCGGTAGCGGCCCGCAGGGGGTGAGGTCGCCGGCGCACGCCTCGACGCCGGTGCCGTACTCGGCGAACCCCACGAGGGTCTCCATCGCGGCGTGCTTGCGCTCGACGGCCGCGCACGGCCCGGTCGTCGGGGCGCTCTTGTCGGCCGCCGGCTTCCAGGGGACGAACCGGCCTTCCCGAACCGTGAAGGTCGGCTCTTCCGCTTGCGGCGGACCGTCCCCGAGGCGGATGAGCGTCGCGTCGCCCTCGCGGAAGAGCTTGAAGTTGCCGTCCCATCGCTCCCCTCGGATGGCCTCGGGCAGCGGCAGGGGCGCCCCGCTCCACGCGATTTTGAGGGTCTGGGACGTGGCATGCGAACGCGGCTCGGCGGAACGACCTTGGAACCAGACGATCTCGGCAGCGCCGTCGCCATCCAGATCGACCGTGCCGAGAGGGAAGATCGACCAGGCGTCCTTCGCGCGTCCGCCGGGATCGAGCACCTTCACCTTGTCGCCGTCGACGAGGTACAGCCGCTCGAGGTCGTTCCGCACGAACGGGAAGGTCTCCCCGACGACTTCATTGAAGTGAGGCCGATAAGGCCCCTCGATCATCCAGTGCCAGCGGATCGCGACGCCTCGGGGCGTCTGGCAACTGAACTCCCACAGGTCGATCGGCTCGGGCACCGTGGCGTGGTGCTTCGGCCCCTCCACCTTCGCGTCGCGGTGCGCGCGCTCGAAGCGGGACACGGTCCGGTGCTCGTGTTTCTTCACGACCTTGCGCAGGCGCTCGCGCTCGTCCGCGGACGGGTAGGTGCAAGGCTCGTAGCTGGAGATACCCTCGGGGATGTAGTAGCCGGGGAGCTTCAGCCCCTCGGGCACGAAAATGCCGTCGCATTCGAGCTTCGCGCGCGAGTGCTCCTGATCGAGGCGGCCGCGCAGCTCGGAGAGGAAGCGCTTCGCCTCGGCGGCGTCTTCGGCCGACGGAAGCACGACCGCGGGGCTTTGGGTCACGGGTTCGCCCGCGTCGCGGGGCGGAGGCGTGGGCGAGGGCGAGGGCGAAGCTCGGCAAGCGGAGAGTACGCCCGATACCAGGGCGGCGAGCAGGGCGGATCGGGGGGCGTGGGGCATGGTCCTCGGAGGGGCAAGCGACGATGAGGCAGCTCAGACGCCAAGGCCTTTAGCGCGATTCCCGGGCGCATCGTGAGCCACCTGGCTGGTTTCCCGTTGCCGCCGAGCCGATGAACGTGGGACTCGATACACCATGCAGGCAATGACGAGACTCCGCTCGGCCATGCTGGGCGTGCTGGTGTGGGGCTTGGGTGGGGCATGGATGACGGGGGCGTGTGGTTCGAATGAGCCGGGGCCTCTCAATTCGTGCCCTACTCCACCCGATACCCCGACCGAGACGCCGACCGAATGTGCGGCGACGATGCCCGATCCGTGCATGCGTTATCGTATTCCGCTCCTCGGCAATCCGAGCATGGACCTCGCGCTGCGCGAGAAGTACATCGCCGCGTTCGGGAGCGCTTGTTACATGTCCGAAGGCCCCACCCCCACGTTCAACTGCTTCTACAAGGAGGAGGAGATGACGCCGAGGGGGAAGGCGTGCACGGATGCCCAAAGGATCGCCGAGGTCTTTGGAGCTGCGCCGTCCGACAAGGGCTACGAGTGCGAGGCCGTCGGCAACGGTGACTACACGCTGCAAGTCGGTCCGGATCCCGCGAACAAGATCACGATCGCCCTCGTGGACGCACCGAGGCAGACGCCGCTCGTCGAGGTCGACGGTGTGCCGACGGAGGTGAGCGGGCCGTACCGCAACTTGATGGAGCCGAAGACCCTCGGACCCGGGCAGCCGTTCAACAACTGCGACAGTGGCATGGTCGGCGCCGACGGCACGCCCCTCACGCAGACAGAGTGGATCCTCCAGGTCAACCGCGACGCGCACAAGGGCGACGCGGGCGTGGGCGAAATCCACTCCGATCTCGCGGGCTTCAAGTGGCCTTGCACGGTGATGAACGAGAACTGCGAGGAAGTGGCCACAGAGTGCGAGGAGCCGCTCGTCCTCGGAGATCCGAAGAAAAAACCGCTTGAATATCCCGACACGGAAGCACAAGTGCACCACGTCGTGCCCATGAAGGACAAGCGCAATTGCCCGTGGGGCACGAACTCGAACAGGAACGCGGCGGTCATATCGCGGGCGCTCAACAGGCATTTTTCAAATAAAAACCCGCCGGAGGAGGAGGTGAAGAGGCTCAACAACGCGTCGGTGTACACGCCCTGACGTGGCAGCCGGGCGCATGCTTCGAGCACGTTGACGCCGAGACCAACGTGGCCTAGTCGAGGCCTCATGGTCGTGCGTACCCATCGCCGCGGACGCCTCGTATTCAACCGAGATGCCATCGTGCGCGCCGCGCTGCGCGCCTACGTCGAATCCATCGTCGCAAAGCTCCCGAATGGCCCGCGGCACCCGGTCTGCCCGTACTCAGACTGGACGGGCGACGTCCAGCGTGGCGCCTTCAACGAAGACGACCTGGAGGGGAACAACGAGGTCATCGCGTGGAACGAGGCGGGCGTCGTCGGTCTCGCGTACGAGCTCGGGTTTGGCCCGATCGAGCAGCTCGGCCTGTCCGTCGACGCGGTGACCGGTGGCCCAGACGATGTGCGCGGGGCCGTGCCAGGGCTTCCCGCTGAGCTCGAGCCCGCGCTCGTGATAGCGGTCGGCATGCTCGGCGTGGGACCCGAGCATGGACAGAGGGATGCAGGCGTCGGCTTCTGGCTGCACGGCGATCGTGTCGCCGGCTCACTCTTCGACGCCCCGACGGCCGCCGGCGCCGACCGACTGGTCCCATGGGGCCAGCTCCAAAACGGTCAACTGCCGCTCTGGTGGAGTCCGGATTTCGCCGCGTATCGGGAGGAGCGCGTCCGAACGACGGACGCACCCATCCACGCGATCATCGACGCGGTGGTCGATCGGCGGATGCAGGGCCCCACGGAATTCACGACCGACGAGCTCGCGACGCTCCTCGCCAAGCCGCCCGACCCAGAGCGACAGCTCAGCGTCCAACGCGGGCTTCAGAAAGTCGGCATCACCTGGCCCGGCTCGCCCGAGCTTCCCCCCGAGCCGCCGCGGCCGGAGCCACGTATCAACCCCTTCACGGGCAAACCCATGCCGAAACCGACCCGTCCCGACAAGTGACGGCTCGAGCTCCGCGGATCAGGCTGTTCCGGCGGGGCCTGCGCCAGACGGACGGTCACGGCTCCGCGTGCCGTGGCTCCGCGGAATCGGTCATCAGAATCGATAGACCATGATGTTCTTCGTCCCGGACCCGAGGAAGACCATCGCGTGGAGCTTCGGCATCCAGAGCATGCGGCGGCGCACTTGGGTATGGCCGTCGAGCTCGGGGGTCGTGCCGTCCTGCACCAGCGGGCGGAGCGTCCACGGCTCCGTCGTGGGATTGAGCTCGAACCAGCCGAGCTTGCCTTCCTTGTTCTTGGTCGCCACCCAATAACGGTCGAGCGGCGGGATGTACACCATGCCGGCGCTGTCGCCCACCGGGAAGTCGACCGCCGAGAGGCCGTCCGCGTACTGCACGGTGCCGCTCTGCACGACCTTGCGTTCCTTCACGTCGAAGAGCTGGTACAGGCCCTTGGCCGCGTACTGGCCGGTCGCGGGATCTTCCGGCACCTTGAAGATGGCGACGCGGTCGCCGAAGCGCGCATCGGCGGCGCCGTTCCAGTCCCAGCCATTCCAGGACGTGCCCTCGCCGGTCCAGTTCGACGTGTTCATGTCGAAGGTATTGCTCCACGGCCCGTTGGAGCCGCACGACGCGACGAGGAGCTGGTCCTTGTACTCGTCGTAAATGGCGAGGCTCTCCTCGCCCAGCTTGTTCTGCCACTCCATGGCAGGCAGCCGCTTGTAAACCCACTTGCCCTCGTCGCGCGAGTAGCGCCAGAGGCGCCGCACCGCCATCACGAGCTCGTTGGTCTTCGGGACGTACACCACGCCCGAGTACGTGTGGCGCGCCGTCGGCTGCCGATCCCAGTAGAGCTCGTCGTAGAACCAGTCGTTCTCCTCCTTCAAGGTGCCCGCGGCGAGGGCGGCGTCGAACTCCGCGGAGGACTCCGGGCAACTCGTGTACGTGCTCGCCGCCTTGTAGGCGTCGCTCCACTGCGTGGTGTCCGAGGGGAGATGCTCGATGGCATAGGCCATCCGGAATGCGTCGAAACGGTAGATGCCATTGTTGCTCGAATCGGCGTGCCCGCCGGAGGAGACCCACCACGCGCGGCTGCCCTCCGGGTCGTGCGCGGGGGAGTTCCACGCGACCGTGACGGAGTTCCAGTCCCCCGAGCCGTAATCATTCCAGCCCGGGACCTTTTCCTTCACCTCGGCGTCGAGGGCATCGAGCCTCGTACCGTTCACCTCGATCCATTGCCCGCCGGGCACGAGATCCCACGAGTCGGCATTGACGAGGCCGTTCTCGTCGCGGCCCGGCGTCCACACGCCGCCTTCGAGAGAGCCGACGTCGCTCCCGGTCCCCCATTCCGCGTCGGGGCCCGGCGCCGTCACCCCGGCACCCTGGCCGCCGATACCACCGCCGCCCGCGCCGCCGCTGCCGCCCGATCCACCCGTTCCGGAGGGATCGCCGGGCGGATTGTTCTGCTCGGTGGACGGTTCGGTGCAAGCCGCGAACAACACCGTGAGCCCGACGAGCGGGAGCCAAAGCCGCGGGGAAAGCAAGCTTGATTTCAGCATATACGAAACTCTTTCTCCCGACGGCAATCATCCATCGTCGGGGATGCGGAGCCGATACCTCTCTTGATATCGGCTGTGTCGCTTCGATGACCGGACGCTAGCACGTCGAAAACGTCTTTGGGAAGCGAAGCCGCATCTCGCCATGTGACGATTTCACGAAGCACATCCATGCTCGAATAATGTGGCATCACACGAACGCAAAATTCAGAACAAACGATACCATTGCATTTTACAATCGGACGTGGTTGTGCTGTCGACGGTCCGGACGTCAACGCCTTCTTTTGCAAGCACACGGCAGGCTGCGGCCAGAGGCCGATGTGCTCGGAGATTGCTGATGAGGAACCTTGCTTTTTCGCTGTTCACGACCTTCACCGCGCTCGCCTTGGCGGCCTGCGGCGGGAACGATCCTGGCGGCAGCGGCGGGAGCGGCGGCGACGGCGGCTCGGCGGGCGCCGGCGGTCACAATCCGCTCGGGGAGACGTTCACCAGGGTCGTCGTCGTCGATCGGAGCGGCGGCGCGTCCGAGCGGCAGGACGTGCTCGTCACGTTCGCGCATCCATTCGCGGTCGGCGACGTGCCTTCCGGCGCCACCGTGGGGGCGCGTATCGAGGGCGTGGATGTTCCTCTCCAGGTCGACGCCAAGGCGACACACGCCGATGGCTCGCTCCGCCACGCCGTGCTGACGGCGCGCATTCCCAAGTTGCCCGGCAGCGGGAGCACGACGCTCGAGCTGTATCCCGCGGAGGCCGGTGAAGATGATGCCTCCGTCTCGGCGTCGGATCTGCTCGCGACGACGTTCGACGCCAAAGTATCGGTGGACCTCGCGGGCGCGCATTACGAGGCGTCCGCGCGCTCGCTGCTCGAAGCCAAGGTAGGACCGGCTTGGCTCGATGGGCCGCTCGTCTCCGAGTGGTCCGTGGTGGCGCCGGTGGCCGGCACAGGCGGCGAACACCCGCACCTCACGGCGCGGTTCGACGTGCGCGCATACGCGGGCAAACCCAGCGTGCTCGTGAGCGTGACCGTCGAGAACGACTGGACGTACGAGCCGAACCCGCAGAACTTCACCTACGATCTCGCGATCGATACCGACAAGGAGTCCGTCTACACGAAGAGCGGGCTCGTGCATCTTCGGAAGGCGCGCTGGCGCAAGGCGTTCTGGTGGGGCGAGGATCCGCAGGTCCACGTCGAGCACGACGTTCCTTATCTGCTCTCCACCGGCGCCGTCCCGCACTTCGATCCCACGCTGGTGCCGGCCGAAGCGGCGCTCGCGAACCTCGATACGGCATACGGCGCAAAGGCGTACGAGCCCATGGGGATCGGCCTGGCAGAGGAATACATGCCCCAGACCGGAGGAAGGACCGATATCGGACCCATGCCGGGCTGGAGCGCCATGTGGCTCCTGTCCATGGATGAACGCGCGAAGCGGGCCACGCTCGGCACCGCGGACGGCGCGGGGAGCTGGCCCATCCATTACCGCGACAAGGTGACCGATCGTATCGTGTCGCTCGAAGACCACGCGTACATGACCTTGCTCGGCAACCCCGGCGACGCCGTCAATCCCGAGACCGGCGTCTCCGACGCGTTCCCCCCCTGCGGGGGCGATTGCTCGAGCCCCTACGAGCCCGATTCGGCGCACCAGCCAGCGCTCGTCTACCTGCCTTATCTGCTCACGGGGGATCGTTACTACCTGGAGGAGCTGCAGTTCTGGGCGAACTTCAACATGCTCCAGTCGAATCCGGGCTACCGCGAGAACAGGAAGGGCCTCGTGCAATTCGATCAGACGCGCGGCCAGGCCTGGTCGCTGCGGACGCTGGGGCAGGCGGCGTACATCACGCCGGACGACGATCCGATGAAGAAGTATTTCACCGATCGGGTCGGCTACAACATCGAGTGGTACAAGAAGAACTACATCGACAACCCGGATGCGAACCTGCTCGGTATCCTCACGAATGGATATTCGCTCTACGACGATGGCACGATGGCGCCGTGGATGGATGACTTCTTCACGTGGAGCGTCGGCCACCTGGTCTCGCTCGGCTTCGAGGACGCGCGGCCGCTGCTCGAGTACAAATCGAAATTCCCGGTCGGGCGCATGATCGGTCCCGATTTCTGCTGGATCTTCGGGAGCGTCTATCACCTGCCCGTGAAGGACACGGCGCAGAACAAGTTCTTCACGACGTTCGCCGAGGCCTATCAAGCATCGGTGGTGCACGAGGGGCACCCGGAGGTGGCGTCGATGGCCTGCGGGGGTCCGGAGATGGGGGCCGCGCTCATGCTCCAGGCAGGCGAGATGGTCGGCTACTCGCCGAGCACGCAAGGGTATCCGTCGAACATGCAGCCGGCGCTCGCGGCGGCGGTGGAATCGAAGATCCCGGGCGCCCAGGAGGCCTGGGACGTGTTCATGGCACGAAGCGTGAAGCCGGACTACAGCACGGAGCCGCAATTCGCGGTGGTGCCCCGGCCGTGATCACCCCCGGTCTTCCATCTCCTTCGTGACCCGCGCCTCCGGGTACCTCGCGAATGCGAGGGCCGCGAGCAGCAGAATCACGGTGGCGAGTGGCCCCGTGACCTGCACGCCGAGCGGTTTCTCCGCGGAGCTGCCGAGCGCGTCCTTCACCCACTGAAACACACCCGTCGAGACGCCGAGCGAAATCTTCTGCAGAAATCCCTGCGCGCCGAAGAACATGGCCTCGCGGCGCTCCCCCGTGCGCCGCGTGGACGCCTCGCAGACGTCCGCGAGAATGGCGTTCGGGATGGCCATGAAGATCGCGACCGGGACGCCCGCGAGCGCGAAGATGACCATGCCGATCCGGACGTCGTGGACGACCGGAACGAGGGCCATCAATCCGCCGAAGACGAGCGCCGAGGCGATCATCGCCCCCTTTTTGGAGATCCGCCGCGTGAGGCCGCCGAGCAGCGGAAACGCGAGGGCGGCCACGCCGAACATGGGGCCGAGGAGCTTGCCCACCTCGGCGAGCGGCCGGCCCATGAGCACCTCGACGTAAAAGGGCACGCCCGTCGAGATCATGTTGAAGGCGAAGAAATACAGCGTGTAGCCGAAGACATACGGCAAGAATGCGCGGTCCGCGAACGTCGCGCGCAGCGAATCCACGAGGCCGAGGTGGCTCGGCGCGGTTTCCGACGCCGTCGCGCGGACGGAGAGGCGCCGCTCGTCGACGAAAACGACGGGCAGGAGCATCAAGACGAACGAGAGCACGGCGAGCGCGCCGGCCATGGTCTGGAGCTCGACACGATCGTCACCACCTTTGCCGAGGAAAAGGGCCGGGGCGACGACCATGACGAAGAGCGCGCCGAGGAGGGCCGCGGCCGCGAGCAGGGTCGAGAGCGAGGTGTTTTCCTGCTTGTCGGGCGCGATCTCGGGCAGGAGCGCGAGGTAGGGCGCGACGTAGACCGAGAACATCGCGTAATAGGCCGTGAGCGTGGCGCCGAGCCAGGCGACGTTGAGCAACGACGATGCGGCCGTGGGCGGGAAAAAGACGAGGCCCCCCGTGAGCGCGAGGGGAAAGACGCCCGCGAGCATGAAGGCGCGGCGGCGGCCGAAGCGGTGCTTGCTGCGATCGGACCAGTTCGCGACGATCGGGTCCCAGAAGGTATCGAAGCCCCGCGCGATGAGGTTCAGGAGGAGGTAGGTGGGGATCGCGCCGGCCAGGAACGCGGGGATGAGCGCGGTGCCCTTGTCGTCGGGCGGCGCGTAGAGCCGCAGGACGTAGGTCGTGACGAGCTGGTAGCCGAGGACGTTCCCGGTGTTCCCCGCGGCGTAGACGAGCTTGTCGAAAAGCGAGAGCCTGGCCCGAGGAACGGCGGCGAGGGCGGTCATGGGTTCGGGACGATACCGCAAATCGCTTCGGGCTTGACAAGCGGGGCGAAAACGCGACGTGTTTTCTCATCATGAGCGTGCTTCGCAACACCCTGGGCTCTTGCTTCGTCTCCCTCGCCGCGCTCGCGGCCCTCGGATGCGGAGGTGACGAATTGGGCGGTACGACCTCGGGAACGACCCTCGGAACAGGCTCGGGAAGCTCGAGCGGGAGCGGGAGCGGAGGCAGTGGCGCAGGCGGCGGCGGAAGCGGCGGCGGCAGCGCGAGTAGCAGCGGCAGCGGCGGCAGCGGCGTCGGCGGCAGCGGCGGCGGCAGCAGCGCCGAATGTGTGCCGCCCACGGGGACGCCCGCGTCCGGGACGGGCACGTGGTACGACGCGCCGAATCAGGCCACGGTCGTCGTGCAAAACGCGGCGAGCTGCGCGCGGACGTACGTGCTCTCGACCACGGGGCCGCTGCGCGACAACAACCCGTCGAACCCGCGGACGATCACGGAGGTACCCGGACAACCCGTGCTGCGGACGGGGCACGACATGCTGGACGCGCTGTATGCGCTGGCCGTCGAGGAGTCACGCGAGTGCTCGGTCGCGGCGATCAGCGATTACGCGTTCAATGGCGGCAATCCCCTGCCCTGCCCGCAAGGCGGCTGCTTCGAGACGGGGCGGCTCTGGAAATACGTCTGGACGCGGGATACGTCGTATTCGGTGGCGCTCGGGCTGTCGCTGCTCGATCCGACGCGGGCGCGAAACTCGATGGAGTTCAAGACGAGCCTCCGCCGCGACGGGACGAAGCGCGAGATCGTGCAGGATACGGGGACGGGCGGGAGTTATCCGATCTCGTCGGACCGCGTGGTGTGGGCGATGGGCGCGTTCGAGCTCTTGAAGCACCTCGATGGCGCGGAGCGGTCGGCGTTCCGGGACCTCGCATACGAGGCGATCGTGAACACGGCGGAGCACGATCGGCTCGTCGTGTGGGACAAGGCCGACGGGCTTTATCGCGGCGAGCAGTCGTTCCTCGACTGGCGCGAGCAGACGTATCCGGCGTGGGTGGCGACGGATACGGTGCAGATCGGGATGAGCAAGGCGCTCGGGACGAACATCGCGCACCTCGTGATGCTCGACGTCGCCGCGAAGCTCGCCGAGGAGAAGGGGGATACGGCGGCGAGCCAGAAATACGCAGGATGGGCGACGGCGCTCCGGGACGCGATCCGGGCGCGGCTGTTCTTGCCCGAGCGGCAGATGTATTCGACGTTCGTCACGACGTATCTGGATCCGGCGCCGACGCTGCAATACGATCTTCTGGGGTCGGCGTTCGCGGTGCTGTTCGATGTCGCGACGAAGGCCGAGGCGGAGGAGATCGTGGCGCGGTACCCGCATTTGCCGAAGGGCGCGCCCGTGATCTGGCCGCAGCAGCAGAATACGCGGATCTATCACAATCGCGCGATCTGGCCGTTCGTGACGGCGTTCTGGGCGAAGGCCGCGGCGAAGGCGGGCAACGCGGACGCGATCGACAACGCGGTGCGCGCGCTCGTGCGCGGCGCGGCGCTGAACCTCTCCAACATGGAGAACTTCGAGGCCGTGACCGGAGCGAACTGGAAGGAAGAAGGGGCGACGAGCGGGCCGGTCGTCAATTCGCAAAGGCAACTCTGGAGCGTGGCGGGGTTCGTCGGGGTCGTGCACGACGTGATCTTCGGGCTGGAAGCGACGCAGGCGGGAATCCGGTTCGCGCCGAAGATCACGCGGGAGCTGCGCAATACGCTGTTCTCGGGGATGGACGAGATCACGCTGTCGGGCGTGCGGTACAAGGGGAAGCGGATCTCGGTCCGGGTGAAGCTCCCGGCGGTGTCGGGCGACAATGGGCTGCTCGACGTGACGGCGGCGCGGCTCGACGGGCAGGACGTGGGGACGGGCTTCGTGGACGCGGCGGCGCTCGGGCAAGACAGCGTGTTCGAGATCGAGCTCGGCGCCGGCGCGCCGTCGACGAAGGGGATCACCGCGCTCGGAGACGCGGAGATCGCCGATTACAAGAACGTGTTCGGCCCGCACACGCCCTCGATTTCGGGTCTCGTGATCACGAACGATCGGGTCCAGGTCAATTTCTCCGTGGGGGAGAACCCGAACGACGTGACGCTCAACCTGTATCGCGACGGGACGCGAATCGCGCAGGATCTGCCCGGAGGCACGACGTCGTACGTGGACCCGGGGAGCACGGAGTACATGACGAAGACGTATTGCTACACGGTGGAGGCCGTCTTCAAGGCGTCGGGCAACGCCTCGCAGCGAGCGCGGCCCTGGTGTTACTGGGGGCCGAACAACACGCGGATCCAGTCGTTCGGCGCGCAGCAGAGCTTCCAGGCGACGGGCGGGACGCTCGTCCTGAACCACGGCCGCTGGCATTACGAGAACTGGGGCGATCCCGGGCACACGATCACGGTGGCGAACGTGACCGCGAAGCAGTCGGGGCGGCATCTGCTGCAGGTGACGGCGGGCAACGGCGCGGGCGATTACACGACGGGGATCACCTGCGGGGTCAAGGCGATCGAGGTGTGGGACGGCGCGACGCTCGTGGGCAGCGGGCAGCTCACGATGCCGCACCTCGCGACGTGGGACGACTGGCGTGATTCGAACTTCGTGCCGGTCGACCTCGTGGCCGGAAAGACCTATTCGATCGTGATCCGGGAGGACGCCGGATCCGGCAACATGAGCGACTTCGCCCATTTCGGCTCGTACAACGGCATGGGCGGGCAGAGCGGGCGCTTCAACAAGGTGAACATCTCGGAGCTGAAGGTGCTCGCGATCGGCACGCCTTGAGCGCGGAGCGGGGCTTTGCCCCGCACCCCAGCAGGGGGCTGTCCGCCCCCTGCACCCCGGACCAGGCACGGCCTGGACCGAAGGCCGAGAAACCGCGCGATGCGCGGTTTCTCGGACGGGCCCGTGGCAAACCACGGACCACCTTGCCAGCCAAGTACGTCGACCCCGCCGTCTTGGCTGGCCAGCCCGTCGCCGGTCTTGCCAGCGGCCGTTCGATGAACTGCGCATCGCGCAGTTCATCGACCCCGGGTCCAGCCCCTGGCTGGTCCGGGTCCAGGGGCGGATAGCCCCTGGTGGGGCCTGGGGCAACGCCCCAGCGCTACGCCATCAGAGCACGATCGTCCGCCGTCCCTCGACGATGACCCTTCGCTCCAGATGGGCGCGGACGGCGCGGGAGAGCACGACGCGCTCGACGTCTCGGCCGGTGCGGGCCATTTCTTCGGGGCCCATTGCGTGCGTGACGCGGGCGACGTCTTGCTCGATGATGGGGCCCTGATCGAGGTCCTTCGTTGCGTAATGGGCTGTCGCGCCGATCATTTTCACGCCGCGCGCGTGGGCCTGGTGATACGGTTTGGCGCCCTGGAATGCGGGTAGGAAGCCGTGGTGGATGTTGATGACCGGCGGCGCCTCGTTCAGGAAGTCCTCGGTGAGGACTTGCATGTATCGGGCGAGCACGACGAGATCCACGTGGTGACGACGGCAGAGCTCCAGGATTCGCTTTTCCTGCTCGCGCTTCGTGTCGGGCGTGACGGGCAGGCAAAAGAATGGGATGCGGAAGCTCTCGGCGACGGGCTCGAGGGTCGGGTGGTTCGAAAGGACCAGCGGGATCTCGCACGGCAATTCGCCCGAGCGCTGCCGCAGGACGAGATCGTAGAGACAGGCGGGGTCTTTCGTGACGAGCACGGCGACGCGCTGGATCTGGTCGCCGTAGCGGACGGACCAGGTGGCCGAGAGGGTCTGGGCGAGATCGCCGAAGGCGCGCTCGAGGGCTGCGCGGGTCGAGGAGCCTCCGAGGGCTGCGCTTGCTGCGGGGGCGGAGAGGCCCGAGACGTCGACGACCATGCGCATGTAGAATCGCGCTCCGCCCTCGACATGGACGTCGGTGTGGTTGCCGGCGTCGATGATGTTGAGACCGGCGTTGTAGAAAAAGCCGGCGAGACGCGCGACGAGGCCCGGCTGATCGGGCGCGGCGACGAGGAACGTGGCGTGGACGGGGGAGCTCATCGGATCGCCTCCGATACCTGAAGAGCGACTCGAAGGCGAGCGGGATCGACGCGGCGCGGCGACGCGTTGGCCTCGGGACGAGACGCTTGACGCCGGAGAGGGGCCGCGTCATGGCCCCCGGGCGGCCTCGTTGTGAGGTCGGATGAAGCTCTCTGAAGGGAAGAACACGATGCACAAGCTCGTCCTCCTCCGCCATGGCGAGAGCCAGTGGAACAAGGAAAACCGCTTCACCGGCTGGGTCGACGTGCCGCTCAGCGAAAAAGGCGTCGAGGAGGCGCGCGCCGCCGCGCAGATGATTGCGGCCGAGGGGCTGACGTTCGACGTGGCGTACTCGTCGGTGCTGAAGCGCGCCATCAAGACGCTGTGGATCGTGCTGGAGGAGCTCGATCGGATGTGGATCCCCGTCACCGAGAGCTGGCGGGTGAACGAGCGGATGTACGGGTCGCTGCAAGGGCTCGACAAGGCCGAGACCGTGGCGAAGCACGGCGAGGCGCAGGTGAAGGTCTGGCGCCGGAGCTACGACACGCCGCCGCCCGCGATGACCGAGGACGATCCGCGCTGGCCCGGCAAGGATCCGCGCTATGCCTCGCTCCGCAAGGAAGAGATTCCGGCGAGCGAATCGCTCAAGGACACGGTGGCGCGGTTCCTCCCGTTCTGGGAGTCCGATATCGCGCCGGCGATCCGGAGCGGCAAGCGCGTGATCATCGCAGCGCACGGAAATAGCCTGCGCGCGCTGGTGAAGCACCTCGACGGGATCTCGGATTCGGAGATCGTGGAGCTGAACATCCCGACGGGGGTGCCGCTGCTCTACGAGCTCGACGCGAATCTGAAGCCGATCTCGCGCCGGTACCTCGGCGACGAGGCGGCGGCGAAGGCGAAGGCCGAGGCCGTCGCGAATCAGATCAAGGCGCGCTGAGGGACGAGGTCTCTTCTCGGGGCCGCTGCGCTGGGGCGTTGCCCCAGACCCCACCCGGGGCTATCCGCCCCGGGACCCGGACCAGCGCAAGCGCTGGACCCAGGGTCGATGAACTGCGCGATGCGCAGTTCATCGAACGACCCCCCTGCCCACCAAGACAGCCGCGCTGCCATTTCAACCGGCAACGCCGTCCCTGGTCTTGCCACCGGCCCGTCGGAAGAACTGCGCGGAGCGCAGTTCTTCCGCCCCGAGTCCAGCGCTTGCGCTGGTTCGGGTCGAGGGGCGAACAGCCCCCGCGGGGCCCGGGGCAGCGCCCCGGCGAGGCGGCGCGATTAACGCGCAGACGGTTTGCGTCGCAATGCGAGCGCCCGGGACAACCCCTGTTTCAGGGTGGCGCACGTCGTCATTCCACCGAGATCCAGGCCTCCCTCGACGAACGTGCGGGCTGACTCCGCGCTGATTCCGACGAGGATCGTGCGGCAGCCGAGCAAGGCGAGGGCGCGCACCGCGCGGGCGATGATCTCCGCCCCGGAGGCGTCGGGCAAACCTGCGCCCGTGACGTCGATGAGGACCGTCTCCGTGCCGCGCTCGCTGACGGCGGCGAGCACACTCTCGATGGCATGGGCCGCCCGGCTCTGCGAGAGCGCGCCGACGAGCGGCAATAACAGGATGCCCTCCCATATCTCGAGCACCGGCACGACGAGGCCGTCGATGACCCGCTCCTGCGCCTCGATGATTGCCTGCTGCCGCGCCGCCTCGGCTTCGAGGACCTCGGTCTTGCGGGCGTGCTCCATCTGGTCGGTGATATCCATGATGAGCCCATAGAGGCCCACCACGGACCGCGACGCGTCGCGAATCGGCACCTTGCGCGTCCAGAGGATCCGGAGCCCGCCGTCGGCGAGCGTGATCTTCTCCTCGTTGAGGTCGGGCCGACCCGTCTCGAAGACCAGGTCGTCGTGCTGCCAGAAGACGGTGACCTGATCGGGCGGGAAAAAGTCGGGATCACTCCGGCCGCGGATCTCCTCGGCCGGCCGGCCGAGGAGGTCGCAGAAGGCGCGATTGAATGCAATCCAGCGATGCTGCCGGTCCTTGAAAAACATCGGATCCGGCATTCCGTCGGCGAGCTCCTGGAGCAGTCCGGCTTCGGTGTTCATCCTTCAAGCCCTCCTTCGCTCGAAAATCGCGGCGCTACGATCTTCCAGCGTACACCACGTCGTCCCCCCATTGCGAGGGTCATGCGTGGCATCGGAGGGTGTATCGGATTACTCGGTCCGCAGGAATCGTGCTTTGATGCGCTTCACGCCCCAGCCCGAGAATTTCACGGTGGCGATCGGGTCGTCACCGGGATCGACGTCGACGATGGCGCCGACGCCGAACTTCTCGTGCATGACGCGCGCCCCGCGCGCGAGGCCGCCCTCGCCCGAGGCCTCGCCCGGCTCACGCTCGATGTAGCGCTCGCCTGGCGCGCGCGCGGGCAGGGTCGGCGAAGGCGCGGCGAACGAGCGCGCGGGCGCGTCGCCCCCGCGATCCATGGGATGCGTCCATGGCCCGCGCGGGCGCGCGGGTTCGTCGCGGTAGCCGTCGCGGAAGGAGCGCTCGCTCGACGCCGCGGCCGTCATGAGGGGTTTTACGCCCGCGACGGGGAAATCGGCGATGAAGCGGCTCGGCACGCCGAAGCGCGTGTTGCCGAAGATCATGCGCCGCGCCGCGTGCGTGACGAAGAGGCGCTCTCGGGCGCGCGTGACCGCGACGTAGGCGAGGCGGCGCTCCTCCTCGATGTCCTCGTTGCGCTTGGGATCCGGGCCCTTGAAGGGGAAGATCTCGTCCTCCATGCCCGTGATGAAGACCGTGTCGAACTCGAGGCCCTTGGCCGCGTGCACGGTCATCATGGAGACGCGCGGCGCGTCCTCGAGCGCGTCGATGTCGCTCGAGAGCGTGATGCGCTCGAGGTAGCCGGAGAGCGCGCCGACCTGGCCCGCCGCCGCGGCCTCGGCCTCGTAATCGAGGATGGAGCCGATGAGCTCCTGGAGGTTTTGCTTGCGCGCGTCGCTCTCGGCGCTGTCGTCCTCGTCGAGCATGCGGGCGTAACCCGTGCGTTCGAGGACCTCGCGCGCAAGGTCGCTCGGCGGCGCGGAGGCGGCCTTTTCGCGCAGGCTTTCGATGAGATCACGGAAAGCGAGCAAGCTCTTCTTCGCGGCCGTGCCGAGGCCGCCGCGATCCGTGAGCGGCAGGATCGCCTCGTAGAGCGGGACGTTCAGCGCGTTCGCGACCTGCGTGAGCCGATCGAGCGTGGCCCCGCCGATCTTGCGCGCGGGGACGTTGATGATGCGCTCGAGGTCGACGTCGCTCTTCGGGTTGTCGAGGATGCGCAGGTACGAGAGACAGTCCTTCACCTCGGCGCGCTCGAAGAAGCGCATGCCGCCGACGATCTGGTAGGGGATGCGCTCGGCGCGCAGGACTTCTTCGAGCACGCGCGACTGGGCGTGGACGCGGTAGAAGATCGCGACCTCGCCGAGCGGGACGCCTCGCGCCTGGGCCTCGCGCACACGCTCGGCCACCCACGCGGCCTCGTCGTGCTCGTTCTGCGCGGCGACGACGACGACGGGCTCGCCGCCGTCGCGCGCGGTCCAGAGCTCCTTCGGCTCGCGATCCTTCGCCGGCTTGATGACGCCGAGCGCGGACCGGACGATGTTGCCCGTGGACCGGTAGTTCTGCTCGAGCTTGATCACGGCGGCGTCGGGGAAGTCGCGCCGGAAGTTCCTGACGATGCGCACGTCGGCGCCGCGCCAGCGGTAGATGCTCTGATCGTCGTCGCCGACGACGCAGAGGTTGCGGCTCGCGGCGAGCGCGCGCACGAGGCGGTACTGGACCTGGTTCACGTCCTGGAACTCGTCGACGAGGACGTGCCGGAAGCGCGCGCGGAGGTCCTCGCCGGCGAGGCTCTTCGGATCCTCGGCGATGCGCAGGACCGAGAGGATGAGGTCGTCGAAGTCGACGGCGTTCGCCTTGCGGAGGTAACGCTCGTAGCCCTCGTAGACCTTGAGGATCGCGTCGTCGAAGAAGCCCTGCGGCTCGAAGTCGGCCGGGGCCCGGCCCTCCTGCTTCTCCTTGTGGATGCGCGAGAGGACCTGCCGCGGCGGGTAGCGCTTGTCGTCGAGCGAGAGCTCCTTCAAGACACGCGCGACGACCGCGCGCTGGTCGGAGTCGTCGTAGATGACGAAGTTTCGCTCGAGGCCGGCGGCCTCGTGGAAGCGGCGGAGCAGGCGCGCGCACGTCGCGTGGAACGTGCCGATCCAGAGCTCCTTGGCGATCTCGTCGCCCGCGAGGCTCGCGATGCGGCGGCGCATCTCGCCGGCCGCCTTGTTCGTGAAGGTCACGGCGAGCACGCGGTACGGAGGCACGCGGTGCCCGGCGAGCAGGTTCGCGATGCGGTACGTGATGACACGCGTCTTGCCGCTGCCCGCGCCCGCGAACACGACGAGCGGGCCCTCGGCGTGGGCCACGGCCCGCGCCTGGGGCTCGTTGAGCTCGTCCGCCGGCTCGGGGAACGTGGGCGGAGGAAAGGCCACCAGATCCGTCACGCACGGGGCCGTAGCACGTGGTCCCGCAGGAGGGGAGCCCTAGACGCTTGACGCAGCGTCCGTCCGCCCGCAAGACACGCTCGCCCAGCTACATTTTCCCTCGAAAAACTCGCGACATCCTCCCCCTCCTTCGGCACCCTCCATTCCAACGATGCGCCTCGCGCTCACCTACAATTTGAAGATCACGGGCTCCCCCGAAGAGGCGGAGTTCGACAGTCCAGCAACCATCGACGCGATCGAAGGGGCCCTCGTGCGCGCAGGTCACGAGGTCGAGCGCGTCGAGGTCTCCGGCCCCGCATCCCGCGTCATCGCGCGGCTCGAATCGATCTCGCCCGATCTCGTGTTCAACATGGCCGAGGGGCACAAGGGCAAGATGCGCGAGGCGTTCTACGCCGCGCTCTTCGACGAGCTCGGCTTCCCGTACACGGGCTCGGACGCGCACACGCTCTGCCTCACGCTCGACAAGGCGCTCACGAAGCGCACGCTCGCGGGCTTCGGCGTGCCGACGCCGCGCGCGCGGCTCGTGACGCGCGTGGCGATCGAGGGCGGCGTACTCGACGACGTGACGTTCCCGGTCATCGTGAAGCCGAACTTCGAGGGCTCCTCGAAGGGCATCTCCGGCGATTTCAGCGTCTGCGAGGACGGCCACGAGCTCGCCGAGATCGTCGACCGACAGCTCTCGCGGTACCCCGCGGGCCTGCTCGTCGAGCGCTTCCTGCGCGGGATCGACGTGTCGTGCTCGTTCGTCGAGGGACTCGGCAGCGACGGGATCCTCGATCCGGTCGAGTACGTGATCGATCCTCGGTACCAGAACCTTTACAACGTCTACGATTTCCACCTGAAGAATGTGCGGCCCGAGCACGTGACGACGCGCCCGGCGGAGCTGCCGGCGGCGGTGCTCGATCGCATCCAGGCGCTGACGCGCAGGATCGTGCGGGCGCTCGATCTCAAGGACCTCGGGCGCTGCGAGTTCCGCGTGGCGCCGGGGTCGCCGCAGACGGGCTACGACATCCACTTCCTCGAGGTCGACGCGCTTCCCTCGCTCGATCCGAGCGCGGCGATGTTCGTCGCGGCGAAGAAGGGCGGCTTCGATTACGACGGCGTGATCCGATCGATCGTGCGCAGCGCCTGCAAGCGGAGGGGCATGTCGCACTTCGTCGACAACACGCCCAGCCGCCGCTCGAAGAAGGCCGCGCTGCGCGTGGGCTTCACGTTCAACATGAAGCGCGACGGCGGCGACGCGGAGGCGGAGTTCGACTCGCCGCAGACGATCGAGGCGATCACGAACGCGATCGAGAGCTTCGGCCACACGGTGATCCCGCTCGAAGCGAAGCCGGATCTGCCGCACCGGCTGCTCGCGTCGCAGCCCGACGTGGTCTTCAACATCGCCGAGGGCGTACGCGGACGCGGACGCGAGGCGCAGGTGCCCGCGATGCTGGAGCTGCTCGGCATCCCCTACTCCGGCAGCGATCCGACGACGCTCTCGCTCTGCCTCGACAAGGGCCTCACGAAGCAGATCCTGCGCGCCTCGCGGATCGAGACGCCCGAGTGGCAGGTGCTCACGACGGGACGCGAGAAGCTCAAGGCCTTCCGGTACCCGGTGATCGTGAAGCCAAACGCGGAGGGCACGTCGAAGGGGATCAGCAGCGCGTCCGTGGTGCCGGACGAGGCGAGCGCACGCGCCGCGGCGAAGGTCCTGCTCGAGCGATACGGGCAACCGGCGCTCGTCGAGGAGTACGTCGACGGCCGCGAGCTCACCGTGGGCCTGCTCGGCGATCGAAGGCCGCGGGTCTTGCCGCCGATGGAGGTGGTCTTCGTCGATCCGCCCGAGCACCCGGTCTACGGCTTCGAGGAGAAACAAATGGGCACGACGCGCGTGCGCTTCGAATGCCCGGCGAACCTCGGATCGGCGGAGCTCAAACGGATCGAGAGGATCGCGCGCGACACGTTCCTCGCGCTGCATTGCCGCGACGTCGCGCGGATCGATCTGCGCATGGCGAAGGACGGCACGGTGTACGTGATCGAGTGCAACCCGCTGCCGGGGCTCACCCCGGATTTCAGCGATCTCTGCGTCATCGGGAAGGTCGCGAGCATGGATTTCCGGACGCTCATCGGCGAGATCCTCGCGGGCTGCATCAAGCGGTACCGCGGCGAGCGCGCCGCAGCCGCGCCGCCTCTGGTGCAGGTCGCCGCCCCGGCGCAGCCGCACGGGCTGCTCCCGCTCCTCCCGGCCCCCACGCCCCCCACGGGCCCCGCGAAGGCCAACGGATCCTGATCGAGACATCCGTCCTGATTGGCCGGATTCCCGTCGCGCACGTCCTGCACACCGCCCCGGCCCGCGCCTTGCGTGAGGCCGGGGCATGGGATCTTCGGCCCCGTGTCGGTTCTCCCTGCTCGCGTTCGTGTGTGGCCTCTCGGTGCTCGGCGTGGCCTGCGGGCGCGGCGCGACGGAGCGTGCTGCCGAGGTGCCGCTCGCGCCGGAGCCGCCCACGTACGCGGTGGTGATCCCGCCGGGGACCTACTTTCCCGACTGGCCTTCGCTGTCGGTCGGAGGCGAGCCGGAGTACGACGAGACGCGCTCGATCGAAGTGCGCGAAACGCTCCCGCCCCAGGGGCCCGCGGCCCAGGTCCCGATGCGGATGAGCCGGGGCCCGCGCTAGATCGGACGGACCCACGCACGGGGTGTTTCCCGTTTCGGCGGGTCGTGGTTTAGACTTTGGTCTCCGCCGTGAGACCCCCCGAACCCGAGCTGCAGAGCGTGAGGCCGAGCCCCTGGGCGCCGGGCTCGATCATCGGGGGAAAATATCGCCTCACCACACCCATCGGGGCCGGCGGCATGGGGCAAGTCTGGCGCGCCGAGCACACGTCGCTCGGCACGACCGTGGCGGTGAAGCTCGTCGATCTCGCGTCGTCGCAGAACCCGCAAGAGACGATGGCGCGCTTCCTCCACGAGGCGCGCGCCGCGGCGAGGCTCAAGAACGAGAACGTGGTCCAGACGATGGATCACGGCGCGCAAGGGCACGTCGCGTACATCGTGATGGAGCTGCTCGAAGGCGAGAGCCTGGCAAAGCGGCTCACGCGCACGCGCGTGCTGCCCGCGTCGGACGCGGTGCGGATCTTCCGCGAGATGGCGCGCGCGCTGGAGAAGGCGCACAAGCAGGGGATCGTGCATCGCGACCTCAAGCCGGAGAACGTCTTCCTCTCGGTCGAGGAGGGGCGCGAGGTCGTGAAGATCCTCGACTTCGGCATCGCGAAGACGGCCGACGGCGGCCACGATCCGCACCTGAAGACGCACGCGGGCACGGTGCTCGGGACGCCCGCGTACATGAGCCCGGAGCAGGTGCTCGGCAAGGAGATCGATTCCCGCTCGGATCTCTGGCAGCTCGCGATGATCGCGTTCGAGTGCGTGACAGGCGTGCGAGCTTTCTCGGGCAGCACGCTCGGCGAGCTCTTCATGCGCATCTGCTCGGCGCCGCTGCCCGTGCCCTCGCAGGTCGTACGGAACGTGCCGCCGGGCTTCGACGCGTGGTTCGCGCGCGCGGCGCAACGCGAGCCGAAGGACCGGTTCCAGTCCGCGCGCGAGCTCGCCGAGGGGCTCTCGCTCGTGCTCCTGCGCAGCCAAGGCGGAGGCGCGGCCACGGTGCCACTCGGCTCGATGGTGCAGTCGGGTCGGCCCGAGCCGACGGGGCGGAACACGGCCTGGTCGAGCGGCGCGGCGAACCCGAGCTCGCGGCGCGCGCTCACGATCGCGCTCGCGGTGCTCCCGGTGTTCCTCCTGGGCGCGGTCGGCGCCGTGTGGATCGTGAAGGGGCGTGACGAAGGCACGACAGCTCCGACGCCCTCGGCGCTCCGCCCCGCCGCGAGCGCGCTGCCTCCCGCGAGCCCGCCGAGCGCCGCGCCGAGCCCCGCGCCGAACGTGCCCGTCACGACGACCCCCGCGGACGACGCGGGCGCGCCCCCTGTGCCGAGCGCGCCCGACGCGGGCGCAGCCCCGAAGATCCACACCGGGACCAAGAAGACCACGAAGGAAGACGTCCTCGGCTTCTGAGACGAACACGAGCCCCGACGAACCGATGAACCGCCCTCCCTCGAAGCCCACGCGAGCGCCCCTCCGGACGTGCCTGCCGCTCGCCTTCGCCGCGCTCACCTGGCTCTCGCCGGCCGTGAGCACGGGGCAGGACTTCGCGACCCGCAGCGCCGCGCGCAAGCTCGGCGAGGAGGGCATCGCGCTCTTCGACAAGGGCCAGTACGCCGAGGCGCTCGAGAAGTTCAACCTCGCCGATCAGCTCGTCCCCGCGCCGACGCTCGGCCTGCGCGCGGCGCGTAGCCTCGTCAAGCTCGGCCGCCTCGTCGAGGCGACGGAGCGTTACCTCGCGGTGACGCGCATGGATCTCTCGCGCACGCAGGTCACGCCGGCGTTCCGCAAGGCGCAGGCCGACGCGCTCAAGGAGCGCGAGGAGCTCTTGCCGCTCATCCCGAGCTTGACGATCGAAGTCACGGGGCCGTTGGGCGACGGCATCACGGTGTACGTCGACGGCACGCAGATCCCGCTCGCGCTGCTCGGGCAGAAGCGCCCGATCGATCCAGGGCAGCACGAGGTCGAGGTTCGTCGCGGCGAGACGAAGGTGAAGAAGAAGGTCGACCTCGTCGTGAAGCAGACGGAGAAAGTCGTGCTCATGCTCCCGCCGCTGCCGAAGCCGAAGCCGCCGGAGCCGGATCCGTTCTGGAGGACGATCGCCTGGGTGGGGATCGGCGTCGGCGCGGGCGGCATGGTGGCGTTCGGGGTGACGGGCGGGCTCGCGCTTTCGAAGGAGCAGGAGCTCACCACGAAGTGCCCGAACCGGACGTGTCAGCCGGAGTTCCACGCGGACGCGGACTTCTTCGATGCGCTGCGCTACGCGACGACGGCAGGCCTCGTGGTCGGCGTGGTGGGCCTCGGCGTGGGCGTGCCGCTGCTCATCGCGGGTCCGACCGAGAAGCCCAAAAAAGACGAGAAGAAGGCCTCCGGGATCACGTGGACGCCGGTGCTCGGGATCGGCACGGCGGGCGTGCGCGGGACGTTCTGAGCGGGCTCTGCACGCGAAGATCGCAGAAGTGCAAAGCTGGCTCGCACCGGCCGTTTAGCCCTGCAAGACGTCCTGGACGTGCGAGCCGAAGAAGCCCTTTCTTTTCGGGCATTTCCAGCGTTTCCTGATCGTGGTCCGGTCCTTGCATCAGGGTCGGACATGGCCCGCGTTTTGATCATCGACGACGACCCGACCTTCGGCCAGCGTGCCGTGCGTTGCCTGGAAAAGGCAGGCATGCGGGCACGCTTCCACGAGGGTCCCTTCGGCAGCCTGCACGCGGTCCGCGAGACGGGCTGCGAGATCGTGCTCGTCGATGTGGACATGCCGCGGCTCGACGGCGGTCTGCTCGTGAAGATGATCCGGGACGCCTACGGGCTCGGACAAACCCGGATCATGCTGGTCGGGGACAAGTCCGACATGGAGCTCGCGGATCTCGCAGTGAGCGTGGGAGCCCACGGGTACGCATCGAAGAGCGTGTCCGACGCAGAGCTCGCCGGGCGCGTCGCCGGGCTCGCCCTGCGAAGGCCGTCGCGGCGCCCGACGCCAGCGATGGGCTGAAAGGTGAGCGCGGGGCTTCGCCCCGCACCCCAGCAGGGGGCTGTCCGCCCCCTGCACCCCGGACCAGGCACGGCCTGGACCGAAGGCCGAGAAACCGCGCAATGCGCGGTTTCTCGGACGGGACCGGGGCAAGACCCTCCACGAGCTTGCCAGCCAAAACAGTAGCGCTGCCGTACCTGGTCGCGACGTTTTCCCTGTCGACAGCGCGCATCGCGCGCTGTCGCCCCGCGTCCAGGGCTTGCCCTGGTCCGGGTCCAGGGGCGGACAGCCCCTGGTCGGGTCCGGGGTGAAACCCCGGCGCTACGCCCCTCCCCCGCGCGGGAGAGGGGCCTGCGTTTTTCGATCTAGAACCCGGCGCGCCGCGAGCGCAGGCGCCGCGCGAAGGCCGCGAGGCCAAGCGCGAGGCCGAGGACGCCCGCCGAGCCTGTGTTGCCCCGCGTGGTGCCCGCCGCGCGGCAATCGCAGCCGCTGTCGTCCGCGGGAAGGCTGCCGCCCGCGCCGGCCGAGCCACCCGCGCCGGCGCCGCCCGCGCCGCCGGCACCACC
>NZ_JASBQE010000081.1 GCF_029960785.1 Polyangium sp. 15x6
AGCGTGACGACGGCGGCGAGGCCGAGGAAGCGGCGCGAGCGCGAGGGAGCGCGCGCGCTCGGCGCGGGCGGCGTGCGATGCGTGGCGGCGCGGCGCGGCGACGAGCGGGTCGTCGTGGCGCGCGCGGAGGTGTTCGCGGGCGGGCGCGGCTCCTTTCCGGAGCGACGCGCGGCGGTCGCGGGCTCGTCGTTTCTGCGCACGAGCGTCGTGATCGGCGTGGCGAAGGGCGCGAGCAGAGCGGCGATGTCCTCCATCGAGCCGTAACGATCGGCGGGCTCCTTGGCGAGCGCGCGCAGGACGATGGATTCGATCTCGGGCGGCACGCCGTCCATCGGCGGCGGGTCGTCGCTCAGGATCGAGGCGATGAGGCTCACGGGCCCGCGATCCGAGCGGAACGGGAGCTTGCCCATGAGCAGCTCGTACGCGGTGACGCCCCAGGCGAATTGATCGGCCCGCGCGTCGATGAACTCGCCCTTCACCTGCTCGGGGGCCATGTACGCGGGAGTGCCGATGAACGAGCCGTCGCCGGTGCGCGTGGCGAAATCGTCCTGCCCCTCGGCGGCGAGCTCGTCGTCGGTGCGCCGCGCGATGCCGAAATCGAGGACCTTGATGGCGCCGTCCTCGCGGATCATCACGTTCTCGGGCTTGACGTCGCGATGCACGAGCCCGGCGCGGTGCGCGACGCAGAGGACCTCCGCGACCGCGGAGAGCAAGGCGATCCGCTCGCCGATCGGCGCGTCTTTGCGGATGAGGTCGCGCAGGAGCTTGCCCTGCACGAGCTCCATCGCGATGAACGGCGTGCCCTCGTGCTCGCCGACGTCATAGACCGCGACGATGCCGGGATCGCTCAACGCCGCGGCGATCCGCGCCTCGCGCAGCATGCGACGCACCTGCCGGCTCCACGATTCGCTCGCGCCCTGGGCGTCGCGGCGGAGCACCTTGAGCGCGACGGCGCGACCGAGGCGCGTATCCTGCGCGCGATACACCTCGCCCATGCCGCCTTCGCCGAGCAGCGCTTCGACGACGTACCGATCGAACCTGTCTCCAGGCGAAAGGGGCATGGCGCAGAGGGTAGCGCGAAGGGAGGTTCGCCGGAAGGATGGCGAGGGCGCGATTCAGCGCTTCAGGTGCTCGGATCTGATGCTGAGCGCGCCGCACGTCTCGTCGTCGAGTTCGTCGCGCAGGGCCGGGGGAACGTAGAGCGTGGTGGCGGGGCTGAGCTCGGCGTCGGCGAGGGCGCCGAGGGGGATACGCTCGATACGCGCAGGGCAGTTGATGAAGATGGCGGCCTCGTAGAGCGTGACCTCGTGGTTCTCGGGGTAATGCTCGCGGAGCCGCTCGACGAGGAGGTGAATCCAGCGGCCTCGATTGCGCTGGGGCTGGTACGTCGGGTCGCCGAAGCTGCCGACCTGCCACAGGATCAGCGCGGACGTGGGGTCGATGGGCTTCCTGTACAGGACGAACCGCGTGGCCTCGTGGCTCACGCAGCCCGGGTTCGCAGGGTCGACGCCGAGGTCGGCGAAGAGACAGTCCTCGGCCGAGACGGCGGGGAGCATGATGGCGTCGTAGCCCTCGGCGCGCGCCTTGCGCACCGCCTCGTGGGTCGGGAAGGCGAAGACGCCGGGATGGCCGTACGCCGCGAAGCACGTCCGGTGGCCATCACGCACGGCGCTGAGGACGCGCTCGACCATCGCGTCGTACGCCTCCTTGCGAGCCCCACCCAGCCGGTAAAACCGGCCGAGCGATTCCGCGGCGGGCTGGATCTGCTTGATCACCTGCTCGCCCACGATGTCGGCGACGAGGTAAAACACCTTGCTCGACGCCTTCAACCTGGCAATGGTGTCCCCGCCGAGCTGACCGACCGTCCTGATGCCGGTCCCCACGACGGCGAGCGACCCCTTTTCTTTGATCATCCTGCGCGATGCCTCCCATGCCCGCGGACGACACGCGCCGCGGGCTTCATTCGCCGCATTTCAATGCCTTCGCCCGAACAGCGGCCGCCTGTGCCGTGACCGAGCCTTTCACCCGGCCCCAGCGCCCGAGTACAGTGCGGTACGCGGCGCACGCGCCGGATTTGTCGTTCCGTTGCTCCCGGACGAGCCCGAGGCGAAAGGTCGCGACCGTATGCTGCATGGGCTCGTCGAGCGCCGTGCAGGAGCGAGCGGCGATCTCGAGGTGCGGCAGGGCGCGCTCCGCATCCCCTGCCAGGCTATGAAGGCCGCCGAGCCACATCTCCACCTTGGGCGCCATTTGTGTATAGAATGCCGCAGGCTGCAGCGGGGGCTGCACCGCGAGGGCCTCCCGCGCCTCGGCCTCGCTCCGTGCAGGCGCCGCGTACCCGACGAACCAGACGGCCGCCTGTTTCGTATCGCCCGTCCCGTCGACCCAGCCATTGGCCCACGCCTCGCGCGCCGCGGCGTATCCTGGAGTGTCGAGCGCTCCTCCCCGCCGCTTCGCCTCGAGGAAGGCCATCGTCGAATCCCACCAGGTGAGCTGAACGACCGGCCTCGTCCACGCCGAGCGTTGCGCGAGGAATCGATCCGCGACCTCGGCGGCCCGTTTGTCTTGGCCCAGCTCCTCGTAAAGCTGGACCAGCGCGAGCGCCGGGACGACGTGTTTCTCCTCCAGCGATTCGCCCGCGATGTCCTTCTCCAGATCACGGGCGAGCCGCTCGGCGGCCTCGAAGTCGCCGAAGACCAGGGCGTGATGGATACGCAGCCGGCCGGCCTGCTCGATGCGCCCCTGATCCCGGAACCTCTTCGCGGCTTGCTCGACGGCGGCGTTCACGGCCGGAGGAGGCTGCCCGCCGGCGTGGAGAGCGACGGCGAGCTCGTTATGCGCGATCGCCGAGGTCGGGGCCTTGGTGATCCAGCGGCGCACGTCGCCCTCGAGGAGATCACATTGGCCGAGGTACTTGCGCGCGCGGATCCGTTCGAGCAGGCAATCCACCGACGCCGGCACGAGCTCGACGCAACGATCGAGCGACGCCAGCGCCTCCGTTTGTCGTTCGACCCGGAAGAGCGAATAGGACCGCACCTGCCAGCAATCGGCGTATTTCGGATCGAGCTCGATGCAGCGGTCGGCGAGCGCGAGGAGCCTCGTAGGCTCGGCGCGCGCCTGAATGGCCACCTGCAGCTCGACGAACTCGGCGTCTCCCGGATACCGCCGGGAGGCCTCCTCGATACGCTTGACGCCCTCGGCCACGTCCGGCGGATCCCGCTGCAGGAGCGGCTCGAGCGCGTCGAGCAGGACCTTGTCGCGCTCCGTCATCGTGCCGCGGAGCTCCATGGCGCGCTGGAATGCCATCCGCGTCCCGGCGGTGTCCGCGCGGAACCGCTCGATCAGCGCCAGGCGTAGATATGCCGAGCCAAACTTATTGTCGGCCTTCGTCGCGCGATCGAAGGCCCCCCGCGCGACCTCCCAGGAGGCGTCCCGCAAGGCTTGCAGGCCTTCCTTGTACGCGGTGAGCGCCTCGGGGTTCGACGATCCCGAAATGGGCAGCTCCGTGATCGGCGTGGGCGCGGGCGCGGGCGTGGGTATGGCCACGGGCGGGGGCGTGGTGTTCTTCCGATACCAGAGGGTCCCCCACACCGCCGCGGCCACGACCCAGATCGCGCTGAGGCCCACCACCGCCCAGCGCGGCAATCGCCGTCCGAGCCTCGGCGGGGGCGTCGTCAGCATGGCCGGCGATTCGAGCGTGGTCACCGCCGTCGTCGTTTTCCCCGCGTTCCCCGGCATCTCCACGCGCACGATGGGCGTGGGCGGCGGCGCCGTGCTCCGGCCGGGCTTGTCGTGATCCGGCGAGCGCATCGTGTGCGTCGCCAGCGCGTTTCGCGGCGGCGGCGTGGACTCCGACTTCGCGCCGATCGGGATGCTGGGCAGCGTCTTCCGGGCCGGCAGGACGCGCGCGTTCGGCGCCACGTCCTCCGGGGCCAGGGTCTCCGGCTGCGTGGAGTCCGGCCCCGGGATCAAGGCATCGTGCAGGCCGCCCGCGTTCTCCGCCGCGACGTAAGGCGCGAGCGCGTCGACCACGAGATCCATCGAGGAGAATCGGTCGATCTTGCGCTTCGCGACTGCGCGCTTGAGGACACGCTCGATCACCGACGGCACGAGGCCTTCGAGCGACGGCGGCTCGTCCTGCAGGATGGCCGAGAGCAGCTTGATGCCTTCGAAGTCCGCGCCGAACGGCACGCGGCCCGTGATGAGCTCGTACGCGAGCACGCCCCAGCCGAATTGATCCGTCCTCGCGTCGACCGGATCGCCCGTGAGCTGCTCGGGCGCCATGTACGCCGGGGTGCCGACCATCACGCCTTCGCTCGTGACCGTGTCGGCCCCGCGCATCGACCCGACCTTGGCCAGATCCGCTCCGCGCCGCGTGGAAGCGACGGCCTCGTCGGCGTCGAGGTGCACGCGCCGCGCGATGCCGAAGTCGAGGACCTTGATGGTGCCATCCTCGCGCAGCATCACGTTTTCCGGCTTCACGTCGCGGTGCACGAGGCCTGCGCGATGCGCGGCGGACAGGGCGCGCGCCACGTCGAGCAGCCACCCGAGTCGCGTGGAAATCGAGGCGCCGCCGCCGATCAAGCGCCGGAGCGACAGGCCCTCGATGAGCTCCATCGCGAGGTAAGGCAGGCCCTCGGCCTCGCCGATGTCGTAGATGGCGACCGTGTTCGGGTGGTTCAGCGCCGCGGCGGCGCGGGCCTCGCGCAGCATGCGAACGAGGGCGCGCTGCCAGCCCTCGGGATCTTCAGCGGCCTCTTTGCGCAGGACCTTGAGCGCGACGCGACGTCGCAGACGGCTATCGCGCGCCTGATACACCTCGCCCATGCCCCCCTCGCCGAGGAGCGCTTCGATCACGTACCGGTCGAAGGTGTCGCCCGGGCGTAGGCGCATGGCGTCATGCTACCCCGGTACGGGCGCATTCGCTAAGAACATGCTACGCGGCAAATTTTAGACAGGTAGAAGCGCACGCGGGCTCACCCCGCGTGCCTCCCCCAAGCATCGCTCGGTATGCGGGACCCCCCCGGGGGAACTCAAAACATCATGAGCACCGGGCAGTTCCACGGCGCCGAGGCGGGTCCGCCACGCTCCGTGCAAAGCCAGTCCGACATCAGCGCGGCGTTCGCGCTCTGCACGACCAGGCGCTCTTCCTCGCCCAGGTTGACCTGCTTCATCAGCTCGTCGGGGTCCTGGAGGAACGCGGCCAAACGGGACGGATCGAGGGCCATATCGGCCAAAAACCGACCAAGAGAAGCTTCCACGTGGGGCTCCGTACGTCGTGCGGCTCTGAATCGACGATGACTCCATCGCCCATTCGACGGGACGACAGGCCGGCAGTGGTTTCAGTTTACGTAGGAACGCTCGCGCAGGGCAAGCATTTTCTGTCTGGTGGGATCTTGCGGGTTTGGGAGGCCGGGGGCGCGGGCGCGCCCCCGTCAGAACTCGGCGGGATCGGAGTGCGTGCCCATGACCTCGCGCAGGACGTCGCAGATCTCCTGCTCGGTGCAGTAGGCCTTCGCGGCGGCGATGATCGGAGGCATGAGGTTCGACGTGCCACGCGCCGCCTCGCGCACGGCCGCGAGCGCGTCGCGCACGGCGTCGGCGTCGCGGCTCGCCTTCACCTTGGCGAGGTTCTCGCATTGCGTGCGCTGCACCGTCTCGTCGATCTTGAGGAGCGGGATGTTCTTCTCCTCGGACGCGACGTGACTGTTCACGCCGACGATCACGCGCTGCTCGTCCTCGACCTCGCGCTGGAAGCGGTAGGCCGAGGCCGCGATCTCGCGCTGCGGATAGCCCTTCTCCACGGCGGCGACCATGCCACCCATCTCGTCGATGCGGCGGATGTAGTCGAGCGCCTCGGCCTCGAGCTTGTCGGTCAGCCATTCCACGTGATAGCTGCCGCCGAGCGGGTCGATCGTGTTCGCGACGCCGCTCTCGTGCGCGATGATCTGCTGCGTCCGGAGCGCGATCGTGACCGACTCCTCCGTGGGCAGCGCGTACGTCTCGTCGAGCGAGTTCGTGTGCAGCGATTGCGTGCCCCCGAGGACGGCCGCGAGCGCCTGCAGCGCGACACGCACGACGTTGTTGTACGGCTGCTGCGCCGTGAGCGAGACGCCGGCCGTCTGCGCGTGCGTGCGGAGCTTCAAGCTCTCGGCCTTGCGCGCGCCGTAGCGCTCGCGCATGAAGCGCGCCCACATGCGACGCGCCGCGCGGAACTTCGCGATCTCCTCGAAGAAATCGTTGTGCACGTCGAAGAAGAAGGAGAGGCGCGGGGCGAAGTCGTCGACGTCGAGCCCGCGCGCGATGCCGCTCTCCACGTACGCGAGGCCGTCCGCGATCGTGAAGGCGAGCTCCTGGGCGGCCGTCGCTCCGGCCTCGCGGATGTGGTAGCCGCTGATCGAGACCGTGTTCCAGCGCGGCACCTCGCGCGCGCAGAACTCGATCATGTCCGTCACGATGCGCATCGCCGGCCGCGGCCCGACGACCCAGGCGTGCTGCGCGATGAACTCCTTCAGGCAGTCGTTCTGCACCGTGCCGCCGATCTTGTCGCGCGGGATGCCCCGCTTGTCGGCGAGCGCGATGTAGAAGGCGAGCAGCACGATCGCCGGCCCGTTGATGGTCATCGAGGTCGTGACCTTGTCGAGCGGGATCCCGTCGAAGAGGACCTCCATGTCGCGCAGCGTGTCGACCGCGACGCCGCACATGCCGACCTCGCCGAGCGAGCGCGGCGAGTCGGAGTCGTAGCCCATCAAGGTGGGGAAATCGAAGGCGGTCGACAGGCCCGTCTGGCCCTCGGCGAGCAGGTACTTGAAGCGCTGGTTCGTCTGCTCGGGCGTGCCGAAGCCCGCGAACATGCGCATCGTCCAGAGCTTGCCGCGGTACATCGTCGGCTGGACGCCGCGCGTGAACGGGTACTCGCCGGGCAGGCCGAGGTCGGCCTTGTAGTGGATGCGTTTGTCGGCCGGCGTGGCGACGTCGAGGACCTCGAGGCCGCTCCAGGTGGTGAACTTTTGCTGGCGCGGCTTGACCTTGCGCTCGGCCTCGGCGACAGGGCCGATGCGCCAAGCGGCGAGCGCCACGCGCAGCGCGCGCAAGCCCTCGTCGTCGAGCCCCAGGCTCTCTCCACCGTCGCCATTCGTGAAGCGCCGCTCGTCGGATTCGAGCGTGCGTGCGTCGTCGTGTGCCATCAGTCGCGAACCTTCCGGCCGCAAATGTAGCGCGCGAAAGCCCGGCTTGTCTTCTTCCTGCGGCCCTACGGGCAGCCGGTCGGCTCGAACACGTCGGAGGCGACGGAGGTGGCGCCGACATCGAGGCTGTCCTGGATGGTGCCTGCGATCCGGACGCCCGCGGGCAGGCAGAGCGCGTTCTCGGTCTCCTCTGGGATCGTCTTGTCTCCGAGGTCGTAGAAAAAGTCGAACGTGACCTCGCTGTCAGGCTGCACGACCACGGGGAACGGCTTCGGGGAGAGGAGCGACAAGCCGGACACGACGGACTGTTGGTTCGGCGCGTCCGTGATCGCGAGCGAGCCGAGCTGCACGGTGCTCGGCCCACTCGCGCGTGGACCGAGCACGAGCTTGAGCGTGAACGAGCCGGTCACCGTGGCGCCGAGCACGCCGGCCTGGACGTCGGCGGTCGGCGCCGAGATGCTCGGCTCCACGAAGACGACGTCCTCGTTCTCGCCGATGCACCCCGCGAGGAGCGAGGAGAGCGCGAGGAAGGCTGGGAGGGCGCGAAGCTTCATCATGAAGAGACGATAAAACAAGGCGACGTCGAGCGGCGGGAAGAAGAGGCGCGATTGCCGGGCGGTTCGACCTCGCAATCGAGGCGCAATGCGAGGGAGCCGAGCCTCCCCCGCGGCCTCGATTGCGATTGCGGAAGGAATGGCCTCAGGGCGCCGGCGAGGTGATCCCCTTCGATCGCGCCTTCTCGCAGCCGAGCTCGACGCCCGTCGGACCGGCGTCGGTGCGGACGATCTTGAACTCGACGCGGCGGTTCTTGTCCCAGGCGACGGCGTTGTTCGCGGGATCGACCGGGCAGAACGGGCCGTAGCCCATGGCGCGCAGGCGGCTCGCGTCGACGCCGCGCTCGATGAGCGCCTTCACCACGGACTCGGCGCGGGCCTGCGTGAGCTTCACGTTCGCGAACTCGGCGCCGCGCACGTCGGCGTGGCCCTGCACTTCGAGGAGCTTCAGGCTCGGGTTGCCCTTCAGCGTGGCGGCGACCGCGTCCACGATCGGAAGCGACTGCGCGAGGATCTCGGCGCTGCCCGTCTTGAAGAGGATCTTCTCCAGGATGAGCACGTTGTTGTCCTGCACGATGACGCTGCCCTTGTCGGGGCAGCCGTCTTCATCGTCCTTGCCGTTGTACGTTTCGGGTTCGTCCGGGCACTTGTCCTCGGCGTCGAGCTTGCCGTCCGCGTCGTTGTCGTCCTCGGGACAACCGTCGTCGTCCTTGAAGTTGTCCTTGTCCTCCGGCGTGTTCATGCACTTGTCGCGCACGTCGGGGATGCCGTCCTTGTCGTTGTCGTCCTCGGGGCAGCCGTCGGTGTCCTCGAAGCCGTCCTTGTCCTCGGCGTTGTCCGGGCAGCCGTCCTCGGCGTCGAGGATGCCGTCGCCGTCGCGATCGCCGCTGCGAACCTGCACGGGCTCGTCGACCGGATCGTCCTCGGGGCAGCCGTCGGTATCCTCGTCGCCGTCCTTGTCCTCGCGTTCATCGGGGCACTGGTCGACGTCGTCGGGGATGCCGTCCTTGTCGCGGTCCTCCTCGAAGGGCTCGAAGACGAAGGCGAGCATGCCGCGCTGCGAGGCCGACTGGAAGCCGGGCAGGTAGCCGACGCCGCCCGCGAGCGAGAGGTACGAGTTCTTCTGGATGAAGACCTTGAAGCCGGCGAGGACCTCGGCGCTCAGGCGTTGCTTCGCGTTGGAGTCGCCGCCGAGGAGGTAACTCGCGTAGGTCTCGGCCGTGATGTCGAACTTGTCGCCGATGCGAACGCTCGCCGCGAAGCCGCCGGTGCCGAGGTTTCCGTACTGAAAAACGCCCGATTTCAGCTGCGCGAGCCCGGCCTGATCGAGGCCGAACGTGGGGTTTTCCCCGGTGTGGCCGCGGTAGCCGGCGTTCAAGCCGAGGCGCACCATGTTCGTCTTGCCGAACTGCTTCTCGACGATGAGCTGGGGCCAGTAAAAGAAGCCGGGATCCGCGCCGAAGTTGCGTTGCCCGCCGATGCCGTAGCCGCCCTGGACGAGCAGGGCGAGGCCGATGGGTCCGTCGGGCGAGAGCAGGCGGAGCTTTCCGTGCAGGGCGATGTGGCCGAGGGCCTCCGCGGTGAGGCCGTCGTCGGTGTAGTTGCCGGGGACGCCGGGGCCGATGTCCGTGACGCTCGTGCCGTAGTTGAGGACGACGGGCGCGCTGAGGCCGAGGACGAGCCGATCGGCGATGCCGTAGTTGAAGCTCAACGTGCCCTGCAGGGCGTGGTCGACGAGGTAGTCGGAGCCGTGGCCGGGCGCGAGCTCGAGGAGGTTTCTGCCGTAGTCGAGGACGAGGCCGAAGCTGATGGCGTTGCCAGGCAGGACGCTCGCGCCGTTGACCGAGAAGAAGCCACGTGAGTCGACGGCGGGCCGGAAGAGGTGCAGGTCGGCGCCCTCGCCGTTCGACGCGGGGATGCGCTCGGTGCTCGTGGTCTGCGCGGACGCGGGCGCGGCGATGGTGAGGAGCGCGGAGAGCGCCACGAGCGTCGCGACAGGGCGGCGACGCAGGCCGGTGAGCAAGCCAAGGGTCGTCATGACTCGGTCCTCAGTCAGGCGGATCTTGCAGCGCGATTTGCGCGGAAACCTGAAAAATGGGTATCACCAGCCCTATACAACTGCAAAAGGATCGCAAGGATCACGCGGACCTCTCCGTCCACGTTCTCCGTCGATCTGCTACCGTGCTCGGCCGTGCGCCGCCCTCGCTCCTTCGCACGTCGCTCGCTCGCGGCCCTCGTGATCACCGCGACGACGGCCTGCACCGCGAGCGCGAGCGCGCAGAGCAAACCCACGCTGAGCGGTTCGTGGTCGGCGAGCTCCGTGTCGGAGAGCTGGTCTTTCGACGGCTGGGTGGACGCGTGCGGGCCGAAGCCGAAAGGTCAAGGCGGCGGCGGCGGGTCGGTGCAGATCCGCGAGCAAGGCGGAGAGCTGTCGATCGTGGGCGCGGGGCGCGCCTGGAGCACGGCCGAGTGCTGGGAGCAAGCGCCGGGGCTCGGGCGCGTGAGCCACTCGCAGTCGGGCGGCGGGCGGTTCTGGCGGACGCGGTGCAGCCTCTCGAACGAGAAGCAGCGCATCACCGTGACGACGACGGTGTCGGCGACGGACACGTCGATCGCGATGCAAGAGACGTCGGAGCACAAGGTCACGGCCGAGGGCGCGACGTGCACGGCGACGGCGAGCCGGTCCCGATCGTTCGGGCTCGTGAAGCGCGACGGCGAAGAGGCGGCGCCGAGCGCCTCGGCGAGCGCGTCCGCGAGCGCTGCGCCGCCGACCCCGCCCCCGAGCGCCGCCGCGAGCGCCGCCGCGCTCCCGCCCAAGGCGCCGCCGAAGGTGTGCAAGGTGGCGGGAGATCCGGCCCGCCTCGAGGTGTACCCGGCGAGGAAGACGCTGCGGCCGGGGGATCGTTTTTCCTTCCGAACCGTGGTCACGGACAGCGAAGGCTGCGCTGTCTCGGTCAAGCCGACGTGGGCGGTGACGCCCGGGCCGTTCGCGGCGAAGGTGACCGTCGACGGGAGCGGGACCGTCACGGTGGCCGAAGGCGCCGAGGAGGGGCGGGTCGAGCTCGTGGCGACGGTGTCCGGCAAGGGCGTGCCCGTCGCCGTGGAGATCACGAGCCCGACGAAGTACGACGCGCTCCTCTCGGCAGGCACGCTCGACCCGCAGGGGTCCGAGCAAGGCGCGGTGGCGGTGATCGCCACGGGCGCCGTGGGCGGGCGCAAGGGGGTCGCGGACGACGTCGGCCAGGAACGCAAGCAGACGTTCGTGGCGATCGTGATCGGCCTCGCCTTCGCCCTCGGCTTCGCGGGCCTCGTGCTGATGCGGCGCGGTCGGAGGCCGGCGGAGGCGGAAGCCGAGACGGAAGCCGAGCTCCACGAGGAAGCGGAAGCCGAGGCGGACGCGGAAACCGAGGCGGACGAGGACAGCGTGGCAGAGGCCCCGAAAGCCCGGGCCTCGGCACGATCCACCCCTACACGCGCGACGGCGCCGTCCGGGAAGGTCTGCCCGACGTGCGGGGAGCGCTACGGCGCGGAGGCGCAGTTCTGTGGGGCAGACGGCACGACGCTCGTGCCGCTGAACCGGTGAGGTCCGTCGGTAGACCCGGGCGGCTGACTCGCACGTCGGAGGAGCATCTGTAGGTTGCTTGATCGCGCTCGTGCGAAACCGTTATGCTTTGTGACGGCGTACGGAGAGGCCGGTAACGACCGGACCCGAGGTCCTCGGCGAGAGAGCAAGACGATCGTTCGTGCACGTGCGCGAGACCCGGAAGGGCAGCTTTCCCCATGAAGATTACGTGTCAGTCGTGCCAGGCGAAGTACACGATCGCCGACGAAAAAGTCGTCGGTAAGACCGTCAAGATCAAGTGCAAGAAGTGCGGCTCGGCCATCGTGGTCAACGCGAACGAAGCCGCACCCGACGCACACGGCCAGGCGGGCCAATACGAAGACGAAGACGACGGGGCGACCCGTGTCTTCTCGGGTGATCCGAACGCCGCCGCAGCAGGCAGCGGCGGTGGCGACGAGTGGACGGTCAACGTCGGCGACGACGATCAACGCACGATGTCGACCGCCGCGATCGCAGCCGCGTACGCGGCCGGCACGGTCACGAACGACACGTACGTCTGGAAGGACGGCATGTCGGACTGGCTGCCGCTGTCGCAGGTCGCCGATCTCGTGGCAGCCGTGGGTCGCAGCAGCGGCGTCGCCGCAGCCGCCCCGCCGGCCGGGGACGACATGAACGCGACGCTGATGATGCCCGAAGGCTCGGGCGCACCCGCAGCCGCGCGGGCGCAGGCGGCTGCGCGCAAGACGGGTGGTCGTCAGGGTCAGGATCTCTTCGGTTCGTCGAAGGGCGAGCCGGAGCCCGCGCGCGCCTCGGTGCCGCCCGCCGGGCCGAAGGGCAACGCGGTCGGCGAGCGCAACGAGAACTCGGTGCTCTTCTCGCTCTCGGCGCTCACCGCGGCCGAGAAGGCCGCCACGAAGGACGAGCCGAAGAAGAAGGACGGCCGCGGCGGCCTCGACGACATCATGAACCTCGGCGGCGGCGGCCTCGGCGGTCCGATGCTCGCGCCGCCTCCGCTCATGGCGCCCGTCGTGGAGCCGCCTCCGCAGCCGATGATGGCCGCGATGCCTGGCATGATGACGGGCACGCAGGTGCCGCTCACGGGCACGCAGCTCCCGCTGACCGGCACGCAGGTGCCGCAGGTCGTGATGGTGCAGGTGCCCGAGCAGAAGAAGAGCTCTGCGGGCCTCGTCATCGGCATCGCGCTCGGCATCGTGGTCGCAGGCGCGGCCGCGTTCTTCCTCCTGCGCGGACAGCCGCAGAACACGACGACGGCCGAGAACACGACGACGGCGGCCCCCACGGCGTCCGCCGCGCCCACGACGCCCACGGCCGCGCCCACGGACACGATCGCGGCGGCGCCCTCTGCGACGACGAGCGCGGCGCCGACGACCGATACGACGACGAAGGTCGGAACGACCGGCGGCGGCCCGGTCGGCGGCACGGGGCCGAAGCCCAACAACACGGCCGCGCCCACGGCGACGACGGCGGCGCCGACGACGACCGCCGCGCCCACGGCCGAGCCTCCGCCTGCAGAGGGCGGCAAGGAGTTCAACCGCGGCGCGGCTTCGTCGGCGCTCGGCTCGGCGGCCGGCGCGGCGAAGAGCTGCAAGACGGCGGATGGCCCGACGGGCACCGGCAAGGTGAAGGTGACGTTCGCGCCGAGCGGCAACGTGACGTCGGCGCAGGTGCAAGGCCCGCCCTTCGCGGGCACGTCGGTCGGCGGCTGCGTGGCCGGCGTCTTCCGCGGCGCGCGCGTCCCGCCCTTCGACGGCGCGCCCGTCAGCGTCACCAAGTCCTTCACGATCAATTGACGGCCCGGGGCTCGCAAACGCGGGCCCTTCCCCGTACCCTCGGCAGCCATGTCCCAACGCCGAAGCTTCGTGCACCTCGGCCTCGGTGCGCTCGCCGTGGTCGGCATCGCCCTCGCCGGCGCGTCCTGCGTCGCAAAGACCCCAAGCAGCGTCGCGTGTGGTGACGAGGTGCGTCCCACCATCGATTGCTCGAGCGAGATCCCCGAGGGCGACATCGGTGTCCTGAACCTCGCCTCGGAGACGGCGACGTTCGAGGATGTCGCGATCCGTCGCATCTCGGCGGAGACCGAGAAGTTCGTCGCGGCGCACACGCGCCTCTGCCGCGACTACAACGCGTGCGCGATCGACAAGGCGACGTACGACGAGGAGAAGAAGGCGCTCCTCAAGCTGCTCACTCCCGTTGGCTCGCTGATCGCGGCGGTGAAACAGGCGTCGTCGGAGGACGAACGGCAAGCCGCGCTCGACGCGCTCTACCAGCACACGGTGCCGGAGGCGGAGCGCAAGGAAGAGCTGACGCTCACGCTGTCGATGGAGGCGGAGCTGCCGGAGAGCGCGGGCGGCGGGACGCGCACGGTCAAACCGGACGAGCCGCTGCCGACGAACACGCGCGTGTTCTTCAAGGTCGAGGTCAAGCCGCGGGCGTACGTCTACATCTTCCAGAACAACGCGACGAGCGGCCTCACGGTGCTCTTCCCGGACGAGCGGATCGGCACGAAGAACCCGCTCGATGGCAGCCGGGAGTCACGCATCCCGAACGGGGAGCTCAGGTTCCGTTTGAACGAGAAGGACCTCGGCTTCGAGGACATCTACATCGCCGCGTCACGCACGCCGCTGCAGAGCCTGGACGAGGCGCTCGCGCGCGTGCGTGACGGGAAGGTCACGCGCATCAAGGACGACAAGCTCCTCGACGGGATGAAGCACCTGCCGGTCGAGGGCGCAGGCGCGAAGAAGGACTCGAAGTGCCGCGACGCGGGGCTCGAGAGGTGCCCGCGCATCCGTGGGCTCGAGCTCGACCTCGGCGGTGCGTCGGGGAGCAATTCGGGGATCAAGCCCGCGTCATTCGTCGCGCGCACCGAGCCTGGAGACGGGCTCATCATGAAGGTGTTCTCGTTCCAGCACACGAGCGAGGGCGCGGCCTACAAGGACGCGGCGGAGAAATACGCGAAGCTGCCGGCGCCGAAGACGCGCGGAGGGCTCATCATCGAGCGAACGCGCACGCGAGGCGGTCTGATCATCGAGTGAAGGCAGCGCCCCCCGGCGTGCCCACGTCCGCGAGTCGACGGGCTTCCTCAAGCAAACGCCGCGTGGGCGCCCGGAGCGAGACCTGCCGACCCTCGACGTCGCGCACCACGTCCCGGAGCCTCGTCATCGTGGCAGCAGACTCGTTCGTCCCCGTGCGCGCGGCGTGAAGCGCCAACCAGAGATCGGCGCGAGCCACGAAGTCCGCGTCGCCCGTCGCCTCGGCACGGGAGCGGGCGAGCTCCGCGTCTTCGATCGCCGAGGGATCGCCTAGCCGCGAACGGATCTCCGCGCGACGAAGCAAAGACACGATCGCCTGGTAGTCATGGCCGCCTGCAAAGGCCAGCGCGATCGCCTCGTCCGCGGAAGCCCGCGCTCCGTGGAGATCTCCCGTCTGGAGCAAGGCGTCCGCGCAGATCGACTGGGCCCCCGTGAGCACGACATGATCACCGGCCGCCCGCGCCGTCTCCACGGCGAGCTTCACGGCGACGACCGCCTGCTGCGGATTGCCCGCGCGAAGGTGGGTCGTCGCGACGTTGGCGAGGACCTCGCGGTGCAACGTGCCGAACTTGAACGTCCTGGCTCGCTCCGCGATGCTTTCGAAGAGCGTAATTGCAGCGGCGAAGTGGCCTGCGTTCGAGTGCGCGATGGCGAGGTAGCTGTCCGCGTCGAGCTCGGCCCAAGGGGACTTGAGATCGCGGGCCGCGCTGCGCGCCATCTCGACGGCCCGAACGAGCCGCGCCTGATCGCTGGGATCAACCTCGATGATCAGGTCGAGCCGCATGGCGAGCGCGCGATATCGCAGATCGAGCGACGTCTGCCCCGCAACCGCGATCGCCTCCTCCGCGAGCGCGAGCCCGCGACGCCCACGCACGAGGCGCGCCACGGCGAGCCGCGTCTCGATGCGCAGGACGAGGTCACCGTGCGCGTCCGCGTCCGCGACGAGCGAGGGATCGTGATCGGACGGTAGATGCCGGAGCGTCGCGGCGATCGCGAGCGTGAGCACGCGTGCTTCGAGCCGCACGCCCATGTCCATGACGCCGTCGAGGTGGATCCTCTCCAGCCGATCTTTCGCCTCGGCCGCGCGACCCGCGCGGAAGAGCGCGTCGACCACGTGCAGCTCGGCGCGCGCGCGCTCGTCCCCCTTCGCCACCTGCGCGAGCTTCTCCGCGAGCTCGATCGCCCGTTCGAACTCGCCGCCCGCGAGCGCCTTCGCCACGGCCTTGCCGTACCAGCGCGCGGCCTCCTCGCGCTCGCCGAGCGACTCGTGCCCCGCCGCGAGGAACGACGCGTTCTCCTCGGCGACCTCGCTCCGCCCCACGGCATCGAGCAAGCTGCGGTGGATGCGGCGGAACCACGGCTTCTGCCGCACGTCCTCGAGCGCCGCTTGCCGCACGATCTCCTGCGCGAACCCGTACTCTTGCCGCTCGCCGCGCACGATGAGCAGGCCCGACTCCACGAGGAGCTCGAGCGCCTGCTCCACGCTCCGCGCGTTCGTCCCCGCCGCCTCCACCGCCGCGACGAGCTGCTCCACCGGCAAACCCGAGCCGTAGAGCGCGACGCACGCCAGCACGTGTTGAGCTGCCCGCTCGCCGTCCGATCCTGGATCGAAGAACGAGTCGAGCCGCGCGCGCAAGAGGTCCCTGACGCCCGGCACCGAGGCGCGCAGGATCGACTCGTCGCGCGGTCGCCACGCGGCGTCACGCCAGACGAGCGAGCCGGTCTCGTTCCACACGAGGAGCGGCTGCACGAGGAAAAACGGCACGCCGCCCGCGCCCTCGACCACGGCACGCTCGATGTCCTTCGCGATCGGCGCGACGTTCTGCACGAGCGCGGAGGCGTCCTTCGTGGAGAGCGCGTCGAGCATGACGCGCGTCGCACCCGCGCCGATGCCTTGCTCGACGCGACCCACGAAGCGCCGCAGCGAGACGCTCGGGTTCGGCTCGTCGCGTACGGTCACGATGACGAAGAGCCGCCCGCGCCCCTTGCGGATCGCTCGATCCGTCAGCATGCGCAAGAGCCCTTGCGTGTGCTCGTCCGCCCACTGCGCGTCGTCCATGTCGAGCACCGTGGGCTCTTCGAGGCTCGCCTCCACGAGCGCCTCCTCGATCGCCTCGATCGACGCGTCCAGCGCGGCGCGTGTCATCGCGGCCTCGACCGAGAGCGCGCGCTCGATGGCGTCGCGCATGCGGCCGAGCCCCTTCACGCCCTCGATCGCGGTGCGCAGCGCGCGGAGCGGCGTCCTGCGCTCGACCGAGCAACGCGCGTCGATCACGCGCCCGAAGCCATACGCCGCCGCCGCCGCGACGATCTCGTCCGCGACGCGTGTCCTGCCCACGCCGAACGATCCCGTCACGAGCGCGACGCGCACGCTGCCCGCGGCCGCCTCCTCCGCGGCGCGCTCGAGCACCTTCACCGCCGCGTCCCGACCGACGAGGCGTGGCCTGTCCGTGAGCTCCTGCGGCGCGTTCTTGTCCTCGCCCACGAGCTTGCGAACCGCCCGATCGATCGGCTGATGCTCGCGGTGCTCGCCGATCTCCGGATCGGTACAGCGCCACGGCTTGCCGGGCGCGTGCGGGCCGTCCGCGAAGAGCAGCCGCTTGTCGACGAGCGGCAGGTACGGCGACACGGGCATCCACGTCCCGTCTTCGCGCACCACGTACGCCACGCCGGCCTCGACGCCCGCGGACAGCGCGCCCTTCGTCTTGCGCCAGACCCCGCCCCGGAGCGGCGTGCCCATGCGCGCCTCGTACGTCGGCGGATCGAGCGACACCACGCACCGGAGCGACAGCGACAGGAGCGCCTCGGTATTTTCGAGGAGCGCCATCAGCTTCTCCAGCGCGTTGTCGCCGGAGCCGCCCCGATGGATGAAATCGTTACGAGCAGAAACGAGCTCGGTCAGCGGACGCTGCGAGGTGAACGCGAGCATCTGCGCGAGCGCCGGGTCGTAGGGCTTGAGCGCATTGCCGACGGTGCGCGTGAGCTCGCACCACATCCCGTCCGAGATCCGCGCCGCCCGCGCGAGCGCCTCCGCCAAGGGCCTCGGCGCGGCCGCGCCGCCGAGCTTCGCCACGAGCGCGGCGAGGCCGAGGGAAAAACCATAACGAACGATGCCGATCCCGAGCTCGAAGAGGCGCTTGCGCACGCCGGTCGCGTCCCCCTCGGCCCGCGCGATCTCCACGCCGACCGCGAGCGTGGCGACCGGCTCGGGCATCGTCGCGATACGCCCCGCGAGCTCGTCGAGCATGTCCTCGTCGAGCGGCTTCGGCGGCCGGAGGCTGCGGAAGGTGCGTGGCTCCGCGTTCTCCTCGTCGGCGGGGAGATCGTCACGCGCCTCTTCCGGGGCCTTGCCTTCGTCCAGGGGTTCGACCACGTCGACAGGGTAGCGCGTAGCCGCGTTCGCGGTTGCAGAACACGCCGTAAAATCAGGTCGTTGGGTGCCCCACGAGGTCCTCGACCTCCTCGGGCCGGAAGCCGAGCATCACGGGCTCCGGCACGAGCCGGACGCCGAAGCGCGCGAGCACGCCGTCGCGGATGCGGCGCGCGAAGCGGAGGATGTCTTCGGCGGTCGCGCCGCCACGGTTGACGATCGCGAGCGCGTGGCGCGTGGACAGACCGACCGGTCCGTCGGTCGTGCCCTTCTTGAATCCAGCACGCTCGATGAGCCACGCGGCCGGGATCTTCACGCGACCCGGGCCCGCGACGAACTGCGGAAGGGTCTCGCCGGGCTCGAGCACGTTCGCGGCCTCGATGCGCGCGCGGGCCTCGGCGAAGGCCGCCTCGTCGAGCGTCGGGTTCACGAAGAACGAACCGGCGCTCCGCGCGTTCTCGTCGCCCGCCTCGACGAGCATCGACTTGCGACGGCGTAGCTCCAGCACCGCTTTGCGCACCTCCGCGAGCGAGGGCGACGGCCCGGCGCCCGTCTCGCGCAGGTATCGATCGAGCTCGGCGTACCGCACGGCCGCCGAGCCGCCGCGCTGAAGGGAAAACGTCACGCCGACGATCACGAACCTGCCGCTCGCCCGGCGCTTGAAGACGCTGTCGCGATACCCGAAGCGGCAGCCGAGCCGATCGATGCCCACGGTCGCGCCGCTGCGCCGATCGATGCCGTAGACGAACGTGATCACGTCGCCCGCTTCCTGACCGTACGCGCCGATGTTCTGGATCGGCGCCGCGCCCACGTCGCCCGGGATGCCCGAGAGGCACTCGAGCCCGGCCCAGCCTTGCTCGACGGTCATCGCGACGAGCGCGTCCCACGACTCGCCCGCGCCCGCGCTCAGCGTGACGCGATCTCCCTCGATCGCGTGGTTGTAGCCGGAGACCGCGACCCGCAGGACGAGGCCGTCGACGCCGCGATCCGCGACGAGCACGTTCGAGCCGCCGCCGAGCACGGTGACGTCGAGGCGATGGTTGCGCGCCCAGGCGAGCGTGTCGTGCACGGCCTCCTCGGTGCGCGCCTCGACGTACCGCGCGGCCGGTCCGCCGACGCCGAGCGTGGTCCGCGGCGCGAGCGGCACGTCGAAAAGCATGCCCATCGGCGCGCGCGCCGACTCGGGCGGCTGGGGACGCATCGTACGCAAGCTCAGGGCGCCACCTTCACGCGCGTGCCCGCCATGAACCCGTCGTCCACGGCGCGCACGCGCTCGACGAAGCTGTCGTACTCGTTCGCCGACACTGTGCCCGTCGGCAGATCGAGCAGGAACGACTCCTCGATCACGCCTTCCTTGTACGTGCCCTCGCGTGACGCGGAGAAGCGGTCGTGCGCGACCTTCACGGACGCCGGCGCGCGCGCGATCGTGGCGCCCTTGGGCAGCTCGATGCGGCGACGCACGCGGTACTGGAACGGCCTGTCGATGGTGAGAGCGCTCTCGCGGCCCGCGCGCGACGCGTAGAACGAGGCGAGCGTGCTCGAAAAACCCCGCGCGAGGTGCATCGGCTCGAGGCCCGGCAAGAGCCACGTCTTGCCGTCGCGGGTCTCGGGCTGCGAGTAGCCGTAGATCGCGATCTTCGCGCGCACCGAGACCTCCCACGAGCCCTCGCTCGATCCGAGCTCCACGTCCTCGACGTCGGCCCAGGGCACCCACGTGAGCACCACGTTGCGCAGCATCTCGCGCCGATCCGTGCCGACGACCATGTCGAGCGAGTCCGCGAGCGACTGCGCCTCGCGCCCGCGCAGCGCGATCGAGAACGTGCCGCGCGCGACGCCCGACGCGTCGAGCGCGAGCCGGATCTCCACCTCGTCGCCCTTCTCGCTCGCGTCGCCCTGCACCGTGACGAGGCTGCCGTCGGGCAGGATCGCGTTCCTTCCTCGAAGCTCCGGGCTCACGCGGCCCGGAGGCAAGGGCGGGCCATCGACGTCCGCGTCGATCCAGAGCTCGCCCTCGGGCAAACGCGCGACGACGAGCGGATACCGGAAACGGCCTACGTGCGGCGGGAAATCGGCGGCGCCGCTGAACGGCTCGGTCTCGGCGATCGCGAGGCGCGCGTCCACGCCGAGCTCGCGCAGCGCGCGCCACACGACGAGGGCGCGGCTGCCCTGACCGAGCTCGAGCACCGTGCGCGCCGTCGTCTGTTGCGGGCCCGTGCCGTACATCGCCGACACGTCCGAGAGCTCGCCGCCGCCGGGCACCTTCACGCGCTTGCCCACGGCCGTGACCACGCGCTCGACGAGCGCGCGCGACGGCGTCGTGACGGTTCCGGCGGCTTCACGGGCGAACCGCGCGACGTACGGATCCTTGTCTTCGAGCGCGCGGACGTGATCGTCGAGCAAGCGCCCGAGGTTCGCCCAGGTCTGCGTGCCGAAGCTGATCGTCACCGACTGTTCGAGCCGCGGCACGCCGTCCTCGATGCGGCGCGGCTCCTTGTTCTCGATGCGCCAGACGCGGATCTCGTCGCCCTTCTCCGTGCGCACCTGGGGCTTACCGAGCAAGGGATGCGACCAGAGGCCGAGCGCGAGCGAGGCCGGGCGGCGGAGCTCGATCTCGGCCTCACGCACGCCGGTGCGGGCCGGCAGGAGGTCGGGCCCGTCCACCACGATCTGCCCACCCGCGTCCGGCACCACGAACCCTTCGAGGATCTGCTCGACGTAGTCGCCCTTTTCGAGCTCCGAGAGATCGCTGTGGCTCTGCGCCGCCATCGCCACCTGATCGGGCTCGACCACGCGGCCGTCGCGCTTGTGGATCCGGCGCCGGAGCAAGCGCTGCGCGGCGTTCGCCTCGATCGCGGGCCCGTACGAGACGGCGCCCTCCGCGACGTCCGTCGTGCCCGACACGCGCCGCAGATCGTAGACGAGGTACCGGAGCACGCCGCCCGCATCCACGGCGTATCGCTCGACGTGTCGCAGCACCGCCGTGCCCGCGCCGGGCATCACGTTCGCCGCCCGGTCCGCCGAGACGAGGCGCGCGCCTTCGGCCTCGAGGTCGCGCGCTTGATCCGGTTCGAGCGCGAGGATCCGGCGCAGGATCGGGATCGCGTACGGCGCATCGGTCGCCACGCGTTGATCACGCTCGAGGCGCGGACGTACGAGGTCGGAGCGATTCCTGCCGGCCGCGAAGCCGAGCGCGTCGAGCAGACGCCTCCGCGCCGGCGGCGTCGCATCGTAAGCCGCGATCGTCGCGTCGAGGTCTCCCGCGAGCACGTGAAGCCCGACCTCCGTGTCGCGGAATGCATCCGGCGCAGAGCGCAGACGCCGCACGCGGCCGAGCTCCGAGAGGGCCGCGCGCGTGTCTCCGCGCTGCTGATGCGCGTACATGCACGCGAGATCCGCGCGGCTCGTCCCTCCCGTGCACGCGGCCTTCACGGCATCCGCGCCGATCCGCCCGTGCAGATACGTATCGACCCGCGCGAGCAGCGGCGATCCCGGCACGGCCGTCTCCAGCGCGCGATACGCCTCCTCCGCGACGTCGAGCATCTGCCCACGTTTCGCCGCTGCCGCCACGTAGGTGAGCGTCATCGGATCCGTCACGGCCTTCTCGGCCGCGGGTTTGTCCGCGGGCTGCTGCCCTGTCGCCGGCGGACGCACGCCGAGCTCGCCGAGCGCGTCCGTGAGCCCCTCGACCACGCGCCTCCGCTCCGTCAGCGCCGCGCGCGTCACGAGCGCCTCCCAGGCCTTCGGCCACTTCGCGAGCGCCTTCTCCGTGTAGGCGCGCAGCCGCTCGATCTGCTTCGAATCCGGCAGATCGTCGGCCTTCGACGTCGCGCGCGCGGCCAGCAAGAACGCGCGCGGGCTGCTCGTCTCCGGCAAACCTCGCTCTTCGATCAGGTGCTCCGCGTCGCGCGCCTCGCCGAGCCCGAGCAGCGCGGCCGTCGTGAGCGCGAGCGTCGGCTCGCCGGGCCTCCACGCCGTGAGCTCGATCGGCATCGCACCGCCGGTCTTGCCCACCGTGGCCACGTCCCCCGCGCTCGGCGCGCGCAGCGGCAAGGGCAGACCGTCGTCGCCCCACACGTCGAGCTCGATCTGATCGCCGTCGCTCATCTGCCCGACCCGCACGACCACGCGCGCGCGCCCGGCCGGCAGGTCGATGCGCCCGAGCCGCGTCACGGCGCCGTCGCCGGCCTCGAAGCCGCGACGAAGCACGCGCGTCCCCGCGATGTCGACGACCGCCGCCGACGTCGACGAGAGCGACAGAAACACCTTCTGCTCGCGCGGGTTGTCGATGTCGACCACGACCGCGCGCACGCCCGGCAGCGAGAACGTCGCGTTCACGTCGAGCCTGCACGCATCCGCGCGCACCACGTGCGGCGTCACCTCGGCGAAGAACGGCCGCGCGCCCGGGTACGTCGCGCCAAACGCGCCCGACGGCGCGATCTGCGACGGCTCGGCGAGGCCTCGCAGCGCGGCGAAATCGAGCGGCGCGATCAGGGCTGCTTCCCGCGCGCACCCGCGACGCTCGCCCCACACCATCGCCGCCTGCTCTTGCCCCACGTACATCGCGAGCTCGTGCAGCGCCGTCGCCAGCATCCCGCGCATCACCGGGAGCATGCTCCCATCGTCACCCTGCGCGAGGCGCTCCCCGGCCGCGGTCCATGCCGCGCGCAGCCGCTCCACGACCGCGGGGATCCCGTCCCGCGAGCGATACGCCACGGCCTGTTCCCCGGGCAACCCGAGCGCCTCGACTTCCCGGAACGCGAGCGCGTCGAGCGACGCGACGACCGTGGCGAGCGCCTCGGGATCACCTGCGTTCGCGATGGCCCGATCGATCGCGTCGAGGTACTTCGCGGACGCGAGCGGATCGACCGCCTCGGCGTCGAGCGCCTCGACGAACGACTCCGCGAGCTTGGCGGACGGTGGTGCTTGCGGCGCGACGGGCGTCGGGCCGAGACAAGCGGCGACGAGGAGCGCCGCGGAGACGAGCCCGAGGCGGGCGGAATGAAGGCGCATCGGCGGCTCCATGCTGCCTCATCCACGCGCGCTTGGCACGCGCGGCGAGGTCAGGCGCAGCGAGGTCACGCGCAGGCTGCTAGGCGGCCGGAGATTCTTCGTACACGCGGATGCCGTACTTCTCCATGCACCAGAGAAGCCCGATGACCAGGCTCCGCTTGTCGTCCACGAACGAAGGTTTTTTCCCTTCGAACGCGTGCCCCACGAACTGGAAACCCCAACCCACGGTGAACAACGCCCCCGCGAGCGGCAGGCCGACGAGCGTCGCGCCCACGGGGAAGCTCATCGCGATGAGAGGGATGCCGATCTTGTGGCAAGCCTGGTTGCGCGGATCGCGGTGATCGTCCTGGTACTTGTGGAGGAGACGGGTCCACTCGGCGTTCAGGGAAATCATGGTCGGGCGCGAAGACTACCACGAGCGCCCGCCACGCGGCCCCCTCCGTGACCCCGGACCGAAGATCCGCGACGGAGGCCCCGAAGGCGGCTCCGCGCCCGCGAGCAGCCGCGTCGCCTCCTCGCTCACCGCCGCGCCGTCCTCCGCCTCGCCGCTCGTCGTGAGCGCATCCCCGAACCGCCAGAGCGAATCGGCGAGCTGGTAGCGCACCTCCGCGTTCTTCCCGCTCCGCGCATAGAGCTTCCGATCGATCGCAACGGCCTCGCGATACGCCGCGACCGCGCCGATGACGTCGCTCGCGTGCACACACGCGTCCGCGAGTCGCTTCAGCGAATACGACACCTCGCCGAGCGCCTCGGGCCCCTCCCCCATCGCCGAAAGCACCCGCCGCCGCAGCAAGAGACACTCCGAGAACGCCACCGCCGCGTCCGCCGGCTTGTTCGCGGCGAGCCGCGCATCGCCGATCCGCTCGAGCGCATCCGAGAGCTCGAGCAAGGCATCCGGCCCCTCGTCGCCTTGTCGCATCGCGCGGATCGCTCCGAGCGCGAACTCCTCGAAGCGAGAGGCCGCCACGTGCTCGCGGCGCTCCCGCGCGATCCGCGCCGCCAGGCAATACCAGGCCGGCGGCACCTGCCCCGGCATCCGCGCTCCGTACATCGCGAGCGCCTTCTGCACGTGCACCGCCGCGCGCGACAGATCCTCGTTCTCCGTCGCGATCTCCGCGAGCACCGCGAAGACACGCGCCTCGTCGAGCGCGTCCCCGCGCACGCGGAGCAGCGTCGCCGCCTCGTCGGCCGCGTCCTTCGCGTCCTGCATTCGACCTTGCCGCAAGAACCCTTCGGCCGCCTCGACGAGCGCGTGCGCGCGGATCACCTCGGGCCGCGGCGGCGGAGGCGGCGGCGTCGGCCGCGAGCCCATCGTCGCGGGCGCGAACGACGCCGCGGGCATCGACGGCGTCGACGCGCGCGCCGAGTTCTCGGCTTGCCAGGCCTTGAGCCGCTCCGGGTTCTGCGAGATCGCCACGAGGTCGTCCGGATCGGCTGGCGCGACGCGCATCGAGCTCGTCGACGGCCGCGTCCCGCCGCGCACCGGCAGCGGCGTGCTCGGCCGCACCGCGCCCGCATTGCGCGGCGTGATCAGGAACGACATCGCCTTCACCTGCCAGAGATCCGGCGCGGCCTTCGACACGGGATCCACGACGCCCGGCGGCGCGGCGAGCACGATCCCTCCGAGCAGGACGCCACGCACCTCCTCGAAGAGCGCCTCGATCTCGATCACCGTCTGCTCCCACGCGCGCGTCCACGGCGTCTCGGGCGCGCCGGGCGCCTCGGCGTGGAGCGCCTCGATCCACACGAGCGACGCGTTCGCGAGGCTGCGATCTTCGAGCAGCCGCGTGGGCAGGCCGAGCAGCTCTTCCGGCGTGCTCGGCACGAGCGTCACCATCGCGTGATTCTCGGCCGTCACGTGCCGCTCGACCCGCTCGCGCAGCGTGCGCAGCTCCGCCGGAACGGGCGAGAACACGAAGCCGACCCAGAACCCGATCACGTTGTCGAGGCGGTCGCGGAGGTACTCCCACGCCACTTCACCGCGGATCGCCGGTGCTTTCGGCGCCGGTTGTTCTCCCTGTCCCCACCCTGTCATCGGTTCGTGACACGCGCAGGCCGCCGTCGAGCGGCCTCCCGGCTCCTGGCGAACCTTATCACCATCGCGGCCGCGTGGGCCCCTCGCACACGCGAACCTTTACGCCCTCGCCCACCTTGGCCTACCCTACGAACACCTCATGGCGCGCCGAGTCACTCGATTTCTTCGTTCCGTCCCGCACGCGGGGCTCGCGGTCGTTCTCCTCGCCTCTGCGTGCGGCGGTCAGCAAACGCAGACCAAGCCGAAGCCCGTCACGAATACGAACACCGAGGCCACGGAGCCCGAGGACGACGGCCCTGCGCTCGGCCCGCTGACGCTCACCCTCCCCGACGCTGCGGCCTCGGCGTGGGTGGGACAGCGCGGCAACTACGTCGATACGCTGAGCGGCATCTGGGGCCTCGACAAGCTCGTGATCGCCGTCGGCGGCGGCGGGACGATCCTGCGCAGCGAGGACTCCGGCATCAACTGGACGCGACAGGCCTCGCCGAAGGACGCGTGGCTGCGATGCGTCTGGGGCAGCGGCCCGGACGACATCTACGTCGTCGGCGGCAATGCGATCATGCACTCGACGGACGGCGGCATCACGTGGTCGCCGCAAAAGATCCCGATCACGGGCACGTTCTTCATGGCGGTGTGGGGGAGCGGCCGGGACGACGTCTACGTCGTGGGCGGCGATGGAAACATCCTGAACACGACGGACGGCGGAAAGACGTGGACGAAGGACAACAGCGGCGTGGTCGGCACGCTGTACGACGTGTGGGGCAGCGGCGCGGACGACATTTACGTGGTGGGCCAGGCGAGCAAGGACGGCGCGCCGATCGTGCTGCAATCGAAGATCGGCGGGCACCTCTGGTCGAAGCTGCCGGTCGACTCGCTCGACTCGCCGCTCCGACAGATCGACGGAGCGAGCGTCGATTACCTGTACGCGGTGAGCGCGAAGGGCACGGTGTACGAATCGAACGACCGCGCGGCGAGCTGGAAATCGATCGGGAGCTTCGAGGGCGACGAGCTCCTCGGCATTCGCGTGGTGGGCAAGGGCGACCTCTACGTGGTCGGCCGCAACCAGCAGTTCCAGCACACGATGGACGGCGGCAAGACCTGGAAAGACGAGCTCAGCTGGCCACACGGCGCCGCGGCAATCCAGGGCATCTGGGGCAAGGGCAAAACCGAGCTGTTCCTGGTCGGTGAGGGGACGCTCGAAGCCGGGCAGAAGGGGAGCCTGGTGCGGCGGAGGTGAGGGCGATGGCAGACGCGCGTGCTACCCTTGGCAGCATCATGGGCACGGCCGGGCGTATTGTCCCCAATCAGCGCATGACCTTCGAGGAGGCGGCCCGTCTCGATCCCGACGAGCAGGCGGGCGAGCTCGTCGATGGGGAATGGGTTCCGATGACCAGGGGCACGTGGAGACACGGCGAGATCGTTCTCTCGATCGGCTTCCTGCTGAGGCTTTATGCACGCGAGCAGCCTGGCTGGAGCGTGTCCGTCGCCGATCCCGGGGTGAAGCTCGCGCGAAACCCTGATCGCCTACGCGGGCCCGACGTCGCCATGGTGCGGAAGGAGCGGGTGCCCACGGGCAAAGGCGTGGACGGCTGGCTCGAAGGGGCGCCGGACCTCGCCGTGGAAGTCGCGAGCGACAGCCAATCCATTTCGGAAATGACCAAGAAGGCGCTCGAATACATCGCCGGCGGGTCGCAAATGGTTTGGCTCGTCGATCCGGAGCCCCGCCGCATCGTGCTCTTCACGCCCCCCAATCAAGTGAAGATCCTCGGCCCCGACGACACGCTCGACGGCGACGACCTGCTGCCGGGCTTCTCCTGCAAGGTCGCGGACATGTTCGTGTGACATAGTTCACCGAACCAGTCTCCGTCTTTTTTTCCTTCACATCCCGGAACCTCCGCAACCACCGGTCGAACGGCAGGACGACGCGGCCCCGCGCCGCGCTTCGCCTGCGCTCCCCGACCTTTCTGCGGCCCCGCCGACGGCGGCGTGCCGGACGGAGGATTCCATCATGCGCACCACGACCTCGCTCTGCCTCTTCGTCCTCCCCCTCGCGCTCGGCGCATGCGTCGACCAGGGTGCATTCCCTGGTGATCTCGAAGGCGACGACCTCGCCGAAGAGACCACGAAGATCCGCATCACGGTCCTCGATCACGACGACAATGGCGAGCAGACCGAGAAAGTCGTCGACATGGACGCGCGTGAATTCGCGGCGCTCACGGCGAAGCGCCGCGGCGCGCCCGCGGGCTCCGCTCCCGAGGCGCAGGGCGAGGACGACGTGGGCACGTCCGCGCAGGCGCTCACCGTGCAGAGCAACGCGGCGAATTGCACGTCGAAGGGGCTCCTCATCTACTCGCAGCCGAACCTCGGCGGTGAGGTCCTCTGCTTGATGACCGTGGGTCACGAAGCCGCGGGCACCACCGGCTTCTCGCTCCCGTGGGACTGGCGCCGCGAGAACGGCGGCAAGTATCCCATGAGTTACTGGTCCGGCGACGACGCCGGTCGGTTCGCCGCGTATTTCTCGGAGATCGCGTTCGGCCCCTGGATGGTCGTGAATGACGCGCCCTATCCGGCCACGGACGCCGTGTACGTGTACATGCAGCGCTTGCTCGGCGCGCCGGCGACGGACCCGTCGATCGCGGTCCCCTCGAATTACCCCCTCGTCCACAAGATGGCCGCGAAGGGGCACCAGATCTACGTCTGCGACGGCTCGCAATGGGTCCTCTCGGCGCCCTCGGCCGTTCTGCTCGACCCGCACGCGCCCTTCGACGTCCTCGGTCACCATTATGCCGGACCGCAATGGCGCGGCAATGACGGCAGCACCATCCGCGGCCGGAAGGTCTCCGAGGTCCCGTCGCCCGATCCGAATGCGATCCCCTGGCTCGAGATCGAGGTCATCGAGCGCTCGGGCAGCGGCGTGTTCTCGCCGATCGCCTTCATTCAGCGCGTCAACACGGCCTCCGGCAAGGCGCCGGCCACGACGTGCAGCGCGGGCAACCGGAACCAGCTCGTCTGGGTCGACTACACGGCGGATTACTACTTCTACGCCGCCCCCACGGCGCCCGCGGGCTGGGTATGCGCGCCCTCGTACTACAATGGAAATGACGGCTGCGACTGCAACTGCGGCATGCCGGACCCGGACTGCGTGAAAGAAAATCAGACCCTTTATGGTTGCGGCGGGCAGTGCACCATCTCCGGGACTTGTGTACCTTGATTCTCTCGCGGAAAGGACGGTGAACGCCATGGTCATGCATATCGAGGACGGCAAATACACGCTCCAGCAGAACCGCAAAGAGGTCGGCCTGGTCGTTGTCACGGGCGGCGTGGAGCACTGGTATCTCTACAGGAAAGTGCCGACGGACAAGGACGCCACGCACGGTATCTACACGGCGCCGAGCGACACGGCGCGGCTTGGCACCCCCGGCTCGTTCGGGACGGCGGAGGGCATCGAGACCACGTTCGTTCCCGAGACATCGTTCGATCCGAAGTCCTTCGATCCAAAGACCTTCCGGGCCCCGGCCGGCACCGACGCGAAATACATCGAGGCGAGGTGCACCCATCTCGGCGAGGTCACGGCCGCGCGGGTGACGCGCATCGCGACCATGCCCGGGAACGTGGGACAGATCGATTGGGGTCCCTATCAGGTCTGGCAGAACGGAAAGCTCGTCGGATACGTCGACGTGGCTCCGTATCGAGAAGCCGGTGCCACGAGCGTCCGCGCGCACGAGAGCTGGATGCTCTTCACCAGCGGATTCCCCAGCGATGGGGCCCATGGGAGCTACACGCCCCCCGGCGCCTCCGGCGGATCGTACGGCGTCCAGTTCGTCCGCCTGACGAGCCCCTCGGGCCACGCGGCCACGCTCATCCCGACCGGGACCGTCTACGAGACGATTCTCGCCGATTGCAACGTCCCCACCCGCTGAAGGAGCCGCGAGAGCGCCTCCTCGATCGAAAGCACGTCGAGCCGACAGGACGCATGCTCCGCCGGCACCGCGCTCGCCATCTCGGAGAGCGCCGCCTCCTCCACCGCCACGGCGACACCGCCCTCCGCGAGGAGCGCGAGCACCTGGATCCCCACGCTCGGCACCGGACAGGCGCGCGCCTTCGCGAGGATCGCCTCGACGTTCTCCCCCGACAAACGCTCCCCCGCCGCGACGAGCAAGGCCCCCGCGACGAGCCTCCCGAGCGGATGCCCCGTCCCGGAAAAACACCGAAATGCCCGCCCGGCGAGCGCCCGCGTGGCCTCGGGATCCCCTTTCCGATACGCCACCGCCGCCTCCGCGACCGAAACGAGCCCCTCGACGTGCAGGCTCCCGAGCCGCGACGCGGCCTCCACGAGCTCCTCGTCCGGCCCCTCGCCGTCCGTCTTCCCCGCGCGATAATCGATGCAGCGGCGCAGCCATTCGGCCCTCGCTTCGAGCATGGGCAGCCGGAACCTCCGCGCGAGCTCCGCTGCCGCCGCCGCGCCCGCGGCCGCCCGCTCCAGCTGAAACGCCTCCATCCACGCCGACGCCGCATCCAGCCGCGCCGCGATCTCCGTCGATCGAAATGGCGTGCCCTCCGCCGCTTCCTCTTCGAGCCGCGCGGCCTCCTCGAATCGATTCTGGCAATACCTGAGCCTGCCGAGCCACGCCGCGTGCGCCGCCTGCGCCGCCCGATCCCCGCTCGCGAGCGCCCAGGCCCGCGCCTCCTCGAGCACCGCCTCCTCGCGCCCGAGCGACACGCGCCGCGCCGCGAGCACCCGCACCCCGTAACGCAACCGTTCGAGGCGTGGATCCGGTAGCCGCGGCAAACCCTCCGCCAGCTCGGCCGCGCGCTCGGTCCACGCATTCACCGCGAGCGCCACGCGCACGAGCCGCTCGAGCGCGCGCGTGAGTTCCGTCCCTGGCCCCGGCCGGCAAAGCTCGTACAGCGCGCGATCGAGCCCCTGCGGCGACCCCTCGGTGAGCGCGATCTCGACCCATTGCGAGAGCAATCGTTCGAAGATGTCCGCGGGCATCTCCGAAAAACCCCGCAACGCCCGGAGCCCCTCTTCGAGATGGAGAACGGCGCGCGCGAGCCGCCCCTCCGCCGCGAGCGCGGCCGCCGACGCCATCGCCTCCTCCGCAATGGCGAGCGCCGGCGGCGCGCCCTCGGCCACGAGCATGCTCGCGAGCCGCACCGGCGTTTCGAGCGCGTCGATCGCCTCGCGATTCATCGCCAGCAAATCCCCATCCCACCGGCAGAGCCCCGCGCTCGTCCAGGCCTCGATCTCTTGCTCGATCCGGGCCGGATCCCCGCCGGTGCGCGAAAACAAGAGACGCGCCGCGTCCTCCCGGAGGTGCAGCAGCCGATCCGGCCCCGCGAAAAGCGTTCGCAGGTCCGCCTCCTCGATTGGTTTGTCAGAGGCGATGATTGCTTGCACGGCCGACGGTGTCCGCGAAGCGCCCCCTCCCCGAAGAACCTCGGCGACCTCGGCCGCCGAGCGCGGGCGTTCGTCGGAATTCGTGGCGAGCAGCCGATCCACCACGGCCGCGACATGCGCGGGCACCCCCTCCACGAGCGACGCGAGCGCGGGCGGCCGCCCCGTGAGTTTTCCGCGCAAAAGCTCCGCGAGGTCCGCCGACGCATGCGGAAATCGGCCCGTGAGCGCATGAAACGCCATCACGCCGACCGCATAGAGATCCGTCCGCGCGGAGAGCGGCAGTTCGGCGATCTGCTCCGGCGCGAGATACGCCGCCGTGCCCACGATCATCCCCACGCCCGTGATCCGCTCGGCCGTCGCCGCGCTCAGGCACGAGAGCCCGAAATCGAGGATCGTCGGCCGCCCCGCCCCGTCGACGAGCACATTGCCCGGCTTGAGATCCCGATGCAAGAGACCCACGGCGTGCACCCGCGCGAGCGCCTCGCAGAGTTTCACGAGCGGCCGTTCGAGCGCGGCCCACGTGCAGGGCACGGCCACGCCCGGAAATGGCGCGCCCTCCGCGCGTTCCATCACGACGAACGGATGCTCGTCCTCGATTCCCTCGTCGATGAGCCGCACGATCCCGGGGAGCCGCAGGAGCCGGAGCGATGCGACCTCCCGGCAAGCACGCGCGGCGAGCTCCCCCGTCCCGGGCCGCAGGATCTTCAATGCGACGCGCTCGCCCGACAGACGATCGTGCGCGTCCCACACCTCGCCATGACCGCCGCGCCCGAGGCGCCCATCGAGCCGATATCGCCCCGCGATCCACGCTCCTTCCCGCGCGAATTGCGGCAGCGGCAGCACGCCGCTCACGTGCGCGGCGGCCCGCAGAAACGCGTCCGACTCGCCGACGTCCTCGAGCCCTTCGAGATCGAGCGTATCGAGCGATTCGTCGGGCGCGGAATTCATTCGCTCACCGATCGTCGTCCTCGGGAATCAACCCCTCGCGGCGCGCCCGCTCGCGGAGCCCGTCCTTGACGAGCTGAAATCGCTTCCGGAGCCGCGCGGCTTCGCGCTTCAGCGCCTCGCCTTCGAGCGGCGGCTCGCCCTCGCCGCGCAGGACCTCCGCGAGCTCGAGCCACGAGAGCTGCCGATCCACGCGCAGCACGAGCAGCTCCTGGTCCTCCTCGGGCAATTCGGCGCGGAGCTCGGCGATCCGGCTCTTCACCTCGGAGCGCTCGAGCGGCGCGGTCGTGCTGCGAATCGCGGCGGCGACGCGCGACACCACGGACCCGCCGTCGAGCGGCGCCTCGCGCTGACGCCGCCGATGCGCCTCGCGGCGATGGTACAGGGACGTTCGTCGCGCGACGGCATACACGAACGTGCGGAGCGACGACATCCAGGCGAAGTTCGGCAGGCTCTTCCAGAGCGCCTCGGCGAACTGCGCGAATACATCGTCCGCCTCGTCGCGGTCCTGGTGCCGCGTCCCGAGGAACGTGTAGACCTCGGCGCCGTACGCCTTCAGCGCGACGGTCGCGGCCCCCTCGAAGTCCCCGCGTTCGCAGAGGCTCTTCGCCTCGAACTCCAGATCGTCGCGCTTCCGTGCCTCCATGAACGTTCGAGGATACACCTTTTTCGAGAAAGCGCGACTACATCGGCACGGCCGGCAGCCACATGCGGACCGTCGTCCCCTCGCCGAGCTTGCTCGTCACGTGGAGACGTCCCCCATGGTCCGTGACAAACCTTTGCGTGAGCGTGAGCCCGAGGCCCGTCCCCTGCCCCGGCGGCTTCGTCGTGAAGAAGGGGTCGAAAATGCGGTCGAGGTTCTCGGCGGGAATCCCACACCCGTTGTCGCGCACCTCGATCTCCACGAAAGGCGCGGCGTCCTCCGCCGATTGCCGCGGCCGCGCGAGGACGGAGACGGCGCCGCCCTCGGAGACGGAATCGAGCGCATTGGCGACCACGTTGAGCAAAGCCGCATCGAGCTGCGCCATGTTCGCGAGCACCGCCGCAGGCGCTCCCGGATCCTGCGAGACCTCGAGACGAACCCCGCGCGCGCGCGCCTGCGCCGCGGTGAATTCGAGCACGCGGTCGAGCGCCGCCCGCACGTCGCACGGCTCCTGGCCCGTCGGATGACCGCGCGAATAGTCGAGCAGCGTGTGCACGAGGCCCGAGCAGCGGGCCGCCTGCGATTCGATGGTGCCGAGCGCCTTGCGGAGCGCGGCCTCGTCGAGGATCCGCCCCTCTGTCGCGCCGAGCCGCCGGAGCAAGAGCTGCGCATTCATCAGGATGATGGCGAGCGGATTGTTGATCTCGTGCGAGAGGCCCGCGAGCATGGTGCCCACCGCGGCCATCTTCCCCGCCTGCATGAGCTCCTCCTGCGTCTCCGAGAGCCTCTCGAGCGTCCGCGCGAGCTCGCGGTTTTTCTCGGCCAGCTCCGCGTGCGCGCGGTGCAGGCGCTCGGCCGCGCGCACGCGCGCCGCGAGCTCGGCCGGATCGAACGGTTTGCCCAGGTAATCGTCCGCGCCGGTATCGAGGCCCAACGCCGCCGCGGCGTGCCCGGCCCGGGCCGTCAAGAGAATGACCGGAATATCCCGCCATGTGGAATCATGCTTGAGCCGGCGGACGAGCTCGAAGCCATCCATCTCGGGCATCATCACGTCCGACACGATGACCTCGGGCCGCCTCGCCTCCACGGCCTCGAGCGCGGCGCGGCCGTTCGTCACGAGCTCGACGTCGCATTCGGCGGAGAGGATATCCACCAGGTACGACCCCATGTCCGGATTGTCCTCGACCACGAGCACACGCGGCCTTTGCCCGTTCGTCGGGACGTACCGAGCGCACGCCGCGGCCCGCGGCGCGGCCGCCTCGAAATGGCCCGCATGGGGGGCGGGCGGCCGCGCCTCCTTGGGCTCGGGCGCGAGCCACGGCGCGGCGACGCGGTCGGCGGCCCACGGGAGCCTCACGAAGAAACGCGAGCCCACGGAGACCTTGCTCTCCACGGAGGCCTTTCCACCCATCAGCTCCGCGAGCTCTTTGACGAGCGAGAGCCCGACCCCCGTCCCTTCGTGCTTGCGCGTCGCCGAGGCGTCGATCTGCTGGAACCGCTGAAAAAGCAAATATTGCTTGTCCGCCGGAATGCCCGGCCCCGTATCCTCGACCGACAGCTCGAGCTCGGCGCCGACCTTCTGCAAGCGCACCACGATGCGCCCCCCCTCCGGGGTGAACTTCAGCGCATTGCCGAGCAAGTTCAGCACGATCTTCTCGAATTTGCGCCGATCGAGCGGGACCTGCTCCCGGACCATCGCCTCCAGCGAGAGCTCGACGCCGGCGCGTTCGGCCGAAGGACGCGCGGCGTCGACGATATCGGCGCAGAGCTCGGCGGCGTCGACGGCCTCCCAGTCGACCGTGAACTTGCCGGCCTCGATTTTCTGATGATCGAGGATGTCGTCGACGAGGCGATGGAGCCTGCGCGCGTTGCGCTGGATGCGCTCGAGATCCGTGCGCACCCGCGGCGAGAGGGGCTCGGAATCGTTTTCGCCCTTCGAGAGCATCGAGGCGAGCGGGCCCAGGATCAGCGCGAGCGGCGTGCGCAGCTCGTGGCTCATGACCGTGAGGAACTGCCCCTTTTCGCGGGCCGCGTCGTCCGCGACCTCTTTGGCTCTCTGGAGATCGATCTCCATCTGCTTGCGCTCGGTGATGTCCGCGTAAATGCCGAGCAGCCCGGCCACTTCGCCCTGCTCGTCGCGGATCGGGACCTTGCTCGTGAGCAGCGTGCGCTGCGCCCCGTCCATGCGGAGGACGGGCTCTTCGATGTCGAGGATGGGCGTGCCGCTCTCCATCACCTCGCGGTCGACCTTGACGAACGCGTCCGCGTCCTCGCGCCGGCTCCAGATGTCGTAATCGGTCTTTCCGACGAGGTTCTCCAGCGTCTTCGTGCCCGAATCATTCAAAAAATTCTGGTTCCCACCCAGAAAACGACCCTCGCGATCTTTCCAGAAAATGGCGTGAGGGACGTTCGCGATGACGTACTTGAGCACGGCTTGCTGCTGCTCGAGGGCGTCCTGCGCGCGCTTGCGTGCCGTGATGTCCGTGGCGACGCCGAGCACGCCCGAGCTCTTGGTCTCCGATATTCGAAGCGGCATAGAATGAACCTCGTACCAGGCGCCCTGCCGCAGGGGCCAAGCGCCTTTGCCAGGCGGGCCGCCTCCGGCATCGGGCGCCACGGTGACGACATGGGAGCATGGTGCAGGCTCAGTATAATACATTGCCTACATCCACGTGGAGGACGAACTGCTCGTTTTCGGCCGCCGAACAGGTTCGTCAGGAACGGACAGCGCCGCTCGAGGTCGGCACGAGCGGCCGCTTCACGGTTTCAAGAAGAACGGATTCGACGCCGCGAACGGCCGCCTCCCCGGATGCAGCGGAGCGAGGTCGCCGCCGCCTTTCGCATGAAATAGCACCCAGTTCCGCGGACGCGACGGATCCAGCGTCACCGTGACCTGATTGACGAATTTTTTCGACGGGCCGGCCCAGCCATCCACCGGGAGCAGCGCCTCGGTCGATACCGTCTTTCCATTCACGATCGTTTCCAGCATGCTCGCGTCGACCCAGCTCGCCGCCTCGATCGTCAGCGTGAACGTCGCCACCCCGCCCGCGCCGGTCTGCACCATCTGCCCGGGGTTTTCCCCGTTCGGGCCCGTCGCCGTCATGAACAGGCCGCCGCTGATCGTCGAGCCGCCGCTCGCGATTGCGTCGCGCACCAGCTCTTTCGTCAGCTTCGTCGGATCGTCGTGACCGAAGGACAGGCACGTCCGCGGATAGCCCACCGGGCTCGTCCTCACGTGGTGGCTGTCGGAGCTACCCACGGCCCAGACCGTCATCCCCGCCTCGAGGAGCGCGAACCAGTCCGCGATCGACTCGTCCCGGTTCGCCTCGAAATCGGAGTCGTTGAAGACCTCGATCGCGTCGAAATCGTCGCTCCAGAACCCGTCGCGGCCCTTGCCCGTCTTCCGATCGAGCGCCGCGGCGCTGAAATACGCCTGGAATCCGCCGCCGCTCGGGTGGTTCACGATGAGCACGGGGTTATCGGGCAGCGCGCGCACCAGCGCGAAGACGTCCTTCGGGTCCTTCCCGATCCAGTCGACCGCGCCGTTGTTCGCCTGCTTCGGGTCCGGCGTCATCGGCACGACCCCGAAATGCCCCCACGTGAACGTCGTCAGCTCCTCCGACGCCATGCCGAACGCCCATTGCGTGAGGCCCATGTTCTGGATCGAGGGCTGAAAATCAGCGACCCACTCGTGCTCGCTCGACACGGGGATGTCGAGCCCGTCCGCGATCGCGCCCCGCAGCTTGTGCTCGAACCGATCATTCGAATCCGCCGAGAACTGCGAATGAATGTGAAAATCGGCGCACATCACGCCCGTCGTGTCGACCGAATGCGCGAGGTTCGCCGGGAGCTCCAGCGTCTCGCCCGCCGCAACCGTGACGTCCGTCGCGAGCATCTCCCATTCGTAGCCGCGCGACACGATCACCGTATGCTCGCCCGGCGGCACCGACACCGTCGCATTGCCGTCCATCGCGAAGACCTGATGCAATCGCCCATTCGCCTCGTCGAGCACGCCGAACGCCTCGGGCGCCCCGGCGAGCGTGTCTTTCGGCACGACCTGCACGCGCACCGGCAGCGCCGCGCCCGACGCCGTCTCCTTCGCGACGACGTGAATCGTGCCGTTCGGATCGAGCGGAATGGTCGCTGTCGCCTCGTCCGCGCCGACCCCGAAGCCCGCGTGCGGCGCATATCCTTGCTTTTGCGGCACGAGCGTCACGGGCGCGCCCGGCGGCACGTGCACCACGAACGAGCCGAACGAGTCCGTCCGCGTCCGGCTCAAATACTCGCCTTCCGGGCTCATCGCGTGCAGCCACGCGCCCACGACACCCTTGCCCTGCGCGTCCTCGACCGTCCCCTTGATCTCGCGCCACGGCGCCTCGCCCGAGACGCGCCGCACCGCCTCGCGCAGGCCGTCGTAATCGGGACCGCCCGCGATGATCTCCGCCCGATCGATCGTCTTCGCCGAGCAAGCATCCACGACGAACCCGGGCCCGTAGAAGAGGGAAAAACCGCTGACCGTGAGGCCATACGCGAGCTCGTGGCCCGGAATGCGGAACGCGAAACCGAAATCGCCGCCGTCGAAGCCCGCCCACGCGACGCGGCCCGAGGGCTCCGCGAAGCCGAATTCAGGCGTGACGAGCTGCGTGTTCGAGTAATGGAAGAAGCCGAGCAGCTCGTCCGGATCCAGCCGTTCGACGCCGAGATCGATGGGCTCGTTCGACTTGTTGACGAGGCCGATACGCATCGTGACGCGCTCCTCCCCCGGCTGGAGCACGTAATCGTACACCGCCTCGTGCTCGTACGACCGCGGGAACAGATACGCGAGCGGCCCCTGCATGAACGGGATTTTCGAGAGCTTGCCCGCGACCCGCACGATGGCCTCGCCGCCGTCCGAGCCGTCCTTCAGCACCGTGACGCTCGTGGGATCGATCATCTCGATCGAGAGCCCCGTGAGCGTCTCGTTGTACATCGAGACCCCCGTGGGCTTGCCGTCGGCGTTCGCCTTGTCGATCGAGAGGATCTCGCCGCCGAAACGCGCATACCCGTCGGAGAAATCTTTATCCTCGATGAACACCACGATCTTGTCGTTCGCGAGGACGAAATCCCCCGGCTCGATCTGCTGCCGGCCATGCCCCGGCTGCGCGATGCCCGAAAGATCGGTCACCCGACCCGCGCGCGCCTGCCCCGCCGCCTTGGCGCCGAACGGCTCCTTGTGCCCGTTCGGGTCGCCGACCTCGAAGGCCAGGGCGTCGCAATTCCCGTCCGGCGGGGGCTCCTCGTCGGGGCCGCTGCACGCAGCGACGAGGGGCACCTGGACGAGGACGCAGAGAAGCGCACGGAAGGAAGGCGCGGCAAGCGAAGGACAACGCATGAGACCTCCTCGCGAGGCGGAATGCCCGACCTCAATGGATAGTCTTACGTTTCGGTGACGGCCTTGTGAAGCCCCCAAGACGACGCAGGTCGATCGTTGGGGCTCAAAACGAAGAGAAGGGCTCCTTCAAGAACGCGATCTCCTCGTCGGTCGAGGCGCGCCCGAGGATCACGTTGCGGTGCGGGAAGCGGCCGAAGCGCAGGATGATGTCGCGATGGCGCACGGCGTAATCGAAGTACGCCGCGAAGGCGCCCCGCGCCTCCCCGGTCACGACGTCGAGGAGCGCTCCGAACCGCGCGACCGCGAGTTCCTGCACGGCGAGGTCCTCGGCGTGCTCGAGCGGCAAGTACACGAAGAGCCGCTCGACGGGCCGGAGCCGGAGATCCTCGTCCGCCGCGATCATCGCCCGCGCCGTGGCGAGCGCGATGGGATCGCCCTCGAACGCGCGCGGCGTGCCGCGAAAGATGTTCCGGGGGAACTGATCACAGAGCACGAGGAGCGCGAGCCGACCGCGCTGCGTCTCCCCCCACGAAGCGAGTTCACCGCGCAGGGCGCGCTCGACGAGATCGCCGAACGTCTCGCGCAGGAATCGATCCGTCGCGTCACTCCGAACGAACCAGAGCGCGTGCTGTCGCTTCACGATCGTGGCGTCGTCCGCGTCCGGGCCGAACCACGCCGCGAGGACGTTCGAGATCTCGTCCGCGCCCCCCTCGTGGCTCATCGCGACGCTTTCTCCGCGGTCTTTTGCGGCGCCGTCTTGCTCGGGTCTCCAGGCACGAGCCGCACGAGCCGGTGCATGAGCCCATCGACCCGCTGCAGCCACGCGCGCCACTTCGTGTACTTGTCGACCGGAATCGTCGACAGATCGAACACGAGCGTGCGCTTCACGACGACCGCGCCGCCCTCGCCCGGAGAAAACTCGATCTTCGCGCGGCCGAACTCACCGCCGGCCTCCTCGCCGCCCGGCGGAAGCTCCGCGAAGACGTAGCCCTCGGGCGGCACGATCGTGATCGCGCGCGTCTCGTGCCTCGGCGCGAGGAACGGCGGGAGCACGACCGGCAGCGTGCGCGACGAGAGCGGCGCGAGCTGCGACGTGAGCGTCGCCGTGTCGCTCACCGGCACCACGAGCTCGTTGCCTTCACGCCGCGCGATGCCCTGGCTCGTCGCCTCGTACGAGAGCTTTGCCGCGCCGCCGGGCAACGCGCCGTCGAAGCCGACCTCGCCCTTGAGCTCCACGCCGGGCACCCACTTGCCCGTGAGGTACGTCTCGGCCCATTGCTTGCGCGCGTCGGGCTCGACGAGGTTCGTGCGCGCCTCGAAGGCCGCGTCGCCGACGTGCCGCTCGTTCGCGGTGAGCTTGCCGCGGCCCTGGACGTCGAGCTCGATCCGCCACTCGGCGTCGATGCCGTGATCGTCGGGCGAGCTCGCGGGCGTCTCGATCATCTTCGCGGGGCCGTCGTCGATGAAGAACGCGAGCGTGCGCGCATCCATCGCCGGCAGCGGGCCGAGGCGGCTCTGCGGGCTCGTCGCGTCGAGCCACATCGCCGGCGCGCCGTCCTTCGCGGGCAGGTACGCGATGCCGTGATCGAACATCGGCACCGCGACCTTTTCGCTGCGCAGGAGCATCGACTGCCCCGTGTAACGCGTCTGCACGAGGACCTCGGTCGCCTCGATGCCGATCGCCTTGAGCAGCGTGATGAGCAGCATGGCCTTGTCGTCGCAGTCGCCTTGCTTTCTCGCGAGCGAGATCTGCGGTCGGTTCGGCAGCCAGGCCTCGCCCGAGACGTAGTTCACGTACCGGATCGAGTCGGCGACGTAGTCGAAGACCGCGCGAATCTTCTCGTCGCGCGTCTTCTTTCCCTTCGTGAGCTCGGCCGCGAGCTCCTTGATGCGCTCGTCGGGCGTGGAAAAACCCTCGACCGCGCTCTTGTACCAGTTGCGGAAATCACCCCAGCCCGCGAACGTCGAGCCCACGACGACGGGCACCGTCTCCGCGATCGGCGGCGCGAGCGGCTCGTCACGCACGTTCGTCGGGTTGTCCCACACGAACCGCTGGATCAGGCGATCTCCGACGGTCTTCGTCTCCGATCGATCAGCCTTGCCGTTGATCACGTCGACGGCGAGCGGCGAGGCCGCGGGCGAGTCCACGACGACCTCGTTGAACAGGATCGGCCGCGTATCCATCGAGCCGACGTAGTCGATGAAGTAGAACGGCGCGTCGCCGCGGCGGCCCACGGGATCACGCGTCCACGAGCGCACCGCGATCTCCACGACGTCGCCCGACGAGAGCTTCGGCCAGCGCACGAACGCGCCGCGCCCGCCGCCGCCTTGCTCCTCGGGCAGCGCGATCGAGCCGTCCTTCCTGTGCACGCGCGCGAAGAGCAGCTCCGTGCGATCGCCCTCGGCCGGGATGTCCGGCTCGAAGAGGTCCATCTCCGTGCGCGGCTCGACCACGATCTCCCGCGCGTAATGCATGAGCTGCGAGACGCGTCGATCCGGGTGGTACGTCACGACGCGCGTCCAGTGGAGCTGCCGATCGAAGACCTCGCCCTTCTTCGCCGGGTTCGCCTTGGCCCGCGCGAGGAAGACGCTCGGCTGCACGATCGCCTGCTCGTCGGGCATCGCCGTCTTGCCCTGCGGCATGCGCGTGCGGAGCGCGATCTCCGCCTTGCGTTGCTGATCCGTGGGCTCGAGCGCGAGCGCGCGCGCGAGCGCCTCGGTCACGCGCTCCGCCGGCTCCGACGGCGGTTTGCCTTGCCGCACCTCGTCCGCGAGCACCGCCTTGCGCGCGGCCGCGAGCCCGTCGAACGCCGACGCCTTGTTCGGCGAGAGCAAGGTCGCCACGTAAAACACCTCGCGCGCCCACGCGTTCCGGCCCGCGTCGAGGAGCTGCCGCCCGATCGCCACGAGCTCGTCGGCCGATCGCTGATGCGCGAGGCTCTCGGCCGCGGCGCGCTCGAGCTCCGCGCCGCCCTGCACCCGGAACGCCGACACGTAACGGCTGTCGCGCGCGCCCGCGCGTTGCTCCACGAGCTTGCGCGCCGCGACGAGCGCCGTCTGCGGATCGGCGCGCGTCACCGAGGAGAGCTCGGCCCACACGGCCGTCGGCGCGCGCCCGCGCTCCTCGCCCGTCATCGCCATGAGCTCGTCGCGATGCGCCCGGTACGCGCCCTGCGCGCCCATCTGCGAGCGCCCCGCGATCTTGAGCAGGCGCGCTTCAAGGTCCGTCGCGGTCGCGAGCGGCGCCTCGCGGACGCGCGCGATCGCCCAGTCGGGATAACGCGCCGCGAGCGACGACTCGAAGAGCCGCCGCTGCGCGAACGCCGCCGTCGCCTCGTCGTTCGCCGCCTTGCCGCGCTCGAACGCGAGGTTCAGCCGCTCGCTCCGCTCCGCGCCGAACGGCGAGACGTACCCCGCGAGCGCGAGCACGTCGGGCGACGTGTCCTTGCCACGGAGCGCCGCTTCGAGCAGCCCCGGCGCGCGCGGCGAACGTGCGTCCTCCGCGCCCCCGAGCGTCCGCAGGATCGCCGCCCGCAGCGCTGCATCCGGGCTCGGATTCGCACCCACGTCGAGGCCCACTTCGAGCTGCGTCTTGACCCGCGTGACACCCTTCGGCGGCTTGATCTCCGCCGCCACGCGCGCCTCCTTCGCCGGATCCGCCTTGCCCTGCTTTTTCTCCGCGGCCGCGGGCAGCACCACGCTCGTGATGTCCGACGACGACGACACGGTGACCGCCGCGCCCGCTTCATCCGTGAACCGCAAGCGCACGCGCCCCTCGTCCGAGGTCGCGCCCGAGCAGACCTTCACCGCGACGAGATGCGGCCCCGGCACAGGCTCGATCCGCGCGGCCAGCCGATCCAGCACGAGGCGCGGATGCACCTCCTCGCTCATCGCGACATCGGCGCCGTCCCAGAGCAGCCGCACCTTGCCCGTCGCCGCGACATGCACGAGCACGGGCTTCTGCGCCTTTCCCCCGGGCGGGTTCGGGAAGACGACCTTCGACGCGAGATACGTGCAGCTCTCGGCGCGCGGATGCACGTAGAGGTCGAGCGGAACGCCGCGCCACGTCGACGACTGCGGCAGGATGCGCCGCCACGCGACGTCGTACACGCCCCACGAGTACCGCGCCGACGTGTCGTTGAATTTCTGCCCCGGCGCCTCCGGGCCTTCCTTGTCGCGAATCCCTTCGCCCTTGTCCTGGAACGGACCGAGGATCGCAAAGGACCGCACGAGCCCACTCATGTCGGGCGCGACGTCGTACGAAATCGACTTCGAGGAAGCCCACGCAGGCCCCGCCGGGTTCGGCGTCAGCCATGCCGCGAGCGCCCGCGCATCCCCGGCGACCGGCGACTTCGTCGTGGCCACCGTGCGCAGCGCCCCGCGCACTTTTCCGAACGTCGCGCGCTCATCGAGCGTCGTCGCAACGAGCAGCCCCGCGAGCGCATCCGGCCCGCCCGCCGTCGCGCGCTGGATCCCGAGATCCACCATCGGATCCGGCTGCGCCGCCGTCCATCGTGAAGGCGCCTTCGGCAAGGACGCCTGCGCGCTCGAAGCTTTGTCCTGCTTGCCGCCGCCCTTGTCCTGGACGCCCTTGTCCTTGTCCTGGACGCCTGCAGCGGGCTTCTTCGTGGTCGCGGGATCGGCCTTTTTCCCGGGCGATTGCGCGAGCGCCGTGCCCGAGACGAGCCCCAGCGTGATCACCCACGCGATGCCCCTCTTCCACGACGCCCCGGCGCGCAGTCGTCGTGTTCCCTCGCCGATGGCCTGCGCGATCGAAGACCTTTCCATGGGTACCTCGATGCATAGCGCGGCCCGTCGGGGGGATCGAGCCCCTCGGCCCTGTTCTTGGCCCACCTCGACGCGCGTCTCTACCCTCCCGCGCATGCGCCGCGTCTCTCGTTTGATCGCTGCCCTCGCGCTCGCCTTGACCGCCTCGCTCGCGCCCGCTTCGAGCGCGTTCGCGCGTGGCAAGGCCACCGTGGAGTGGACCCGCGTCGACGCCCCGGAAGGAAAAGAAGGCGACCGGATCGCCCGCACCCTGCGCAACCTCCTCAAAGAGGCCAGCCGCAAGGCCGATTTCGGCAAATCCGGCAAGGTCGCGCTCCGCGCAAAGATCACCGAGTACGTCGTCGAGAAGAAGGGCGACGTCCTGCGCATCCGCTGCACCGTCGTCGGTCGTGTCGAGGGCGGGGCCAGCGCGAAGAGCCGCATCTCCTTCGGCGGTGACCCGAACGACCCGAAGGCCCTCGAGAAGCAAGTCCTCACGATGGTCGCGCACGGCGTCACGAGCCGCCTGGCCGCGATCGCCCGCTCTCGCGCCGAAGCCGAGGAAAAGAAGAAAAACGCGGCGCGTGAGGCCGAGGACTAGAAGAGCGCCGCGTTGTTCGGCGCTCTGCGAGATTGCGCAGCAAGCTCGCCTCTAGGGGGTGAATCGGCCGGGCTTCGCCTGGCCGAGAGGGGGGCGCGAGGCGTCCCCCTCGGGACCCGACGCGTTTCCGAATCGCCTCTCGACCCTCGCGGCAAATTGATTTAGTCCAGGGAGTCGACATGGAATACGACCGCATGCTCGCGACGCTCTTCGAGGAAGAGGACCGCGCGCGCGAGATGGCGAGCAAGCTGATGAAGGTCTCCCAGGAGTCGCGCGAGGCGGCCTCCGCGGAGCGTCAGAGCCTCGTCGCCTTCCTCAAGGGCCCGATGGAGCGGCACATGGCGTACGAGGAGCGCGCCGTCTTCCCGCAGCTCGACCGCCGCGGCCTCGGCGCCGAAGTGCAAGTCGCGCTGCGCCACCACGCGATGATCCGCGAGGACGCCGAGAAGCTCGACGCCGCGCGGCCCGGTGACGACGTGAGCCAGCTCATCTTCGACGTGGCGCGCCGCATGCTGCACCACACGAACTTCGAGGGAGATTACATCTACCCCGAGCTCACCTACGAAGCCTGGCGTGATCTCATGAAGGAGACCGCGGGGTGAACGCCGCGCTCTCGACATCTGCCCCGGGCGCCACGTACTCTGTGGGTTCCTGATGAGCCTCGAGGCAGGCCGCGTCCTCAGCACTCGCTACCGGCTGGTCCGACCCCTCGGGCAGGGCTCGCAAGGGGCCGTGTGGATCGCGGACCACCTCGCCCTCAACACGGAAGTCGCGGTCAAGCTCATCGACCCCGAGCTCGCCAAGCGCGAAGACGCGGTCGAGCGCTTCAAGCGCGAAGCCACCGCCGCCGCGCAGCTCCGCTCCGCGCACGTCGTCCAGATCCTCGATCACGGCATCGACGAAGGGCAACCCTTCATCGTGATGGAGCTGCTCGACGGCGAAGACCTCTTCGAGCGGCTCAACAAACGCGGTCGTCTCTCGCTGCGCGAGACGTCCAAGGTGATCACGCAGGTCTGCCGCGCCCTCGCGCGCGCGCACGCCGCGGGCATCGTGCACCGCGATCTCAAGCCCGAGAACGTCTTCCTCTGCAACAACGAGGACGACGAGGTCGTGAAGGTGCTCGACTTCGGCGTCGCGAAGGTGACCGACCCGGCGAAGGCCACCATGCAGCGCACCAACGTCGGTACGCTCATCGGCACGCCGCACTACATGAGCCCCGAGCAGGTCAAGGGCATCTCCGAGATCGATTCTCGCACCGATCTCTGGGCGATCGGCGTGATCGCCTACCAGTGCGTCGTCGGCGAGCTGCCCTTCGACAGCGAAGGCGTCGGCGATCTGCTCATCAAGATCTCGGTCTCCGAACCGCCCGTGCCCTCGAAGGTCTGGAAAGGCGTCCCGCCCCAGTTCGACACGTGGTTCGCGAAGGCCTGCGACAAGGATCCGAGCAAGCGCTTCCAGAGCGCGCGCGAGCTCGCCGAGGCCCTCGCCCGCGTGGTCGCCTCCGTGCCCGAAGCGATGCGCGGCGAGCTGCCGCCGCGGCCCGCGTCGATCCGTCCGCCGCCCGTCGCGCCCACGTCGTCGCCCGGCACGCCCGCGCCCACGACTGCAAAACCGAAGAGCGCGAAGGCCCCGGCGTTGCCCCCGCGCACCACCGCGTCCCCGGCAAAACCGCCCCCGCGCGTCGAGCGCGCGAAGACGGAGCTGCTCGATCCCTCCGACGTCGAGGTCCTCGCCGATACGACGACGCGCGGACCCGTCTCCGAGGACATCGACGACTTCGAGTTCGACTTCGACGACGAGCCGCCGGTCGTCGTCTCCACGGCGCCTCCCGTCGCCGTCATCGCGCAAGCGGCCGCCGTGGCGACGCCCGCGGCCGCGCCGAAGCTCGCGTCCGGCGTGCGCGCGCCGATGCCCTCGCCCGCCGCGACGCCGATGCCCGCCGCAGCGCCCGCGCAACGCGTGAGCGCGACGCCGCCGCTCTCCGCGAATCCGTTCCTCTCCGACCTCGGCGCGCCCGTCCTTCCCGCGGGCTTGCTCGACGCGTCGCCGCCTCGTCCCTCGGCCCCGGCCCCGGAGCCCGTGCAGGCGGCGATCCCGCGGCACCCGGCGCCGATCACGGCGCCCGGCGTGGACAGCGGCGATCGGATCTCCGCGCCCCCCGAGATCGACGGCTCGCGCCGCAAGCGCGTGCTCGCGTTCGTCGGCGTGGCGTTCGTCCTGGCCGCGGGCGGCATCGCGTACGTCGTGGTCCGGTCGAACATGTTGCCGCCCGGCCCGGTCCCGGCCGCGTCGGCGCCGCCTCCGCCCGAGTTCATCGAGCCGCCGACCGTGGTCGCCGTCCCCTCGCCCACGGCGAGCTTCGGCTCGCCAATCCCGACCACGAAAAAGACCACCGGCAGGCCGGGCCCGGCCACGAAGAAGACGACCCCCGCGAACACGTCGAAGACGACCCCGACGGCGACGGCCAAGCAGCCCGAACCTCCGCCCGACGACGGCACGATCGTCATCCCGGATCCGCCGAGCGAAGTCCCGCCCGCGGACTGAAACCGAAAAGGAAAAACCCCGCCACTGCTGGTCGCAGCGCGGGGTTTTTCGTTCAGGGACGCCCCAGCGTGTTTGCCGGGGCGTCCTCGCTTCTACGGATCAGGAGCCCTCTTCGAACTCCGCGTCGATGACGCCGTCCTTGCCCTTGCCACCGGCGGGCGGGGGCGGCGCGCCGCCGTTGCCGGGCGGCGGACCGGCCTGCGGACCGGCCTTCTCGTACATCACGCTCGCGATGCGGTGCATCTCCTTCTCGAGCTTCTCGAGCGAGGTCTGCACGGCCGCGTCGTCCTGCTTCTCGATCGCCTGGCGCGCCTCGGCCACGATGCCGTTCAGCGCGGACACGTCGCTCTCGGGCAGCTTGTCCTTGTTGTCGGCGACCGTCTTTTCGATCTGGTAGCAGAGGTTGTCGAGCTTGTTGCGCCGCTCGATCTCCTCGCGACGACGCTTGTCCTCGGCCTCGTGCTCGGAGGCCTCGCGGACCATGCGCTGGATCTCGTCCTCCTTGAGGCCGCCGGAGGCGGTGATCGTGATGCGCTGATCCTTGCCCGTCGCCATGTCCTTCGCGTGCACGCTGAGGATGCCGTTCGCGTCGATGTCGAACGTCACCTCGATCTTCGGCACGCCGCGCGGCGCCGGCATGATGCCTTCCAGGTGGAAGCGGCCCAGCGTGCGGTTGTACCGCGCCTCGGTGCGCTCGCCTTGCAGCACGTGCACCTCGACCGAGGGCTGGCTGTCGGTCGCGGTCGAGAACGTCTCCTTCTTCTGCGTCGGGATCGTCGTGTTGCGCGGGATCATCACCGTCATCACGCCGCCGAGCGTCTCGACGCCGAGCGAGAGCGGCGTGACGTCGAGCAGCACGAGATCCTTCACGTCGCCGGAGAGCACACCGGCCTGCACCGCGGCGCCGACGGCCACGACCTCGTCCGGGTTCACGCCCTTGTGCGGCTCTTTGCCGAAGAACTTCTTCACCGTCTCCTGCACGAGCGGGATACGCGTCGAGCCGCCGACGAGAACGACCTCGTCGATCTGCTGCGGCGTCTTCTTCGCGTCCGCGAGCGCCTTGCGCACGGGCTCCATCGTCCGCTCGATGAGCGGCCGGATCATCTGCTCGAGCTTCGCGCGGCTGAGCTGCTTCTGCAGGTGCTTCGGGCCCGACGCGTCGGCCGTGAGGAACGGCAGGTTGATCGTCGTCTCTTGCACGTTCGACAGCTCGATCTTCGCCTGCTCCGCGGCGTCCTTCAGGCGCTGCACGACCATCTTGTCGTTCGCGACGTCGATGCCCGTGTCCTTCTTGAACTCGGCGATCAGCCAATCCATCACGAGGTGGTCGACGTCGTCGCCGCCGAGGTGCGTGTCGCCGTTCGTCGAGATGACCTGCACGACGTTGTCGCCGACCTCGAGGATCGAGATGTCGAACGTGCCGCCGCCGAAGTCGTAGACCGCGATGACCTCGTCGTTCTTCTTGTCGAGACCGTACGCGAGGGCGGCCGCGGTCGGCTCGTTGACGATGCGCTTGACCTCGAGGCCGGCGATACGGCCGGCGTCCTTCGTCGCCTGGCGCTGCGAATCGTTGAAGTACGCGGGGACCGTGATGACCGCCTCGGTCACCTTCTCGCCGAGGTAGTCCTCCGCCGCCTTCTTCAGCTTCTGCAGGACCTTCGCCGAGACTTCCGGCGGCGAGTTCTGCTTGCCGCGGATCTCGATGATGGCGTCGCCGTTCTTGCCCTTCACGACCTTGTACGGGACGCGCTTGACCTCTTCGCTCACCTCTTCGAAGCGGCGGCCCATGAAGCGCTTGGCCGAGTAGATCGTGTTGAGGGGGTTCGTGACGGCTTGGCGCTTCGCGATCTGCCCGACGAGCACCTCGCCCTTGTCATCGAACGCGACGACCGACGGAGTGATCCGTGAGCCCTCCTCGTTGACGATGACCTTGGGCTCCTTGCCCTCCATCACCGCGACAACGCTGTTCGTCGTGCCGAGATCGATGCCGATGATCTTGCCCATGGAACCTTTTCCTCCGAGACGGTCGCGCACGTGATTCGGCGCATGCGAGGCAGAGCGGCCGGGGAGAGCCTGCCTGGGAAACGCTACGTAGTTGAGCCGGAAACCTCTGAAATCCTTCTTGTTTTCCGAGTCGCTCCGGCTTTGCGGGTCGCTTCGCGGTCGAAAGTAACCACACGCCCCCTCACGTCAACGGAAGCGCAGGCAGAACTCGGAAAAATCCATGCCCGGGCCCGGACGTCCTGGAAGAACCCGCCCGTCATGCTGACCGTCCCTTGCGATCTCCGGGAGGTGCGTGCTAAGAGGCTCGGCCCTTCTTCGGAGGAAGGACCGCGCCATGAAGCAAGGCATCCACCCCAATTACGTCATGTCGACGATCAACTGCGCCTGCGGCTCGGTCGTCGTCACCCGTTCGACCCGCGGCAGCTTCACCACCGACATCTGCTCCGCGTGCCACCCCTTCTACACGGGCAAGGCGAAGGTCATGGACGTCGCCGGCCGCGTCGACCGCTTCCGCAAGAAGTACGCGCAGACGCAAAAGGCGACCTGATCCCGCGCGGAATTTCCCATTCCGCCGGTCTCCCCCCGTGGGGCGCCCGCTCTGCGGGGGGGCGCCTCCCACTCGGGTACTTCCCGCGCTAGAGTCTTCCCGATGAGCCAGGAAGTCGCGCGCCCGTACATCGGCGGGCAAGCCGTGATCGAGGGGGTCATGATGAGATCCCCTCGCTCGCTCTCCATCGTTTGCCGCAGACGCTCGGGCGAGCTCGTGGTCCGTGAACGGGCCGCGCCCACGCTCGCGCAAGGTCCGCGCACCTGGCCGCTCGTGCGTGGCATCGTCACCGTCGTCGAGTCTCTCAAGCTCGGCTCGCAAGCCCTGCGCTGGTCGGCCGATCTCTACGAGCAGGACCTGGACGACGAGGACAAGCCGAAGTCGACGAAAAAGCCGCCGACCGCGAGCAACGTCCTCACGGCGCTCTCGCTGCCGATCCTTTCGCTCGTCACCTCGGGCGGAGAGGCGGCCCCGTCCACGGGGAGCAAGGGTGCGGGCGGGTTCGGGTTCATCTCGATCCTGTTCGCCGTGGGCCTGTTCGTCGCGGCGCCGCAGGCCGGCGCCGAGGGCATCAACAAGCTCTTCAAGCTCGGCCTCGACGTCGGCTCGCCGGGCTTCCAGGCGCTCACGGGCGCGGCGAAGCTCCTCATCGTCGTCGGCTACATGCTGCTCATCCGGCAGGTCGCCGAGATCCGCCGCGTGTTCCAGTACCACGGCGCCGAACACAAGGCGATTTCGACCTACGAGGCCCACGAGGAGCTCACGGTCGAGAACGCAGCCAAGAAGACCACGCTCCACGCGCGTTGCGGCACCACGTTCCTCGTGATGGTCGCGCTCGTGTCGATCCTCGTCTTCTCGGCCATCGGCGCGCTCCTGCCGACGATCCCCGGCGGACGGCTCGCGCAGAGCGTGGGCTTCTTCTTCATGAAGCTGCCCTTCCTGCCGTTCATCGCCGCCATCACCTACGAGCTGCAGCGCTTCTTCGCGCGCTTCTGCACCGTGGGCCCGCTGCAGGTCCTGCTCTGGCCGGGCTTCCTCGTCCAGAAGATCACGACCGCGGAGCCCGAGCCCGCGCAGCTCGAGGTGGCGCTCGCGTCGCTCCGCGCGACGCTCTGGCGCGAAGCCGCGGCCACGAGCGCGCCCGCCGAGGTGCCCGACCGCGTCTTCCCCGATTACGGCCGACTCCTCGCAGACCCGGGTTACGTCGGCGCGCGCGTCTGAACTCGGACCTACCCCATGTTGCCGATCGCGAAGCTCGAAGCCGTGGCGCGGCGCTTCCGGGAGCTCGAGCACCTGCTCTGCTCGCCCGAGGTGCTCGCCGATCACGCGAAGCTGCAGAAGCTCAACAAGGAGCGCACGGACCTCGAGCCCGTCGTGGCGCAGTTCGCGCGCCTCAACGACATCGAGCGTCGCATCGCGGAGGACCGCGAGGTGCTCGCCGATCCCGAGCTCGGCGAGCTCGCGCGCGCGGAGCTGCCCGAGCTCGAAGCCGAGCGCGAGGCGATCGCGAACGACCTCGAGCTCTTGCTCCTGCCGAAAGATCCGAACGACGCGAAGAACACGATCGTCGAGATCCGAAGCGGTGAGGGCGGCGAGGAGGCGGCGCTCTTCGCGGCCGACGTCTTCCGCATGATCGTCCGGTACGGCGAGACGAAGCGCTGGAAGGTCGAGATCCTCAGCGTGAGCGAGGCTTCGGCGGGCGGGTACAAAGAGGTCATCGCGCTCGTCACGGGCCAGGACGTCTACTCGCACCTCCGTTACGAGGGCGGCGTGCACCGCGTGCAGCGCGTGCCCGCGACCGAAGCGCAGGGCCGGATCCACACGTCGACCGCGACCGTCGCCGTGCTGCCCGAGGCCGACGACGTCGACGTGCAGATCGACGACAAGGACCTCGACATCTCGATCGCGGCCTCCGGCGGCCCCGGCGGGCAGGGCGTGAACACGACGAACAGCGCCGTGCAGATCCGCCACATCCCGACGGGCATCATCGTGAAGTGCCAGGACGAGCGTTCGCAGCTCAAGAACAAGGCGAAGGCGCTCAAGGTGCTGAAGAGCCGCCTGCTCGACATCGAGCGCAAGCGGCAAGAAGACGCGCTCAGCGCCGAGCGGCGCACGATGGTCGGTTCGGCCGACCGATCGATGAAGATCCGCACCTACAACTACCCGCAGAACCGCGTCACCGATCACCGCATCGGCCTCACGCTGCACAAGCTCGACCGCATCATGGACGGTGACCTCGACGAGCTCATCGCCGCGCTGCGCACGCATCGCCAGGCCGAGCTCCTGAAGAAGGGCGGCGCGGAGGATCGCCCCGCCGAGATCGAATGATCACGCGGCCCGACCTCGAGGCGCTGCTCGTCGCGCTCGTGCTCGTCCCGGGGACGTACTCGCGCAACCGCTTCTTTTCGCTCTTCGCCGACCCCGAGGCGGCCCGCGTCCGCCGCCGCGCCAAGCTCCTCCGCAGCGTCATCGTCGAGGTCACGCAGAGCGACCCCGCCCGCCGCGGGCACATCGTCGCGATCGACGAACAGAAGGACGGCGGCGCGACGTTCACGTACGTCGTCCCCTCGCTGAACCTGCGCCGCACGACGACGCTCTCCGAGCTCGAGCTCTCGATCGTGCGTTACGCGCTGGCGCACCGCGCGGGCTCGATCGCGCCGGCGACGCCGCCGGACGAGAAGGCGTTCGCGCCGCTCGGCGAGGACGATCCGGTGCGGGCGCGCATCGAGGACACACTGCGCAAGCTCGCGCCGGACCTCGCCGCGCTCACGTCGAGCGGCCCGCTCGCCGCGGACGAGGCCTGTGACCTCGACGAACCGTGTGATCCGGACGAACGTGACGAGCTCACGGAAGCCTGTGCGCCTTCCCCCGCGGCGTCCGGTCTTTCTTCTTTACCCGAGGGGGCGACCGAGCGATAACGCGAGCCTCGTGCATCCGGGGAGGACGAGATGTGCATCTTCTGCAAGATCGCGAAGAAAGAGATCCCGGCGAAGCTCGTGCTCGAGGACGATGACCTCGTGGCGTTCCACGACACCAATCCTCAGGCGCCGATCCACGTCCTCGTGATCCCCAAGCAGCACATCACGGGGATCGGCGAGGTGACCGACGAACACGTCACGGTGCTCGGCAAGCTGCTCGTCGCGGCGCGTCGCGTGGCCGAGGACGCGGGGCTTTTGCCATCGGGTTTCCGCGTGGTCGTCAATCACGGCCAGCACGCAGGACAGACCGTGCACCACCTCCACGTGCACGTGCTCGGAGGACGGCCGCTCGCGTGGCCGCCGGGCTGATCGAGGCGAGGAACACGATGCGGAACGCTGTCTTGATGGGGTGCGTGGTCGCGTCGATCGCGCTCGTGGGCTGCGGCGACGAGAGCAACGGCGCGCCGGCGGCGGATTACGTCAGAAAGACGATCGAGCTCGTCGAGCACGCCGACAACGAGACGATCACGCACACGGACGCGGCGATGATGGATTCGGTCGGCGACATCCTCACGTTCGCGAACCCCGTGTTCGACAAGGCGAATGCGAACCAGGTCGCGACGGACCAGGGGTATTGCATCCGCACCGAGGTCGGGAAGTCCTGGGAATGCGAGTGGACGATGTTCCTCGCCGAAGGCCAGATCTCGGTCGCCGGGCCTTTCTTCGACACGGAGGAGTCCAAGCTCGCGATCACCGGCGGCACGGGCGCCTACGCGCAGGCGAGCGGCGAGATGTACCTCGGCTTCCGGGACGTGGCGCCGCCGAAGGTCGAATACGATTTCGTGTACCACGTGATCGTCCCGTATTGAGGGACGTTCCCGTCAATCGACGCGCGAGGCCGCCGCGGCCATTCGGTCGATCCAGGCCGCCTCGGTCGCGCCGAGCGGCGGATTGCGTTCGAGGCGCGCTTCGAGGGGGCGCGGGCGGGTGAGCGGATCCTTCGAATGCGCTCGCAAATGCGCCGAGCGGATCACGCCGGCGCGGCCGTTCATGCCGAAGAAGAGCGCGAAGAGGTCGGGGCCGACGGCGCGGCGCGGCGAGGGGCGCACCTCGAATTCGGCGCCGGAGCGGAGGCGCGCGGTGAAGCCGGCGACGAGGTGATCGGCCGGGTCGAGCCACGGATCGGGCGCGCCGGGGGCGCCACGCGAGAGCCAAGCATCGACGGTCGTCGAAGAGAGGTCGGGCGCGCCGCTGCCGAGTCCAAGCGTGAGGCCCGAACGGGCCAGAAAGGTCTCCACCTCGGCGAGCGTGGCCTCGCCGCTCGCGTGCACGAGGAGCGAGGCGCGGTCGAGCGTGAGGCTTTGAGGCGGCGGCGGGACGGGGCGGCGCTCGGGTGGGTCGCGCGGCAGGAGGTTGCCGGGGTTCATGATGCCGCGCGGGTCGAGGACGTGGCGCAGGGCGTGCACGACGTCGATGCCGCGCCCGAGCTCGGCCCCGAGCCGCGGCGCCTTGCTGCGGCCCACGCCGTGGTGATGCGAGAGCGTGCCGCCCGCGCCGATGGCCGCGTCGAGCGCGGTGCGCCAGGTCCAATCGTAGACGGACTCCATCGCGGCGGGCGTGGGCGCGCTGCCGGCGAACGTGAAATAGATGCTGCAGCCGTCCGGATAGGCGTGCGAGAGGTGCGCCATGACGAACACGTTCTTGCCGAGCGCCTCGCGCACCGCGCGGTAAAGCTCGCCGAGGCGCGACCACGGGGCCGCGACCTCCATCGTGTCGCTGAAGGCGCCCGCCATGAAGACCGGCGATTGCCGATAACTCACGCTGTACCGATGCGAGAGCCAATGCCGCGCCGGCGCTTCGCCGAGGTCACGCGCGCCGCTCGAGAGCGCGATCTGCTTCGCCCGGGCGAGATCCGCCTCGCTATGCGCGGCCTGCCCCTCGAAGACCAGGATCAACGTGGCCCCGCCGAGCCAATCCGACGGCGCCGCATCGACGATTCGATTGAGCACGCCCGGACGGCGCAGGATCCGCCGCAGGACGGCCGCGCCAAACCCGGCGCCTTCGCCTCGCTCTTCGAGCGTCTTTTTCGGCCCAGAATGCTTGCGCCGGCGCACCGAGCCGAGCCGTGCGATGAATGAATCGAACACGTCGTAGAGGCGCGCGACCGCGGGGCGGATCCCGCTCTGGAACATCTGCCGCATCGCCTCCCAGCCGGCCTCGACCGTGGGGAACGAGAAGGCGCCGAACGCGCGCGCCGCGGGCGCCGGGTGGAGCCTGAGCCGCGCGGAGGTGACCACGCCGAGCACGCCCTCGCTGCCGATGATCAGCGGCGTCGCGTCGGGCCCGTGGAGGCGGCGATCGAATCGGACGATCTCGCCGTCGCCGACCACGCATTCGAGCGAGGCGACCATGTCCTCGATCTTGCCGTAAAGCCCGGAGCATTGCCCCGCGCTGCGGGCGGCGACCCAGCCACCGACGGTCGAGCAGAGAATGGACGAAGGAAAATGCCCGAGCGTATGGCCCGCGGCATTGAGATCCTCTTCCAGCCGGATCCCCAGCGCGCCGGCCTCGACGTCGAGCACGCCCGCCTCCGCGTCGAGCCGACGGACGCGGTCGAGTCGCTTCAGGTCGAGGACGACCGTGCGTTCGTCCGGTAAAACACCGCCGCAGACGCCCGAGCCCGCGCCGAACGGGACGAGCGGGATGCCCTCCCTCGCGCAAAAGCGGACGACGGAGGCGACGTCCTCCGTGTTGTTCGGCCAGACGACCACGCCGGGCCGGTGATCGGCGATGCGGCCGTCGGAGACGGCGAGGTGGTGGCGTGGCCAGAGGTCGCGCGCGTATGCGATTCGATCGACCGGCGAGGCCGAGACCGTGAGGTTCGGCAGGGCCTGACCGAGCGCCGCTTCGAGGTTCACTTGCGCTCGGCCACGATGACGAGCCGCGGAGACTCCGAGCCGAAGAAGACGCCCGGATGCGCGGGGTGGCCGGTGACCTCGACGACCTTGAAATCGGCGTCGTGCATCATCTTGCCGATCTCGTGCAAGGCGTAGAGGCGGATCGAATAATCGATTTCACGCGAGCGGCCGTCGTCGAACATGGCCGTGCGCTTGACCTTGAGGCGGCTCGTGAAGAAATCGACCTGCATCTCATCCATGCACACGCAGCCGTCGCCCTCGAACCAGACGAGGCTCGGCTGGCGAGGGGCCACGTAATCACGGTTGATGATGTCGAGCACGAGGATGCCGCCGATGCGCAAGGCGCGGTGCATGCGGCGCAGGACGTCGAGGTTCTTCTCGTCGTCGAAATAGCCGAAGCTCGTCGACCAGCAATACAGGCCGTCGAAGACCTGGTCGAACGCCATCTCCCGCATGTCGCCCTGCAGGAAATTGAGCTTTTGTGCGCGGCCCTGCGCCTCGTCGGCCGCGAGCGCGAGCATGTTGAGCGAGAGGTCGTAGCCGACGACGCCATACCCGCGGCTCGCGAGCTCGACGGCGTGCTGGCCCGTGCCGCAGGCGAGGTCGAGGATCGTCGCGCCTTTCTCCAGGCCGAGGCACTGCTCGATGAAATCGGCCTCGCGACGGATCACCTTGGCCTCGGTGCGATCCATCGTGCGGATCATGTCGTCGTCGAAGAGGTCCTCCCACCAGGGGCGCTGCCTTCGGCGGCTCGGCTCGGGCAGGCTGGGCGGCTTGGAAGCCGCAGCCGCAGGCGGCGGGGTCGCCTGCGCGGCCGGCGGCGGAGGCGGGCCCTTGGGCGGCGGGAGCGAGGTCGACGTGGTCGGCACGACGCCCGGATCGGGGACCGTCGGCGCCTGACGCCTCGGCGGCGGAGGCGGCGGCGGCGGCTTCTTGGGGCCGGACGTCTGCTGCGCGTCCGCCGTGGAGGCCTTCCGCTCGCCCTCCGAGACACGCTCGGGCTCGATCTCCTCGAACGCATCGACCTCGTCCGCCCTGGCCTCCTCGGCGACGGCGGAGACGAGGTCCTCGTCCGCCTCCTCCTCGGCCACCTCGACCACGAGCTCGGGCGCCGATTCGAGCTGCTTCGCGCGCGGGGCCGCCTCGAGCTTCTCGATCGGCGTGACCGGCGTGTCCATCGCAGGGCGAGGCGGGGCCGCGGGCGGCGGCGCGAACGCCACGGTCTGCGCCTGCTCGGACGCGAACTGCGCGGTGATGGCTGCGACCTCGGGCGGGCGCGGCGTCCAGCCCTCCTCGACGAGCTCCTCCCCGGGGAGCTTGGCCGGCGGGACCCACGAGCCCCGCGGCTTCGACGTCGTCGCCTCGGCCGCGGACATCGCGGGCGGCGGCTCCGAATAGACCTTGACGGGCGGCAGATCGTCGCCGACCGAGAGGATCCGCATCGGCTGGATGACCGCGTCGTCGCTCGCGTCCGGCGAAGCGGGGAGCGGCTCGGGCGGCGGCGCGGCTTCGGCCACGGGCTCTGGCGCCGGCGTCGCCGTGTCGTCCGGCAGGGCGATCTGCCCCTCGGACGCGGGCATCGAGTCGTCTTCGGTCCTCACCGCGCGGCGCGAGCGACGGCGCGGCAGCGGCGGGGGCGCGGCGCCGCGCTCCGGCTCCGCGGCGGCAGCGGCCGGCGTCTCCGTGGGCGCCTCGATCTGAGGCACCGGGGGCGCGGGCGGCACCTCGGGCACGGGGGCCGCGACGGGCGGGTTCGACGCGCGGGGCGGCG
>NZ_JASBQE010000082.1 GCF_029960785.1 Polyangium sp. 15x6
TTGACCCGTCTCGTTCGATGAACTGCGCATCGCGCAGTTCATCGACCCCGAGTCCAGCGCTTGCGCTGGTCCGGGTCCAGGGGCGGACAGCCCCTGGTGGGGTCTGGGGCAACGCCCCAGCGCAGCGGCTTCGGTTCCGGGGGCGCTAGGCCTCAATCATAACGTGCGATGATGAAGTAACGCGCATGCTCGACGCCGAGTTCGCGCACGCGCTCGGCGTGCGCGGCGTCGCCGAGATCGACCTCTTCGCTCTCGGGGCTCTCGTACTGCACGTACGTGACCTTCTGGCCCCACACGCCCTCCTCGTGGGCCTCCTGCTCCATGTTCACGCCGCGCATGTACTTGCCGGGCCCTTCGCCGTCCTCGGTCCCGAGCACGCCGAACGCGAGCGTCGCGGCCGTGAGAGGTCCTACGCACGTGAAGTACATCGACACGGACGCCTCGTCCCACCCCTCGCGCTCGCGCCCTTCGAGCTTTTCGCCGATCTCCGCCCACACCTCGGCCGGCACTGCCTTCGCCTTTTCGAGCACGTGCAGCGCCACGTCGCGCGAGATCGTCTCCGGCCCGTCCGTCCCTCCGCGCCCGCCTTCGAAGCCGATGTGCACCTCCGTGTAGACGGTGTCGTCCGGCGCCGGCCCCGTATCCGTCAGATCGCCCGAGGCCACGATCGTCACCGCGTGCCCCGACTTTGCGGCGACCGCCTCCACGTGCTTCGCGAACTCGCCGAGCTGCTTGCGCGTCATGCCGCCCGCCGAGAAGCGCTTGCCCGCGACGAGGACGCCTTCCGTATCCTCGTCGAACGAAACCTCGTGCGGGCTCGGCTCCTCGTCGCCCCCGTCCTCGTCCCCGTAGTCCTCGTCCTCGAAATCGTCCGTATCCTCGTCGCTCATGCGAGTCCTCCGAGCGGCGCACGGTAGAGGAGTTCGTGGGGGTTCGCACGAGGAAATCGGAGGGCGGCGCACGCGTGCGGGCGCCTCTTCGCCCTCGGGACCCGGGGGACTTCTCGGGCTCGGGCCTTCCTGATAGAAGGTCGGGCCATGTCCACTTCCTACGAACTGCTCTACTTCCCGCTCCGTGGCCGCGCCGAGCCCATCCGGCTCCTCTTCGCCACGGCGAACGTCGATTTCACCAACACGCCCATCACGAACTGGCCCGAGTTCAAGCCGCAGACGCCCCTCGGCCAGCTCCCCGTGCTCGTCGAGCGCAACGAATCCGGCGAGCGCAAGATCGCGCAGAGCATGGCCATCGTGCGCCACCTCGCGCGCGTCTTCGACCTCGCCGGCAAGGACGAGGTCGAGAAGACGACCGCGGACGTCGCGGCCGAGACCATCAACGACTGGCGGAGCAAGTTCGCCCCCGTGCAGTTCGCCGCGTTCATGAACACCGACAAGGCCGTGATCGAGAAGTACTGGTCCGATCTGCCGGCGACGCTGCGCACGCTCGAAGGCCTGCTCGCGAGCTGTACCTGGTTCGGCGGCGGCGAGTCGCCGACGTACGCCGACGTGCTCGCGTTCGACACGCTCGACAACCACATGGGCACGAAGCCCGAGAGCCTCGCGGACTTCCCCAAGCTCCGCGCGCTCCACGACCGCTTCCGCGCGCTGCCGAGCGTCGCGGCGTACCTCGAAAAGCGCGCCTGATTCGTCCCCCCCGCGCGGCCGGCGGATGCATCCTTGCGGGATGCATCGCCGGCCCGCCGCGCCGCGATTCGCGTTATCCTGCGCCGGCATGCATCCGTTCCAAAGTCCGGAGACGGCGGCCATCGCCGGGGCCCTCGGCGGGGCGGCTGCGTTCGTCGTGGGAATGGGCGCGCAGGCGCTCGGGGCGGCGTTTTCGGCCAGGCGTGAGGCGCGCGCGGCGCGGCGCGCGCTCGGCGAGCCGCGGACCGCGCTCGCGGGGCTCGATCCGGCGGCGAACGTCACACTCGGAGGGGTGCTCGAGGTCGTCGGGGAGCCGGGGGCGCGGTTCGAGAACGGCGCTCCTGCCGCGGCGGCCACGGCCGCGGGGCGGTTTTCCGAAGCGAACGCGCGCGCGGCGCGGCTCCGGCTCGTGATGCGGGACGGGGCGGTCGATCTGCACGGAAAAACCCTGGTCGTCGCGGGATCACGCGAGACGCGGCACGACGCGAAGGGCACGCTGGCCGCGGAGGTGGCGGCGCGGATTCACACGGCTTGCGGGGATCGGGATCCCATTCCGGCAGGGCCGCTCCGCATGCGATCGATCATGCACGGCGATCGTGTCGTCGTGGCGGGCAAGCTCGTGCGCGCGGAAGCGGCCTCGGCGGCCGCGGGGTATCGCGAGGGTGGCGCGCCCTGGACGCTGGTGCCGGCGGCGTCGACGGATCGATCCTTGGAGGTCGTACGGATCGCGTTCGCGGGTTTGCCCGCGGTGTCGGGCGTGCTCGGGGCGGCGTTTTCGCGGCGGCGCCTGCGGACGATGGCGCCGTTCGCCGGGCTCACGCTCGCGTTCGGGGCTGCGATCGGGCTCGGGAAGGCCTCGTACGACGCGCGCGCGCTCGCCGCTCGCGCCGAGGCGGAGGCCGCGGCCGAGGCGAAGGCGCGGAAGAAGGTCGCGGCGCAGCTCGGGGACCCAGCGCACTGCAAGGTGCTCGCGGGGCAGTACACGAGCGCGATGGATCGCATCTCCACCTGCACGCACGACAACGACTGCCGCGCCACGCTTCGCGGCGAGCAATGGTACGATCTCGACGGCTGCTTCCGGTTCGAGAATCGGCATGCGTCGACCGAGGAGGCCGATCGCCACGCGCGCGCGTGGCTCGAAGAGCGGTGCGTCTCGCGTTACGAGGTCTGCAGCGCCCAGCCCACCGCGATGTGCCGTCAGGGCCGCTGCGTGGAGCGCCCGCCGCACCCGGTGCCCGAGACCTGGACCCGGCGCGAGTTCGCGCGCCTCTTCACGTTCTTCGCGCCGCCCGACGTCGACACCACGCGCCGGAACGGCTTCGACTGTGGCCCCGGTGCGATCCTCACGCTCCATCGGCACGATTTCGAGGCGTCCTTCACCCTCGGTGAATACGGCCTCGCGCTCGGCGGGGCCACGACGCCCGTTCGAATCGGGAACTACCACGCGGTCACGAGGAGGATGGACACGACCGAGCTCGCGATGCCCCAGGGGTATACCCAAGGCTTCTTCGTGGCTTTCGACGAGAAGGAGGCGGTCTGCCCTCCCTTCTGCCTCCCGGAGTTGGGGGGGAGCGTCAGCGTCGGTCAGCTCTACTTCCAGGCTCGCTGCCACACGGCGCAGGCTTGCGAGGAGGCCTATCGGATCCTGGAGACGCTCGCGCCCTTCTGATCGGATCTTGCCGCCCCGCGCCAGTTGAGGCAAAGCGGCGACGTGGAAGAGCTCGGAATTTCAACCGGAAAAGTCCTCCTCACGGGCGCCAGCGGCTTCATCGGCGGCCGCCTGCAAAACACGCTCGTCGATCGCGGCGTGGACGTCGTCTCGCTGCGGCGGCGCGGCTCGCCTCCGGCGAAGCGGGGGCGCTCGGTCGAGGTCGAATACGACGATCGCGCGGGCCTCGAGCGCTTGATCGCCGAGGAGAAGCCGGACTACGTGCTGCACGTCGCGGGCGCGACGAAGGGCGTCGAGTACACCGATTTCCAGCGGGCCAACGTCATGCCCACGGAGAACCTGCTCGAAGCGCTGCGCAAGAAGCACCCCGAGGTGCGAAGGTTCGTCCTCGTCAGCTCGCTCGCGAGCTTCGGCCCTTCGAGCGCCACGCGCCCCCACGTCGAGACCGACGCGCCGCGCCCCATCGAGTTCTACGGCCAGAGCAAGCTCGAAGCCGAGCGCGTCGTCGAGCGCGCGGGCGACGTGATCCCGTGGACGATCCTGCGCCCTGGCGGCGTGTACGGCCCCGGCGACGTCGATTACTTCAACCTCTTCCGCGAGGTCGAGCGCGGCCGGAACGTGTTCTTCGGCAACAAGAAGCGCTGGTTCTCGGGCATCTACGTCGACGACCTCGTCACGGCGACGCTCGTCAGCGCCATGCACGACGGCGCGAAGAGCCGCGCGTTTTTCGTTTGCGACAACGAACCCGTGACCTGGGAGCGGTTCCAGGGCGCGATCGTCGAGGCGAGCGGCCGGCGCGTGCTCACCGTGGATCTGCCGGAGATGCTCGTCGACGTGGCGGCGTTCGGCGGCGAGATCGCGACGCGCTTCGACAAGAAGCCGCGCCTCTTCAACCGGCAGAAGGCGAAGATGGGCGCGCAGGAGGCGTGGACGTGCAAGAGCGACGCGCTCCGCGAGGCTGTCGGCTGGCGCTCGAAGGTGCATCTCCAGGAGGGCGTGCGCCAGGCCCTCGAATGGTATCGCCGCGAGAAGTGGGTCTAGGGCGATGGGATATTGCCTCGGGTATGCGCTGATCGAGGGCGGCGACGCGGCGTTCTCGATGGACGCGTCGGCCGTCACGTTCGGCCCGGGCGCGCTCGCGGAGGTCGGCGAGGAGGCCGCGGCGCTCGGGCTCGGGCGGGTCGCGCTCTTCACGGATGCGCGGCTCGCGCGGCTCGCGCCCGTGGAGGAGGCGCGGCGCTCGCTCGGGCGCGCGGGCGTCGACGTCGTGGTGTACGACGAGGTGCACATCGAGCCAACGGATCATTCGTTCGCCGAGGCCGCGCGATTCGCCGCGGAGGGCCGGTTCGACGGATACGTGTCGGTCGGCGGCGGGTCGGTCATCGACACGTGCAAGGCCGCGCTGCTTTACGCGACGTACCCGGCCGATTTTTACGCGTACGTGAATCGCCCGATTGGCGAGGGCCGCGAGGTCCCGGGTCCCCTGCCCCCGCACATCGCTTGCCCGACGACGACGGGCACGGGCGCCGAATGCACGGGCATCGCCGTCTTCGACGACACGGGCCGCAAGGCGAAGACGGGCATCGCCTCCCGAAAGCTCCGCCCGACGCGGGCGATCGTCGATCCCACGGCGACGCGGACGATGCCGAAGAGCGTGGTCGCGGCGAGCGGGTTCGACGTGGTGACGCACGCGCTCGAATCGTTCACGGCGCGCCCGTATTCGACGCGGCCGCGGGCGCCGGAAGCGAGCAAGCGCCCGATGAGCCAGGGGGCGAACCCGTGGAGCGACATGGGCTGCAAGAGCGCGCTGGAGCTCGCGGGTCGTTATCTCTTGCGCGCGGTCGCGGACGCGGACGACGAGGAGGCGCGCGAGGGAATGGCGTGGGCGGCGACGCTCGCGGGCATCGCGTTCGGCAATGCGGGCGTGCATTTGCCGCACGCGATGTCGTATGCGGTCTCGGGCCTGTGCCGCTCGTTCACGATGCCGGGGTATCCCGAGGGCGAGCCGCTCGTGCCGCACGGGGTGTCGGTCGTGGTGAACGCGCCTTCGGTGTTTCGCGCGCTCGCGAAGACGAACCCGGCGCGGCACCTCGAAGCCGCGGCGCGGCTCGGCGCGGACGTACGCGGCGCGGCGCCGGAGGACGCGGGCGAGGTGCTGGCGTCGCACCTCAGCGGGATGATGCGGGCGGCCGGCGTGCCGAATGGGCTCTCCGAGGTCGGATATGGGGAGGCGGACGTGGAGGCGCTCGCGGCCGGGACGATCGTGCAGGCGCGCCTCGTGTCGAATGCGCCGTGCGCGATCGACGAGGAGGGGCTGCGAGGGCTCTTCCGGGGGGCTTTTGCTTATTGGTGATGCGGAGGCGTGCTCCGGCATCATCCCGGAAGCTCGCTCGTCAGCCCGTTCCCGTGCAAGTAAGGATCATCTTCGTGTTGGAAAGCGCCTCGGTTGCTTCCATGGTTTCTTCGGAGGCCATATCCGATACTTCGGGTTCATTCGTGACTTCTGTCCTGGCACAGCCTGCGACGAGGATACCGACAACAACGGGCAGCAAATATTTGTACATAGATCTCCTCCAGAAAGGTTCACGTCACTACTCCCCGCAGGGAGAGACCAAATTTCGTCCCCACGAGTGATCCCGAGGCCCCCGGCAAGCGCGTGCAGATGCTCCTTCGGCATGGATGCTCACGCCGATCACGTGAACCACTACGAACTTCCGGAAGGATGTACTAACTTAGCGCTCCCATGAGCGACAAAGCCACCGATCTACGACAACGCCTCATCCGCAACTTCAACACGGCGAACCTCGAACGTTTCCAGCGCGCGCCGCTGTACGATACCTCGTTCGCCGGCCTGGCCCAGGGCACGGCGGCGAAGAAGCTCGGCGCCTCGATCGACATCATGCCCCCGGGCGGCCGCGGCTGCCCCTACCATTACCATTACACGCAAGAGGAGATGTTCATCGTCCTCGAAGGCGAAGGCACGCTGCGCGTGGCGGGCGAACATTTGCCGATCACGGCCGGCGACGTGATCTTCATCCCGCCGGGCCCGGAGTACCCGCACCAGATCCTCAATACCTCGAGCGCGCCGCTCAAATACCTGTCCATCAGCACGATGGAGTACCCCGAGATCTGCGAGTACCCCGATTCGGGCAAGTACCTCGCGAAGGCCGAGGCGAAGCCCGGGGCTTTCCGTGTGGTGCAACGCAAGGAGGCGTCGGTCGATTACTGGGACGGGGAGCCGTAGGAGGACGAGGGCCAGCGGCGGCCTCGTGACCCAGCAAAAGGTTCAAAATTCTTGTTTCCTTGCTCGCGGGGGTCTGGTACGAGGCCGCCGGGTCACACACAAAGCAGGGAAAGGACCGCTACCCATGAAGAGCTCGATCCATACCGCCGCATCCATGTTCGTCGTCGCCGCCGCCCTCGCGGGGTGCAGCAAAGGTGAAGAGGCCGTCGTCCGCGTGCAGGTGCCCGAAGCGAAGTGCGAGGTCGCGATCGCGGGGAACATGGAGATCAAGGAAGCGTCGGCGTCGGGGTTCTGGGTCGTCCCGAAGGGCAAGGACAAGTTCAGCGGGACGCTCGTCGCCGTGACGCCCGTCGGCCCGATGGGCGACCTCGCCCCCCCCGACGCGCAAGACGTCAAGGTCGAAAAGGACCAGAAAAACCCCGACGGCTCCGCCGCGCGCGAGGGCTCGTACAAGACCGCCATCCAGACGTTCTACGTGGCGGAGTACGCCTATCCGATCGGCAAGGACTGGCTGCATTGCAACATCAAGGCGGCGAAGGTCGAGCGACGGGACGAGGCCGCCAAGATCTGCCGCGTGCTCGCGCCGAAGGCGCTGTAACGGAAGCCGCCTCGCTGGGGCTCCGCCCCAGGCCCCGCGGGGGCTATCCGCCCCTCGACCCGGACCAGCGCAAGCGCTGGACCTTTGGTCGATGAACTGCGCGATGCGCAGTTCATCGAACAGGCCGAGTCAAGGCCAGCTACCACCCTGCCAAACAAGACAGCCGCGCTGCCTTTTCGACTGGCAACGCGGTCCAACGGGCCCGTTGGAAGAACTGCGCGGAGCGCAGTTCTTCCACCTTCGGTCCAGGCCGTGCCTGGTCCGGGTGCAGGGGCGGATAGCCCCTGCCGGGGTCCGGGGCGGCGCCCCGGCGCGGCGGCCCCAGCCCAAGACGAGCTACTGCGGGAACGATCCCGCGCAGGACTCCAGGGCGAAGCGCTCGACCTGGCAGACCTGCCGAAACGAGCAGACCGCGCCGGCGACGCAATCGATGTACTCCTCGAAGGCGTCGTCGCAGCCGCGTGACTCCGCCGTCGACTGGAGCCTCTGGCCATCGGTGAGGCAATCGTTCGCGTCCACCTCGGTGCATTCGCCGAGGTCCTCGCAGACTTCGTCGACCGTGTGTTGACAGCCCAGGCTCAGCATCGCGAGGCCGAGCGCCACGAAAAGAACGCGCTTCAATTCCCACCTCCCATCTTCGCGCCGCCACCCGCGCCGCCGCTTCCGCCGGCGCCTCCGCTTCCGCCTCCGCCCCCGCTACCGCCTGCGCCGCCGATTCCGCCGGCGCCTCCGCTTCCGCCGGCGCCTCCGCTTCCGCCCGCGCCTCCGCTTCCGCCCGCGCCTCCAGCGCCACCGAAGCCGCCGACTCCGCCGCCGCAGAGCGATCCACAGCTACAGACCTTCTTGCCCTGGAAGTCGCTGCCGAAGGGGTTGTCGGCGGGCATCGTGGCGCGCTGGTCGCAGGTGGAGCCGGCCGGGCAGTCCGCGTGCGTCTGGCACTCCGTCGCGCGGATACACTCGAGGCCAAGGGAAAAAAGCTCCTGGTCGCAGATGGACCCCGACCCGCACTCCGAATCGCCCTGGCATTGGTCGAAGTTCAGATTGCAGCTCGGTGCCTGGTAGCACGAGCCGGCGAAGATGATGATCGGCAGGACGGCGAGGCGCGCGAGCTGCCGGATCCGTGCGTTGGACCATGATCGAAGGAAGCTCATGGTCAGGAGGCTACCACGGACGGCGCGCCTGTGGACCAGATTGGCGCGGATGGACCTCGCGCCCTGCGGAGAGAGCGGACGTCGGACCGGGACGCACGAAACCGCGTTTGGCGCCTCCTGCCACGTGGCGGGCTAGCGTGCAGGGCCGTTCGGACACGGCCGCCACGTGGCGGAGGGGCGCGAAGCCACGTTCGGCGCCTCCTGCCACGTGGCGGACTTGCGTGCAGGGCCGTTCGGCGCCGGTTGCCACGTGGCGGAGACGCGCGGAGGGGGCGCCGGCACGATCGGACACGTGGCAGGCGCGCGCGGAGGGGGTTTTGTACGTGCCGGACGCGATCAGGCGTCGGTCTTCTTGGCTTTGTTGCGCTTGCGGAACGGCTTGAAAAAGCGAGCGACCTTCTTCGGGTTCGACGCGTACACGGCGGTGAGCTGACCTTCGAGCTTCTTGTACTCCGTGCGCCAGGCGGCCATGAGCGCGGGGATGCGCTTGTCGTCCAGAACAGCGAGCTCCTTCTCGCTGATGGCGAGGCTCTCGCTGGCCGCGAGGACTCTGCTGCGGGAGTTCGAGAGCTTCGGGGCCCAGGTGGCGACGAGGGAGCCGAGCTCGGGATCGTTCATGTCCTCCGTCATGCTGTCGAGCATGTCCCCCACGAGCTCGGGCTCCTCCTTGCGCGGCTCGGCGGTCGTGACCTCACGGAGGCCCTCCGGGAAATAACGACGATATCGCGGATCCTCGCGATTCTTCGTCACGAGGGCGAGGAGGCTGAGCTCGAAGCCGCCGACGTCCTCGTCGAGCTCGCTATCGCGCGCGTCGACGACGGCGCTCCTCTTTTCGGCCTCTTCCTCGAGGTCCTCGCGCTCACGGAGGATTTTCTTGAGGTCTCCGTGAATCGCCTCGAGGGGCTTTTCGAGGCCGGCGGTCTTCGGATCGGCCGCGACGCGGGAGATGCTATAGGCGCTCCGCGGGAGGTAGGCCTCCGGCGGAGTGTCTTCGGGGGGCATTTCCATGGAGGGAATGGGCTCCTTCGGGTGGAAGCGGTCGTACCAAAGCCGGCGGGAGATGTCCAGAGGAAATGCGGGCGAAGGCGGCAAGAGGGTGCAGCGTGAGCCGCCCCCTGGCTCGTTTCCCCTTGTCGCTCGGCCGATCAACCTGAGATTCAGTACCTCATGGGAAGGATGACGAGACGCCGCTGGGCCATGCTGGGCGTGGTGGAGTTGGGCTTCGTGGGGGCGTGGATGATGGGTGCGTGCGCGGGGGGCGCGCCGGAGCCTGTCGACTCGTGCGAGACGCCGGCAGAGGACACGCCGGTCGAAGAGCCGTCGACCGCATGTGCGGAGCCGATGCCCGAGCCGTGCAAGCGCTACCGCATCCCGCTTTTGGGAAATCCGAGCGACAACATCGAGCTGCAGAAGAAGTACAAGGCCGCGTTTGGCTCGGCCTGCTACCTGCCCGCGGCCGCGACCCCCACGTTCAACTGTTTCTACAAGGAGGAGGTGCTGAAGGAGAAGAAGGAGAAGGATGGGAAAGCGTGCGCCGATGCCAAGATGATCGCGGAGATCTTCGGAGCCGCGCCCTACAGCAAGGACTACAAGTGCCAGGAAGACAAGGGCACGAAGGACTACTGGCTGCAGGTCGGTCCGGATCCCGCGATCAAGATCGACATCAAACTCGAGGACGCGCCCCCTGGAGACGTCGCTCATCGAGGTCGACGGCGGCGCGCCGCTGGAGGTCAACGGCCCCTACCGCAATTTGCCCCAACTGACCACCGTCGAACCAGGGGAAGAGTTCTACTGCAAAACCGGCCTCGTCGGCCCCGACGGCGGCACCCTCACCCAGAGGGAGTGGATCCTCCAGGTCAACCGCCAGAATAACGATGGCAAGATACGCTCCGATCTCGCGGGCTTCAGGTATCCTTGCAAGAAGGGCTGTCCAGAGATGTGCACCGAGCCGACGTTCCTCAATGAGCCCCCCACGAAACCCGGGGTCTATGACGCAAAGGCAGCGCGTGTGCACCACGTCGCGCGCAGGACGGACCTGCGCAGTTGCAAGTGGGGCACGAACGCGAACAAGAATGCGGCGGTCATCTCCGAGAAGCTCAACAGGTTTCTCTGGTGCAAATATCCATCGGCGGACGAGGTAGAGCAGATCAACAAGGTTCCGCCGTACACCTACACGCCGTGACGCGGTCGGCATCCACGAGCACGTTGACACCGAGACCCATCTGACTCTAGGCGAGCCAGGTGATCGAACGGGCCACCACTCACTTCGGGCGCCTGGTTTTCGACCGCGACGCCATCGTGCGCGCTGCGGTGCGCGCGTACGTGGAAAGCTCCCTTCATGGGATCGCGCGCTTTGCGTTCCCAGCCTACGACTTGACGGTGTGGAGGGGCAACGTCGAGCGGGGCGCCTTGTTCCACCTGCGATCGTGGGTGGACTACGTGGTCGTGGCGTGGACCGAGGCGGGCATCGTTGGCCTCGCATACGACGGCTGTGGTCCGATGCAGCATTGCGCCCTTTCGATCGACGCGGTGACGGGTGGCCCGGACGACGTGCGTTGGGCCTTGCCAGGGCTTCCCGAGGAGCTGGAGCCCGCGCTCGTGCTCGCCACCAGCCTGCTCGGCGTGGGATGCGATCATGGGGAGAGGGACGTGGGCGGCGGCTTCTGGCTCCACGGCGATCGCATGGGAGGCAGGTTCTTCGAGGACCCGGAGAACTGCGGCGGCCACTGGCTGGCCGCGTGGGGCCTGCTCCACAACGGGCGGCTGCTGCCGCTGTGTTGTGAGGCTTCTTCTCATCCTCGCCCCGGGAAGGTCGTGGTCAACCACGCCCGCCCGCAAGACGCCCCCGCCCACGCCATCATGGACGCCGTGGTCGATCGGAGGCTGAAAGGCCCCACGGAGTTCACGCCTGCCGAGCTCGAGACGCTGCTTTACCCCGCGCCCGATCCCAAGCGCGTGCTCGACGCCCAGCACAGCCTTCAGGAGGTCGGCATCACCTGGCCCGGCTCGCCCGAGATCCCCAAGGAGCCGAAACCAACGATCGACCCGTTTACCGGCGGACCCTATGTGGAGCCGGATTACCTCACCCAATGTTTCGGGCCCGTCCGGTTCAACCGAGATGCCATCGTCCGCGCCGCGTTGCGCGCGTACGTCGAAAACATCCTCGCGCCGCTGGACCCGCTCGCGCGGCACGTACTCACGGCCTGCGTCGTGCCGAAGTGGACGGGCGACCTTCAGCGGGGCGCATTCTTCAACGGCGACGGATGCGGAGATTACGACGTCGTCGCGTGGACGGAGGCAGCTCTTCGACACGCCGACCGCCCCCGGCGTCTGGCAACTTGCCAATTGGGGCCGCGTTGGGCGAGGACGGCTCCTACCGGCGTATGATTCGGATTACGCCACGAAAATCACGGAGGACACCTTCAGGAAGGTCGCCCCCCTTCTCGCGATCGTGGACGCAGTCACCGCCCGCGCGCTGGTTGGCCCCACGGAGCTTTTGCCCGACGAGATCGCGACGATCCTTCCCAAATCGCCCCTTCGGCCGCACGACTTGCCCGAGGCTCGACGCAGGCTTCAAAAGGTGGGCATCACCTGGCCCGGCTCGCCCGAGATCCCCGAGGAGCCGACATGACGGGCCACCCTTTTTGCGGCGACTCGTCTCCCCCAAGCAATGCTCAGGGGGCGTGCGCGCGGGACGAAGGGGGCCGTTTCTTTGTCTTGGGCGCCGGGGTCATCGTATACGAGGTTCCATGCACGCGTGGAAACGGCCTCCACACCCTGCCACCCTGCAACGGCGCGAGCAGCCGGGCGCGTCGCCGCCGCACCCGGCGATGGTGCAGAGGAAGGCAATGCTGCCGGAGAACCTCACGGCCAAGCCGCCGCACCCCGCCACCGTGCAGTGCAAGCGGGCCGCGTCGATTCAACGGGTCCCCATCGGCCCTTCCGATCTCGAGACGACCGATCCCAGCAATCGAGGCAGGGTCCTGGCCTATCTCCGCGAGATAGGGCCCATTCAAATGAGGGACATCCTCGACCGCATGCTTCGCGAAAACAACCGCGCGAACGATGAATACATACAGATCTGTCGCCTGGAGCTCGCAAGAGACGACGCGCTCGTCGCACTCGACGGCATCGTGCGCAGGGACGGCGGCGTCTGGACCAGCGTCCTTGTTTTCGTCGAAAAAGTCTTCGTGTTCCAGACCGATCCGGTGAGAGCGGGGGAACACGACGAGACGGACACATACGGGATAGCAGCGGGGGTCGAGGATGCGGAAATGGCGGCCAGTGTCCGTGACAGTGAAGTCGCCACGCTCAACATGGTGCTTCGGGACCAGCGGCTCAGGTGGGATCAGCTCCGGCCGGGGTATCGAATCGACTTCATCGTCGTGAGCAACATGGGGCCCTGTGACGGATGCAAAACGAGGTTACAAAACTTCCTGGATCAGCTTCGCCGACATCCTTATTGCTGGCAGCTCAACTTCAGCCTGGAGTCGGATTACATGACGCCCCCGAACGACGTCGACAGGCAAAGGTTGCGGACCACCTACGGGTATCACGGGGACAATAGCCGCACGAGCCCGAGCCGCGTACGGTACTATTTTCATCGACTCGGCTAGCGTCTCGACGCCGTGTTCGCCTTCGAGGAGCGATCGAGGCGATGGCTCGCGCGCCGTCCTCGGCTTCGAGGACCTCGAATCCAAGAGGCTCGAGCGCATCACGCACGAATGCACGATTGCCCTCGTTGTCGTCGACGACGACGACCACGCGTGTCTCGCCTTCGTAGCCGGTGATGACCTCGGCGGGGCGCTCCTCTTTCGTCGGCAGACCCCGCGAAAGGACGGGCAGACGAAGCGAGACCCCGAACGTGCTGCCCTCGCCGGGCGCGCTCTCCACGTCGAGCTGGCCGCCCATTTGCTCCACGATCCGCCGGCTGATCGAGAGCCCGAGCCCGGCGCCCTCGGCGCGCGCCCTCCGATCGCTGGCCTGCTCGAAGGGCTCGAAGATCCGCGCGACAATCGGCGGCCGCGATCCCTGGGCCCGTGTCCTCCACCCGAAAAACGAAATCACCGCTGCCCTGGGCAGAGGCCCGCAGGGTGACGCTCCCCTTGCGGGTGAACTTGATGGCATTGCCGAGCAGGTTGACGAGGACCTGCGTCAGTCGTTTCGGATCACCTCGACCCATTCGGGCAATGCCCCGGTGATCACGTACTGAAAAACGAGGCTCTTCTGCTCCGCGCGGACCCGGCACAGATCCGCGACGCTTTGCAAGAGCCACGGCAGATGGACCTCCGACGGGGCGAGCGCCATCTTGCCCGCCTCGATCCGCGCGAGGTCGAGGACGTCGTCGATGAGCGCGAGCAGGTGCTCGCCCGAGCGCTGCACGACATCGAGCCCGGCGCGATCCTTGCGCGAGAGCTCGGGTGACTGGGCGAGGAGCTGCGCGTACCCGAGGATTCCATTGAGGGGCGTGCGCAGCTCGTGGCTCATGCTGGCGAGGAAGCTCGATTTCGCCTGGTTCGCCGCGTCCGCCGCCTCTTTGGCCGCCAGAAGCTCCGCCGTCCGCTCTTCCACTTGTCGCTCGAGGTCGAGATTGCGCCGCGCGAGCGCGCGAAGCCGGAACCTCACGCCGCCGTACACGAGCCCCGAAGCCACGGCGGCATACCCGAGGTAGGCCCACCACGTCCGCCAAGGCGCGGGTCTCACCTGGAATGCGATCGCCGCCGGCCCCGCGACGTCGCCCGCGTGATCACGCCCCCAGACCTGGAACGTGTACGCGCCCGCCGGCAAGTTCGTGTACCGCACCTTCCCGTCCGCGGTCCACGCGCTCGGCGCCGCGTCGAAACCGACCATCTGGATGCGATACTGCGTGCTGCGCTCGTGGAGGAAGCTGAGCCGCGCGTAATCGAACGACACCGTGTTCTGGTCCCAGGCGAGCGACGCGCCGGGCGAAAGCGCGAGCGTGCCGTCCGCGGCCCGCGCGGAGGAGAACACGAGGGGCCCGCCCGCGTGATCCGGGACCTCTTCCGCCGGATCGAAGACCGCCGCGCCCTCGGTCGTGCCCACCCAGATGCGCCCGCGGCTGTCGACCGAGGCGGTCCCCGCATTGCACTCGTCGCCCGGCAGCCCGTCCTCGCGCGTGAAGACGTAGACGGAAAACTCCGCGGGGTCCTCGGGCGTCGGCGTGCGAGGAGTGAGGCGCGCGACGCCCCGGTTGGTGCCGAGATACACGCGGCCCAGCGCGTCCGCGCGCGCGAAAAGCACGGTGCTGTCCGGCAGGGCCGGGTTCGACCTCTCGTTCAGCGACGGAAGCCAGGCCTCCGCGTCGAGATCGTATCGCGCGGCGCCGCCGCTCGCGGTGCCCACCCAGAGGACGCGCGCCCCGCGCGCATCGCGGAGCTCGGTGAGCGGGTTGGCTGACCTGACTTGTATTCATCGCAGCACACATCCTTTCGTCGGAGCGAGACGCTCGCCGTGCTCACGCATGCCAATAAAGGCTACTAACTTTAGCCATAGTACCCGCCCCGAACTGGAATCGCAACACAAAGTTGCCTTTGGGTGAGGGTCCGCTAGGACTCGAGCCGGAAGAGGTCTGCCCATGCATCACGAGAGCACCCCCCCGCCCGCGCGCCGAAGCCGACGCACCGAAGGCACCCGCGCCGGGGGACGCGCGGAGCGCGTGGTCGCGGCCGTGCTCACCGCGACGCAAGAGGAGCTCGGGTGCGTCGGCTACGGCGCGCTACGCATGGAGGACGTCGCCGCGCGCTCGGGGGTCGCCAAGACGACCATCTACAGGCGCTGGCCGACCAAGGCGGAGCTCGTGGCGGCGTCCCTGCGCGCGGTGAACGCAGAGCAGGAGCCGCCGGACACGGGCACGCTGCGCGGGGATCTCCTGGCCGTGGTGATGGGGGCCGTGCGGACGTGCCAGACGAAAACGGGCCGGGGCATCGTGCGGATGCTTCAGACGGAGCTCGCGGATCCAGAGGTCGAGGCCCTCTCGAGGGGCCTGCGCGATCGAAATCGACAACGCAACCAGGCCTTGCTCGAGCGAGGCATCACGCGCGGCGAGCTGCCCGCGGACGTGAACACGGAGCTCGTCCTCGACCTGATCTTCGGGGGGATCTATGGGCGCCTCATCCATCGCGGCGAGGACGTGAGCGAGGACTACGCCGCCGCGGCGATCGACACCGTGCTCGCAGGCGCTCGCGCAGGGGCGGCGCGCCTGCCGAAAGAGCCACGGCAGCCGTAGCGAAGTCGTCCCGCCAGCCTCGTCGATGCCGAGCATGAGCGGCCCTCGCCGAAAGCTTGCCCGAAAAGTAAAAATTCCCCAGAGACCGATGGTCGCATTCCACCCCGCTCGATCCTAGATCGACGCTCGGATAGCCGCGCCCCTGGGAAGGCCGCGAGGGAAAACGATGGACCTGCGGGATTACACGCTCGGAGAGGTCGTCTACGACGGGAGCGAAACACGGGTCTGGCGCGCGCTCCATGTCCCTTCCGGGGCGCACGTGGCCATCAAGAGCCCGGTGGCCGCCGTGCCCAGTCCGCGCGTGCTGGGGCGGCTGATCCACGAGCACCAGGCGCTCATGCAGCTCGCGGAGGTGCCCGGGGTGGCGCGCGCACGGGCGCTCGTGCAGCAGGGCGGCACGGCGGCGCTCGTGCTGGAGGATCCTGGCCTCGACTCGCTCGATCGGCTGCTCGCCAAGCAGGGGCGCTTGCCGATCGGGGCCGCGCTTCGGATCGGCCGGCTCCTGTCGCGGGTGCTCGAGGGGGTGCATGCCGCCGGCGTGATGCACAAGGACATCAAGCCGCAAAACGTGCTGGTGGACGAGGCGTGCGAGAGGGTCACGCTGCTCGATTTCGGCATTGCCTCGCTGCTGTCCCAGGAGGCGACCGAGGCGAGCATCCCCGAGGCGCTGGAAGGGACGCTGGTTTATATTTCCCCCGAGCAGACGGGGCGCACGGCGCGCGCGCTCGATACACGCACGGACCTCTACTCGCTGGGGGTGACGCTCTTCGAGGTGATGTCGGGGCGGCTGCCATTCACGGAGCGTGATCCGCTCTCGCTGGTGCACGCGCACCTGGCCAAGGACCCGCCTCCGCTCGATTCCGTCGCCCCGGACGTGCCGCGGGCCGTGGCGGCCATCGTGGCGAAGCTCCTGGCCAAGGATCCCGAGCGGCGTTACCAGACGGCCCGCGGCCTGACGGAGGATCTGGAGGAGGCGCTCCGGCAATGGGACGAGCGGGGCACGGTGGAGCCGTTCGCCCTCGGAAGAAAAGATTTTTCGCGAAAGCTCCGGATTCCGCAGACGCTCGTGGGGCGGGAGCGCGACGTCGAGCGCGTGGGCGAGTCCTTCACGCGCGCCGCGCAGGGCACGACGGAGCTCTTGCTCGTCGGTGGTCCCTCGGGCATCGGCAAGACGGCGCTCGTGCGCACGGTCTACAGGGACATCGCGCAGGCGGGGCGCGGGCTCTTGATCGCGGGCAAGCACGACCAGCTCGCGCGGTCGACGCCGTTCGCGGCGCTTTCGCAAGCGTTCGGGGCGCTGATGCGCCAATGGCTCTCGAGCTCGGAGGCGGTGCTCGAGGCCTGGCAGGAGCGGATCCGGCGCGAGGTCGGGGACAACGCGCGGCTCATCGCGGACGTGGTGCCGGAGCTCGACCTGGTCATGGGCAAGCTGCCGCCGGTGCCGCCGGTGGAGGGCGAGCAGATGCTCAACCGGCAGAAGCTGACGTGGCTGAATTTCGTGCGAGCCGTCACGGCGCCGAACCCGCCGCTCGTGATGTTCCTGGACGACATGCAATGGGCCGACAGCGCCACGCTGATCATCCTGCAGACGCTCTTGACGGACGTGGAGCGCAAATCGCTGCTCGTGATCGCGGCGTACCGCGACAACGAGACGCCGCCCGAGCACCCGCTGTGGAAGCTCGTGGAGGCGGTGGAAAAGAGCGAGGCCAAGGTCTCACGCATGACGGTGGGCCCCCTGTCGGGAGAGCAGGTGCAAAAATGGCTCGCGCGGACGCTGGAGAGCGAGCCCGCGCGGGTCTTGCCGCTTTCGCGTGTGCTTTCGCAGAAGACCCGTGGAAACCCCTTTTTCCTGGAGCAGCTCTTGCTCTCCCTGCACCGGCAAAAGCAGGTGGTGAGGGACCCGGAGAGCGGGGCGTGGCGCTGGGAGCAATCGTCTCTGGAGAGGGCGGGCGTCACCGATAACGTGGTGGCGCTCTTGACGGCCAAGGTGCGCGAGATGCCCGAGCCGACGCAAAAGCTCCTCGGGCTCGCGGCCTGCGCTGGTCACACGTTCCACCTGCAGGACCTCGAGCGGCTCAGCGGGTGGGAGCGCGCCCCGGTGACGGGGGCGTTATGGCCGGCGCTGGATGCGGAGCTGGTGGTGCCGGTCGACGGCGCGTACCGCCCCGCGCAGGCGCTCGGAGGCATTGGCGAGGTGTCGCTGGACGCAGCCTACCGGTTCCTGCACGACCGCGTGCAGCAGGCGAGCTACGAGCGGATCTCGCCGGAGCAGCGGGTGCTCGCGCACCTGGAGATCGGCCGGCGGCTCCGGGCGCGTTATCGCGCCGAGGGGGGGACGGCCCAGCAATTCCTGGAGCTCGTGCGGCACCTGAACCTGGGCTCGGCGCGGGTCGAATCCGTGGAGGAGCGCAAGGAGCTCGCGCGGCTGAACCTCGAGGCCGCGCGCACCGCGAAGGCGGCGAGCTCGTATCGATTGATGGCCAACCTGCTGGACAACGCGCAGGCGCTCCTCGGCGAGCGGGCCTGGGAGGAGCAGCACGAGCTGTCGGTGGAGATCGGGCTCACGCGCCTGGAGGCCGCCTATCTGCTGCGGGAGTTCGACGACGTCGAGGCGCGGGCCCTCGCCTTGCTGGACAGGTCTCTGCCGGAGGTGGCGTGGCTTTCGGCGCAGGAGATCCGCACGCGCTGCTGTGTCGCCACGGGTCAGTACGCGCGGGGAATCGGGCTCGGGATAGCCGCGCTCGCGAAGCGGGGTATCACGTTCCCCGACACGGACGACGCGTGTCAGGTCGCGCTGCTGCAAGAGTCCACCGAGCTGGATCAATGGCTCGAACGAAACCCGGACGGGTTCGATCGCATGCAGGTCGATCCGTCGCTGGAGCACCGGCTCATCGATGCCCTGATGACGCAGGCGCAGCTCTGCACGATCTACGGCGGCCGGCCGATGTTGTATTCGCTGATCATCGCCCGCATCGTGTCCGAGGCGATCCGGCGGGACGCGCTCACGCCTGCGGCCACCTTCATGATCTGCAGCTTCGCCAACGTGTGGTCGGTGGCGACGGGCATGTATCGCCGTGTCATGCGCTGGCTCACGCCCGGGGTGCGTGCCGCGGAGCGCGTGGGATCTCCGATGCTCCCCGAATGCATCGCGCTCAAGGGGATCTACCTGGCCCACTCGAGGCCGATCGATGAAGCGTCCCCCGTCTACGAGCAAGGTATCGCAGCCGGCTTGAAGATCGGGTCCTTTCAAGGCACGAGCTGGGGGCTCTTGTCCGAATTGCTCTACTACCGGGTGTGGCGTGGTCTGCCGCTCGGTCAGGTCGACGCGCAGCAAAAGGCTCGCTGGGATCTGGTGCAGCGCGCAGGGGACGCGGTCGGGCGACACCACTTCGAGCTGGTCGCGTCCTTTTGCGAGGTGCTCATGTCTCCCGACGGAGCCAAGAACCTCCTGGAGGAAGAGCCATTGCCGCGAGGTTCGCGCTCTCTCCTGGCCGATGGGGACAGGTTCACCGGAGGGATCGCTCGTACCCTGGAAGGGTATCTGTTCTGTGCCGTCGGCAAATGGGAGCAGGCGCTGTCGAGCATGCGGGAGGCGGAGCAATTCCAGGCAGACATCCTCGGGATGCCGCCCGTGACGGACATCGCGCTCTTTCTCGCGCTCGCGGCCGCGAAATGCTGGCCCGACGCCGCCACGGACGAGCAGCAAGCGCGGCTCGGGCAGCACATCGAGCATGGCCTGACGCGATTGCGCTACTACAGCGAAGGCTGCGAAGCGAACTTCCTCCACAAGCTGCGCCTCGTCGAGGCCGAATACGCCCGCGTCCTCGGCAAGACCGAGGAGGCGGCGGCCAAATACGACGAGGCCATCGAGCTCAGCCGCGAGCACCGCTTCCTGCACATCGAGGCGCTGGCAGCCCAGCTCGCCGCCGAGTTTCGCCTCTCGTCGGGCAAGAGCCACGTCGGGGCGATGTACCTGCGCGAGGCGCGTGATGCCTACGCGCGCTGGGGCGCTTACGCCGTGGTCGCCCACCTGGGCGCGAGGTATCCCGCCTTGCTCAAGGTGAGCATGCACGAGCCTTCCGCCGAGCGCACGACCGTGACGGCGACGACCACGACCACGGTCGAATCCACGGGCGCGAATTTCGACGTGAAAACCGCGGTGCGCGCGGCGCAGGCGCTCTCGGGCGAGCTCGACCCGGGGCGCGTGGTGGGTCGGTTGATGGAGCTCACGCTGGAGAACGCGGGGGCGCAGCGCGGCGCCCTGGTGCTCAGCGAAGGGGAAGCGCTCTCCGTCGTCGCGCGGCTCTCGGTGGAAGGGAGCCGCATCGAGACGGGGCTGTCGGAGCCTCTCGGGCAGAGTCACGACGTGCCGGTGGCGGTGGTGAAATACGCGGCCCGCACGGGCGAGCCCGTGGTGACGGGCGACGCGAGGTCCGAGGCGCGCTTCGCCGGCGACCCGTACCTCACATCTCACGCGGTCCTTTCGCTGCTGGCGCTGCCGTTGACGCATCGGGGTCACGTGGTGGGCGTGCTGTACCTCGAGCACCGCGACGTGCCGTCGGCGTTCCCTCCCGCGCGCGTGGAGCTCTTGTCGGTGCTCGCATCGCAGGCGGCGATCGCCGTCGAGAATGCCGTGCTGTACCGGGACTTGGAGGTCAAGATCCAGGAGCGCACGGCGCAGCTGCAGATCGCCAAGGAGGCGGCCGACCGCGCCAATCGAGCGAAGAGCGATTTCCTCTCGAGCATGAGCCACGAGCTACGCACGCCGCTCAATGGCATCCTCGGTTACGCGCAATTCCTCATACGAGCGCCCGAGCTCTCGCCGAAGAGCCGCGAAGGCGTGCAGATCGTGAAGAAATCGGGCGAGCACCTGCTTTCGCTGCTCAACGACCTCCTCGACCTGGCGAAGATCGAGGCCGGCAAGATGGAGCTCGTCCCCCTGAAGTTCGACTTTCCCTCTTTCGTGCAGACCATCGTGGACCTCTGCCGTGTGCGCGCCGAACAGAGGGGAATCGTCTTCACCCACGAGGTGCGAGGCCCGGCGCTCGCCGCCGTGCACGCCGACGAAAAGCGCCTGACGCAGGTGCTCCTGAACCTGCTCGGCAATGCCATCAAGTTCACCGAGCGCGGCGCAGTCACCCTGCTCGTCGACGTACTCACCGAGGGCGGAGGAGGTCGGCGCGAGGTGCGCTTCCGGATCGAGGACACGGGCCCCGGCATCGCCCCGGAGCACCTCGCGCGCATCTTCGAGCCCTTCGAGCAGGTGGGAGACCAGAAAGTGAAGAGCGAGGGGACCGGGCTCGGGCTCGCCATCACGAAGAGGCTCATCGAGCAGATGGGCGGGACCATTCATGTCGAGAGCGAGCTCGGCAAAGGGAGCGCATTCACGGTGACGCTCACGCTGGCCGAGGCTCTGCCCTCCGCGGTCGCCGACGAAGCCCCGGGGTGGGACACGATCACCGGGTATCGCGGCGAGCGCCGAAAGATCCTCGTCGTCGACGACAACCCCGGCAACCGCGCATTGTTCTGCGATCTGCTGGTCCCCGTGGGCTTCGACGTCATCCAGGCCGACGGCGGCGAATCCGCGCTACGGCTGGCCCTTCAGCACAGGCCGGCGCTGATCCTGATGGACCTGGCCATGCCGGGCCTCGACGGCTATGAGACCACGCGCCGCATGCGGCAGATGCCCGAGCTCGACGGGGTGGTGATCCTGGCCTCGTCGGCAAACGTCACCGCCGCCGAGCAGCCGAAGGGGGCTCATACCGGCTGGGACGACTTCTTGCCCAAGCCCGTGCAAGCGAGCCTTCTCTTCGACAAGATCGCGCGTTTCCTCGGCGTGGAATGGACGCACGAACCGGTGAAAGCCGCGGCCCCCACGGGGAAAGAGGAGGAAGGCGCGCTGGTGCCGCCCTCGGCCGAACAGCTATCGTTGCTATCGCGGCTGGTGGCATCGGGCCGTATCCGGAACGTGCTGGCGGAGGCAGAGCGAATGCAGCAAAACGAGCCTCGACTCGGCCCCTGGCTCAAGCAGTTCCAGACGCTGGCGCTGTCCTACCAGATACGGAAGCTGCAGGAGTTCGTCGATGAATATGCCGCGGGAGGCCAGGCAGCGGCGAACGAGGGCACCTGACGAGGCGGCGTTTCGCTGGGGCTTTGCCCCAGGCCCCACCAGGGGCTATCCGCCCCTGGACCCGGACCAGCGCAAGCGCTGGACCCGGGGTCGATGAACTGCGCGATGCGCAGTTCATCGAACAGGCCGAGGCAAGACCGGCGACGACCCTGCCAATGAAGACCGTCGTGACTGGCAACGCTGCCCCTGGTCTTGCCACCGGCCTGTGGGAAGAACTGCGCATCGCGCAGTTCTTCCCCCTGAGGTCCAGGGCTTGCCCTGGTTCGGGTCGAGGGGCGAACAGCCCCCGCGGGGTCCGGGGCAGAGCCCCGGCGCGGCGGCCCGTCGTTGCTACACGGACCGAGCGCGGCCGTCTGGGCTCACCTCGCTCCCACCATGGTTTCGCCCGGCCAAACTCGCCACGTGCGCCACGAGCTCCGACGGCTTCACGGGCTTCGCCAGATGCATCTGGTATCCGGCCAGAAGCGCCCGCGTGCGGTCCTCGGCGCGCGCAAATGCGGTCAACGCCAGCGCGGGTACCCTCCCCCCACGCTCCTGCGGCAACTGCCGTACCTTCTGGATCAGCTCGTACCCGCCCTCCTGCGGCATCCCGATGTCGCTCACCAGGACCGTCGGCTGGTCTCGAGCCAGCTCCGCCAGAGCCTCCACGACCGAACCCGCCGTCCGCACCTCTGCGTGGCACTCCACCAGGATCCGCAGGAGCAGCTCCCGCGTATCCGGCTCGTCGTCCACCACCAGCACCCGCACCCCCGTCAAATTCAAGAGCCCACCGCCGCGGTGCCAGGATGGCCGGCGCTGCGGAATCGGGGACGGCCGTTCTCCGGCCAAAACGTCGACATGCTTGGCCCCGAGCGGCAGCTTCACCGTGAAGCTCGCTCCCTGGTCCTTCCCTGCGCTCTGCGCCTCCACCGTCCCCCCGTGCAGCTCGACCAGGTGATGCACGATCGAAAGACCCAGACCCAGCCCGCCGTGCTCGCGCGTGGTCGAAGCGTCTGCTTGCCGGAATTGCTCGAATACGTACGGCAAAAACCCCGGATCGATACCGATCCCCGTATCGGTCACCGCGAGATGCGCAAACGCCCCCTCGCGACGCAGCGATACCTTGACCTGCCCGCCCTTCGGCGTGAACTTCATCGAATTGCTGAGAAGGTTCCACACGATCTGCTGGAGACGATTCGGGTCCCCGAGGACCTGCTCTCCGGCCGTCGCGATGCTGAGCTCCAGGCGGATCCCTTTCGTCTTCGCCGCCGGCTCCGCCGATTCCAGCATCGTTTCGAGCATCTCGGCCAGATCGACCGCCTCCATTTCGAGGCTCAGCCGCCCGCTGATGATACGCGACATGTCCAGGAGGTCGTCGATGAGCTTGGCTTGCGTCCGCGCGTTCCGCTCGATCGTCCCGAGCCCTCGGCGCAGGAACTCGTCCGACGGACCGCGGGTGAGGAGCAACTGGGACCAGCCGAGGATCGCGGTGAGCGGCGTCCGCAGCTCGTGGCTCAAGAGCGCCAGGAACTCGTCCTTCAGCCGCCCGGTACGCTCGAGCTCCGCCCGCGCCGCCTGTTCGCGGGAGAGCAGCCTCTCCCGCTCCGCCTCCGCCCGCGTTCGCTCGCTGATGTCCGTGGAAACCCCGCAAACCGCATACGCCCGGCCCGACTCGTCGAAGAGCGGGCACTTGATCGAGATGTACGTGTGGAGCCCATCGTCCTGGGGTACGGTCTCTTCCTTCTCCAGCGGCCTCCCGGCCGCCGCCACCTGCAGATCGAAAGCACGAAATGCGTCGGCATGCTCCACGGAGAACAAGTCATAGTCGGTCTTGCCCATGAGCGACCGCGCGGTCACATGAAATAACTCCTCGAAGCGGTGGTTGACCATCAAATAGCGGCCTTCGAGGTCCTTGACGTAGATGACCGTGGTGGAGTTGTCGGCGATGGCCTGAAGCAGATGCCGGCTCTCGCGCAAAGCATCTTCCGCGCGCCGGCGCTCGGCGTTCTCCGCTTTGAGCGCGGCGTTCGAGCTCGCCAGCTCGGCCGTGCGCTCTCGCACCCGTTGTTCCAGGTCCTGATGGGCACGCTGTAGCTGCGCGTTCTTCGCTTCCAGCTCCTTTTGCACCTCGCGCAAGCTCAGATGCGTCTTGATCCGCGCGAGCACCTCGTCGATCTCGAATGGTTTGGTGATGTAATCGACGCCCCCCGCCTCGAACCCCACGAGCTTGTTCGCCGCTTCTCCGAGGCAGGTCATGAATATCACCGGGATGTCTCGGGTGCTCTCGGCCGCTTTCAGGCGCCGGCAAGTCTCGAAGCCGTCGATCCCAGGCATCACCACGTCGAGCAGGATCAGGTCGGGTTTCATGAGGCTCGCCCGCTTCAAGGCGTCTTCCGCGTCCTGAGCGACGAGCGCCTGATGCCCTGCGGATTCCAGATGATCCACGAGCACGGCCAGGTTGATGGGCATGTCATCCACGATGAGGATCGTGCCCTCACGAGCACCGGGCGCCGGAGCTCTGCTCATGATCGCCGACCGCCCCAGGCGCGCCGCGTACCGAGACCCGGCGTCACCTTCCACGCGAACTCCTGGGCCAGCCGGCCCGAAAAAGGTAAGCGCCGCCCGTTCGGCTCACCGAGGTGGAAGCCGGCGGATGTCCCGCGTGTCAAAAGCCGAGGCTCGCTCGTACGCAACATCCGCTGCCTCTGCTGCGCCCGGGAGTCCATTTAGCGAACCTCGCTATCCAACTGCTCGATCCTGGGACCTTCGCAAGGCGGCGTCAATTCCAAACTGTGGTCCCCTCGTGGGAGGAGCGCTCGTCTGGCCGGGCGCATGTCTGTCTCGACCTACGGCCGTGCTCCCGCGTCTGTCGAGCCGAACGAGGACGGCTGCGCTCGACATGGACAGGGACGGCCTCCTGGACGACGAGGGCAAGGGCCCGAGCAGCCCTGGAACCTCGACGGCTTCGAGGGCGCCGATGGTTGTCCGGACAAGGGGAGATGACCCGCAGGTATGCGCGTCAAGATTTGGCAAGACCAACGTACGCGTGGTCCGCTCCACATCGCCGCGCGAGGATCCAGCGCGCGCGGGGAGCGTGCCGCAGGGGGCCCGACGGTGTCCCAGAACGTGGGGAGATCACAACGCGCCGACGGTGCAGAGCCCCTCGCCGTTGAGGTGGCCCATCGACGCCGACGACGCGAGCATGAAGGACAGGAGGTCCTGCGAGGCGAGCGGCACGCTCCCGGGGTTGTAGACGACCGGCATTCCCTCGGCGTCCACGAGCGTCATCCCGTCGAGCCCCTTCAGGTCCGATAACGTCTGCGTCGCGAGATCCTCGAGCGATATTTCCTTGTCGGCTCCGGCGGCCGCCGCGAGCGCGTCGAAACGAAGCGACGCCTCCTCGGAGCCGAGCGTATCCCAGAAGAGATGGTCGAGATGAATCGTGATCTCCGCCTCTGTCGTCGTGTTGCCCCGGATCACCACCCCGTCCGTCCCGTCGAGCCCATTCGTGCAGCTCGTATTCCGGGTCGGGTTCGAGAGGCCCCAGGCGAACGTGTAGGTATCGCCGGCTTTCGTGGCCGTCCCCTCCATCCAATAATTGAATGTTCCGTCGATCATGGCCTGCACGTCGGCCTGGGTGACGCCGCCGAGCGCCACGGCGCTCGCATCGGGCGCGGCGATCTCGTACCCGAACCGATCCCAGCGCCTCGCCTCGAGCCCCTCGAACACCGGCAAGGACGCGTCTCCGGTGTGCAGATCGGCCACCCACCACCCCTTCGATTCGATCGCCACCGCGCCGTCCGCGCCGCGCACGTCGAGCGCGCCGAACGAAACGAGCACCTTCGCGAACTGCACGGTCCAGCCATCCGCGAAGGCAATGGCCTCCCCCTCCTCCTCGACGGGGAACCCCGTCTTCGCCGCATCCTCGCCCGTGATCCGGACGGCCAGCGCGCCCGCGCCGCTCGAGGCGTCCTCCCCGCCGCAGCCGGCTGCCATCGCAGAAAGAAAAGAAAGGACGAAGCCCACCATCGTTTTCATCGTATACCCTCCGATACGACGCGCCGAGGGGCGGCGGATCCGCCTCACCGCGCGTCGCGCGTCTCCGCCGAGAATGCGGAAAAACCCCGGGCGCCCAGAAACCAGGCCGTTCGCACCTGGCTCTCGGGCGTGATCACGAACCGCCCCGCCGCGTTTTTCTCCGTCAGCCGGTCGAAATGGGCGCCGTCGAACCAGGCACTCGGGTGGATCACGATCCCCACCACGATCCCGTCGCCGAGCGACACGTCGAGGGGGACGCCGTCGACGCTGCGCTTCGTGCCCTCCTCTTCGATATCGAGCCCACCCTCGAAAGGGACGACCAGCCCGTCCTTCTCCGCCACCCCGACCACGTATGCGTGGTGGCCGCGCAAGGCACCGCCGTCGCCTCCGATCGACGCGCGCGGCGGATCGAGCCGGATCGACAGGGAACGCGCGCGCCCCTCCGTCCCCGGCACGGGGCCGATGTACACGCCGCCGGGATCGAGCACGTCGAAGGCGAGCTGACCCAGCCATTCCCCTTTGACCTCGCCGCCGTCGAAATGCTGGTCCCCTGCGTGGGCATGCGCGTCGGAGACAAGCACGTCCCACAGCATGTCGGACAAACCTTTGCCCCTCGGCGCGCCGAGACCCGCGAGCGGCGGCGGATTCTCGTGAACGTACACGGGCCCGATCGCCACCGTGGCCTCCCCGAGCTCGACCCTCCAGCCGGTGCTCGTCTCGAACGAGCCGGGTGGGAGCCCCGGCCTCCACGCCGTGCCAAACCGCATCTCGAATTCGATCGCGCGCCCGCCGGTTCCGCTTGGCAGGTCACAGCCGGCGGAGCCGAGGCTCCCCAAGGCGAGCAGCGCGAACGCGAAACGTGCGTCGAGATTCATCGTCCTGCCTCCTCCTCGCCCTTCGCCGCCTCCAGATGAAATCGTACCGTCCCGAGGATCTGACGCGGCGGCGCCGCCGCGAAATGCGGATGCGAGAGCCGCGAGGCCGGCGCGTCGGGCAAGCTGAAATTCGACGGGTGATTGAACTCGGCCGCGCGGTTGCGGCGATCGAGCACGTTCGTCGCCTCGATTCCCACCTCGACGAAGCGATACCGGAGGCGCGCCGCGATATCGACCGTGAAGATGTCGTGGCCGAACTGCTCGAGCGGCAAGGGTCGCGGCGCCACGTACGTCGTCCCGAGCGCGCCCGTGGCGCGGAGGCGCACGCCCCCGACCTCGATGTCCTTGCGGACCGAGGTGTCGAGCCGCGCCACCCAGCGGGGGATGTACGGGAGCCGCTTGCCGCTCGTGAATGCATACCACGGCGCGCCCGCCTCGGGCAGGTAGGCCTCGGCGTACGTCAAGCTCCCCTGCGTGTCGATGCCCGCGCGTGAAGTGAGCCTCCCCGAGATTGACGCGCCAAACCGATTCGACGTCCCCACGAGGACATTACGCCCGCGCGCCGCGTCGAACACGAGATCCCGATCCACCCGCGTGAAATACGCGAGCGCTCGCGCGGAGACGTCGAGCGTCCTCCCCTCGGATCGCTCGAAGACAACGCCCGTCTCGAATGCGTGGACCCGGGCAAACGGCGCGCTCTCGCCGTCCGAGAGCGCCTGCGCGTCGCTCGATCGTGATCCCGCGCCGTAACTCGTCATCCACGCGAGCCCCTTCGCGACGCCGATCTCCACCGAAGCGCGGGGCCCGAGCGTGAGCCCGAAGGCCTCGATGGTATCCGACGGCTCCCGCGGACCGCTGCGATCCTTCTCGGGCTTGTTCCGATCCTCGACCGCGAAGCCGAACGTATCGACCCGGATCCCGCCGCGGAGCGTGAGCCACGACGCGGGCCGGAGCTTGCCCGCCGCGTATCCCGCGATGTTCGTGAGCGCGAGGCCGCTCTCGAAATCCACGCGATAGGGCACGCCGCCCACCCGCCGGAGCCTCCGCTGCAGGGTGTCGCCCCGATCGTGTCGCGCGAAATAACCGAGCTCCAGCGATTGCCGGTGTCCCCATGCGTCCACGGCCCGCGTAAAACTCCCCCGCGCGCCGAACGTCGTCGCATCGTAGATCTGCTCGACCCCGTCCCCGCGCTGCGGCTCGCCCGAGGGGCGCACGTCCGTGACGAACCCCGTGAAATTCTCGCGGAGCCGCGTCTTTCGGATCGTGGCGAAGACCTGGTGTGTATGCTCCTCGCGCGTGCCCTTGTGCTCGAATCGGAGGGACGCGTCGAGCCGCGCGACGGCGCCGCCCTGGTTCGGATCGTAGGTGCAGAAGAACTGGCTGTCGTGGTCCTCGGGGCAATCGAGCCTGCGCGCCTCGAAATCGTCCTGACGCACCACACCCGCGCCGTCGAAGCGCGTGGTGTACGCCGAGACGAGCGCGACGAGCCGGCTCGCCGCGCCGAAGCGGTGCTCGTATTGCGCCATCGAGCGGGCCGCGGTGCTCGCCCGGCTCCGACCGAACCCGTCGCTGTCGGTCACGGAGAGGCCGACGAACGTACCGCGCGGCGTGCCCCCGGGGCCCCACAAAAGGAGGAGGCGCTTCGTGTCGAACGAGCCGTACCCCGCCTGCGCAACGATTCCCCGCTCCGCGAGCCCAAGCGTGTATTCGACCGATCCCGCGACCGCGAAATCCCCCTGGCGCGGGTCGAAGGGTCCCTCCACCACGCGTAGCTCCTCCACGAGCTCCGGGATCACGAAATGCGTGTCGGCGTATCCGTGACCGTGCGCGTTCGACGGCTCGTTCAGCGGGATGCCGCCCACGGACATCTCGAGGTCTTGCCCCTCGGCCGCGCTGAAGCCCCGCAGGAAGATGGCCGACGGGTGCCCTTCGCCGCCGTGGTTTTGCAGGAGAAACCCGGGCGCGAGCGTCAGCAATTGCTCGGCCGAGCGCCGCGGCACGTCGGCGAGCTGTCCCACGCGGACGCGGTGATCCCCGGCCGCGCTGGGCGGCGGCGGTCGTGACGAACCGCGCACGACCACCTCGCCGCGCGGCTCCTCGGACTCGTCTGGTTCGTTCGTCGCGGGCGACACCGGCTTTTTCGGCTCGTGGATGGGCCCGTTCGAGGTCGCATCCTCGCGCGGCGGCGAGGGTTCGTCCGCGGACGCGAGCCCCGGCGCGCAGGCGAGCACCAACGGCATGAGCGGGCGCGCGCAGCACCTCGCGACACGAGCCCACGTCGAGGCCTGTCCTTTCCCAGACGAACCGAGGTTCACGGTGGATGGCTCCGTGTACTTCTAAAGCATCTAAGTTGCAACAACAATCTGTACGTGATAAGAGCGAGTGGATGCTCGACCGGTTTTGTCACGTGAAACGTGCTGGTTTGTCGCGCCTCGGGTTCGTCCTCGCCGCGCTCGCGGGGGCGGCGTGTGGCCCCGACGGCGATGTCGCGGGGCCCGCAACGGACCTCGAGACGCGCCACCCCTCTTGGCGTCGCGCGCGGGTGGCCGTCGCGGATGGCGTTTCGGGCGCGGTCTCGATCTTCGACGTCGAAGAGGACGCGTGGATCGCCACGCTCCCAGGGGACGGCCCTGTATCGATGCACGCGACGGAGTCCGGCGATTTCGCGGTGCTGCTCTCCTCCGGGCGCGGCGAAGGGCATTTTTTGCGCGCGGGTGTGTCCGTCGCGCCGCACGACGACCACCTCCACATCTACAAATTCGAGACGGCCCTGCACGAGCTCACCATCGAGGGCGCGGCGCCGGGGGCCACCCTCTCCAGCGCGGGCCAAGTCGCGCTCTTCTTCGAGGGATCGGCGGCGGACGGGGCCCCCGCGCAAGCCGCCGTGGTCTCGGAGGAGGCGCTCCGGATTCGCGGCGAGACGCCGGTGCCGAAGTGGTTCGTCGCGGAGGCACCTCATCGCGGATCGGCGGCTGCCGTGGAAGGAGGTGTCCTCATGACGCGCCCCTTGCCGGGCGACCCGGAAGGGCGAGCCGAGGGCGTCTCATTCGTGAACGAGAGCGGCAGCGCTGAGGTGATCATGCCGAGCTGCCCCGCGCTTTCAGGGGCGGCTCCCGTCGAAGGTCTCGTCGCCTTCGCATGCGAGGACGGAGTGCTCGTCGTGGAGCCGTCCGAGGACGGCGGGAGCATGATCGGCGCCAAGTGGCCTTATCCCGGAGACGGCCCTGCGCGCACGTTGGTGGGGCATGGCCCGCGCGGCTTCGTCGTCGGCGATCTCGGCCCCGCGGCATTGTTTCGATTCGAGGCAGGCACGGGAGCCTCGGCGCGCTTCGACGTGGGCGCGGAGACGTGCCTCTTCGGGATCGAGCCGCGCGGCGAGGCGCTCTTCGCCTTGACGAGCGACGGCGCCCTTCGGCGGATCGAGCTCGCGACGGGCGCGATCACATCACTCGGCGGCATCGTTCCGCCCTTCGCCTGCGAGGGACAGGGGCCGAGGCACGGGCTCGCGCTCACGCCCGATCGCGCATTCGTGACGGCGCCGGGCTCGGGTGAGGTCCTGGAGATCGACGCCGATCCGCTCGTGATGGTCGAGCGGCACGTCCTCGGAGGCGCGCCGAGCGGGATCGTGGTGCTCGGGCTCGACACGAGGAACATCGACCTCGCGCCCGGCGCGCACTGAGGATCGCTCAGTGGCAATGGTCCACGTGGCAATCCATCGAGCAGCAATCCTCGGGCTTCTGGCAAGGCCCGCCCGCGGGTGAGCAGGCGCTCGGATCACGGCAGAAGCCGAGGGGCCCGAGCGCCGCGTCGAACGGCTCGCACGTCTCGCCCTGGGCGCACTCGGCGCTCGCGCAGCAGAACTTCTTGCACGTGCCGTTGCAATGCAACGTCGGCGCGCAGAAAGGGCCGCTTCCATTGTTACACGCCTCGCCCTCCTTGGCCTCGTTCGGGGGTGGGTAACAATAGAATCCGTGCTTCCCCTGCTTCTCCCCGAAGTCGCAGGCTTCGCCCGCGCCCTCGCACCCCGCGTTCGTCAACGGATTGCACGTCGCGGTGCCCGTGAAGCACGCAGGCGTGACGCCTCCGCCACCTTCGCCGCCTGCTCCGCCTGTTCCGCCTGTCCCGCCCTGGCCACCGGCGCCGCCCTGGCCGCCTGTCCCGCCCTGGCCGCCGGCGCCGCCCTGGCCATTGCTTCCACCGTCCCCGCAGCCGAAGGCACCGATCACGAGGGACGCGATCAGCATCCACCTGAGACTTCGCATGACACTCCTTTGGAAAGAAAAAGGGCGCGAACGTCACCAACGCTGGCAGAGAGGGCCGGGCGTGGAGGAGGGAGACGTCCGCGTCCGGGGCAGACCCTAGCAGGCAACGATTGCAGTTGCAACAAAGATACGGTTTGTGGACCGAGGCCTGTTCCGATCTACGAGATACAGGTCCTCGGCGGGAGCGAGCGCGGTCACGAGCCCTTGTCGTAGGTCGTCGCGACGAGCACGACGCGGGTGAGGCCGAACGCCTGGATCGGCGGTGATCGATGCACCGCCGCCCGTTCATTGCCCGGATAACGCTCCCCTTTGAGGATCACGACGTCGCCGGCGTTTGCCCGTCGAATCTTGCCGGCATCACGCACGATCCGCCGATTGGCCTCCGCGGGGGAAGGCGGCGCGAGGTCGAGCTCCTCGCGGCAGACGGCGTCCTCCGGCAACCACTCCGTCCCGGGGCCGAGGTACGTGGTGACGAGGCGGAGGCGCACGTAGTCCACGTGGAACTTGCGGCATTGATCGTTGCGTATCGCTCCGAAAAACACCTGGATGCGCGGCACGCCGGCGAGAGCCGCGAAGAGCTGGAGCAGGCGCCCGACATCCGCGCGGAGCGGGCTCGCTGCGTCGGCGGGGTCGAACAGCCGGCCCTCCTTTATCTCTGCGGCGTCGAAGATCCCCTCGAAGTCGTCCTTGCGGCTGGCCCGCGCCGCGATCTCGGGGCCGAGGTCCGGCGGGAGCAGGCGCGCCCAGATCGCGACGTTCACGGAGGGCTCGTGGATGGAGGCGAGGACGTCGGGATCGCCGCCGATGCGGAACGAGCCATCCTCGGGGGCCACGGGGCGCGAAGAGAAAGGGAGAGAAGCGTGCTGGAGCATGGGATGTCCTCCATTCACGAGCGCACCGGCAGGATCGGCGCCCAGACGAGCTTCGCGAGCATCTCGTCACTCACGAGCACCCCGCGGTCCGAAAAAACGAGCACGTTGCGCGGCTCGCCTTCGTGGTCCTCGGCGACGAAGAGGATCCCGCGCCCCTCTCCGTTGTATCCGAGCTGCACGATCGCGTTCTTCAGCCAGCGCCCGCCGCCGTCGAGCGCGAGGTCGTGTGGGAGCGTGTAGAAGCCCTCCGAAGGCAAACGTTTCAGCGACTCGGCCCAGCTCACGGAGCGGAGCACGTAGGTGGGTTTGCCCCAGAACCAGCGATTCCGGCGGTTCTGGCCGGGGCGAACCACGAAGGCGACGCCGTCCTCGACGCCGACGTACACGAGGACGCCGGCGGGGATCGCCTCCTCCTGGCCAGGGTAGGGCTTCGTGGTCCGGTAGAGGCCGGGCTCCGGCTGCTTGATCATGGTGGGCGCTTCTATATTGCAAACGCATCACAGTTGCAACTATAGTTCGACATGGACTGCAACACGCAACACGAGCACGAGGAGCTCTGCCGTCACGCGGTGCGCCACCTCCACGAGGCAGGCTTCTCCCCGATCGCCGGCGGGCCGGCAGGAGGGCTCTACATGCGGCGTATCGCCGTGGACTCGACGCTCACCCTCGCGTACGAGCCGTCCGCGGGCCTCCTCAGGCTCTCGGTGACGTTCGTCCGCGGCGCGGCGACACGAGGGATCTTCCGGGGCGGGCGCGCCGAGCTCCGGATCTTCGCCACGTCCTCGCTCCTCGGCCTGCTCTGCTGGATCACGTCGTCACACGACGATCTCTCGGCGTTCGAGGCGGACGCGTGGCTCGAGCAGATCCTCTCGCTCTGCCCGGCGACGTACGTGGTGCTCGAATCCAGGAGCGGCGAGGAGGTCCTCGCGCTCGTCATGCCCCAGGAGGCCAGCGCGATGCTGCAATGAAGAGGCGTGCGCTCAGGCGGCTTGCTTCGCCGGGCGCGCCGGGCTCGGCAAGGCTCGATGCTGCCAGATGGACGCCGCCACGAGGACCACGATCGACGCCCAGGCGAGGGCTTCGATCTCGCCGAGGAGGTGGCTCGCGACGAGGCCGATGGAACCGGCGAGCGAGAGCGCGAGCGGGCCTTTGCGGCGTGATCGCACATAACGACGGACGCTCACCACGAGCGTCACCGCGACCGCGACGACGAGCAGGACGTGGTGCTGCGCCTCGGTGACCACGAAGCCAACGCCGAGGGCGGAGAGCGCCTGCGCCCAAGCGCCGAGGCACGTGGGGCAGACGGCGCAGGCGAGGACCGGGAGCACCACGCTCAGCAAGGACGAGCGGCCGGGCGTGGCCTTCCCAGCGGGCCGAGAATGATGGCGGTGGTGCGCGCAGCAGGCCTCATGGGAGTCCTCGGCGTGCGCTCGATGCTCGAGGCGGGTGGGCTCGGCGCATCCGGTCTGCGTGGTGTCCAAGGGAAGGCTCGCACGTACGTTCATGAGGACCATCATGAACGTACATGTCTTCTGTTGCAACAGCGCTGTAGCTGCTACACCTTTCTCCACGAGCGCACAGAGATTGCAAAGACGCCGACAGCGACGAGCGCGCCCCGGATCCGCGTTCCGCCATTCGACGCACCTCTGAACATCCGCGCCCTTGCGTCACGCGCCATGAGAACCTCCATGCGTGCGCATGTTGCCATGGTTGGGCGGAACATTGGAATGCGCGCCTCCCGAGGGCGCCCATCTTGCCTCCTCCCCTCGCCCGGGCCCTGCCCGGGAAGGAGGTTTCCATGCAGATCCTCTTGTTCCTCGCGACGCTCGTCCTCTTCGCGCAGCCTGCGCTCGCCGCGCCGCGCGTCGAGGTCTCCTTTCGTTACGAGCGCGCAGACAATGCACGCACCGAATCGGGGTCCCGCTCCGTCGAAATCCCGCCGCTCGGAGGCCCCGGCCTCGTCGCGACCGATCCCGGGATCGAAAAGACGATTTTCCTGGCGCAGACCGCCCAGACCCTCGTGAATTTCCTCGGCCGGTACCAGGAAGCTTGCCCGGCCCCCGTCCGCACCTGGATCGGGCGCGTCGTCACCCCCGATTGCACCACCGCCCGCAGGGCCGTCGCTTCTGCATTACGCACCGAGATCCAGACCATGGACGCCCGCATCCTGGCGAACCCGCGGCTTCGCGGGGACCAGGACGTCGTGGAGGTCCTGGATCTCACGCGCTCTCTCGCGGCGAACATGGCGCAGGGTCGCGCGCCCGTCGGCGGTTATTCGCCGCCGTCCGTCCCGTTGCATCGGGCGATGCGTTACGCCGCGCGCGCGGGGGGCGGTGGCCTCGCCCTCGGCGGTGGCGGGGCGCAGGGGTTCGGGTATTTCCGCAAGCTCGTGCGGGATGGAAGCGTACCCAAGGCCGACGTGCTCACCGTCGAGGGATTTTTGCGCGAGTTTTCCCTGCCGCTCACCCGCGCCGAGGCCTGCCCGTCCCTCGTTTGCGTGGATCCGGCCGTGGCCGTCGATTCCGAGAATCGCAAGCTGTACGTGCAGCTCGGCATGAGCTCGGCGATGACCGCGGAGGCTTTCCGGCGCGATCCGCTGAACCTCGCGGTGGTGCTCGACGTCAGCGGCTCGATGGGCGCCACGGACGGCACCGAAAAATCGCGGCTCGAATGGGCCAAGGACGCGCTCATCCGCACGATCGAGGAGCTCGACGAGCGGGATATGCTGTCGATCGTCCTCTTCGAGACGAACAGCGAAATCCTCGTCCGTCCCGCGCCCGTGCGCGACAAGCAGGCGCTCATCGCCAAGGTGAGGGCTCTCCAGACGCGCGGCTCGACGAACCTGGAAGCCGGGCTGCGCGACGGATTCTCGCTCGTCCGTGAAAACGTGGATCGCCTTCCAGGCTACGAGCACCGTGTGATCCTCATCTCGGACGCGGGGCTCAACACGGGCGTGACGGATACGGCCTCGCTCCAGCGGCTCGTGACCGAGCAGGCGAGCCGTCGGATCGGCCTGACTGCGCTCGGGCTCGGGGAGAATTTCCACCAGTCGGTGATCCACGCGATCACGAACAGCCGGGGCGGCAATTACCTGTTCGTGCAATCGGGCAAGGACATGCTCCAATATTTCCAGGCCTTCGATTACCTCGTGACGCCCGTGGCTTACGATTTCAACGTCGGCGCGTTCGTGCAGGGCCTCGGCGTCGAGCTCGTGCGCACGTATGGCGTGACGACGGAGGCGGGCGCAGAGCCCACGCGGAACCTGATCGATTTGAAGACGTTGTTCTTCACCGAGGCCGGCGGCGCAATCTTGCTCGAATACGCGCTGCCGCAAACCCGGTGAGAACAGAACTTTCCCTGCCGAGCGCGCGCGTGTAGATTGCGCGCCATGCGTTCGCTCCTACCTGTTATCGCGCTCGTCACGCTCGCCGCCTGTTCGTCCTCACCAGAACCCACGGCCCCCACGTCGCCCGTGGAGCCGACCGGTTCGTCCGCGCCCGCCGCTTCCGTCACGCCGACGGCCGCGCCCGAGGCCCCTGCCCCGCAGGCGATCGCGGGCGAGAGGCTCGCCGCGGATACGCCGAAGACCACCGTCGCCGGAAATACGTTCATCGCGCCGAGCGGCTGGCGGATCAGCGTGAAGGGTCCGGCCACGATCCTCGAAGCCCCCGAGCCGGGCTCGCGCATCGCGCTCGTCGACGTGCAGGCGAAGGACGCGGACGATGCCGTCGCGCTCGCGTGGGCGGCCTATGGCTCCGAGAAGAAATGGCCGCTCAAGACGACGGTCGACGCCCCCGACAAGGACGGCTGGACCCGCATCAAGATCTACGATTACCAGACCTCGCCCAACGAAAAACGCGATGTCGGCGCCATGGCGCGGTTCGCGAACGATACGTGGACCGTGGTCATCTACGACATGGAGCAGGCCGTCGGCGAGAAGCGCGGCTCGCAGGTCGGGTTGATCTACGGCCGCCTCTTGCCCAAGGGGCGGGCGCGCGAGTCGTTCGCGGGGAAAACCGCGAATACGCTCGATCAGGCGCGTATCGCCGCGCTCGGCAAGTTCGTCGAGACCGCACAGCAAAAGCTCGGCGTGCCGGGCGTCTCCGTCGGCCTCATCCAGGGCGGCAAGGTGGTGTTCGCCGGCGGCTTCGGCGTGCGGGAGCTCGGCAAGAAGCAGGCCGTGGACGCGGACACGAAGTACATCATCGCGTCGAACACGAAAGCGCTGACGACGCTGATGCTCGCGAAGCTCGTCGAGGAAAAGAAGCTCACGTGGGAGACGCCGGCGACGAGCCTCTTGCCCTCGTTCAAGCTCGGAGATGCGGACACGACGAGCCGCGTGCTCGTCAAGCACCTGATCTGCGCGTGTACGGGAATGCCGCGGCAGGATCTCGAGTGGATCTTCCAGTTCCAGGGCGTGACGCCCGACGGCGCGCTCGCGACGCTCGCGACGATGCAGCCGACGAGCAAATTCGGGGAGCTGTTCCAGTATTCGAACCCGCTCGCCGCGGCGGCAGGGTTCATCGGCGGGCACGTGGCGTTCCCGAAGCTCGACGTCGGCAAGGCCTACGACGAGGCGATGCGCACGCGCGTGTTCGAGCCGCTCGGCATGAAGGGGGCCACGTTCGATTTCAAGCGCGCGCAGACCGGCAATTACGCGGTCCCGCACGCGCAGGACATCGACGGGAAATCCGCGCGCGCCATCGCGGCGGTGAACGAGGCCGTCATTCCCGTACGCCCGGCGGGCGGCGCCTGGGCCACGGTGAACGACGTGCTCAAATACGTGCAGATGGAGCTCGCCGAGGGCAAGCTGCCGGACGGGAAATCCTACCTCGAGAAGGACATCCTCCTCGCGCGGCGCGCGCCTCAGGTCGCCATCAATACGGACGCGACCTACGGCATGGGCCTCATGGTCGACAAGAAATGGGGCGTGACCGTGGTGCATCACGGCGGTGACCTCATCGGCTTCCACAGCGACATGATGTGGCTGCCCGAGCACGGCGTCGGGGCCGTGGTCCTGACGAACGGCGACCCCGGCTGGCTCATCCGCAGCATCTTCCAGCGCAAGCTGCTCGAGGTGCTGTTCGACGGGAAAGCCGAGGCGGACACCGAGATCGCGACGGTGGGCAAGATGTACTTCGATCAACTGGCCGCCGAGCGCAAGCTGCTCACGTCGCCGGCAGACGCCGCGGAGTCCAAGAAGCTCGCGGCCCATTACACGAACGCCGCGCTCGGGGACGTCAAGGTGTCGCGCGCCGGCGCCGCGACGATCTTCGATTTCGGCGAGTGGAAGAGCGAGGTCGCGACGAAAAAGAACCCGGACGGGACGATCTCGTTCGTCACCACGACGCCGGGCATGACGGGGGTCGAATTCGTGGTCGGCGGCGGGGCGAAGCGGACGCTGACGATCCGCGACGCACAGCACGAGTACGTGTTCAACGAGAAGTGACGCGCGCGAGGCGCGCCGCATGCGCGACGCCTCGCTTCAAGCTCCCGAACGTCAGAATGCCGCCGAGGTCGATCCCCAGGGCGATGAGCGTCTGGGCCACGTCTTGACGCACGCCCGTGAGCCACGCCTGCATCCCGAGCAGGCGCAGCGCGGACGCCGCGCGGATCAGCGCGGACGCGGCCTCGGCGTCGACGGTCTTCATCCCCGTGATGTCCATGATCACCACCCGGGCCCCGCTGCTCTGCGCCCCGGAGAGCACGGTATCCATCACGCGCTCGGCGCGCCGCGCGTCCATTTCGCCGATGAGCGGCATGACGAGGATGTCGTCCGTGATGGGAATGAGCGGCGTGGAGAGCTCCAGGAGGAGGTCGGCCTGCACGCGGATGATTTCCTCCTGGAGCCGGACGCGCGCCTGCTCGGCGCGCTCTCGCTCCACGAGCTCCTGCGTGAGGCGCGTGTTCACTTCGACCAAATCGTGCGTCCGCTCGGCGACCTCGGCTTCGAGCCGCTCGTTCGATTGCCGCAGCGCCTGGCTCGTGGCCTGGAGGCGTCCGACGAGGAGCGCATTCTCCAGCGCCGTCGCCGCCTGCGCGCAGAGCAATTCCAGAAACTCCACCCGCTCGAGGCCGAACGCGTCACGGACGAGTCCATTCTCCAGGTGAAGCACGCCCACGAGGCGGCGCTGGTGCACGAGCGGGAGGCATAAAATCGACAGGACCCCGCGGCCGCGCAAGGAGGCGTCCTTCGCGAAGCGCGCATCGGCCGCCACGTCGCCGAGCACCACGGCCTCGCGGGTGCGCGCCGCATACCGGATCACCGAGCTCGGCAGGTCGGCGGACGCATCCATCGGGCCTGCGTCGCATACCGTGACGATATCGGGCCCGAGGCTGATCGTCGCCTCGATCCGCAGCACACCCTCTCGATCGAGGATCAAGGCGCCCCGCGTGGCGCCCGCATTGCTCAGCACGATGCGCATGAGCTGCTCGATCACCTTGGGCAGCTCCATTTCCCCGGCGAGGGCCTGCCCGAGGCGCAAGACCGTGGCCATGTCGACCATTCCGCCTACGCCCCGGCCCGCGGAGGTGCTCGCGCTGGCCGACGCGTGCGTCGCCGGCACGCGCGCGAGGCCGTGGGCCACGATGTGCGGGTGCTCCTTCGTGAGTCGCTCGGCCTTGTGCGCCGCGCCCCAGCGGACGTAGGCGGCGTGCGCCTCGCGTAGATACACGGGCGCGAGGAGATGCCGCCCGCGCGCGAGGAGCGCCCGGCCTGCGAGCTCGTTTGCGAGCGCCTCGTACGGCGTGAAGCCGTACGTCCGGGCGGAAAGAATCGCCCGATCGTAAAGGTCGTCCGCTTCGAGATGGCGCCCCGCGACGCGCGACGCCTCCGCGCACACGAGGAGATGTTTGTGCTCGTAGTTTTCGGGGCCGAATTCGGCATAACGCGCGAGTTTGTCGCGGCTCGTGTCGATCCGCTCCTGATCCCGCCGCGCGGCCTCCGCGTCCCCGACGGGGCCACGCGCGAGCAGGGCGAGCGCCTCGTACAGGTAAAACGTCGGCTCGATGGGCAGCGTCGGCACGCCGTCGAGGACGTCGCGCGCGCGGTCGGCCGAGGCCACCGCCTGCTCGTATTGCCCGGCCGTGTAATGCAACATGAGCAAGGTGATGTGATAGAAGGCGATGCCCGTGCGGAAGCCCGCGCGCGTGAAGGTCGCGAGGACGAAGTCGCCGGAGAATCGATCGTCGTCGAGGGGCCGATCCGGCAGCCAGGGGCGCGTGAGGCTCCGGGCAAACTGCTGCGTGAGCTGAACGGCGAGCAGGATGAGCTCGTTCCGGCTCTGCTTCGCGAAGGCGGCGAAGCGCTCGGAGAACCGGACGACGTCGTCGAGCGCATCCCCCCGCTCCAGGGCGAGCCATGTCACCGCGTGTGCGATGAAGCCCGCATTGACGAACTCCCCGACGGCGAGGCAGGCGTCGAACGCGCGCTCGACGATGGGGAAACACGTGCGGTAATGCCTGACCCAGAAATGGATGTGGTTGCCGTGCACGTGCAGCACGCGGCCGCGCGACGCGGCGTCGCCGAAACGCTCGTTCAACGCCATCGCCATCTCGGAGACCGCGACGGCGGTCGGGATCTGGTCCCACGTGACGAGAAGAACGGCATAGCAGCTGTACGAGTAGCAGGACTCGGGCGAATTCCCGTGGCGCAGCGAATGGCGGACGGCCCGCATGACGCTGAGCGCGAACACCGCGGGCCTGCCGATGTACGAGCAGGACAGGAGCTCGTTCAGGATGCTCATCACCGCGATCGGCTCGGGGTCGGTCATCAAAGGCGCGTCGACGAGCGCCTCGATGGGCGTTTCGCCGAGGAGCGCCTTTACCTCCTGCATCTCGCGTATCGTCGCTGCCTGCACGGCTTCGTCGGTCTCCGGAATCTCGATGCCGAGGCGCCGTAGCGCCCGGAAGCCGACATCGACGGCCTCGGCGTACTTGCCCGCGACTTGATAGAGCCGAAGCTCCAGGGCGAACACGTTCCCGAGGTCGACCTTCGACCGGGCCCTCTCCACGAGGCGCTCGAACGAGGCCTCGGCCTGCTCGAAGCGCCCGCAGAGGTAATCGCATTCGGCGAGCTCCAGGTGCAGGGCGAAGGTGAGCGCGTAGAGGTCCTGCCAGGCCGATTCCGGGAGCAGGGTCGTGCCGACGCGGAAATGGCTTGCAGCCGCTTCGTACGCATTCGACGCCTTGGCCCTGCGGCCGACGTCGAGGTTCCGCTCGGCGAGCGCGAGCCTCTCGGCGGGGTCCCGCATCTGCGCCTCGCCGTGATTGAGGTGGAAGGCGACCTCGAAGTGGGCCCGATCCGGCGCGCCCGGATCCATTCCCGCGAGGAGGAGCCGCCCGATACGCAGGTGCGTCGCGGCCCGGTCCGCCTCGTCGATCGTCGCATAGGCGGCCTGCTGCACGCGGTTGTGCAGGAAGCGGTATCGATCGGACGCTTCCTGCACCACGAGCCCCTCGCGGATCGCGGGCAATAATGCATCGGCGGTCCGCTCGGGGGACAGCTCGTCGATGGTGGAGAGGGTTTGCAGCGTGAAGGTATGCCCGATGCACGCGGCGAGGCGGAGGACGCGCTGCGTTTCGGGCGCGAGGAGCGCGAGGTTACGGACGATCAGATCGACGACGTTGTCGGTGACCTCGCGCGCCTCGATGGCCTCGAGGTCCCAGCGCCAGGCGCTCTGCTCGGCGTCGTAGCGGATCTGCTGGCCTTCGTGCAATGCGTGCAGAAACTGGCCCACGAAAAACGGATTTCCCTGGGTCTTCGCCAGCACGGCCATGGCGAGCGGGCGCGCGCGCAGCGGGTCCACGGCGAGCGCGTCGCCGAGCAATTGCGCGAGCTCCGGGGCGCCGAGCGATCGGAGCCCGATCTCGCTCACGGCGACGCCCTCGTTCCGCAGCGCGGCGAGGGTCGCCGTCAAGGGATGCGCCGCGTCCACCTCGTTGTCGCGGTACGCGCCGAGGAGCAAGAGGCCGGGGCAATCCCGATCGGCGAGCAGGAGCTCGAGCAGCTTGAGTGAGCCGGGATCGGCCCATTGCAGATCGTCGAGGAACAGGACGAGCGGCCTCTCCGGGCTCGTGAAGACCTGCATGAAGCTCTTGAGTACGAGGCTCATGCGATTCTGCGACTCGGCCGGCCCGACGACGGGGAGCGCGGGCTGCGGGCCCAGGATGTCCGCGAACTCCGGGACGAGATCCACGATGACCCGGCCATTGCCCGAGAGCACCCGTGACAGGCGCGCCTGAAGGGTCGCGAGCTCGCCTGCGCTCTCGCCGAGGAGCTGCTGCAAGAGCTCGCGGAACGCTTGAATGACGGGGCCGTACGGGACGCTACGGCTCAGGAGATCGAATTTGCCGGAAATGAAGCGCGCGCCGTCGCGAGGGAGGCTCCGGCGGAGCTCGTGGACGAGCGCCGACTTGCCGACCCCGGAGGGGCCCGCGATCAGGACGAGCTCCGCCGGCCCGAGGCGCGCACGCTCGAATGCATCGAGCAAGGCCTTCTCCTCGACCGAGCGGCCATAAAGCCGCTCCGGCAAGTGCAGCGCCGCGGCGGTGTCGTGGCGCCCGAGCACGAAGGTCTCGACGGCGCCCGTTTCCTCGATCTGGCGGATGCACGCGGCGAGATCGAGCTCGACGCCGCGCGCGGTCTGGTATCGATCCTCCGGCGCCTTGGCGAGGAGCTTCATGACGAGCGCGGAGACCACCTCGGGGATACGCCCGTCGACCTCCCGCGGCGCGGCGGGGACGCGTGCGATATGGCTGTGCACGAGCTCGACGGGGTCGGTCGTCGTGAAAGGCAAATACGCCGTGAGCATCTGGTACAGGGTGACGCCGAAGGCATACAGATCGGCGCGGTGATCCAAAGGCCGATTCATGCGGCCCGTCTGCTCGGGCGCGAGATAGGCGAGCGTCCCCGTCATGGCCTCCGCGCCGCGCCCGGTCGCCTCCGACAGACGCATGGCCAGGCCGAAATCGAGGAGGTAGACGCTCCCCGTCTCCGGGTGATAAAGAAGATTCTGGGGTTTGACGTCGCGGTGGACGATCCCGCGCTGGTGGACGCTGGCGAGAATGCCCGCGATGCCGCGGCCGATCTTCAGCGCCGTCGCCACGTCGAGGCGCCGCGCGCGGAGCATTGCGGCGAGCGTCTCGCCCGGGAGCGCCTCCAGCACGAGCGCGACGCCTCGCTCGGACGGCTCGAGCGAAAGGGCTTTGACCACGCCGGGCGCGTCGATGCTCTTCAGGATCGAATACTCGTGCCGGAGCCGCTCGATGTCCCGCGGGGTCACCTCGCCGCGTGGGAGCTTGATGACAACCGGGGTCGGGTCGTAATCCCGCTGCCCACGATGGATGACGGTGCACGAGCCTTCGTGAATCGCGGCTCCGACGGGGCGATAGGCCATAACGTGCCAGCAAAACACGGGCGCCCGGCTGACGCCAAGCACAATCGTGCTCTGCCTCTCGTGGCTTCACGCACGAACACGCATGACCATCGCCCCGGAGAGGGCTGCCTGGCTACTTGAGGATGACGCGGCCCATTGCGAACCGGAAGAAGCTCGAATAGGCGGCCGCGTCGATGCAGGTGGAGAGGTTCACCGCGGCGTTGTTCTTGTCGGTGCAGCCCGTCACGACCTTCTGCGCATTGACGGTGAGCTTGTAGGGCGCGCCGGCTCCGCCGACGGGCGCGGCCGGATCGGCCTGATCGGGCTGCGTCGGGTAGAGGGCCGGAACGACGAACCCCACGTTGATCGAGCAGCCGGAGACGAGCAGGTCGAGGAAAGTATTCGCGGCGCTGTAGCCCTGCGTGCACGCGAGCGAGCCGCCGGGCAAGAGCTCGGGCGGAATGGGGGTCTGCGCGAGCGACCGCGCGCTGATGTCGCCGCAGAGCAGGCCGGAGAACGTCGTGTCTTTCTGCCCCAGGCTCGCGAAGCTCTGCAAAGAGGGGTCCAGGTGCTCGGAGGCGAGGTGGCCGGGGGGCGTCCCATTCGAAAGCAGCGGCGTCGAGCCCGCGTTGACGGAGACGCGGAGCTTCGCGCTCGACATCCGGAGGGGCGTCGCTGCGCTCGGGAAGAAATTGATGGCAATACTCATCGAGCCGGGGCCTGCATTCAAAACGCCGCCGGTGATGTTGCCCGTGAGCTTGTCCAGCGGGTTCCGGGCCGCGTCGAGCGTGGCCGTGTTCGTGTTGTACCACCAATCGAGGTCGTTCGCTCCGCTGTAGCCAGCGCCCGCCACGGGCGTCGCGCGCACGACACCGAGCTCGACCGACGGATCGTCGACGCCGACGAGGCTCGCGAGGCCGAACATCTTGACGAGGAAGCCCGTCGTCCCGGCATTGACGCCCTGATCCATGTAGTTCTGGACCTGGGAGCCGGCCACGCCCGAGTCAATCGCCGTGCCGAACCGATTCGCCGAGCAGAATGCGTCGGTGGCGAACTGCATCCTCAGATAGTTCGACCGCAGGTCTTGCTCGAACTTGCAGACCCCATCGCACCCATCGAGGTTCACCTGGTTCCCGTCGTCGCAATCCTCGCCGGCCTCGCGAATGCCGTTGCCGCACATGGACGTGGGCGCGGTCTTGCACATCGCGTCGCAAAGGACGGTCCCCGGCGGCTCGCATTGCTCGCCCTTCATGGGGTCGACGCAGCCGTCGCCGCACACGGACGCCTTGCACACGCCGGAGGCGCAGACGCCCGCGGCGCACGCGGAGCAGTCGAGGAGCTGCACGCCCGGCATGCACTTTTGCCCGACATTCGCGCCGTTCATCACCGTCGTGCAGGTCTCGACGCCGTTGCAGGTCTCGGCGTCGGGGCACGAGTCCGGCCCCTTGGTGCACGAGAACGTGCAGTTCGCCTCGCACCCCGCATTGGGGCCGTTCGCCGCGCCGAAATCGCATTGCTCGTTGCCCTGGACGACGCCGTCACCGCAGACGGGGGCCGTGCAGACGCCGGCCTTGCATGTCGCATTCGGACCACACGTGGTGCCGTCCTGCGCGGGGTCGGCGAGGGCGACGCAGGTATGGTTCGCGAGACAAGCGTTCTGCTGGCAAGGCGGCGCCGCGGGGCAATCGGCCGCGGGGTCGACACACGAGTACGTGCAATCCTGATCGCAACCGTCGCCGTCGACGAGGTTGCCGTCGTCGCATTGCTCCGGGGGTTTTACGACGCCATCGATGACACAAGCAGGAGGAGCGCCGCCCCCGCCGCCGTTTCCAGCCGCGCCGCCCTCGCCGCCCATGCCCCCTGCCCCGCCCGCGCCGCCGCCGCCGCCGCCGATTCCGCCTTCGCCGCCGGCTCCGCCCATTCCTCCGCTGCCCCCCATACCGCCGACGCCGCCGGTGCCGCCGGTGCCGCCGGTGCCGCCGGTGCCGCCGACGCCACCGGCGCCGCCCATGCCGCCGCTGCCGGAGCCGGAACTGGAGCTCGTGCTCGCGCTCGTGGTGTCGCTGGAGCCGTCGCTGCAAGCGACGAGGAGGAGACTGCCGAGGGAAATACCGACAAAGAGACGCTTCATAGGAGCGGCATCCTACGCGGATCTTTCACTCCGAGGCGGGAAAAAATCGCCTGCCGTTGCCCGCCCCCCACCCCGGCCCGTGGAGGCGTACCTCGAGTGAGCGCGTCGACGCGCGACGGGGTTGAAAGAGCTAGCTGCTGTCGCGCGTGAGCTTGGCGGCACGCGCGACGGCCGTTTGCAGGTTCGAACAGGTGACGATGCCGGACAGGTCGGCGCCGACGGCGATCAGCGTGCGCGCCACTTCGGGCCCGATTCCGCTCAGGACCATATGCGTGCCGAGCAGCCGCACGGCGCGCGCAACGCGCAAGAGGGCGCTCGCGACCTGCTCGTTCACCGCGACCACGCCGGTGACGTCGACGATCGCGACGCGCGCGCCGGTCTTGCTCACGCCTGCGAGCAGGGTCGTGAGCACCTGCTCCGCGCGCTCGGAGTCGATCGCGCCGATGAGCGGCATGACCATGACATCGTCGCGGATGGGAATGAGGGGCGTGGAGAGCTCGGCCAGCCTCGCGCGTAGTGCCTCCTCGGCGCGCAGCTTCTCGGTGACGTCGAGGATCTGCGAGATGAAATGGAGCGGCTCGCCGCGCCCATCGCGCACCATGGAGACGTGCAGCTCGGCGTGGATGACGGCGCCGTCCCTGCGGAAGTATCGTTTGCGCAGCTCGTAGCGCGCGAGCTCGCCCCGGAGCACGCGGCCGACGAGGTCGAGGTCACTCTGCAGGTCCTGCGGATGCGTGATGTCCTGGAAGCGCACCTTTACGAGCTCCACGGGCGTGTAGCCGAGCAGCTCGCCGAGCGCGTGATTGACGCGGATGAATGTGCCATCGAGCCCGACGAGGGCCATCCCGATGGGGGCACCGTCGACCGTCAACCGGAAGCGCTCCGCCTCGAGGCGCTGCCCATGCTCGGCAGCCTCGAGCTTGCTCTCCAGCTCGGCGATGCGCCGCTCCAGTTCGGTGCGCATGGGTTCGTGAAAACGATGGTTCTCGGCGTCCGCGACCGCGATCGCATGGATATACATGCACGTGCCCCCCTACGGTCGCAGCATAGATCGGACGTCAGGCGATGCACAAGGCCTCGATGCTCGAATGGCGTACGCGGGGAGCTTGCGGGGCGCCCATCCGGAATCCGGTGGTCGCCGGGGAAGAGACGGTCCTTTACCCCCTGGAATCTTGCATACCCCCTTTTCTTGCTCCTGCCTTTCGTTCCGTCTCGGTCGTGCGGCCTCGGGATGGAAGAACTGCGCATCGCGCAGTTCTTCCATCCTGGGTCCAGCGCTTGCGCTGGTCCGGGTCCAGGGGCGGATAGCCCCGGTGGGGCCTGGGGCAACGCCCCAGCGCAGCGGCTCCCAGACGAGACCAATGCTCCGGCAACCTGCTGAAAGAACGCTAGGCGCTTACTTCCGGCAGGGCCATACCTGCGGCATATCCATCGACGAACTCTTGCAGCTTCCGCATCTGGTACGTCCGCGCAAGCCCCCTGAGCTGCTCGAGCCACGGCCCGAGTCGCGGGTCGTTCTGCTCCATCCGCGCTGCTTCTGCCATGACGATCCGGACGCGCCCCGACGCCACCAGCCGCGATAGAAGGGCAATCTCCTCGGCGGAGGGCGGGACCATCGGACCACTCGCTCGCGCCCCTGTGACTGGGGCCTTCTTCTCGGCATGAATCCATTCCACGCCGAGGAAACGCTGGATCTTTTCGAAGAGCGCGCTCGCTTGCACGGGCTTGTGCAAGGAATCGTTCCAACCGGCGTGGACGCCCTCTTGCCGTTCGACTTCGGATACCTTCGCCGACGAGACCAGGATCACGACTTCGCCGAGTTCGGGCATCTGCCGCAGACGGCGCGTCGCTTCATAGCCGTCCATGCCCGGCATGGCCAGGTCCATCAAGACGAGCCCCGGCCTCCGCTCCAGGGCCAGCCGGAGCGCCGTCTCACCGTCCTCGGCTTCGACGACGTCGAAGCCAATCGGGATGAGCAGATCACTCACCAGGGAACGATTTTGCGCGTTGTCGTCCACGACGAGGATCGTGCGGCGCTCTCCTCGATACCCGGTGATGGTATCCCACCCGAGGGCCATATCGGCGCTGGCGGACGTGGGCGCCCCGCCGAGCGCGAGCGTCACCGTGAAGGCGCTGCCTCGACCGAGCTCACTCTCGACCTCGATCGTGCCCCCCATTTGATCGACGATCTTCTTCGTGATGGCGAGGCCGAGCCCCGTGCCGGCGCCCTTCGCTTTGTGATCGCCGAACTGCTCGAAAGGATCGAAGATACGCGAGAGGTGCTCCGAGGCAATCCCGGGGCCCGTATCCTCGACCCGGAACCGCAACGTGACTCCCTCATCGGGGCCGCGCGAAAGCTCGTCGATGGCGAGGTTCACGCTTCCTCGTTCGGTGAACTTGATGGCGTTGCTCACGAGGTTCAAGAGCACCTGCGTCAGGCGTTTCTCGTCGCCATGGACCGTGGACATCGTGCCCGCGCGGATCGATTGGGTGAACGCGATGCCCTTCTGGTCTGCGCGCACGCGACATAGATCCACCACCGTGCGCACCGACGTGCCGAGCTCGAAGCTCTTCGAGACGAGCTCCATCTTGCCGGCCTCGATCTTCGCGAGGTCCAGCAGGTCTTCCAGCAAGGAAAGCAGGTGCTCGCCCGATTTCTGGATGGTTTGCACACCATCACGGCTCTTCGACGAGAGCTCGGGCGCGCGCGCGAGGACCTGGGCATAACCGAGGATCCCGTTCAGCGGCGTGCGCAGTTCGTGGCTCATGCTCGAGAGGAAATCGCTCTTCGCCCGGTTCGCCCGATCGGCCGCCTCCTTGGCGATCCGAAGCTCGGCCGTGCGCTCCTTGATCTTGGCCTCCAGATCCCGGTACAGCATGGCATTTTCGACGGCAATGGCCGCCTGCGAGGCCAGCACCGACAAGAACTCCACGCGCGCGGGAGGGAACGCCGACGCCACGTCGCGGTGTTCGAGGTAAAGCACGCCCACGAGGTTGCCTCGGTGTGTCAAAGGCAGCGCCAACAGCGCGAGCACCGCGCGCGACGCCAGATAGGGGTCACCGGCGAAGCGCGCCTCGGTCCTGGCATCGGCCGCCACCACGGGCTCGCCCGTGCGGGCCGCATATTGCACCACGGTCGCCGGTAAGTCTTGGCTTTGCCCGAGCGGCTCCGACAGACCCGTCTCGATGCGAGCCCCCTCCACCGACAGCCGCGCCACGACGGAGAGCGCTTCCCCTTGGCTGAGCACGAGGGCGCCGCGCTGCGCACCCGCATTCTCCAGCAAAAGCCCCATCAGCCGGCCCACCACGCGATCCGGGTCGAGCTCGCTCGAAAGCGCTTGCGCCGCACGCACCGCGGTGTTCACGTCGAAATTCGCGCCCGCGGAGGCGCCCGTGGTCGTCGTGCTCGCCGTCGTCATGGCCGCGCGCTCGACAGCCGACGCGTGCACGGGCGCCTTGAGCAAGGCGGGGTATTTCGCGCCCAGATGGGCGACCACGTTGACCGCGCCCCAGCGCGCATAGGCGTCGCGAGCTTCGCGCATGTACAGGGCGCCGATGTGGCTCTTGCCCGTTTGCAATCGGAACTCGGCGGCAAGCTGGGTCGAAAGCGCCTCGATGTGCAGGAAGCGGTGCTCGCGCGAGAGCTCGATGGCCTCGTCGTATTTGGCCGCTGCCTCCTCGGTCTTGCCGAGGACGCGCGCGTATTCGGCCTCGGCGAGGCGCAGCTTGTGAAGGAAGTTCGACGCGCAACCTTCTGCGAAGTAACGCAGCCGCTCGAGGCCGTGCTCGATGTGTGCCCGGAGCCGCGCCTGCTCCTCGGTGCCGGCGGCGTCATGCCACAACTTCGCCGCCGAAAGCGCGAGGAAGAGCGGGATGTCCGTCACCGGCGGCATGCCGAGGATGTCGGCTCGAAATTGGTCTGCCTCCCGCGCCCGCGAGAGCGCGCGATCCCACCTGCCGGTGACGCAGAACAGATAGGCTTCCAAGGTACGCGCGAGCCCTCCCGTGAACCCGTCCCCGTCGCCGAGGAGGGAGCGCGAACCTCGCGACAAGGGCTCGTCATTCAGGAGTTTCGGGGCGCCGTCAGGCGTCATCAGCACCTCGCAATAGGACGCGACCGCCTCGTAGTGGTGCCTTCCCACGGCGTCTCCCGAGCGCTGCACGAGATCCCAGCGAGCCTTGACCTGCGCCTGGACCTCTCCGAGCGGCAGGCCACGCCAGACGCGGTGATAGAACAGCTCGGCCAGGAGGCCCCAGCTCGTGCCCTGGAACGAGCCGATCTTCAAGCCGGTCGCGATGGCCTGTTCGTAGAGGGCAGCCGTCTCGTCGACGGGCCTGGAATAGACCATGTAGATACCATGGAGCACCAGGCATTCGGGGAGCATCGCGGACCCCACTCGTTCCGCGGCACGTACCCCGGGCTCGACCCAGCGCAAGACGCGTCGATACATGCCCGTGGCCACCGACCACACATTGGCGAAGCTGCAGAGCATGAGGGTGGCCGCCGGCGTGAGGGCCTCCCGTCGCACCGCCTCGGAGACCAGGCGAACGATGATGAGCGTGTAAAGCATCGGCCGGCCGCCGTAGATCGAACAGAGCTGCGCCTGCGTCATCAGGGCATCGATGAGCCGGTGCTCCAGGGACCGCTCGGGCGGCATTCGATCGAACGCGCCGAGGTCCTGCTCGAGCCATCGATCCAGCGCGGCGGACTCCTCGAGGAGCGCCGGCTGACACGCCTCGTCCGTCGCGGGAAAGGTAAAACCTCGCTCCGCGAGCGCCGCAATGCCAAGCTCGATTCCCCGCGCATACTGGCCCGTCGCCAGGCAGCAGCGGACCCGGATCTCCTGCGCCGATAGCCAAGGCACCGCCGGAAGTGGCCTCGCGAGCAAGTCGAGGGCGCGTGCCTCGACGTCGTCGAAGTCTCGCAACAGATAAGCCGCCTCCAGGCGCTCCAGCGCAATCTCCACCGACAGCGCTCGCTCTTCCTCGACGGCTCGCTTGCCGAGGAGCGCCTGCGCGCTCTCCAGCAGGCTTGCCATCAATCGGTAGGAGCTCGCCGCCTTCGCGACACGAGCGGCCTCCAGGTTCACCCGCGCGACGTCATTGCGCTCCGCCACGGACGTGATCCGCGCTGCGCCCTGATTCATGTGCCGCACGAGCTCCAGGAGTTGCGGCGCCGTGCCCCCTTCGGCTCGATACCGCGCCCAGAGCCGCCGGCCAATCTCGAGATGCGCGAGGACGCGCTGCTCCGGCGAGATCCGCTCGTAGCTCGCCTGCTGCACGCGGTCGTGCAAGAACCGGTACGAAGCGTCCAGCGCTCCCTCGCCGACCGCTCCGAGCGCCTGCGCGGGACGATACGCCCCATCCACCGGCACGACCAGCTCCTCCTGCAGCGCTGGCCATAACGCCCCCGTCACCCGGGCGCGCTCCCATCCGCTCAATCGCTCGAGATCCTGGAGATGGAACGTATGCCCTGCGCACGCCGCGAGCCCCAGGAGCTGCTGCGTGGCATCCGGCATTTCTTGCACCTTGTCCGTCAGGAGCGCCACCACGTTATCGGTGACCTGCGCTCGCTCCAGATCCGCTTGATTCCAGCGCCATTCCCCGCTCTCCGGGTCCCTCACCACGTGCTTCTGCCGGTGCAGGGAGAGCAAGAGCTGCTCCAGAAAGAACGGGTTTCCGCGTGTCTTTTGCCATTGCACGCGCGCCAGCGGCTCCACGCGGCCGGGCTCGCTCTCGAGCGTGCGTGCAAGCCACTTTTGCACCTGCTCCTCGGACAGGGGGCCTACCGCCAGCCTCGACACCTTGGCTTCGCTCGCCTCCGTGGCCTCCACGAGCTTCCACAGCGGATGCTCGGGCGGGGTCTCGTTGTCACGGTAGGCTGCGATCACCAGCAGCGACTTTCGCTCCACGTCCGTCAAGAGCGTCTGCAGGATGATCAGCGTGGCGCTGTCTGCCCATTGCATGTCGTCCAGGAACATGACGAGCGGCGGGTTCGGTGTCGTGACGGCTCGAACGAAGTTCAGCCACGTCAGCTTCTGCCGATTGAGCACCTGATCGCCCTCCACGGGCGGCACCGGCGGCAGCTTGCCCATGACGAGGTCGAGCTCCGGCACCACGTCCGCGATCAGCCGTGCGTTGTCCCCGACCTCGTCGCGGATCCGATCTCGCCAGGTCTCGAGGACCGTCTTCGGGCTCGAGAGCCATTGACGCATGAGCCCCCCGAATGCCTGGGCGATCGCTGCGTACGGCGTCGACCGCGCGAGCTGATCGTGTTTGCCTGCAATCAAGAGGCCGCGACCGGCCTTCGCGATGTCGTGGTAGACCGTGCGCACGAGCGCCGTTTTGCCGATGCCCGAGGGCCCGCCGACGAGCAAGAGCTCCGCCGCGCCCCGCGCTGCGCGGGCAAACGACTCACCTACCCGCTCGACGTCCTGCTCTCGCCCCACGAGCACCTGCGGTAGCCGCAGCTTCCGCGAGAAGTCTTTCTTTCCGAGCGCGAAGGGCTCCACCGTGCCGCGCTCCTCGAGCGCGCGCAGCGCCTCCTCCAGATCCTCCGCCACGCCTCTGGCCGTCTGGTACCGCCGGTCGGGATCCTTCGCCAAGAGCTTTGATACGATCGCCGACACCGCGCTCGGCACCTCCGGCGCGACCGTATCGAGCGGAGGCGGGGTCCTGGCCAGGTGCGCGTGTACCAGCGAGAGCGGATCGCGGTCCGTGAAGGGCCGCTGGCCCGACAGCACCTCGAAGAGCGTCACGCCCAGCGAATAGAGATCCGTGCGCGTATCGAGCGCGCGCGCCGTGCGCCCCGTTTGCTCCGGCGAGATATACGCCAGGGTCCCGTCCAGCGCTTCGGGAATGCTCGCCTCGGTCGCCTCCTGAGACAGCATCGAGGCGATTCCGAAATCGAGCAGGGTGACCTGTTCGTACGCGTCATCCAGGAGCACGTTCTGCGGTTTGACGTCCTTGTGCATCACGCCGGCGGCATGCACGCCCTCGAGCACCCGAGCGAGGCGCCTTCCGAACCGCAGCCCGGCCGAAAGCGGCAAACGACCCTCCTTGGCGAGCACCTGATCGACCGAGCGAAATCCAGGGTCCTCGAGCACCAGCGCCACCGTGCCGTCCCGCTGCTCGAATGCCTGCACGCGCGCCACGCCGGGCACGGCCGCGAGCTGCTGCAGCACTTGATGCTCGTGGACCAGTCGCCCCATCACGCGCGGGCTCGGCACATCGGCCAGGGGGACCTTGATCGCCACCCTCGCGCCCGAGGCAAGATGCACCGCGCGGTAGACGCGTGTCTCGCTTCCCTCGTAAGCGACGTCTCCCAATCCATAGCCCGTCAGATCCATCCTCGACCCCTCCCGTGCGTCTCGTTCAGATGCACGCTCCCGATCTGCACCAGACTAACCTCGGCGAGGCGATGTACGTCAATGCAATTCTGAACGATGCGAGGATTGGTCGTGTCACGCCAAACCGTGCACACACACTGTCGTTGCCCACCGAGCCTGGAACGTGTGTGAACAAAATCACGCCTGCACCACGGAATCGCGTATTTGCAGACCCGTCGACCTCGCGTTCCCTGGAGCGGCGCCAAATGCTTGGCGCTTTACTGTCGTGGCGCTTCTTGATAGGGTCCGCGCTAAACTCTTCGGGGGCTGGATGGACGCTCTGACGCAATACAATGGTCTCGTGGTCGCGGTCGATGACAACCCCATCAACCTCGATACGCTTCTCGAAGCATTGTCGGTCGAGCGTCTGGACCTCGCCGTCGCCACGGATGGCAGCATGGCGATGCGCCTGATCGAGCGCGAACAGCCTGATCTCGTGCTCCTCGACGTCATGTTGCCGGACATCGACGGCTTCGAGGTGTGCAGGCGGCTGAAGGCCAACCCGCAAACCGCCGATACCCAGGTCGTCTTCATGACCTCCTTGAGCAGTCGGGAGCACAGGCTGCAAGGGCTACATGCGGGCGCCGTGGATTACATAAGCAAGCCCTTCGATTCCGAAGAGCTCCTCGCGCGCATCCGCCCGCACATCGCCGTCCGGCGCATGACACGGGCGCTGCAGGAAAAGAATACGAGCCTGGAAGCGGAAGTTCGGCAGCGCGCCGCCGCCGAGGCCGCGCGCGAGGCGCTCCTCGTCGAGCTCATGACCCGTACCGAGGAGCTGCGCGAGGCCAAGGAGCGGCTCGAGCTCGAGCTCGTCGAGAAAGGGCGCGCGAATGCGGAGAAGACCGCGCTCCACGAGCAGATCATCGCCGCGCAGCAGACCCGTCTCCTCGAGCTCTCCACGCCCCTCATTCCGATCACGGATCGCATCCTGGTCATGCCGCTCATCGGAACGATGGACGCCGACCGGGCCCAGCAGGCCATCGAGGCGATGCTCGAGGGCGCCAGCAGCCGATCCGCCGAATTCGTCATTCTCGACATCACGGGCCTCAAGCGCGTGGACGAGAACGTCGCCAGCATGCTCCTCGCTGCTGCCAGCGGCCTCAGGCTCCTCGGAACGCGCACGGTGATCACCGGGATACGTTCGGAGGTGGCCCGGACGCTCGTCCACATCAACGCATCCCTGCAAGGGATCGTCACGAAGGCGACGCTCCAGGACGGCATTGCGGTCGCAATGCAGGCCGCCCGCCGTCGAGGATAGCCGTCGGAATCGCCGTTCAGCGAAAGGAACGACCGGAGAGCTTCGGCCCCGCTCGCAAAGGCCGGCGTCCCGTCAGAGCTTGATGGCCCAGAGCTTTTCGCTGGCTTTCGGCAGGAACAGCACGACGCCCCATTCCGCGATGTAGGTCAGCTCGTACGTCAGCGCGGGCGAGGGCATCCCCGAGGGCGGGCGAACCTCTCGCGTGGACGCCAGCACATACGGCTCCGCCTCGGTGCCGGCGCCGCTCTTGGGCTCGAGATCGACGCGGAAGAACGCATCGAGATCCGCTTCGACGCTGTAGTTCCAGAAATTGAGCTTCGCCCCATCGTAGAAGACCGGAATGCCCTCCTGCTTCGGGGAGTATTCCGGCCAGCTCGGCAGATCGCCGGTGAGCGTCAGGTGCTCGACCGCGCGCGTCGCCTTGTCGATGCGCCAGCCACGCGTGGCGGTCGAGGTGCCGTTGGATTTCGTCGGCGTGAAGACGTAGACGTACGGCCCGCCGATCACGATAGACGAGTCGCCGAGCACCTCCCACTTGGCGCTCACCACGTTCTCGATCGTGCGCGTGGCGGGATCCATTTCGAGCACGCAGTTGCGCCAGTTCAATCCGGCGTCGCCGGGGACGAGCGTCGTCCACGCCTTGCCGGTCGCCGGATCGTTGGCCGTCCGCGTGCCCGCCTGGAGCACGACCTCGTGGTAGTTGGGGTTGAATTTGACGAGCTGCGGCCCGTACGCGTCCTTCTCGAGAGAGGTCCACTTTCCGCTCACCACGTCGGCGACGCGCACGGGGCCATAGTGCAGGATCATCTTGCCGTCGACGAAGCTCATCGCGGAGTAGGTGTGGCTCGACGCGGGCGCGGCGAACGGCGCCGCATAGGGCAGATCGGCGGGATCCGTCAGCGTCTCCGCCGTCTGGAAGAACCCGTTCGTCGCGCCGGAGGGATAGACGATCGGCGAGTTCGGCGCGGTGTAGGCGGGTGGATACGCGGAGGGCGGCGTCGGCGGCACGACGATGCTGTATTTCAGCGTCGACGCGTCGAGCTTGAAGACGGCGTTGACGCTGCCGTCGTTATGGCCCCCGCCGAAGAGGTAAAACGCCTTGCCCGCGTGATCGAACACCGGGTTGCAATACGCGTCGCGCACGGCGCCGATCGGCGCCGAGCCGACGTAGCCGCTCGAGGGCACGAGGTTCGCGGCGGCCCACTCCGCGAAAGGCTCGGAGCCCGAGAGCTCGGTCCAGCTGCCGCCCGCGGGCAGCTCCGTGGCCCAGTCGGGCGCGGGGCCGCCGCCGCCCGACGCGGTGGACGAGGACGAGCTGGAGGCGCCGCCGCCCCCCATCGCCGAGGACGACGTCGCGCCGCCGCCCCCGCCCGTGTCGCCGTTCGTCCCCCCTCCGCCGCACGCGGCGAGCAGCGCGGCGGCACACACCATCCCAACTCCGATCGAGCGGTTCATCGACTCTCACTCTCCAGGCGTGGGAAATATCGAGCCTCAGGTCGTATTGCAAGGGAGATTACGATGAGCGCACACCCACCCAGCGGATTGGTCTCATCGCAAGCCGCCGCGCCGGGGCGCTGCCCCGGACCCCGCGGGGGCTGTTCGCCCCTCGACCCGAACCAGGGCAAGCCCTGGACTCGTGATGGAGAACTGCGCTCCGCGCAGTTCTTCCAACGGGCCGGTGAGACGACGTTGCCCGTTGAAATGGCAGCGCCGCTGTCTCGGTTGGCAGGGGTCGTCGCCGGTCTTGCCTCGGCCTGTTCGATGAACTGCGCATCGCGCAGTTCATCGACCCCGGGTCCAGCGCTTGCGCTGGTCCGGGTCCAGGGGCGGACAGCCCCTGGTGGGGCCTG
>NZ_JASBQE010000083.1 GCF_029960785.1 Polyangium sp. 15x6
GGCTCGTCCTGCGCCTGCGCCGGCGGCTCGCCCGGCGCCCGCGCCTGCGGCTCGCCCGGCTCCGGCTCGCCCGGCGCCTGCGCCTGCCGCGCCTCCTCCCCCGCCTGCTGCCGCCGTCGAGCCCGAGCCGGCTCTTGCGGAAGAGGCGCCGGAGAGCGCTCCTGCCGAACATTCGGGCGGCCCCCCGCCCCCGGTCGTGCCTGCGGTGCCCAAGGGTGCCAAGGCGCAGATCAGGCGCGGCAAGGGCGCGAAGTGAGCAAAACCGAGCGAGAGCGGCTCGTCGAGCTGCTCCGCGAACGATCATTCGAACGCAAACGAGTCGTGCTCGCCTCCGGGCGCGAGAGCGACTTTTTCATCGACTGCAAGCAGACGGCCTTGACCGCCGAGGGGCACTTCCTCCTCGGCGCGCTCATGTTCGACGCGCTCGACGGCCTGCCGCGATGCGACGCGGTCGCGGGCGTGGAGCTCGGCGGCTGTCCGCTCGCGAGCGCCGTCTCCCTGACGAGCTTCGTCCGCGGCCGTCCGCTCCCTGCGCTTTACGTGCGCAAGGAGGCGAAGGACCACGGCTCGAAGCGGCTCATCGAGGGGGATCGCGCGCTCGTGCCGGGGATGGCGGTCGTGATGCTGGAAGACGTGATCACGACGGGCGGGTCGACGCTCAAGGCCGTCGACAAGATCACGGCGGCGGGCGCGCGCGTGGTGGGCGTGGTGGCGATCGTGGATCGGCTCGAAGGCGGGGCCGAGGCGATCCGTCAGGCGGGTTTGCCGGTGGTCTCGATCTGCACGCGGCGCGATTTCATTCCGGACACGTGACCCAGCGTTTGTCCGAGGGTGGGACGACCCGTGGACAGCGGCGGAGGAGGCGGGTAGGGTAGGCGTATGGCGCCGCCCGATCCTGGGTACGTGGTTGATCCGAACGATCCTCGCGCGCCTTCGGAGGAGACGTGGGCGCGCATGAGCGCGGAGGAGCGTGCGCGGGTCGTGGGCATGCTCCCGAACGAGGTGCCGCTCGGCATTTTTCAGCCCGAGGGCGATCCGCACCGCAAGGCGAAGAATCGCGCCCTCGACGCGCTCGACACGTTCTTCCGGAAGATGGGGCGGCGTGTGTACCTCTCCAGCGACCTTGCCGTGTACTACCCGGGCGAGCCGATGTTCTCGCCCGACCTCCTCGCGGTCGTGGACGTCGATCCGCACGAGCGGATGAAGTGGGTGGTGAACGCGGAGGGCAAGGGGCTCGATCTCGTGCTCGAAGTGCACGTGGGGGGCGACTGGGTGAAGGACTTCGAGGCGAACGTGGAGCGGTACGCGCGGCTCCGGATCCCGGAGTATTTTCTGTTCGACCGACGGAAGAGGTCGCTGCGGGGGTACCGGCTGGAGAGCCCAGGGGCACGGGTATACCGGCCGATCGTGCCGCAAGGCGGGCGGTGGGCGTCGGAGGTGCTCGGGCTCGAGCTCGTGCTGGAGGGCGAGCGTTTGCGGTTCTACGCGGGGAATGCGCCGCTGCTGGAGGCGGATGAGCTCGTCGTGCGGCTCAACGCGATGGTGGACGATCTCGTGGAGAAGCACCTCACGGCCGAGGCGGCGGTCGCGGAGGAGCGGAAGCGAGCGGATGCAGCGGAGGCGGAAAAGCAACTGCTGGCGGCGCGGCTCGCGGAGGCGCTGGCGGAGCTGGAGAAGCTGCGCGGGAGGTAGCGGCACCCCGTGGCTCGCTTGCCCAAGCGACGCTCGGGGCCCTGGTCGGGCGGTTGCTCGCTTGCCCAAGCGACGCTTGTTGCCCTGGTCGGGCGGTTGCTCGCTTGCCCGAGCGACGCTTGTTGCCCTGGTCGGGCGGTGGCTCGCTTGCCCAAGCGACGCTTGTTGCCCTGGTCGGGCGGTGGCTCGCTTGCCCGAGCGACGCTCGGAGGGGCGAGAGCCCGCGAGCTTCGCTCCCCGGACCGATCACGACGGGCCGGGAGGCCTCACTCTGTCGCTTCCTCGTCCGGATGCGTGAGCTCGTCGATCTGTGTGACGAGGTCATCGCGCCCGATGCTGGACCAGGCGGCGCGCGCGGCTTCGAGGTGGTGCTGGCGGAGGGTTTCGGTGGGGGCGAGGGCGGCGAGGCTCTTGTGGGCCGAGCCGATGGAGAAGGGCTCGGCGATGCGCTTGTAAAGGCGGAGGGCCTGCTCGAACCGGGCGCGCGCCGTGTCGTCCTCGCCGTCTGCGCGCGCGATGTCGCCGAGGCGTTGGATGCAGTTGGCCTCTCCGAGGACGGCGCCGACCGTTCGGTAGAGCGTGCGTGCCTCCTCGTAGCGAGTGCGAGCGGCGTCGTGATCGGAGCGCCCGTACGCGCTCTGCCCCAACCAGAACAACCCCGCCGCCCGCTCCCCGTCCTGCCCCTCCGCCTCGAACGCCTGCACCGCCCGCGAAAGCTCCTCCTCCGCCTCCCCATACCGGTACGCCCGCACGAGCGCCTCCCCCAGCCGAAGCCGCAATCGCGCCGCCTCGATCTCCGAATGCCCTGTCCTCCGTTCGAGCACCCCTTGCAAGATCCCCGATAACCTCTCCACCTCCGCCGCGGCGTCCGGATCCGGGAACTCGTACGGCAACACCCTCGCCGGCGGTTCGCTCTTCGGCCCCCCGTCCGCCGCATGCACGTTCAATTCATACGCCCGCCAGCTCACCAGATCCGGCGCGCTCAACGAAAGCGCCACGAATGCCTCGTCCGAAGCCACGATCACGAGCGGACCCGGGATCCATGTCGGCAGAGCGTCCCGCGCGAAGTTGAAGCTCGCCAGCGGCGGAGACGCCTGATCCCCCACGATATGCTGCTCGAGCCCCGTCAGCGCCACCATCGTCCGCTCGGCATCTTCGAGCCCGAGATCCCTCAGCCGGTAATGCGGCCACTCCCCCGGCTGAAGCTCCACCTCCACGAGCGGCGGCACCTCGTCTTGCCCAGCCCAGCCCCGCAATCGCGCCAGGATCTCCTCCCGCACGGGCCCCGGCGGCGCGTGAATGAAGATCATCGTGAACCCGAGGCTGCCCGCGAGCGCCTCGCGCAGAATCTCCGCTCGACCGTTCGAATCGATGTCGAGCGCGATGCGGCTCATGCAGGCGCCTTCGCGGGATCTGCCTCACGGAATGCCCGCATCCGCCGAGCGAACGGGTGCACGTCGTACCAGGTCTCGCCGTTGTATTCGAGCACGACGAGCTGATAGAGCAGCCATTGCTTCGTGTCGTCGTCGAACTTCTCCGGGAACGAGCCAGTCTTCGCGACATGGTGCAGATCCCGCAGAAACCCGCGCCCCTGGAGCAGTCGCTCCATGCTGCTCGCGAACTCCTTGACGACTTCGTCCACGTCGGCGCGCGTGAGCGAGAGCGTTCGCTTGTTCAGCACGCCCGTCGTCACGATACGAAACAGGTCTCGAAGGCACCCGCCGGACTGGATGATCGCATGTCGCAGCGCGTCCTCGTCCGCGAACACGACCGAGGTGTCGATGCGGCGTCGAAGCAATCGCGCCAGCGCCTCGATGCCAGCCTCGTTCGGCGTATCCGTTCCGCGCTCGTGCACGGTGACCATGGGCAGCACCACATCCGTGATGCCATGGAACTCCTGGCGTAGCCGGCACTGCGTGAAGTGCAGGGTGACGGGGATCGTGATGACGAAATGGGCGGGGACGTTTTGAATGTGAGGGAGCTGCTCGACGAAGAGAATGTCGTGCGTCGTCCGCTCACTCCCGTCGTTCAGCGGCAACCTCTCGACGCGATCGAGCTTGTCCACGATGATCACCAGATCGTGGACGTCTTGCTTCACGAGGTAGGTGCGCACGTCCTGGATGAGATCACTCAGCGCCTCCATCAGGCCCGTCACGTGATCCCAGCTCACCTCGCGATAACGCTTCTGCAGCCCGGGTGACGTCTTCAGCGAGAGCTTGAGCTTGGCGACGCCCACGGGGATCTCCGCGTCGAGCGTCACGCCGATCGACTTCAGCCAGCCGAGGACGTCCTTCCAGACCTTCCTCGCCGTAGCGGATGCTCGCGCATGCGGCCCGATCGCAGGATCATCGAGGATGGCCGAGATGATCGCCGTGAGGAGCTCCGGGATCTGGACGTCCCGCACGTCGAGGTAATCCTGAATGTCGATGAAGACTCATGATAAACGCGGTCTTCCTTGTTCGTCTGGAGCTCTCGCCTCCATCCGCTCGACCCGGTCACCGCCCCGCACGGTCGACAGATCCACGCGCAGCTTGACGAGATCCTTGCCCTCCAAACCAAGGGTTGCAAGCAGCCCGCACGTCGCGCGCGGTGCGGGCCGGGAGCTTCAGCTCCTCCGTCAAGACAATCCGAGGTCGAACGCCGAGAGCCATACCGCGGCCACTCTGCCCCAACCCCCCGGCGCTGCCAATCTTCGCGGCTGCTACTCCGCCGCTTCGGCCACCTTCGGCATCAGCGGATACCCGAGCGCTTCCCTTTGCGCCAGATAGCTCTCGGCCACGAGCTTCGCGAGCCCGCGCACGCGACCGATGAACCTCTGCCGCTCCGTCACGCTGATCGCGCCGCGCGCGTCCAGCACGTTGAACCGGTGCGCCGCTTTCACCACGAAGTCGTAGGCGGGCAGCACGAGCGCCTTCTTCGGGTCCGGCTTCGCGCCTTTTGCCGTCGCGTCGACGCCTCGGAAGAGCAGCCGCTTCACCTCGGACTCGCACTTGTCGAACGCCGCGAAGTGCTCCTCCACGTCGGCTTCCTCGAAGTTGTACGTCGACCACTCCCACTCGGCCCGCTGGAACAGCTCGCCGTAGCGCACCACCTGCCCGCCCGTGTTCGAGTACACGAGGTCGTACATGCTGTCCTTGTCCTGCAGGTACATCGCGATGCGCTCGAGCCCGTACGTCAGCTCGCCCGAGATCGGCTTGCAGTCGATGCCGCCGATCTGCTGGAAGTAGGTGAACTGCGAGATCTCCTGCCCGTCGAGCCACACCTGCCAGCCGAGGCCCCAGGCGCCGAGCGTCGGCGACTCCCAGTCGTCCTCGATGAACCGCACGTCGTGCTGCAGCGGGTCCGTGCCGAGCGCGCGGAGCGACTCCAGGTAGAGCTCCTGGATGTTCAGCGGGCTCGGCTTCAGGATCACCTGGAACTGGTGGAACTGCTGCGCGCGGTTCGGGTTCTCGCCGTAGCGGCCGTCGGCGGGCCTGCGCGAGGGCTCCACGAAGGCCACGTTCCACGGCTCCGGTCCGAGCGCGCGGAGGAACGTCGCGGGGTTGTACGTGCCTGCGCCGACCTCGGAGTTGTAGGGCTGCACGACGAGGCAGCCGCGCTCGGCCCAGAAGCGCTGGAGCGTCAGGATGATGTCTTGGAACGTCATGGCGACGGGCAAGCCATACCCCAGGCCCGACCGCTCGTCGACGTCGACCTCGCGCCTCGCGTGGCGCTCGGGGCGTACGGCCCCTCTCGCGTCTGTCCAGTCTTTTGTGTACGAACCGCCACAAACCGAAAATTACGCCACAATTCGCTTGCCGGAAAACGTCCTTGACGCCCCAACGGAGGAGCGATACCCGCAATGACCAGGCGCCAAACAACTGACGCCCGTTTGGTGAATTACCTCGGGGTCGGAGGGAACGAACGGCTCTCGGTGGTTCGGCCCGAGCGAGGTCGTGCCCGTGGGCATGGCTCGGTCAGCTTGGTCGGTGGCGCCGGGGTACGCCCACGGAAGGACGGTCCGATGCCGCGCATCCTGATCATCGACGACGACGCGGTCTTCGGCGCCAGCGCGGTGCGGACCCTGGAGAGCGCGGGCTTTTCGGCGCGCTTCCACCGCGGCCCCTTCGGCAGCCTGCAGGCCATCCGCGAGACGGTCTGCGACCTCGTCTTGCTCGACGTCAACATGCCGAAGCTCGACGGCCCCCTGCTCGTCCGCATGATCCGCGACGCCTTCGGCCGCGGGGCCGTGAAGGTCCTGCTCTGCAGCAACATGGAACCCGGGCCCCTCGAGCGCCTCGCGAAGGTGATGGGCGTGCACGGCGCCGTCCCCAAGCACCTGCCCGAAGCGCATCTCGTCGACCAGGTGCGCGCCGCGCTGCCGCCGCGCGCCACGGCCTGATCCCGCGCGGCGCTCAGCCGTGCTGTTTTTCCAGCGCCTTCTTGTCGATCTTGCCCGCGCCCGTGCGCGGCAGTTCGCGGACGAACACCACCGACTGCGGGACCTTGTACTTCGCGAGCCGCGCGCGGCAGTGCGCGAGGATCGGCTCGGCTTCGGGCGACGCGCCCGGCGCGAGCACCACGATCGCCCGGCCCACCTGGCCCCATTTCTCGTGCGGCACCCCGATGAGCGCCGCCTCCGCGACCGACGGGTGCCCCGCGAGCACCGCCTCGACCTCGGCCGGATACACGTTTTCGCCGCCGGAAATCAGCAGATCCTTGCTGCGGCCCGCGATGTAGAAATGCCCTTCGTCGTCGCAGCGCGCGAGATCCCCCGTTCGTAACCACGCATCGACGACCACCTTCGCCGTCTCCTCGGGCCGGCCCCAGTAGCCGCCGAAGACGTGCGGCCCGCGCACCTCGAGCTCGCCCACCTCGCCCGGACGAACGGTTTCACGCGCCGCGTCGACGACCCGCGCCTCCACGAAAAACAGCGGCGCGCCCACGGATCCGACCTTTCGACGCACGTCCGCGGGCGGCAGCCAGAAATTGTTCGGCCCCGCCTCGGTCAGCCCGTAGCCCGTCTTCAGATCGATCCCTCGCTCCCAGTACGTGTGAAACAGCGGCTCGGGACACGGCGCGCCGCCGCTGATGCAGATGCGCAAGCTCCGGAGCTCGCCCTCGCCGAACCGGCGATGCTGCGACAGCGAGAGGAACATCGTTGGAACACCAAAGAACACCGTCACGCCCTGGTCGCGCACGCCCGCGTAGACCTCGTCCGCATCGAAGGCGCGACAGACCACGGACGTGCCGCCCGCGAGCACGAGCGGCGCCGTGAACACGTTGAGCCCGCCCGTGTGGAAGAGCGGCGCGTTGAGCAGCGCCACGTCCGACGACGAAAGGCCCCAGCTCGAGATCGTGTTCACCGCGTTCGCCGTGATCGACCGGTACGTCAGCATCGCCGCCTTCGGCGTGCCCGTCGTCCCGCCCGTCCCGCAGAGCACCCAGGGTTCGTCCCAGCCGATCGATAGTGCCGGCGGCGGCCTGTCCGTGGCGGCGTCGCGCTCGCCGAAATCCACGTCGTCCCCGCGCGCCCTCGATGCGCTCTCCATCGCCACGAATGCGCGCGGGACGAAGCTTCCCTCGCGCCGGATCGCCTCGCTCGTCGCGGAAAACTCCGGCCCGTAGACGAGCACCTCTGGCGTCGTCGCGGCGAGGTACTGCCCGAGCTCGCCCGGCGTGAGCCTGTAGTTCAGCGGCGCGAAGATCGCGCCGAGCTTGCCGCAGGCGAACCAGAGATCCAGCATCGCGACGTCGTTCATCGCGAGCGCCGCGACCCTGTCGCCGCGACGCACCCCGAGCCGCTCCCGCAGGAAATGCGCCGTGCGGTTCGCCGTGCGATCCCAGGCTCGGTACGTCACGGCCCGCCCGCCTGCGCCGTTGTCGAGGAGCGCTACCTTGTCGGGCGAGAGCGCCGCGCGTCGTCCGAGCCAGTCGCCGAGGTGCATGGCGCCCTGCGTAGCAAAGCCGCGCGCGCGCTGGAATGGCTCGCGTGCATTGTTGCGGCGCAACAGGCCATTGCGATCTGGACGATCGGGGTGTACGACCGTCCGCATGGTCGTGAAGAAGTACGGCAACCGGAGGCTGTACGACACCGAGGCGAGTCGTTACGTCACGCTCGAAGAGGTGGAGGCGCGTGTCAGGCGCGGCGACGACGTCGAGGTCGTCGACGCGAAGACCGGCCGCGACCTGACGCAGGCGACGCTGGCGCAGATCATCCTGGAGAGCCGCGGCGCCGCGCGCCTCTTGCCCGTGCCGCTCCTGCGCCAGCTCATCCGCATGGGCGACGACGCGCTGGCCGAGTTCTTCGAGCGCACGGTGATCTGGGCGCTCGACATCTACCTGCTCGCGAAGAAGGGCGCGCGTGTCTTTCCGATCGGCCCCCTCGGCGCGCTGCCGTTCCTCAACGCGATGCTCGGCGGCGGCCAGAACGCGCCTTGGTCTCAGCCGCGCGAGCCCGAGCCCGAGGAGCAGATCCCTCCGCCCGACCCGAACGAACGCGACGAGCAGGCCGAGGAGCTCGCCGCGCTCCGCCGCGAGCTCGAGGAGCTCAAGCGCATCGTCGGCAAGAAGCGCCGCGAGCCCTGAGCATTGTTGCGGTGCAACAACGTTTGCTTGACAGGGTGGAGGTCGGGGTTTAGGTTCGGCTCCCGACGGACGTGAATCACCTTGAAATCAAGGCGATCCTGCTGGGGTGAGGAGCAGACGATGAGCGAACGGGCGGATTCGCAGGTGCAGCAAAGTCGTGACGTCTCGCAGGGACGGAGCGCGCTCGCCGACGTGTTCGCGGGGCTCGCGGCGCTGGAGACGGCGGGCGTGGCGCAGATGGGCGTGGTGCTGGGGAGCATGGCGCGCATCGGCCAGGCGTCGCTGCTCTACGGCGCGCGTGTGGCCGCGGAATGGCAGCGGATGGCGCTCGAAGCGACGAAACGCGCGGGCGACACGTTCGGCGCGCCGTTCCTTTGAGCGGCCTTCCAAGCAAAGCCGAGCTCGCGTAAACTCGCTTCTGTCCGGGCGAAACCAGCGAACACGCGCCGGCGAGCGGAGAAAAAGAGCATGTACATCGGGGACTGGATGGAGCGCGGTGAGCGGTATTTCCCGGAATCGCTCGCCGTCGTCGACGTGGCGAAGGGGGACGCCGGCCGCTTTACGTATCGCGAAATGAACCGCCGCGCGAATCGCCTCGCGGGGTTCCTCCGCGACGAGGCCGCGATTGGCAAGGGCGATCGCGTGGGCATCCTGGCCATGAACGGCGTCGAATTCCTCGACGCGTTCTTCGCCTGCGCGAAGCTCGGCGCCGTGCTCGTCCCGTTCAACTGGCGCAGCCATCCGCGCGAAATCGCCGAGCTCACGAGCCAGACCGAACCGAAGGTGATGATCTTCGGCGACGATTTCCGCGCCGGAATCAGCGAAATCGCGGGCCTACCGGCGTGTGCGTCGGTCAAGACGTGGCTGCACCTCGACGGCGAGGGCATCGCGGGGAGCCGCCCGTATGCGGCGACCGTACAGGCGCGCGAGGCGCAGCCCGTGAAGAACGACGCCGTCGAGGCCGAGGATATCGTTTGCCTGCTCTTCACGGGCGGCACGACGGGCCTGCCGAAAGGCGCAAAGATCTCCTACCGGATGATCGCGTGGAACACGCTGAACACGGTGATCCACGAGCTCTCGCGCGGCGACGTCACGCTCACGCACACGCCGATGTTCCACACGGGCGCGCTCTTCGTGTACACGCTGCCTCTGCTCACGCTCGGCGGGACGGTCGTCATCATGCGCAAATGGACCGCCGACGACATGCTCTCGCTCATCGAGCGCGAGAAGGCGACGCTGCTCTTCTGCGTGCCGACGCAATACCAGATGATGATGCAATCACCGCGCTTCGAATCGGCGAATCTGTCCTCCTTGCGCTTCTTGACGAGCGGCGGCGCGCCCCTGCCCGTGCCGATCATCCGCGCGTACCGGGAAAAACACGGCGTCGTCTTCAAGCAGGGCTTCGGCATGACCGAGTTCGGCCCGGGCATCTTCTCGATGGACCCCGAATTCGCCGAGACGAAGGCCGGCAGCATCGGCAAGCCCAACTATTTCATCGACGCGCGGATCGTCGACGACGATAACCGCCCGCTGCCCGTGGGCGAGGTTGGCGAGCTCGTGCTGAAGGGGCCGAGCGCGTGTTCGGGGTATTTCAACAACCCCGAGGCCTCGAAGGCGTCCGTGGACGCGGAGGGCTGGTTCCACACGGGCGACATGGCGCGCGTGGACGAGGACGGGTTTTATTACATCGCCGACCGCAAGAAGGACATGTTCATCTCGGGCGGCGAGAACGTCTACCCGGCCGAGATCGAAAAGGTTCTCTACGAGCATCCCGCCGTGGCGCAGGTCGCGGTGATCGGCGTTCCGGACGAGAAATGGGGCGAGGTCGGCCGGGCCATCGTGATCACGAAGCCGGGCGCGAGCGCGACCGAGGAGGCGATCCTGGCGCATTGCAGGGACCACCTCGCGAAATACAAGGTGCCGAAATCGGTCGTCTTCGTGGACGCGATGCCGATCTCGGCGGCCGGCAAGATCCTGAAGAGAGAGCTGAAGGAAAAATACGCGCGGTGAGGCGCGAGAGGGAGAGGATGCCGTGGCAAAAGGGACCTCGAACAAACAACCAAAGCTCTTGACCCGCGTGGTGAAGGGCCTCGGCCATTGGCTCGGGCCGGAGACGCCGACGGGCAAGGTGTTCGTCGCCGCCGAGAAGAGCATGACCAAGGCGTTCGACAAGCTCGGCAGCAGCGACCGGTACCTGGACCTCGTCGGCGGCGCCTTGAATCGCGCCTTGCGCGTCCGCAAAGCGTACGTCGAGGCCCAGGAGAACTGGCTCCACCTCCTCCGCCTGCCCACGTCGACGGAGATGGACGACCTGCGCGAAGAGGTGCGCGACGCCAAGAACCAGATCGAGGCGCTCTCGTCGCAGCTCGAGCTCGTCGTCGACGCGCTCGAAAAGAGCCGCCGCGAGGCGCAAGGGGTCGAGGCTGTCCGGACGAACGCGAACGGCAGCGCGTCGACCGAGCGCCCCTCCTGACGGGGAGAAGGACGGGAAACACCATGACGACGCAATCGACCACAGCGCGCCTCCGCTCCTTCGTGGAGGGCCAGCTCGAGCTCTCGCGCGAGATCATGCGCGCCGCGCAGAAGGGCTCGATGAGCCCGTACCACTACGTAAAACCGTTCATCCTCCGCGCCGCGGACGTCGGCGAGCCCCCGCTCGCGCCGACCCCGCACAAGGTGGTCTACACGAACGGCAAGATGCGCCTGCTCCGCTTCGAGCCCAAGGTGCGCAAGCACGCGACGCCGATCCTCTTCGTCTACTCGCTCATCAACCGTTATTACATCCTCGACTTCCTGCCCGGCCGTAGCCTCATCGAATTCATGGTCGGCCAGGGCTACGACGTCTACGCGATCGACTGGGGCACGCCCGGCGCGGCCGAGCGGCGGATGGGCTGGGACGACGTGCTCAACGTGCTCGTCAAGAACGCCGTGAAATGGGCGCTCCGCCTGAGCGGCGCGAAGGACCTCACGATGTACGGCTACTGCATGGGCGGCACGATGGCGCTCGCCTATGCGGCGCTGCACCCGCAGGGCATCCGCAATTTCGTGGCGCAGGCGACGCCGGTCGATTTCCACGAGGGCGGCGTCTTCGCCGAATGGACGAAGCCGAACCGCTTCGACGTCGACGCGCTCGTCGACGCCTACGGCAACGTGCCGATCGAGCTCATGGAGACGGGCTTCTCGTCGATGGCGCCGATCCAGCGCATGACGAAATGGCTCGAGGTCTTCCGCCGGATCGACGACCCCGATTTCGTGACCACGTTCCTCGGCATGGAGCAGTGGGCGTCGGACAACGTGCAGTTCCCCGGCGAGATTTACCGGCAATACATCAAGGATTGCTACCAGTACAACAACTTCTGCAATGGCCGCATGAAGGTCGCCGGGCAGACGGTGGACCTCTCGAAGATCAAGGCCCCGATCCTCAACATCATCGCCGACAACGACACGATCGCGCCCCCGAAGTCGAGCGAGATCCTGAACACGATCGTGGCCTCGACCGACAAGGAGATCATGCGCTTCCCGGTCGGGCACATCGGCCTGTCCACGTCGAGCAAAGGCCCGAAGCAGATCTGGCCGAAGGTCGCCGGATGGATCGCGAAGCGATCCGATCCGTGGACCGAGGGCTGAGCTTCGCTTCGATCAGGGGTTCGGCGGCGGGGCGTGGAACTGAAACTGCCCCGGCCGCGGGACCGGGGGGGCCTCGCCGAGGCGAGGCGGGTAGGGCGCGAGAGGCTCGAGCTCCGCGATGAGAGAATCGACGAACGGGTCGGGCCCCTGCTGCTCCCGGATGCGACGCAGCGCCGGGAGGTTGTGCGCGCAGACGGGGAAGGCACCCCAGGGGCAATTCTTGCAAGGGTCGTCGAGGCGTTTGGCGCGGAGGCGCAAGGCCGCCGTGCCGAGGCCGAGGGTCGCCACGACGAGCGCGACGCGGATCGCCCAGCACGTAAGGGTATTCGGGAGGATCCACGCCGCGCCCGCGACGAGGCCGAAGCCCACGCCGAGGACGAAGCGCGCTGGGATCTTGTACCAGCGACGCTGGATGAAGGGCTGAAAGAAGGTCGGCACGGTGCAGCCGAGGGCCGCCACGGCGACCCAGAAGGCCGTCATGATGTCGTGCGCGGGTGAAACGAAGAAAAGGGCGATCAGCGCGACCGCGATGCCCGGGTACATGCAGGCGCAGCCCAGGCACAAGGGCACGCCAAACGGGCGGACGAGGTGATGATCGTGCCGCCCGCAGGTCGGATGATGAGCGAAGGAAGGATAACGGCCGAGCTCGCTCAACGCGAACGCAGCCGGAGGTACCCCCGCGAGCTCGAGCCTGCGCGGGGATACGCGATCAGCCACGCTTGAAGACCAGCACGGCACAACGCTTGGGGCAGAACGGACCGAACGCGCTGCGGACGTCCATGAAGACGTGCGAGAGCACGAAGCCCTGCGCGCCCATCTGGTTCGCGAGGTCGGAGATCTTGCTGTGCTCGATGGTACCGCCGCAGCCAGCGTCGATCGTCATGACCTGAAACGAAGCGCCGCCAGCCTGCGCGCCAGCGTAGCCACCACCATAACCGGGATTCTGTTGCACGACCGGGATCCTTTCCTGAAAGGAGACCAGGCGAACGCTACGTCCGAGACGGGGCGCAAGTCAACACCCTCGCGACGATCAACGCCACGTCGTCCCGGCCGAACGGTTCGTCCGTCCGCTCTGTTCCTGCCACCGTCGAGCCCATGCCGAGGAGCCAGCGGTCCGTGCTGCTCCGGTGGAAGATCTCGCGATGGGCCGCAGCGAGGGCCGCGCGAATACGATCGGACGCAGGGCCTTCGTCCTCGTCCTGGAACCGCAGCCCGCGCTGCGTGACCCCGAAGGCCTCGACCCCGCGCCCGATCGTCATGTCACTTCGGCGGCTCGAGCGGCGCGCACGTGGAGACGCCGGCCCCGACGATCCGGAAGCCGATGTTGGTCATGTACGCATTGTCGATGGTGTTCGCCACCGGGTCGTACTTCGTCACGTTCGAATAATCGAGGCCCGCGGCGGCATAGAGGTAAAACGAGCCGCCCCAGAACGAGAACGCCCACGCCGAGGGCGTCTCGAGGCCCGTGATCGCCTTGGCGTTCGTCACGCCGCCGGTCGCTTTGTCGATCTGGCCGACCTGCACCGGCGTCGTCGTGTAATACCCGTAGAGCCGGCCGTCGCCCGTGCCCGTGAGCTCGGCGCTCTGGCCCTTGAACGTGGAGGGGGAGAAGTTCGCGATCGTCTCGACGCCGAACGAGAGCGGATTGATCTTCCCGAGCCCGGGGCTGTCTCCCGCGCCGATCGCGCCCGTGCCCGTGATGTAGAGCGTCTCGCCCATCCCGCCGTCGTTCGTGGAAAAACCCATTCCGAGGCGGAACCAGTTCGAGATGAGCTGCACCGTGGGCGCCGGGTCGCAGCTCGCGTCCTTCGTGCTGACCTTGTAAATGACGCCGTCGATGTCGTCGCCGAGGAACGGGTCGGATTCGACGTAGTTCACCCAGGCGACCGCGTTCCGGTCGACGGCCATCGAGTTCGGCTGCATCGTGGTGTTGCAGCCGAGCGAGCCGATCTTCGTGAACTTCTTCGCCGGCGGGTCGAAGCTGTAGAGATCGTTCTCGTCCGAGAGCACGTAAATCAGCTTCGCCGCGTCGCTGCAATCGTCGCCGGGCCCGAACGCGCCGCTCCCGCCCGCGCCCGGGATGAAGCCGCCGCCCGAGCCGCCTCCACCCTGGTTCCCCGCGCCCGAGCCGCCGTCGCCCGAGCCGCCGCCCTCATTGTCGAATTTGCTGCCGCCCCCCGTCGCGCTGCAGCCGACGGCGAGGCCAATCGTAAGCACACTCAAGCAACCCCAGAAAAGCTTCATGTCGCTCACCTCCGAGCCGAGGGCAGTATATCCGAGCGCGCCGCCCGCGAGGTGCGCGGGCGGTCATAAAATCGTCACCAGATCACGGCCGTGGGGGCGCCGCGATCCGTGGTCGTGCCGTCGCCGACCTCGCCGGCGCCATTTCCGCCCCAGCATCGCGCAGCCCCGCCTTCGAGCATCACGCACGTGTGCGCGCCGCCCGCGGAAAGAGCGCGCACGCCCGCGAGACCGGGCACGGGGGCGGGGGAAAGTCGCGCCTCGGTCGTGCCGTCGCCGAGCTGGCTCCGATCGTTCTTGCCCCAGCACGTCACCACGCCGCCTTCCTTCAGCGCGCACCCGTGCTCGGCGCCGAGCGCGATCGCCGTCGCGCCGCTCAGGCCCTTGACGACCACCGATTCCGCCCGCGCCTCGGTCGTGCCATCGCCGAGCTGCCCCGCGGCATTGTCGCCCCAGCAGCGCACGGATCCACCTTCGAGCAGGGCGCAGCCGAACGCGGCGCCGAGCGCGATCGCGCTCGCCCCCTCGATGCCCTTGACGGAGACGAGGCGTGATGCCGGGCGCGGGCCGGGTTTGGGTTTGGCGGGGGACGACGGGCGGAAGCTGCCGAGCTCGCCGCTCTCGTCCTCGCCCCAGCAAGCGACCTGGCCGCCGGGCCCGAGCGCGCACGCATGCCGGCCGCCGAGCGCGATTTTCGTGGCGCCGAGCAGGCCCGCGACGGGCGAAGGTGCGCCGCCCGAGGAGGCAGGGAGAGGCGAGGGGACCTCGCTCGCCGGGGGTTTGCCCGCGGATCCCACGGGTTTGGCGCCGAGCTGCCCGCGGTCGCCGCGTCCCCAGCAGACGACCTTGCCGCCGCCCACGATCGCGCAGGTGTGCGCCGCGCCCGCCGCGATCGCGGTCGCGCCCGCGAGGCCGAGGACCTGCGTGGGCGGGCGAGGCCCTTCCGTCGTGCCGTCGCCGACCTGCCCGAATGCATTGTGACCCCAGCAAAGCGCGGTTCCATCGGCCCGCCGCGCGCAGGCGTGCGCGCCCCCGAGCGCGAGCTCGACCGCGCCGACGACGCCCGGGACCGGCGGCGCTCCATACGCGCCCCGCCGCACGCCCGAGGCGCCGAAGCACGAAGCCGACCCATCCTCGAAAAGCGCGCAGGTATGCGCACCGCCGGCCGCGATTTGCCGGATCCCCACGCACGCCTTTTCCTTGCAGATCGGGCGTCCCTCGGGGCAGGCCGCTGCCTTCCACGCGCCGTCGTCGCTGCACGTCGCGACGGCGTTCCCCTCGCAGCGCTCGGCCCCGGGTAGACACGCCCCGCACGCGCCTTTGCCGTTGCACACGCCGCCTTCGCCGCACGACTCGCCCACCGGAGACGGCTCGTGCACACCCGCGCCTTCCTTGCAGGTCGCGCTCGTGCACTCGTTGCCGTCGTCGCCCGGCACGTCGACGTCGTCGTCGATCTCCATCGCGTGGCCATTGCCGTCGCATACCTGCATGCGGCAATTGCCCGCGTTTTCATCACGCACCACCGTGTTCTGGGCGGCCGCCACCATCACGCACTGCTGCTCGAAGCAGGTCGACACGATGCACGGATCGTCCGAGGGCGGGCAGTCCATCACGTTGAAACACGGGACCGGCTGCGTCGGGCTCTCCGCGACCCGGAGCCCGCATCCGGAGACTTCGAGCAGCCCTCCGGCGAGCACGAGCGCGGCCGCGAGCGCGAAGGAGCGCGGCAGAGAGGAAAATTGCGCTCGGGCCCACATGGTATCCGCGACTCTATCGAAGTCGGACCCTTCGTCGCAAGGCGGTTCGGCCTCGGTGAACGGCGGCGCTTGGCACTCGAACGACGTTTCTGTATCGTTTCCGCCCCGATCGTGGGGCAGCGAGCGCGAGCCATGGAAGAGACGACGAGAGCCGAGCGCGGGGGCTGGGGCAAGGTGGCCGAGGTCGAAGGCGACGACGCCGAGCCGAAAGCGCCGCGGATCAAGGATCGCGCGAAGACGCTCGCGCGCGACGTGGGCGCGGCGATCGAAGGTCGCGTCGCGCCCGCCGCGGACCGGGCGGCGCAGGCGGTGAAGAGCGGCGCGGGCACGGCCCTGCGCGCGCTCGAAGATCCGACGGCGTTCCAGGTCTCGGAGATCCTCGCGCAGTCGGATCTGCCCACGGTCTCGGGCGAGGACCCGCTCGCGGATCTCGCGATCCGGCTCGATCGCGAGGCCGATCTGCACCGCGGGATCGCCCTGCGGCAGCACGCGCGGGCGGCGTGGATGGATCGGCTCGGCGCGATCGGCGCCGTCGTCGCGCTCGTGGGGATCGTCGTCCTCGCCGCCATTGCGGGGTTTCGGGCCCTCTTCGCCCCGGAGGGCGCGCTCTTCGTGTCGCTGCTCCTCGGCGTCGGCGCGCTCCTCCTTTTGCTCGGCGCCTTCTCGCTCGGCCGCGCGACCGCGCGGATCCGCGCGAGCCAGGCGCAATCGGCGCGCGAGGCCCTCGTCCGGTCGGACCTCGCGGAGGCGCGCCTGCACCGCATCGCCGCGCTCCTCGCCTTGCGGCAGCTCGATCCGGAGGCCTTCGGCAAGGCGACCCAGGACCTCGAGCGCGACATGCGCGCCTCTGGATGAGCGACATGAGCGAACCCGACGTGATGGAGCGCCTGGCCGCCGCCCTCTCCGCGGCCTTCACGCGTGATTTCGGCGGCCCCGCCTTTCCGAATCCGGAGGGCTGGCGAAACAAGGGCGCCCGCCTCCGCACGTTCCGCCGCACCGTGCCCGTCGTCGAGCTCGAAATGGAGGGACGAACCCTCTCGTTCATCGTCACGCCCACGGATCCGGCCGAGCCCGCGTATCGGCGTTCGTCCCGGTACGACATCGTGTATTTCTCCGAGGACGTGCCCGACGACGAGCAATCACGCATTTACGCCCGCGACCGCGCCACGATCGATCGTTTCGTGGCCTGGGTGAAGGCCTGGGACCAGGCGGGCGGGGGATCCGTTTGAGCACGAACGAAACGGCGCTCGCGCGGCCCGAGGCGTCGGGGATGGAGATGGCCCTCGTGCCGCTGCGGCTCGGGGGATTTTCCTGCAAGGCCATCCTGCTCGAAGGCGAAGACCGGCTCACGGCGCGGTTCGAGGCGAAGGGCAGCGCCGACTGGGTCGAGGTCACGGTCTTGCCGCTCGGCGCGCCCGGCCCCGTGTTCCGGCGGCTCGCGCGCTCGGCCGTGCGATACCGAGGCGCGATCGCCGAGCGCACGCCGGAGCGGCGTGAGGAGGTCTCGCGGCTCGTGATGGCCGTCGCGGCCTCGATCGACGCGCTGCTCGAACGGAGCCCGGGAAAGACGATCGCCGAGGCCCTCGGCCGCTCCCGCGAGCGGGGCCGCCTCCTCTTCGGCCGCGACGGCCTGCGCGCCCTGCTCTCGCCGGAGATCGTCGAAGGCGCGCCCGCCGCGGCGGGGTTTTCCCTCGTCGACGTCTATCCGAGCTCGTACCTGCAGAAATCGCACGAAGGAGGCCTCGAGCTCGTGCTGGATTTCCGCCGGGAATCGGACGCGCGCAGGCTCCTCGTCCTCGTCGGGCGCCGCGACGAGAGCAAGCCCGCATTCGCCGCGACGGCGCACTTCTCGATCAAGCACCTCTCGCTCGGCGCGGCCGATCCTCCCGGCGCGGACGAGCTCCGCGCGCTCGTCGCGTTCGTCCTGCAATTGCGGGATCACGAGAACCTCGACGTCGTTTTTCCGGACATCCTCTCGGACGTCGCCCCGGCGCTCCTTTTGCCGTCCGCGCCCGAGGAGGCGGAGCCCTCGGCCGAGGGGGAGGTCTTGAACCTCGCGATCGACGCCGATTGCGGGCAATCCTGCGCGTTCTGCTCGATCAAGGAGACGGCCCCGCCCGAGGACGGCGGCGATCGCGTGCTCGCCCGGCTCTACGCCGACCTCGAATCGAACCGCCGCCGCGGCGTGCGCAAAGTCCGCATCAATGGATACGATCCGCTCGCCCATTCGCGGATCCTCGACGTCCTCCGCCGCGCGAAGGACCTCGGCTACCAGACGGCGCACGTCTTCTCCCCGTGCACGCGCCTCGCCGACCCGGCCTTCTGCGACGACGTCGTCGCCGCGCTCCCCGAGGAAACACGCTTCCACGTGCCGCTTTATTCGGTATCGCCCGAGGCGCACGACCGGATCGTCGGCCGCGAGGGCGCGCATGCCGAGGTCACCCGCGCCATAGACAACCTCCTCGCCCGCGTCTCGCCCGAATCCGTGTGGATCCTCTGCGTCGCCACGCGCGACGGCCTCGGCGAGCTCGAAGGCGTCGCCCGATTCGCCGCCGCGCGAGGTTTGTCCTTCTACCCGCACATGCCTTACCCGAGCTTCGAATCACGCGCCGATCGGTATTTTTCGTCCGCGCCGCGCATGACCGACGTGGCCGAGGTGATGTCCCGGGCGCTCGCGCGCGGCGTGCGCATGAACGTGCAGGGCGTCGTCCCTTGCGTGGTTTTTCAGCGGATGCGCGAGGACGGCGCGCCGCCGCGGACCTGGCTCGACGCGCCCGCCGAGCGGCCTCCGCTTCCGGGCACCGAGTACCGCGACCCACGCTTCCGTCACCGCGCTGGCGAGGCAGAACACGCGGCCTTCCATGCTTCCGCGATCCCCTGTCCTCACGAGGCCCGCTGCGTGCTCGCTTCCGCCTGCCCGGGCGAGATCCTGCGCAGTTATGCCGAGATCCACGGCGTTGGCGAGCTTCGGCCCGTCTCGCTGCGCGAGCTCGTGGAAGCGACGTAAAACTGCGCTAGATCGCGTGCAAGCGGCCGGTCTGACCCGTCCCGTTTGCCAGAACCCCTTTCAACGAGCCTCGCGTTTGGTCTAGGATGCGCGAGCCGGTCTCCTCCATGCTCGTCACAGGCGCCTTGTTCCACGACCGTTACCGCGTCGTCCGCAGCATCAAGGCGGGCGGTATGGGCGCGGTGTTCGAGGTCCACGACGAGCCGACGAACCGCAAGCGCGCCCTCAAGGTCATGCACCCGGCCGTGCTGGAGAATTCGGTGATGCGCGGCCGCTTCGCCCAGGAAGCCACGGTCACCGGCGGCATCGAGAGCGAGCACCTCGTGCAGGTGCTCGACGCGGGCGTGGACAGCTCGACGCAGCTTCCGTTTCTCGTGATGGAGCTGCTCGTCGGCGAGGAGCTCGGCGGCATGGTCAAGCGCCGCGGCCCATTGCCCGAGCCCGAGGTCGTGCTCTACCTCTCCCAGGTCGCGCTCGCCCTCGACAAGACGCACGCCGCGAACATCGTCCACCGCGATCTCAAGCCGGAAAACCTCTTCGTCACGACCCGCGACGACGGCCGGTCCTGCGTGAAGATCCTCGACTTCGGCGTGGCCAAGGTCGCCGTCGCCTCGACCCTCGCGCACACCACCGCCGTCGTCGGTACGCCTCTCTACATGGCGCCGGAACAGATTCACGGCGATGGCGGGATCCGGGCATCCGCCGATATTTATTCGCTCGCCCACGTTGCTTATACACTGCTCGTCGGCGAGGCATACTGGAGGCCGGAGCTCTTGCAGCTTCCGTCCGTTTATGCGCTCTTCGGCAAGATCATCGCCGGCGAGCTCCCGGAGCCGCCCACGACACGCGCGTCGAGGCGCGGCGTGCAGCTCCCTCCGGGATTCGACGAGTGGTTCCGCAAGGTCGGGGCGCGTGAGCCCAAGGAGCGACCCGAGCGGGCGAGCACGGCGATCGGCATGCTCGCCGAGCTCTTCCGCGTCCCGGTGTCCGTGCCGCCGTCCACGCCCCTCTTGCCGCTCTCCGAGCTGCCTCCGCCCTCGCAGGCGGCGCGGCGCATCTCCCAGCGCCCGCCCGTGGCCATTCCCCCGCCGCGCCAGACGCGCGACCGGCTGCGCGACGACCCGACACCGCCCCCGAGCGCGCCTGCGCCGGGCAGCACGAAGCCGAGGTCCCGGTTCAGCGAAGCCCCCGTGTCGTACGAGCCGACCTTGCGGAGCGAGGTGAAGGGCGTGCTCGACCAGCCCGGGCTCACCGAGGCCCTCGAGGCCGAGTACCAGTTCAGCGCGAGCACGGGCATTCCCTTCTCGGTGCTCGTGTTCCAGGTCCAGGAGCCGCCGAAGCCGGAGGGGCCCCGCGCGCGGCCGCCTTTCGCCGGCTGGGGGCTCGAGCGCACGATCGGCGAGCTCGTCCACCTCGCCCGCGCGCTCGGCCCGGAGCGATCGACGATCGGGCGCTGGCCGAGCAGCACGATCGTGGTCGTCGTCCGCGCCTCGCTCGGCATCACGCTCTCGCCGAGCGAGGCCCGCGACATCCTCGCATTCGTGGGCAAGCAGCTCGCGGGCCGGGACGAACTGCCGGAGATCCGCGGCGGTTATTCGCAATGCTGGCTCACGGACCGCTCGGGCATGGACGCTCTCGACCGCGCCCGCTTCGCCTTGAAGCCCTTCAACCGCTGATCAGGCGCCCGCGGTCGCGTCGAGGGCCTGCACGAGATCCGCGACCACGTCCTCGGTCTCCTCGATTCCCACCGCGAGCCGCACGAGCCCCGGCGCGATCCCGACCGCCACGAGCTCCTCGGGCCCGAGCTCCGAATAACTCATGATCGCGGGCTGCTCGATGAGCGTCTCCACGCCCCCGAGGCTCGGCGCGATCCGCGCGAGCTTGCACGCGTCCACCACGCGCCGCGCCCCGTCCTTGCCGCCGCGGACCACGAACGACACGACGCCGCCGCCGCCCGCGAGGTGCTTCTTCGCGATCGCGTGATCCGGGTGGGATTCGAGCATCGGGTAATACACGCGCTCCACGGCCGGGTGCGCTTCGAGGGCGCGCGCGACCGCGAGCGCCGTCTGGTTTTGCCGCGACACGCGCAAGGACAGCGTCTTGATGCCGCGCCCGATGAGCATCGCCGCGTGCGGATCGGACACGGCGCCGAGCACGTCGCGCGCCTCGTGCACGAGCGAGAGCAGCGACGACGGCCCCGACACGCTCCCGCCGAGCACGTCGTTGTGCCCGCCGAGGTACTTCGTCGCGCTGTGCACGACGAGGTCGATCCCCACGGCCGAGAACATCGCATTGACGGGCGTGGCGAACGTCGCGTCCACGAGCGTCTTCGCCCGCGTCTTCTTGCAGATGTCCGCGAGCCTCTCCACGTCGACGCAGCGCAGGTACGGGTTCGTCGGCATCTCCGTGATGACGAGCCGCGTCTTCGGCCCGATCGCGCTCTCGAGCCCGTCGAGGTCTCCCGGCTCGAGCAGCGTGTGCGACACGCCGAGCCGCGACAGCATCTTCACCACGAACTGCCGCGTCCTCCTGTACGTGTCGCGGAAGAGCACCACGTCGTCGCCGGCCTTCACGAACGCGAGGATCGTCGTCGTCAGCGCGGCCATGCCGCTCGGGAAGAGCAGCGCGTCCTCGGTCCCGTCGAGCGCGGCGATGCGCGCCTCGACCTCGCGCACGGTCGGGTTTCCGTAGCGCCCGTAGTCGAGCCGCCCGGGGTCTGGATCCTCGCCGCGCATGAACCGTTCGAGGTCGTCCGAGTCGGCGAACGTGTACGTCGCGGTGAGGGCGATCGAAGGCGCGAGCGTGTGGTGCGGGCGATCGACGCGTTCGCCGGCGTGAACGGAGTCCGTGCTGGTCGGGAGGGCGGTTTTCATGGGGGAGGGAGGATGGGCAGATGTCTCGAAGAGGATTACCGGGATACCTCGCTCGCGCAATCGCCGGCGCTCCACCGCTCGAACCTCGCGAGCCCCTCCGGAAACGCCTGCGCCCCGCCGATCCCCCTTCCCGGACGCCTGCATGCGCATGGGACCGGCGCAGAGATACCTCCTCCCTGGGACGCGCCCCCTCCTGCGCTCCGCAGCCATCCATCCGACCTTCCCCGCGAGCACCTCCGCGCCGCGCAGACATCCTTCCGGGCATGCCCGCGACCGCTTCTGACTTGCGCAGACCGTGCCCGCTCCCACCCGCGCGCATCTCTGCGCTGCGCAGAGGCCCTCCAGGCCGTGATCTGGACCCCTTCTGATCACCGCAGACGCCTCTCCCGCCTCGCCGGGGCGTCTTTCTGCGTGGTTCAGAGGATGTTCCGGCCGTTCCGGCGGGTGCTTCTGAAGATTGTCACACTTGACGCGTCGGAAAAGTGGGGGATAAAGTGGGCTGCCATGTCTGACGCACCGTCACGTATGCAGGCCGCGCTCGACGAGTACGCGGAGAACATTCAGCGGTTCAAGCGGGGGGAGATCACGCCGGACCAGTTTCGCCCGCTTCGCCTGGGGATGGGCGTGTACGCGCAGCTCGCGCACGTGAAGCACATGCAGCGCATCAAGGTGCCGGGCGGGCGCATGACGGCGGCGCAGCTCGACGTGGTCGCGGAGGTGACGGAGCGCTGGGCGCTCGGGCTCGCGCACGTCACGACGCGTCAAGACATCCAGCTCCACCACCTCGAGATCGAGGAGACGGTGGAGCTGCAGCGCGTTCTCGCGAAGGCGGACGTGACCACCGTGGGCGCCTGCGCCGACACGGTGCGCAACGTGACCGCGTCGCACCTCGCGGGCGTCGCCCCGGACGAAGTCTTCGACGTGACGCCGCACGCCCATGCGATCACGCAGTACTTCCTGTTCCACCCGCACAACCGCAAGCTCCCGCGCAAGTTCAAGATCGGCCTGTCCGGCAGCGCGCGCGACCACGCGCAGATCATGATCAACGACCTCGGCCTGCTCGCGCGCGTCACCGACGCAGGCCGCGGCTTCGCGGTGTACGTCGCAGGCGGACTCGGCTCGACGCCGGAGATCGCGCACCTCTGGCGTGACTTCGTGCCCGAGCGGGACGTGCTCGCCGCGTGCGACGCGGTGATTCGTGTCTTCTGGCGGGACGGCGAGCGCAAGAACCGCAAGAAGGCGCGCATCAAGTTCCTGCTGCGCAAGCTCGGCGAGGCCGAGTTCATGAAGCGGCTCGACGACGAGCTCGCGAAGATCAAGGCCGAGGAGGGCGCGAAGGTCGAGGCGGAGCTCGATCGATACCTCGGCGAATACAAGGACGAGGAGGCGCCTCCGCCGGCCCCGGGCGGCGACGCGATCGGCGACGCCGCCTTCGCGCGCTGGAAGAGGACGAACACGCTTTCGCAAATCCAGCCCGGTTACCGGGTCGTCACGGTAAAACTGCCGCTCGGCGACATCACGGCCGAGCAGATGCGCAGGCTCGCGTCGCTGTCGCGCGAGCTCGGCAACGGCGAGGTCCGCACCACGAACGCGCAGAACTTCGTGATGCGCTTCGTCCCCGAGGGGAACCTCGTGGCCTTGCACCGGGCGCTCTCGCAGATCGGCCTCGCCGAGCCCGACGCCGGGCACATCACGGACATCGTGGCCTGCCCCGGCGCCGATTATTGCTCGCTCGCGATCACGAAGAGCATGGGCGTCGGCGCCCGCGTGCGCGAGCACCTCTCGGAGAGCGGAAACCGCGCCGAGGCCGACGATCTCGTGCAGAAGATCGGCGCCTTCGACATCAAGATCTCGGGCTGCCCGAACTCGTGCGGCCAGCACCACGTGGCCGACATCGGCATGACCGGGCTCATGGTGAAGGGCAAGGACGGCGTCGAGCGCCCGCATTATTCGCTGCGCGTCGGCGGCGGCTGCGGCCCGGACGCGAAGATCGGCGACCGCCTCGACGGCCGCGTGCCCGAGGAGGAGACGCCCAAGGTGATCGCCGCGATCGCGAGGCATTACGTGGCCGAGCGGGCCGAGGGCGAGAGCTTCCGCGAATTCGTGGCGCGCAAGGGCGCGAGCGAGATCGGGCGGATCGGATTCGCGGCGGCGACCGACTTGATCTGAACGCGCGCGCCGGCCTCGTATCGGCCGGCCGGTCCTCCGTGATACCGTCGCGGGCCACTGGAGGATCTTTCCATGCGTCGAACTCGTCTTGCCTACGCGCTCGTGCTCGCCACCCTCGGCGCGGCCGGGTGCGGCTCGGAACCCGCGCCCGCGGCGCCGCCGCCCGGGGCGCCCACCGAATACAGCCTCGGAGGCGCCGTATCGGGCCTCGAAGGGAAGGGACTCGTCCTCGAGGTCGCCCTCCCCGGGGACCTCTTCTCGAACCTCACGATCGAGGCGAACGGCGAATTCACCTTCAAGCCCGCCCTCGTCGACGGCGACGGCTACGACGTTACCGTGGCCGTGCAGCCGGCGGATCCCGCGCAGAGCTGTACGGTCTCGGGGGGCAAGGGCGTCGTGGCAGGCGCCGACGTGACCGGCGTCTCCGTCGAATGCGTGAGGCTACCGCCGAATCCTCGCTGGATTGGCGGCGAGGTTTCGGGCCTCAAAGGCACGGGCCTCGTCCTCCAGAACAACGGCAAGGACGACCTCTCCGTCGCGATGGACGGCCCCTTCCAGTTCGCGACGCCTGAGACCGACGGCGAGACGTACGACGTCACCGTCTCCGCACAGCCCACGAATCCCGCGCAGACGTGCGCCGTCGAGGCGGGGAAGGGGACCTTGGGCGGCATCGACGTGAAGGGCGTCCTGGTGAAATGCACCGACGACCCGCCGGTCTTCAACGTGGATCCCAGCACGATCGACGTGACGAACGCGGATCGCTGTGATTTCCTGGACACCGCCCATTGCCTCTTCCCCTGGCCGAACGACCATTTCACCGTCGCCGATCCCACGACGAGCACGGGCCGCCGCGTCGCGCTCCACCCGCTGTCCATGCCCGTCAATGTCGAGGTCGACCTCTCCCCGGCGGCGGGCGCCCCGGCGGGCACGATCGTGAGCCCCGGCGGGATTGGAATCGATCCGACGGACTGGAACCGCGCCGATGGTTTCTCCCCGGGCCAGATGCTGCTCACGTACGTGCCGGGCCTCGACCTCGGCAAGACCGGGATCGGCCCGATCACGCACATGGATCGCTCGCTCGAAGCCGATTCGCCGCTCGTGGTGGTCGACGTCGAGACCCTCGAACGCCACCTCGTCTGGGGCGAGCTCGATTCGTATGCGACGAGCGACGCGACGCGCGCCCTCATCATCCGCGCCGGCATGAATTTCCGCGAAGGGCACCGGTACGTCGTGGCGCTGCGCAACTTGAAGGACAGCGCCGGGCAGATCCTCGAAGCCTCGGACGCGTTCCAGGTCTACCGCGACGCGATCCCCTCGAACGTGCCGGCGATCGAGGCGCGGCGTGATTCGATGGAGAAGATCTTCGACGCCCTCGCGGGCGCGGGCGTCGAGCGCAAGGAGCTCTACCTCGCCTGGGATTTCACGGTCGCCAGCGCGAAGAGCACCGCCGGTCGCATGCTCCACATCCGTGACGACGCCTTCGAGAAACTCGGCAATGCCGCGCCGACGTTCACGGTCACGCAGGTCCTCCAGAACCCCGACCTAAACCGCTCGCGCCGCATCATCGGCACGTTCACGGTCCCGAACTACCTGAACCAGGCGAACGGTGTCTCGGGTTCGTCGTTCCATTACGATGAACCGAACGACGGGCTGCCGGATCAGCTCGACGGTAGTGGCACGCTCCAGGCGAACTTCATCTGCAACATCCCAATCTCGGCGCTCCCGGACGGAAACGACAACACGCAGCCCGTCGTCCCCGGCCGCGCGGCGCTGTATGGCCACGGCCAGCAGGGGGCGGCGAGCCAGGTGAACGGCGGCGCTGCGACCGGCGAGCTTTCGAAGGCGTACAACTTCGTCTTCTGCGCGACGGACTTCATCGGCATGTCCTCGAGCGACGACCTCAACATCCTCCAGCTCGTCGCCGAGTGGGGCCGGATGAACACGCTCGCCGACCGGCTCCAGCAGGGCCTCCTGAACAACCTGTTCCTCGCGCGGCTCATGATTCACCCGCAGGGCTTCATCTCGGATCCGGCGTTCCGGGGCGGCCCGCAGAACCAGCCGCTCATCGACACGAGCGACGTCTTTTATTACGGCATCAGCCAGGGCGGCATCCTCGGCGGCGCGCTCGTCGCGATCTCGCAGGACATCCGCCGCGGCGTGCTCGGCGTCACGGGCATGAACTACAGCGTCCTGCTCGACCGCGCCACGGGCTTCGATGATCTCCGGCCGTTCATGGATCAGGCCTACACGAACGAATTCGACCGGCGCTTCATCTTCTCGTCCATGCAGAACCTCTGGGATCGCGGCGAGACGAACGGGTATGCCTGGCACGTCGGCAATGATCCGCTGCCGAAGACGCCGCCCCACGCGGTGCTCATGCAGAACGCGTTCGCCGACCATCAGGTCACGCAATGGTCGGCCGACATCGAGGCGCGCACGATCGGCGCGGGGATCCACGTGCCCGTCTTGAATCCGGGCCGCTCGATCGACGTGAGCCCGTATTTCGGCATCCAGCCGCTCCAGAGTTACCCGCACTTCGGCTCGGCGCTCTTCGTCTGGGATACGGGGCCCTATGACATGGCGACGGGCAAGGGCACGCCGGCGCCGCCCGTCGGGAACGAGCCGCTGCGCGACGGGGCCGATCCCCACGGCGTTCCGCGCGTGCAGCCCGGCGCGCGCTTGCAGATCTCCGAGTTCCTGCGCTCGACCGGCAAGGTCATCGATCCGTGTGGTGACATGCCCTGCCTCGCGCCGTAGCAAGGCCAGCTAAGCGCGCTCGAGCGCGCGGGCCACGACCCGGTAGTGCTCGAGCATCTCCGCATACGAGAAATGCGCATTGCGCCCGCTGGGGTTCGGGACCACGAAGACCCGGGCCCCGCAGATCTCCTCCGGCTGCTCGCCGCAGGGGATGGGCGCCGAGGCCTTCTTGTCGAAATAACTCCGACAAACCGTGATGCCCACGAAGACCACCATGCGGGGCCGGAACTTCCGGATCTTCGTGGTGAGCGCGCGCCTGCCCGCGTCGTAGTCCTCGCGCCCGAGGTCCATCACGCCGCGCGTCGCGCGGGCGACCAGGTTCGTCAGACCGAGGCCGTGGTCGAGCAGGCGCATCTCGTCCTCGGGGGCGAGGCGCTCCGGGACGAGGCCGCTCTCGTGGAGCAATCTCCAGAACGCGTTCGCCGGATTGGCGAAGTTGTGCCCCTTCTGCGCCGAGAGGAGCCCCGGGTTGATCCCGATGAACAAGGCGTCGAGGTCCGGAGCGAGGATGTCGGGGGTGGCAAGCTTGGACGAGGGCATGGCGAGAAATGCCCCGATCTTAGTCCCCTCGCAGGGTTTGTCCACGGCAAGCGTGATAACGTGCGGCCATCATGCCGCCTGCTCCTCCCGTCCTCGGCCTCGACCTCGGCGCGACCCTCACGAAGATCGCCTTTCGCGCGGGCGAGCTCCACACCGAGCGATGGCCCTCGCGCGACCTCGAAGCCATCCGCGCGCGTATCGCCGCGCTCGCTCCCCAGCGCATCGTGATGACGGGCGGCGGCGCGGCCGTGCTCGGCGCGAGCGCGCTCGGCGCGGCCGTGGAGGGCGTCTCCGAGTTCGAGGCCTGGTCGCGCGGCGCCGCGGCCCTCGCCGCCGAGGAGGGCTTGGCCCTGCCCGCGCGGCACTTGCTCGTCTCGGCCGGCACGGGCACGTCGGTGCTCGTCGTCGACGGCGGCTCGGCCGTGCGCGCGGGCGGGACGGGGCTCGGCGGGGGCACGCTCGTCGGGCTCGGCAGGTTGCTCGTGGGCGCGGCCTCGTTCGCCGAGCTCGCGGCGCTCGCGGCGCGCGGCAAGCGCGGGTCGGTGGACCTGCTCGTCGGCGACGTGTATTCGCAGGGCGCGCCCATTCCGCCGCACCTCACGGCGTCCAATTTCGCGAAGCTCGCCTCGACGGAGCCGGCCGACCTCGCGCATGCGCTCGTCGGGCTCGTCGGCGAGAACATCGCGCTCGTTTGCGCGGGGATCGCGCGGCTCGCCGGCGCGGACACGGTCGTGCTCGGCGGCTCCACGCTCGCGGAGAACCCGGCGCTCGTCGAGGTCCTCACGCAGACGCTCGGGCTCACGGGGCTCTCCGCGCGTTTTCTTCGACGCGGCGCGTATTGCGGCGCCGTGGGGGCCCTCGTGGCCGGCGAGCGCCTCGCTGGGTCCGCCTGAGCGCTGTTGCGAGGGCGAAACGAAGCGCGATACGATGTCCCGACGATCGAGGCGCATGGGGCGATGAAACGCAACTGGCAACGAACGTTCGTGGTCGCGGCGGCGAGCCTCTCGCTCGTCGTGGCCTCCTCCGTGGCAGGGGCCGAGGACGCACCCTCGCAGCCGCAACCGCAGCCGACGCCGGGCTCCGCGCCGCCCGCTCCGCGTTATCCCGCTCCGTATCCGTATCCGTATCCCTATCCTCCTCCGCCCTACGGATATCGGCTGCCGAGCGTCGTGCCGCAGCCCGAGCCCGAGGTCCTCGAGTACGAGGAAGGCAAGGCGATCCCGCCCGGATACACGCGGGTCCAGCGAAACCGCAGGAAGCTCGTCATCGCAGGAACGGTCCTGCTCGCGACGGCCTATTCGATCTCGCTCATGGGCGCGACGACCTCGGTGCTCTCCGGGGACGAACGGTTCGCGATGCTGTACATCCCCGTCGCCGGGCCTTTCATCACCATCGCCGCGGCGAGGCGCGACGTGCCCAGCGGCCTGCGGAGCATCTTCTTGCTCGACGGTTTTACCCAGATCGTCGGCACCGCGCTGCTCGTGACGGGTATCGCGTGGAAAGAGGATTTCCTCCAGCGGAACGATACGCTCGAGCCCAAGGAAGCGCTCGTGCCGGAGCTCTTGATCGGCCCGGGATCGGCGGGCATGCGCTTGCGGTTCTGAGCGGGTTCGTCCGGGTCAACCCACGTCGAAGACCGTGCGCAGCTCGCCGTCGCGCGTGAAATAGGTGACGCAGGACGAGGAGCGATTGCCACGCAGCATCCGGAGCGCGTGCTCCAGCGTGGCGCGGCGGGCGCGCTCGTCCTCGACCGCGGGCAAGGCGAGGCCGAGCGCCTCTTCGGCGGCGTCCGCGAGGAGCCACGGCGCGCGGCGCGTGAGCTCTTTCCAGGCCGCGTCACGCGCCTCGGCGTGGCCGAGGTCGTTCTCCGCGAGCCAGAGGTTCACCCAGGCGCTCGCGCGGGAGGGTGTGTCGCGGCACGTGCGCGCGAGGTCCTCCACGGCTGCGGAGAGATCCCCTCGCAATCGATGTGCCTCGCCACGAACTCCGTAGAGCGTGGGACCCACGAGCGCCGGGGCGCAATCGATGCTGCGCTGAAAACAGGCGAGCGCCGCGGCGTATTCGTCCCGCAAGACGTGCACCGCGCCCATGCCGATGTGCAGCCACCGGGCGCGGGGCTGAATCACGAGGCCACGACGGAAATCCTCCTCGGCCTCGTCGACGCGCCCGAGCCAGAGGAGCAATTCGCCCCGGTAGGCATGCGGGTGATGCGAGCGCGGATGATCCCGCAGGATGGCGTCGAATTCGCCGAGCACGTCCGCGGGGGCGCGGCTGCGAATCGACCATTGCAAGACCTTGGCGCGGTGCCGCGCCGAGCTGCGGAGCGGGAGGTTGTCCTGGTCGCCGAGCCGCGCGAGCATCGCCTCGGGGAAGAGGCGCGCGAGGAGGCGGAGCTTCTGGTCGCGCGGGGCCGGCAGCTCGCCTTCTTCCTCGCGGAATCGGTCGCCGAACCGCCACGCGAGCGGCGCGAGCGCGGCGTCCGGGAGCACGTCCCAGGCGCGGTTCACGATGCGCGCGGCGCGTTCGAGGGCGGGGGCCACGAATCGCCGGTGCAGCGCGCGCTCGATTCCGGCCTCGCGTGTGGGTTCGTCCGGGCCACGGCCGATCGCCGTGAGCGCCTCGACGTCGAGGAACCCGAAATGCCGCCGGCCGAGCGCGACGAGCTCCAGATCGATCCTCCAGATCTGGGCTTCGCCTCCGATGTGCTTGGCCGCGAGCAGATCGAGGATCGCGCCGCGAGGGTCGCCGCGCTCGCTCTTGTCCCGCGCGCGGCGCACGAGCGCCTCCGCCTCCTCCGCCAAACCCGTTTGGCGTGCCGTATCATTCTCGGCGCCGAACGCATGCAGGAGAATGGCCGCGCGTTCGCGTAGCGCGGGTTCGTCGGGCACGAGCGCGAGGGCAAGCTCGACATGCCGTTTGCAGCCGGAAAACCGCCCCGCGCTTCGATCGAAGCTCGCCGCGGCCATGTGGACCTTCGCCGCCGCGCGCGGGCTCTCCGCCGCCGCGAGCGCGAGCGCCTGCGTGATCCACGCGTCGCCGAGGCGAAGGTCGCCGAGGCGAAACGCGAGGCGCGCCGCTTTGAGCGCCTGATTCACGTCGCGGCTGGAGGCAGGATCGTGGCGCCCGAGCGCGTCCCAGGCCGCGCGCGTCCCACCTTTGCGCCCCTCGTCGATCGTCACGACACGCTTCGATACGTCGAGCGTTCGCCGGCGTAAAGCGGGAACCGCCCTTTTTCGTTGGCACGGGCGCGCCGGCGGGGCGAAGATGCGCGCTCGATGGTGCCCGCCCGCCGTATTCTGCCCCTCGCCGCGCTCTTCGCCTCGGCCTGCGGATCCCCGAAGCCGCCCGAGGCCGCGAAGGTCGAGGGGCGCGACATGCAGTTCGCCCGCCCCTCGATGCAGCCGCCCGTGTTCCTCGATCCGCAGCGGAAAGAGAAGCTCGCCGCGGCCTTCCCCGCGATCGAGCGATATGTCGCGGACGAGGTTTCGCGCCGGGGGTTGCCCGGCGTGGCCGTGGGGATCGTGATCGACGGCGAGCTCGTTTATGCGAAGGGATTCGGCGTGACGGACGTCGAGACGAAGGCGCCCGTCGACAAGGACTCCGTGTTTCGGATCGCCTCCGTGACGAAGAGCTTCACGGCGATGGCCATTTTGCAGCTCCGGGACGAGGGAAAACTCTCGCTCGACGATCCGGCCGCGAAATACGTCCCCGAGCTCGCCGGCCTCCGGTATCCCACGCGCGACGCGGCGCCCATCACGCTCCGGCAGCTCCTCGGACACGGCGCCGGGTTCCCCGAGGACAATCCCTGGGGCGATCGGCAGCTCGGCATTTCCGAGGCCGAGTTCTCGAAGATGATGCGCGAGGGGTTTCCCTTCTCGACGTCCCCCGGATCGCGGTTCGAGTATTCGAACACGGGATTCGCGATCCTCGGGCGCGTGATCACGAACGTCTCGGGAATGGATTACGCGGATTATCTGCGGGCGCGGATCCTCTCGCCGCTCGGGATGAACCGGACGGTCCTCGACGAGCGGATGGTCGAAAAAAAGCACCTCGCGCGCGGGTATCGGAAGGAGGGCGATACGCTCGTGCCCGAGGTGAACCTGCCGCACGGCGCGTACGGGGCCATGGGCGGGCTTTATTCGTCGCTCGCAGACATGGCGCGGTACGTGGCGTATCACCTCGCGGCGTGGCCGCCGCGCGACGAGCGGGAGGCGGGTCCGGTCCGGCGAAGCACGCTGCGCGAGATGCACGAGATCGGACGCGCGACCGGGGTCTGGGCCTCGCCCGGGCTCGGGGACGAGCCGCCGTCCGTGCGCGCGACGGGCTATACGTTCGGGCTCGGCACGTTCGCGACGTGCGAATTCGCGCGAGGCGTCTCGCACACCGGAGGTTTGCCCGGGTATGGGTCGGTGATCCAGTTCTTGCCGGACTACGGCGTCGGGGTGATCGCCATGTCGAACCTCACGTACGCGCCGATGTGGCGGATCGTGCGCGAGGCGTTGCGGCGCCTCCAGGAGACGGGCGCGCTCGAGCCACGCGCATTCGTGCCCTCGGAGACGCTCGTGCGGGCGAAGGAGGCCACGAGCCGGCTCGTCGCGAAATGGAGCGACGCGGAGGCAGATGCGATCTTCGCGGATTCGCTTTACCTCGACAAACCACGCGAGCGATGGGCGGCGGACCTCGGCGCGCTCCGCGCGGCGCACGGCGCGTGCCGGGAGGAGGGGACGTTCGAGGCGGAGAACGCGCTGCGGGGCACGTTCCGGCTCGGATGCGAGAAGGGGTGGATCGGCGTGTCGCTCACGCTCGCGCCGACCTCGCCGCCGCGGATCCAGTATCTCGATTTCCACAGCGTGCTGCCGCCGCCGAGCGCGCTCGCGTCGGGCGGGGACAAACTCGTCCGGCTCGTGAATCGATGGGACGACGCCGCGGCGGCGGAGCTCTTCGATGGGAGCGTGGACCTCGGGCGCATGAAGGCATCCCTCGCGAGCCTGAAGGAGATTCGCGGGGCGTGCCGGATCGGCGACGTGATCGGGGGCGACGGCGCCACGCGGGCGGGCTTCCGCCTCGCGTGCGAAAGGTACCCGGTGGCCGTCGAGATCACGCGGAAGGCGGGCGCCGAGAAGATCGACGGCGCCCGGTTTTTCCCGGCACCCGGGGAGGCCGGGCGGTGCGCGCAATAGGCGCGCACCCGCTCATTGCTGCGGGACGCCCTCGGGCTTGACGCGCAGAACGACCTTGCCCGGGCCGTCGGTCGTCGCGCCGTCGAAGCGGTCGAAGACCAGGAGGTACCGCGAAACGCCGTCCGCGGCCGATTGCACGAGCCACGTGGCGTCCGTCGGCGCGGGCGTCGCCGCAGCTCGATCGATCCAGTAGTCCGAGAGTGCGCTGAAGATCCGATCGCCCCGCCAAACGAGCTTCGGATCGGAAAGCTCCGCATGTCCGACCGCGTCGAAGCGCGGGAGCTCGGAATCGTCCGTGCGCGTTTTCACGATGTCGAGCGTCTCGTCCTTCGTCTCGGACGCGTGCAGATCGACGGCGGTCACGCCGCGCGGCCCGCCGAGCTCGCCATTGACGCTGACCGAGGCGCGGCGGAAGCAGAGGTGCCAGTCGTTCGTGGTGAGCGCCTCGGCGGGCGTGTGTTTCGTCCGCGCGCCCGTGCCGAGATCGAGGCATTCGCTGGGCGCGTCCTCGGGCGCCTGCGAGCCGCCCGCGGTGCCGTCGAGGTCGGTGAGCGTCTGCGTCGGGCCCACGCCGGCGGACGTCACCTCGGCCCACCGAACCCGATAAATGGCCGCCACCGGCGCGCCTTGTTGCTCGGCGTAATACCCGAGGACCTGCACCTTCCATTGCTTGTCGCCGTCGCGCACGCCGTAGACGTGATAACGCACCCAGAGCACGTGGACGCTCGGGTCGTACGCCCAGAAATCACGGAACGCGCCGCCCGATTCGTCCTTCGTCATGAAGGGGACCGCCGGCGCGATGCCGTCGTCGAACGTCACCGCGTCGAGCGGCCCGAACGCGCCGCCCTCGCCGGATCCGGACGCGCCGCTGTTCGTGAAGACCTCGTATTTCTCGAATGCGAGATCCCAGGCCGTCGAGGCGGTGGCGTCGCCCTCGGGCACGACGATCTCGGGTTTTCCGAGCGAGACGTAGGTACGCCCCTCTGCGGGGACGGGCACTTCGAAGGCCGCGTCGTTCCCGTCGCCCGGGGGCTCTCCCGTCGTCGAGGGTTTGCCCACCTCCTCGCTGCAGGCGCAAAGAAGGAGCGGAAAAGCTGCGGCCAAAAATGTTCGTTTCATGGTTCCTCCGCGGGAAAATCGGCCGTGAGGCCAAGGTAAAGGGTCCGCCCCTGGACCGGCCGCTGGTCGCCCAATCGGCTGGGGTCTTTCTGGGCGCCGAGCGCATTGAGCACCCCGGCATAGGCGCGGAGCCCACGAACGAGCGGGCGCGCGATCCGCGCGTCGATCGTCTGGAAGCCGGGCGTACGCAAACCCTCGTCGAGGAAGGCGTCGGTGACCATGCGATACCGGAGCACGAGCTCGAGCCGGAGCGGCAGATCGGCCCGGATCGCGGTGACCACGGTGTGCGGCGGGCGGCCTTCGAGCGGGCGCTCGTTCTCGTCGTCCCGCGTCCAGAGATAGGAGTACCCGGCCTCCGCGCGCAGCACGTTCGCGAGGGTGAAGGCGCCGTCGATCTGCGCGCCGAACGTGCGCGCGCGGCCGATGTTGCGGTACGTGTAATCGTCGATGCCGCCCTGGCTCGCCGAGGGCCGGATGTCGATGTCGATGAGGCCGTCGATCCAGTTCGCGAAGACGCTGCCGCGGATCTGAAAGCCGTTTTTCGATCGATAACTCACGTCCCCGCTCGTGCCCCACGAGGTCTCGGGGCCGAGATTGGGATTGCCGAGCACGCGATACCCGAGGGCGCCGTGATCGAAGGCGAACCCGATCTCCTTCGCCGCCGGCGCGCGAAACCCGCGCCCGACCGAGGCTCGCACGGTGACGCTCGGCGAGGGCTGATACGAGAGCGCGAGCCGCGGCACCGCGACGCCGCCATAACGCAGGTGCATCTCCGCGCGGCCGCCGGCGAGCAGGGTGAGCGAATCGAAGAGCTTCCACCCGAGCTGCGCATACCCCGCGACGCTGCCCAGCGTGACGGGGACGAGCTCCTCGATCGTCTTCGTTTGCACCGCGCCGCTGATGAGCTCGGCGCGCGTGAGCGATTGCGAGAGCTTTTCCACCTCGGCGCGCATGCCCACGACCCAGGTGCGCCGCCCGTCCGCGATGGTGCCGGTCGCCTCCAGGCTGGAGAGCGAGGCCTCACGATCGCGGGTCTCGTCGATCGGCGATTCGTATCGGTCTTTCTGGGTCGTGTCGAATGCCCATTGTTGCCCGAGCGCGAGGCGCAGGGTCGATCCGCGGCCGAGATCGACGAGCTCGACGAGGTGGACCGCGAATCGATCGGTGCTTTGCGGCAGGTCGATCCGATAGGTCCCGAGGCCCGGGACGACCTGGCTTTGCCGGCCCTCGGACGCGTCGTGGATCCAGCGCACGCGGCCTTGCAGGCGCGTGCGAGAGTCGATGTTTCCGCCGACCCGGAGCCCGACCATTCCTTGCAGGCGCGAGGGCATGGCGAGGTCGACCGCGTCTTCGAGGAGCGAGACCCCGTCCGTGCGGAAAAAATTGCCGTCGAGCGTGGCCCAGGCGCGCTCCCCGCGCCACGCCGCATTGCCCTGGGCGATCACCCCGCGGCGATTGCGACCTTCGATCCGGGCCCGCCCGCTGAAGCCCGGGTGCAGGGGTTGTCCCGTGACGACATTGACGACCCCGCCGATCGCGCTCGTGCCATACAGCGAGCTCATCGGCCCGGCGACGACCTCGACGCGGGCGACGTCCGAGAGCGGCATTCGTGAGAGATCGATCGCGCCGCCCACGTCGCCGATGACGCGCTCGCCGTCTTCGAGGACGAGCACGCGTTGTTTGTCGAGGCCCTGGATCTGGATCGCGCTCGGATTGCCGATGTCGCCGTACGCCGATGGATTGATCTGGACGCCGGGCTGCCCCGCGATTGCCTCGGCCACGTTCGTCGCGCCGCGCCGCTCGGCCTCCTCGCGCGTGACGACGTCGACGCGCACCGTGGCGCGCTGGCTCTGCTCGGGCATGCGTGTGCCCGTGACGACGACCTCGGCGCCGTTGTCCTTGTCCTTGCCGCTCTGCGCAGGCTCCTCGGCGTGTGCCGTCGCCGCAGCCAGCAGCGAGGCCCCGAAACACAGGACGGCCGAGGTCGAAAGTCTCATCTGCGTTGATGAAAGTGACTTTCAACTTCTAGACGGGAACGTTGAAGAAGTCAAGAACAAGCGGATCACGTCCGGCCGCGTACGGTCTGCCGCTTGTGTTGTGTGCTGTGGTTCAGAGGTTCCGCACGAAGTAATCGCGGATGAGCTCCTCCATGTAGATGCGGTCCGGGGGACGGCGGGGCATGTGGCGCTCGTCCGGGAAGAGGAGGAGGTCGTACGGCTTGCGGGCGGCGATCATGGCATTGATGAGCCGCGCAGTGTGTCGGAAATGAACATTCTCGTCGATGAGGCCGTGCACGAGCATGAGCTTGCCGCGGATGCCCTCGACGTGGCGCATCACGCTGCTGTCCTCGTAGCCGCGCGCGTTCTCCGACGGCATGCCCATGTACCGCTCGGTGTAATGGGTGTCGTAGCCGTCCCAGTGCGTGACCGGAGCGCCGGCGACCGCGACCTTGAACGTCTCCGGCGCGCGCGCGAGGCACATCGCGGCCATGTACCCGCCGTAGCTCCAGCCGTAGACGCCGACACGCGTCGGATCCGCGAGCCCCTGGGAGACGAGAAAGCGGACGCCGTCGACCTGATCGTCGACCTCGATCGAGCCCATGCGGTACTTGATCGCGCCCTCGAACGCGAGCCCGCGCCGCGCGCTGCCGCGGTTGTCCACCATGAACACGAGATACCCGAGGCTCCGCAGCCATTGCGGGCGCATCGTGACCGTCATGTTCCAGCCGTTCGTCACGAGCTGCACGTGCGGGCCGCCATACACGTAGACGATCGTCGGAAACGGACCCTTGCCGAAATGCGCCGGCGGCCGATAGAGCGCGCCATACAAAGTCTCGCCATCCCGCGAGGTGAACGAGACGAGCTCGGGCGGCGTGAGGCCGAGCGCGGGGATGCGGGGATCAGGCTCGTCGTGAATCGTGGCGAGCACGGCGCCGTCCTCGATCGAGCGGAGTTTTACGGTGGGCGGGCGATCGTTCGTGTGATGGACGTCGACGAAACGACGGCAGGCGCGGTCGCAGGTGACCACGTGCATGCCGGGCTCGGTGGTGATGCGCCGCATCTCGCCGCCGTCGAGAGGCACGGCATAGAGGTGGCTTTCGAGCGGGCCCGCGGCCGTGGCCGTGAGATAAACGAAGCCGCCTTTTTCATCGACGCCGCGGACGTCGTCAACCATCCACGCCCCGCGCGTCAGCTCGGCGACGAGGTTTCCTTCGTGATCGTATCGATGAAGGTGTCGATACCCCGTCCGCTCCGATGCCCACAAGAATCCGCCGTCCGCGAGCGGGCGGAGGAGGTCGTGCAGGTTGATCCAGACGTTCGTCTCCTCGCGCAAGAGGCGCTTCCGCGCGCCCGTCGCGCGGTCGAAGACCACGAGCTCGAGCCAAGTCTGCACCCGATTCTGGAGCTCCGCGGCGAGCCGGCCGCCCGCGAGCCAATGCACGCGGGCGAGATACACCTCCTCGCCGTAGCTCGTATCCATCCAGGCGGGCGTTCCGCCCGACACGGAGACGACCCCGAGCCGTACGCGGGCGTTCTCCTTGCCGGCGAAGGGGTAATGGTGGTCCTCCTCCGCCTCGTCGCCCGTCGTGGCCTTGCCCTGGTGGACGATCCGATAAATGGGGATGTGCGTCTCGTCGACCTCGGTGAACGCGATCCATTTCCCGTCCGGCGACCACCAGTACCCGCGGTGCCGCGACATCTCCTCCTGCGCCACGTATTCGGCGAGGCCGTGCGTCTTGCCCGTGCCCCGCGCGCCCGAGGTGATCTGCCGCGGCGAGCCGCCGGCCGCGTCGACGACGTAAAGCTCCGCGTCACGGACGAACGCGACGAAAGCGCCGTCGGGCGAGAGCTGCGGGTCGAGGATCGGCGCGCCCTCGGACGCGACGAGCTTGCGGAGCGGCGCGGAGGGACCGTCCTGCACGTAGAGATCGCCCTTGATGGGCACGAGCACGCGGTTCGCGCGGTTCGCCCAGGCGTACGTGGTGACGCCGATCTCGCGCTGGCGCTGGCGCTCGCGGCGCAGCGCCTCGGCGAGCGAGACGTTCTCTTCGGTGGTGCCGCCGTCGGGCGGCGAGACGAAGAGGCTCTCGGTCCCCGTCTGGGGGTCGAAGACGAAGAGCTGCCGCACGAGGCTGCGTTCGGGGCTCTTCAGATAGGTGATCAGGCGATCGTCGGGGCTGAAAGCCACCTGATCGGGGATCGCCATGCCCGGCAGCGGGTGGCGGGCGACCTCCTCCACGGCGAGGGTGCCCTCGGCGGCTTCGAGGGCCTTCGGGGCGTCGATTTCGGTAACGGACATCGTGGTTCTTCCCGGGTGAGCGTGGCGCGCAACGTATACCATCGCCGCGGGAAACTCCACGCGAGCGACCATGCCCGAGGGAGACGACGAAGAGGGCAGAGCGTGAGCTGGTGTGATGTCGGTTACGGTTTGACCGGATTGCGCAACGGGTCGGGGCGGGTTGCGCGAATTGCGCAACGGACGTTTCACAACTTGCGCAAATGGCGCGGGGCGTCATGGGCTTTCCTGGGTTTTCCGGGGGTGGATGGTCGGGCACGTTCATTGCCGATCGTCCGGACGAAGCCCACGGGACGGCCAGGATGCGCGTCCCTCAGCGACCCCGTGCAGGTACACAGGCAGGTAACCGCATGCGAATCTCCCTTATCGTCGCCTCGAAGCTCGCGCTCCTCGCAACCCTCGTGACGGTCTCGGCGAGCGCCGCCGAGAACGCGCCGCTGGACGGAGGGAAGGAGCTCCTACTGAGGCCGCGCCGGTTCCACGTGGGCATCTCGGGCGGCGTAGCCTACCAGACCGTGCGCGTGCCGATGGTGATCCCCACGGAGTACGTGGCCGCGACGCTCGGCCTGCACGCGGGTTACAAGGTGACCGACCGGCTCTCGATTGGCTTCGAGGTGACGACCATCGAGAAGAACATGGGGCGCGGCGGGCCCTTCCAGAGTTTCGATCCGGGGCTCGCGCCGCAGGCGGAGTGCAACAACTGCGAGCCGCCGCCGTTCGGCGGCTGGGTGAAGAACACGACGGCGGTCTTCGGCACCCTCGGGCCGCGCGTCGAGTTTACTCCCTTTGGCACGGACGGCTTCTACCTCGGCGCCACGGCTGGGTTCGCGTTCCTCTGGGGCGTCGACTCGATCTACGGCTTCGGCGGCGCGGGGCGCGTGGGCTATCGGGTGCGCATCGCCGACATCCTCGGCCTCGCCATCGAAGGCGGCGCCCAGGCGCAAACGTTCGGCAGCGGCTCGTACACCGCCGCGCCTTACGGGATGGTTTCTTTCCAGCCTTATTTCTGAGGCGTCGCAAAGCCGCCCTCGATCCCGGATTGACGGGTGAAAATGGAGGGCGGTAGCCTCCGGGAATGCCGAACGTTCCCAACGAGCGGGCGCGCCGAACCCCGTGACACGGATTCACGACGTCGTGGTGCTCGGCGGCGGGCCTTCCGGGCTCGCCGCAGCGATCGCGCTCGGCGCGCGGGGCCTTCGCGTCGTCGTCCTCGAGCGGGGGCGGCTCGGGCGGCCGCGCGTGGGCGAGACGTTCGGGCCCGAAATCGAGCCGCTCCTCGCCACGCTCGGGGTCCGGGAGGCGTTTCGGGCCGAGGCCTGCGTGCCCTTTCGAGGCGTGCGTTCGGCCTGGGGTTCGGCGGAGATCGCGGCGCGCCCGTCGATCGTCCATCCGCTCGGCGAGGGGTTTCACGTGGACCGCGCCCGCTTCGACGCGATGCTCGCGGGCGCCGCGGCCGAGCGCGGGGTCGTGCTCCTCGAGGAGACCGGGGTCCCGACGATCGAGGAGGATGCGGCGGGGATTTCCGTGCGTTCGCGCGACGGCGTCGAGGTTCGGTGCAGGTTCCTCGTCGACGCGAGCGGCCGCGGCGCGCCCGCGGGCGCCGTGGGATCGAACGCGCGGCGCTGGCTCGCCTGTGATCGCATGATCGCGATCCTCGCGCGGATGACGCCGCCCGAGGGCCGGGACGTGGAGCCCGAGCTGCTCCTCGAATCCGCCGAGGAGGGGTGGTGGTACGTCGCGCCGCAGCCGGGCCGGAAGCTCTTCTGCGTGCTCCTGACGGACGCGGATCTCACGGCCGGGGCGCCTCGCGCGGAGCCCCTCGAACGATTTCGCGCGGTGCTCGAAAGGACGAACCACGTGCGGGCGCTCGCGGAGGGATGCTCGATCGACGAGCCGCCGCGCGTGGTGCGGGCCGACGTGGGGATGCTCGTGCCGGGCCGGGGCGCGCGCTGGTGCGCGGTCGGGGACGCGCTCGTCGCGGGGGATCCGCTGGCCGGGGACGGCGTGGCGCGGGGGTTTCGTTCGGCGATCGAGGCGGCGACGGACATCGATCGGGCCCTCGCGGAGGGTGCGGATGCCTTGCCTGAGGCGGCCACGGATGCGGCGGCGTTTCTCGCGGGGCATCTCGATCGACGCGCCCGATACTACGGCATGGAGACGCGTTTTTCCGAGGCGCTCTTCTGGAAGCGGCGCCAGGTGTTCGATTGGCAGAAGGCGCCGATCGGCCTGGATCCGCGGGTGATTTTACGGTGGGACGGGCGCGAGCCCGATCCGCAGGAGATCGCGCCGATCGAGGCGCTCGTGCCGCCGAAGGCGCTCGCCTCCGTGCTCGATTTCCTTCGGAGCCCGCGCGCCGCGCACGAGGCGCTCGCCGCGCTCCGGTCCGCGGCGCCGCTCGGCGATCGACGTCTGCTCGTCGGGCTCGAAGGGCTCGTCGCGCTGGGGATCGTGAACGAGCAGGCCGAGAGCGATCTCAGAGGATGAACGGGATCAGGGCGCGCCGCTCGACCGGGTAATCGGGGAACTTCTGGCGGTACCAGGCGTGCGTGGCGAACGCGCGCGGCACGAGGTTCGCCGCGCTGATGGCGAAGATGAAGACGCCGGCGAGAGACCACGTGCACAGGGCAAACCCGGCCCAGCCCGTGAGCTCGGTCAGGTAGCTCGGGTTCGTGACCCATTGGAAGAGGCCGCCGCGGGGGATGCGGTAGATCCGCTCGCCGCTGTCGACCTCCGCGCGGGTGCGCAGGTTCCTGAGGATCGAGTCCGAGTGCAAGGTGAGGCCGAACGAAATGTAATAGATCACGAAACCCACGAGGAAGCGCGGGTCCGTGAGCCATTCGGGGCCGTACTGGGGGCCGAGGCGCGAGATGAAGTCGGCGTGGAGATAGCCGTGCATCGAGGTGACGAGGACGCCCGTGCCCACGACGAGGAGGCCGAACGTGGAGCGCTGGCCCTTCGGGACGCGCATCGAGAGCGGAAAGTAGAAGCCGCGGTTGCCGTAATGGAGGAGCCACATCCCGAGGAAGACGAGCGGGACGAGCTCGCCGCGGTGCGGGCCGCGAATGTAAAAGTACAGGAACGAGAGCGTCGCGGGCAGCTCCATGAGGAACCAGCCGAGGCGCGGGTCGAGCGCGACGCCGAAGCGTGGGCTCGCGAAGCGGCCATACGGAGAGGGGACGAACCACGCGGCGACCGCGACGAACAGGGCAAAGCCGAGCGCGATCGAGAGGGCGAGGTCGTAGGTGGCGTCGCCGGTGTACGTGAGCACGGTTTCCGGGTTGATACTACAGCCTGCACGGGGGGCACAAGCCAGCTCGAGGGGCGGCTGCTAGGATGGGCCATATGCGATGGATGTCTTTTCTCACCGGAGCCTCGCTCCTTTCGGGGCTCCTTTGTGCGTGCGAGCCGGAGCCCGAGATCGTGGAGGGCTCCGCGGAGGACCACGGCAAGGCGCTCTTTTCGGACCCGACGCTCACCGAGACGCAGGCGAATTCGTTCTCCTGCGCGACGTGCCACCCGACGTCGAAGCCGTCCGCGGACGGACCCATCCTGCCCGGCGCGCCGCTCGCGGGCGTGACGCGGCGAGCTTCGTATTGGGGCGGAATGGAGGTCGAGCTGCTCCGCTCGATGAACCATTGTCTTTATTATTTCATGCTGTCGAGCAAATCCTGGTCGGCCGAGGACGAGCGGGGCCGCGCGCTGTATGCGTATCTCGATGCTTTGCCCGCCGGGGCGGAGGACGAGCAGCCATGGCCGTTCACGGTGCCGGTGCAGATCACGGCGCCAGCCGCGGGCGACGCGACCGCGGGCGCGTCCGTCTACACGCGCGCCTGCGAGAGCTGTCACGGCGCGGCAAAGACGGGCGACGGCCGCCTCGTGGCGCGGGCGCCGATCCTGCCGGATCAGACGCTCGCCGAGCACCCGCTCGGCATGTACACGGAGGAGCAACGCAGGCTCGTCTTCGTGCAGAAGACGCGGCACGGCGGGTTTCTGGGGTACGGCGGGCAGATGCCGCCGTTCTCGATGGAGGTGTTCTCCGACGAGCAAATGGCGGATCTGCTCGCGTTTCTCGGCGTTCCTTGACGTCCCAACGCCGCACGCGAGAGACGACATCCATCATGTCAGAATCCGACATCTATCTGCTCGGGCGCAGCGCGCAGGAAGAAGAGCGTCTCCGCAAGCAGATCCAGGAACTCGCGGGGGAAGCTCGGTGGTTGCTCGATCAAATCCAGATTCGCCCAGGCGCAAGGGCCATCGAGCTCGGCTGCGGCCCGCAGGGCGTGCTCGAGCTGCTCTCCGAGCGCGTGGGGCCGTCCGGGACCGTGGTCGGGCTGGACAAGAACGAGGGGTTCGTCGCTTCGGCACGGAAGCATGTGGCGGAGCAACGGCGAACCAACGTCGAGGTCGTGCAAGGGGACGCGAGGGCCACGAACCTCCCCAAATCGTCGTTCGACGTGGTGTTCTGTCGATTGCTGCTCGTGAACGTTCCAGAGCCGGAACAGGTCGTCGATGAGATGGTCTCGTTGCTGCGTCCCGGAGGCGTCATTGCGAGCCACGAGGCGGACTATCTACCGCACATGTGCGACCCACCTTCCCCCGCCTGGGATCGTCTGTTCGAGATTTTCCAGGCGTACAGCCGTGCAAAGGGCGTCGACCTGTTCGTCGGGAGGAGAGTCCACCGGATGTTGCGTGACGCCGGGATCGTGGAGATTCAAGTGAATCCGGTGATCCACGTCTACCCGCATGGCCATAACCGCCGGAGCATCTTCCTCGACTTCGTCCAGAATGTCCGCGACGACCTCGTCAGGGACGGCTTCGCCAAGGAGGAGGAGCTGAACGCGCTCACGCAAGACCTGAAGCGCCATTGCGACGATCCCGAGACTCTGGTCGTCTCGCACCTGTTTTTTCAGGTTTGGGGCCGCAAACCGGAAGGTCAGAAATCGAGCGGGCCGAGGAGCCAGTGGCCGGGGGAGTCGGGCGATTCGTCGAAGTAATAACCGCGAATGGTCTCGACCAGATCGCTGACGGTGATGAAGCCGTCGTTGTCCTTGTCGATGCGGTGGAACGCATCTCGAACAACCTGTTCGGGCACGCGCATCAACGATCCCATCCAGCGAACCTCGTCGGAAACGGTGAGCTTCCCGTCGCGATCCAGATCGACGACATCCATCACTGCGTTGATGTAGGGGACATAGCTCTGATCGAACGTTTCGGGCGTCTCGAGCATGCCCGCCGCGAACGCAGCCTTGTACTCGGCCAAGCTGATGCGGTCGTCGGCGTCGAAATCGGCGACCTTCCGCAGGTGCTCCCACAAGCCCAAGCTGATCTCGACGAGCCTTTGCCGGGCGGGAGACTCGGGACCGTGGCCGAACTCCTCGGCCATACGCACGGCCGATATCTCGAAGTCACGTCGCTGCAAAAATCCATTGAGATCGTGGTCGTGAGCGCGAAAGCGTCGCGCGAGCCTGCGCTCGAGAAAATCCGTCATGTGGGTCATGCCGTAGCCGGTATCACGGCGATGAGCGAGGTGTCAATTGCCGACCGCCGCGCCCGGGATCTGCGCAATGCCATCGGGATACACGCCGACGACAGTTTCGCTCTTCGTCGCGAGCGTCGCCGCGTCGAGCGTGAGGACCTTGCCTGGCACCACGTGGTCACCCTCGCAGATGAGGATCATACGCGTGTCGTCGAGCCGATCGACGACGTGCGGCCATTTGCATTCGTCGGCCGTGAAATCACGGCGGGTGATCTCCTGGTCCGTTTCGAGATCCCAGAGGACGAGCGCGTCGGGGGATTGTGTGGGGATCCAGAGGCGCTTGCCGTCTGCGGAGAAGGCCGGAAAGAAAGGCGCGCCGAGCGTGTCGATCTGGCGGTCGGGCAACATCGCGTTCGCCTCGACGTCGAAGAAACGGACGTCCTTCGAGACCGTGTTGCCGAGCGCCAGGATTTTTCCGTCGGGCGAGAGGATGGCCGAGTAGGGGCCGTATTTCGGATCGCCGATCGAGCCGCCGGAGGCGTCGACGGGGATGCGATCGATCACCTCGCGTTTGTCGAGGTCGACCACGGTGACGACGTCTTCACCATAACAGGCGACGTAGGCGCGGGCGCCGTCGGGGCGCGAGAGGGCCATGCCGTGCGGCGCGATGCAGGTGAGGATCCGCGGCGGATCGGCCGAGCCCGTGGGCAGGACGGCCTCGGGGTCGACGAGGGCGATCGTGGCGCGGGACCTCTCGAGGTCCCCCGGATACTTGATCGCGCGCTGCAGATCGTAATGGGAGACGACGACGCGGCGACCGTCGTCCGAGGCCACGATTTCCCCGGGATTCGCGTCGACGCGGACCTGGCCGAGGATGCGGAAGTCGTCGAGCGCGAGCTTTTGCACGTAGCCGGGCTGGATGCTGCTCCCGTGCGAGGCGTGCGGGCCGCCGGTCGCGACGATGGGATACGAGAGGCCGGTGTAGGCGAAGCCGCCGGTTCTGTCGACGGTGACGTGGTGGGGGCCGTCGAGGCCGACGGGATCACGGCCGACCGGGACATGCCCGATCTTCTCGCCAGTGCCGAGGTCGAGGAGCGACAGCGTATCCGAGAGGCTGTCCGTGACGATTCCGAGTCCGCCCGGAGGGACGGCGACGGGCTCACGGCGATCGGGGAATGCTTCGCCCGTGTACGGGCTGTATTGGTATTCGATGGGGGCGTCCCCGCATGCAGGCAGGGCGGCAAGCAGGGCGGCGCCGGCGAGGGCGCGAAGGTGAGGTGCGCTCATGGCGTGATCGTAAAGGTGGTTTTGCTGCCCTGGAAGGGGCCGCCATCCATGTCGATGCGGTTGTCGACGAGCTGCGCGCCCTGGAGCTCGACCGTGATGGGCGCCTTGGCCGCGCTGATACGCGCCCAGATCGCGTCCGTGGGTTTCCACGAGGACTCGCTCGTGAAGACACGGGCGAGCTTGGGATCGGCGTCGGAAGAGACGACGAGCCAGGTCGCATACCCTGTGAACGGCGTGCCATGCGCGTGCGCCGCGCGGACGGGGCCGAGGAGCGCGGCGAGCGGGGCGAGCAGGGGCTCGGCGCGAGGCTCGGCGGGGAGGAGGGACGGCGGCGCGGGCGGCGCGAGGCGCGAGGAGGCGCCGACGGCCCAGGAGAATGTGGGAATGGTGGAGGCCGAGAGCATGGTGCCGGCCGGAGGCGAGAGCAGCCCGGGCGCCTGGGAGGGGACGTTCGCGGGCGGATTCGCCTCGGCGGCGGTGAGGAACGCGGCGAGCGCCTCGTCGGTGGTCGTGCCGCTGTAGACGACGTCTTCGTATCCCGCGGGGACGCTCTCCTCGTGATCGCAGGCATAAAGGGATATCGAGGCGATCGGGATCAAAATGGCGATATGTAAAAGGTTTTTCATGGCAAGCTCCGTGCGGCGCGCGGGCCGGGCTCTTCGGATCGTAGCGCATCGGGCGCCCGGGGCCAGCGCGGCCTTCAGCGGGCGCGATGGACGAGGGCCGCCGCGTCCGTGGCGAGCGTGAGCGTCTGGCCCGAGAGCCGGGCCTCGCCGAGGGAGAAGAGGAGCGACGCGGAGGGGAATTCGTCGTCTTCGAGGTCGACGTCGACGGGGGCGCCGAGATTGACGGCGACGTCGAGGACCTCGGTCTCGTGGGCGCGGCGGAAGATGAAGAGGCTGCCCTCGGCGAAGACGACTTTGACTGTGCCGCGGCGGAGCGCGGGGTGAGCCGCGCGCAGGGCGAGGAGGGCGCGGACGATCGAAAAAGCACGCTCGCCGGCGGCGTCGGGGTGGAGCGGGAGGGGCATTCGATCGGGCCAGACGTCCTCGGGCTCGGTGACGGGTGTTTCGGCGAAGAGGTCGTACTCCTCGCCATAAAGAAGCGAAGGGACGCCGGGCCACGCGAGGAGGACGAAGAGGCCGAGGAGCCCGTGGCGCGAGGGGCCGCCGTGTTTGCGGGCGATGCTGGCGAAGCGGGGATGGTCGTGTGTCGAGACGAACCGGAGCGAGCGGGCGCCGGGGGCGCCTCGGTCGAGGTCGAGGAGGGCGAGCCGCTCTGCCGCGAGTTCGGCGGAGACGGCGCGTTTGGCGAGGAAATCGACGAGAACGTCGTGAAAGCCGAAATCGGTGGCGCAATCGAGGGCACCGCGGCTCGTCCAGCGATGGGCGTGGGCCGGGACGAGCTCGCCGAGGACGACGGCGTCGGGATTTTCGCGGCGGAAGGTTTCGCGAATGGCGACGGCGAGGTCGTGCGGGACCTCGGCGGCCATGTCGAGCCGCAGGCCGGAGGCGCCGCGTTTCGCCCAGCGGGACGTGGCGGTGAGGACGAGGGACCGGACCTCGGGGTGATCGAGATCGAGCAAGGGGGCGTCCTTGCGCCTGCCGTAATGGCGGAGCTTGGGCGCGCCTCGGGAAGGGGTTGTCCAGTGAAACCAGGCGGCGAACGGGGAGCCCGGGCCGCGGGCGCGGACGTCCTCGTAGGGGGGAAAGCCGCGGCCGGCGTGCGAGAAGGCGAGGTCGACGAGGATGCGGATTCCGCGGGCGCGAGCCTCCGAGACGAGGCGTTCGAAGGCGGGTTCGCCGCCGACGGCGGGGTCGATCCGGAGGGGATCGACGAGGTCGTAGCGATGGCAGGAGGCGGCGACGATCGTGGGGGTGAGGTAAAGGACGGTGACGCCGAGGTCGGCGAGGCGAGGCAATGCGAGGCGAATGCCGTCGAGGTGGCCGCCGGCGGGGCGATCGCGGCCGGGATCGTGGCCCCAGGAGGCGCCGGGGCGCGGGGCGAAACGGTCGACGAAGATGGTGTAGAGGACGGCATCTTTCCACCAGGCAGGGAGATCGTCCGCGGGCGCGGGGACGAGGAAAAATGCTTCGCGCGGGCCGGGATCGAATCGGATGCGGAGGGGCCTCGTCGGGCCGGGGAGCGCGGCGCGGAAAAAGAGGTGCTCGTCCTCCTCGGCGACGCGGGGCATTTCGATTTCACCGCCTTCCCAGAGGAGCCGCAGGTGCTCCCCGTGGCCGCGGCGCAGGCCGGCGCTGACGATGAAATGGTCTTTTTCGGGCGCGTGCACGACAAAAGGCGGCGCGGGGGCGAAGAGCAGCGGCTCGGGCGCGCCGCCGACGGAGAGGACGCTGTTCCGAATTCGATCCCGCGAGCGCGTCCGCGGATTGTCGAGGTCGAGCGACCAGTGGCCGCCGGCGCGGAGCTTGTACGAATACACGGAAGCGGGGAGGTCGAGCGTGGCCTCGGCGATTCGTTCGCCGGGCGCTCCGGCCTTCGTGGAGGCGAGGGGGATCCCCGTTTGCCAGTCGCAGACCTCGCCGAAGAGCTCCACGGGCGCGTCGGGCTTCACGCCGGGGAAGGCGCCGCGCGCGCGCAGGTGGACGCAGCGGTGATCGGGCGGAGAGGCCGTATCATGGGGGAGGGGTGTGGTCGGGTCTTGTCGCGGCACGCGGCTTCATCTTACCCTCGGACAATGATCAAGGTGAGGGTGCGAAAGGCGGGGACGGGCGTCGCCGCGGCGTCGGGGCTCATCGCCCTTTCGGGGGCGCAAACGGGGTGCGTGGCCGAGCCGATCGAGCCGGGCGACGAGCCCATCGCCGAGGCCGAAGACGAGCTCTCGCCGGGCACGGGCACGCTCGCGCTCGACGGCTTCCCGGGCAACTTCAACGTGAAGCTCGTCAACGCGAACACGGACGAGTTTCTGCGCGCCGGCCAGGCGCTCACGATCGAGCTGCCCGTGTGGATGCTCTGGGACAAGCTCTACCCGGGGTCGCCGCTGCCGACCGATCTCGCGCGGCTCCAGCAGATCACGGCGACGGTGACCGTGAGCGCGGTCGACAAGGCGACGACGATCGCGTCGCTGAAGGCGCCGGTGACGACCTACACCGGCATGGATCCGTATGGGTTCAAAGCGATCACGAAGACGTTCGTCGTGCCGTCGAAAGCCGACTGGATCGGGTTCGCGATCACGATCACGGACGTCGCCCCCGGGGGCCTGAGCGCGAGCATCACGGCGGCGGAGCTCTCGACGCTCGCGGTCTTCGGCGGGGAGCTGCCGAACAAGAGCCTGCTCATGGATTGGGCGCAGGCGACGAAAAAAAACCGGATCATCGAGGGCGACGATCCGATCGCGGGGGCGGAGCTCTTGCTCGCGGTGTCGGACTGGCGGGCCGACGTGATCGTGGACAAATCGCTGATCGACACGCAGATCGGCAAGGCGCAGAGCGCGAGCCGGTTCGGCTGGGTGACGATCCCGATTTACGGCAAGATCGTGCACGAGGTCGCCTATGCGGTGCATTTCGACGACGGGCTCGACTGGCGGCCCGAGGTGATGCTCACGGAAAAACCGAATTCGCGCTTCCTGGGCTCGGGTCGCACGACGTACGAGGGGACGATCCAGGTGCCCGCGAAGGCGCGGCGGATGATGATGTACACGCACGTGAAGACGTACCTCGTCGCCGATTACACGGGATACTCGAACATCACGGAGAAGTGGTACGCGGACGGGGAGAAGATGCTGAAGGCCGACAAGTACGACAACCCGAACGGGGCCTTCACAAATTACTCGTTCTCGATCGCGAATTCGCTCTGAATGCTTCTCCCGACGGACCTGCACGGGCACACGTTGTTCTCCGACGGCCGCGCGACGCCGGAGGCGTACGTGGATTTCCGTCGCGAGCTCGGGATGCGCGTGATCGCCGTGGCGGATCACGACGTGCTCGCCGCCGTGCCCCGCGCCGCGCGGGCGGCGGCGGGGGCGGGGCTCATGTTCGTGCCGGCCCTGGAGGTGACGTCGTTCTTGCATTTCGGGACGGATCGGGCCGAGCAGTTTCACGTGCTCGCTTATTTTCCGTCGCGCTTCTCGGTGCTGCCGCTCCTCCGGCAGACGGCGCTGTTCCGGCGCGGCGAGCGGGTGCAGGCGAAATGGAAGGCGTTCGTGCTGGCGTGGATGGAAGGGATTTCGGAGGAGGAGCGGCGCGCGATCGATCCGGAAGGCACATTCGAGGCCCTCGCGCCGGCCGATTTTCCGGCGCTGCAATCGATGCTGGATCGGGTCGCCTCGCGGACGACGCTGTTTCCGGCGTTCCGTGATCATCACGTGCGGTTCTGGGAAGAGGATAGGGAGCTCTTCGGCTGGACGCCGGAGGAGGCGATCGAATGCATCCGTCAGGACGGCGCGCTCGACGTGGTGGCCCACCCGGGCCGGTACCGCGACAAGGAGAGGACACGCGCGGTCCTCGCGCGTGCGAGCGGGATCGAGGTTTATACGTCGCGCCACAAGGCAGAGGTGGCCGAGTCGTTCCGCGCGTTCGCGGAGGAGCACAAGAAATGCTGGACGGCATCGTCGGACGATCACCAGAATGCACGGTACGTGAGGCCCGCCGCGGGGACGCCGGTCGCGACGATCGAGCGGATCCTGGGGCGAGCGCTGCCGATCGAGGCGATTCTCTCGGCTTGAAGCGTCGCTCGCTCGGGATCCTGTCGGCGGCGCTGTTGCTCGCGCCCGGCGCGGCGCTCGCGGCCGATCCGCCGGCGGCGCCGGGTCCAGCGCAGCCGGCGCCGGCGCCGGGCGGATGGGCGGGCGAGCTCGATGCGCTGTCGAAATGGATCGCGGACCGAGGCAAAGGTCCAGCGTGCGCGGCGCGGTGTTACACGCTCGAACGATTGAAGCTCTCGGGTCGGGTCGGGGAGGGGCCGCTCGAATTCGAGCTCGTGGGCCGGGTGCTCGCGGACGGGGCCGTCGACATCCCGCTGTTCGGGCCGCCGAAAGAGGTGCGGCTCGAAGGCGTGACGGAGAACGACAAGGAAGCGGCGATCGGATTCGAGGGCGATCGGTATTTCCTGCACACGTCCGCGAAGCGGTTCGTGCTCAAAGGAAAAATGACGCTCGGGAGCGATCTGACGCTCCAGATCGCCGGGCCCTTGAACACGCTGGAGGCGGATCTCGCGTCGGGGGTGGTGGTCGAGGGATCACGTTTGTCCGGGATCGCGGGGACGACGATCCACCTGAATCGGCAGGACAAGGCGGCCGAGGCCGGGCCCACGGTCTTCCAGCTCTCGCGCGCGGTGCGCGTGGGGCGCGAGATCGGGTTCGAATATCGGCTCGTGATGCGCTCGGGGACGGACCTCGGGGTCGTGCGATTGCCGCTCACACTCGGCGAGAAGGTGCTCGACGTGACGGGCGCGGCGGGGTTCCGGGTCGAGGGAAATGAGCTCATCTTGCCGACGTCGGGGCGGACGGCGGAGATGACCATCACGGGCACGCTCGCGAAGCTCGGCGCCATGGCGCCGGACGCGCGCTCGGGCTACGAGTGGTGGCTCATCGAGAGTGATCCGGAGCATCGCGTGGCCGTGGCCGGGGACGCGCGGCAGGTGGACTCGGCGGAGTCGCCCATTCCGCGGTCGCAGCCGACCTCGCGGCTGTTTCTGATGCAAAAAGGCCAGAAGATGGACGCGACCGTGACGCCGCTCGCGGCGGTGGACGCGCTCGCCGCCGTGGTGCAATCGCACCAGCGGACGGTGGTGGTGACGGCGCGCGGAGACGTGGTCTCGCAGGATCAGGTGAACTACGAGAACAATGGCGTCGATTACCTCGCGTACGCGCCCTCGGGCCGGCCGATCTTCCTGTCCACGTCGGGGAAGGCCGAGCGGATCATGCGGCAGGGCGCGGATGCGGAGGAAATCCTGGTGCCGCTCCGGACGGGGAGCCAATCGGTGCAGGTGCAAGCGCTCTCGCAGACCGGGCTCAAGCCGCTCTTCGGGACGGTGACGGTGCCGATGCCGTCGTATGCATTGACGGCGAGCCGCGTGCATCTGACCGTGGGATTGCCCGCGGGGGTGTTCCCGCTGGCGTTGCTCGGCGGGGATCGGCCGAAATGGGCGGTGGAGGGGAGCGATCTTCTGGTGTCGGGCATCGGCTTCGCGGCGGGGTGGGCCGCGGTGCGCCCGGGGCCGGGGACGAGCCCGTCGCGATTGCGGATGCTTCGCATTCTCGGGGGGATCGTGCTCGCGTCGCTCTGGTTCCTCTGGAAGCCGGGGTTCGTTCTTTCGCTCATCGCGCTCGGGCTCTGGGCGCTCATCTGGGCCGTGGGCGTGTTCGCGAAGGGCGCGGCGCGGGCGGCGGCGACGCTCGTGCTCGTTGGCGGGCTCGGGCTCGTGGGACTCATCGGCCTCGCGGCCATGGGCTCGCGTGCGCCGATGAAGTCGTCGGACATCAGCTACGAGCCGCCGCCCCAGCGGGCCGCCGCGCCGGTCTCGACGTTGGGCGGCGGAAAACTCGACGATGATCGATCGGGCAATGGTTGGGTGGACAAAGGCGGCGGGGTGCTGGAGGGCGTGACGCCGGTGCCGCTGCCGCTGCCGGAGTATCGGCATGCGATGAGCGCGAGCCGCGAGCTCGTGACGAAGGATCGGCCCTTCCGGCCGACCTTGGTCTACGTGACGGACACGGCCGTGGCGCCGGTCGCGGTGCTTTGGCTCGTGGGTCTGGCGATCGTGGTGAGCGCGCATCGAGGGCGCATGAAGGATGGATACCGGCGGCTGCGCGAGCGAATCGATCGCGCGGCGGCGCCGCCGGCCGAGGCGAAGGCGGCGAACGCCGAGGCGCCGAAGGACAAGGAAGGAGAAGAGGGATGATGAAGGCAAGCAATGGCGGTCTCGCGTCGCTCCTCGCCGCGACGCTCTTCGTGGCGTGCGGCGGTGGAACCCCGGAGCCCGTGACGCCCGTCGAAAAGGCGCCCGAGAAGGTCGCCGAGGCGCCGAAGCCCGAGGCGAGCGGGGAAGCGGCGGCCGGGCCGGACGCGGAGAAGGCCGAGCAATGTATTGCGACGGCAAACGCGAAGCGCGCGAAGTTCAGCGGCGAGCCGCCGAAGGTGACGGTCAAGCACATCCTGGTGAGGTACAAAGGCACGAAGAACGCGGACGCGTCGATCACGCGCACGCGCGAGGCGGCGTGCCTGCGGGCGATGGAGGCGCGCGACAAGCTGCGCGAAGGCGCGGATTTCGACGAGATGGTGAAGGAGTACAGCGAGGAGCCGGGCGCGGCTTCGCGCGGCGGCTCCGTGGGGGAGATCGAGCGCGCCCAGGTGGTCAAGCCGTTCGCGGACGCGGCGTTCGAGCTGTCCGTGAACCAGATGAGCGACGTCGTGGAGACGGAGTTCGGCTTCCACTTGATCGTGCGCTCGCAGTGATCCCAAACGAAAAGGCGCGCCCCCGGTCTCCCCGGGAGGCGCGCCTTTTTCATTTTGTTACGACGTCGAACGAATCAGCGCGCCTTGCCGATCGCCTTCTGCCAGGACGGGCGCTCGCTGATGCGGCTCCACCACGCCGCGACGTTCGGGCGCTCCTTGACGATGTCGCCGAGGCCCGTGTCGAAGAGGTACTGGAAGTACGGCGCGTAGGTGATCTCCGCGATCGAGAACGAGCCGGCGAGGAACTCCTTGCCGACGAGCGCGCGCTCGAGCACGTCGAGGGCCTTCGCCGCGCCCTCCTTGCCATTCTTCACGACCTCCGGGTCCGGCGTCGTGCCCTTCATCGGCGAGAAGAAGATCTCGAGGATCGCCTTCATCGCGGGCGGGCTGAAGTACGACTGCTCGACGCTGATCCACTGCTCCATGACCCCGAGGTCCTTCGCGTCCGTCGGGGCGAGGCCGCCGAGCTTCGCGTTGAGGTAACGCAGGATCGCGCGCGACTCGTAGAGCACGAAGCCGTCGTCCTCGAGGACCGGCACGACGCCGAAGGGCTGACGAGCGAGGTGCTCGGCCGACTTCTGGTCGCCCTTCATGATGTCGACGAGCACGAACTCGTAATCCACGCCCTTCTCCGCCAGAGCGCAAAGGACCTTGCGCGTGCACGTGCTCGCCGGATGACCGTAGACCTTCATGAGAATCCTCCTCCCCGTCACGAAACGGGACGTTTCGCTCCGCTGCATACTCCCCATTCTCGGCGCCGTCCACCGTCGCGGAAGGCCGCGCGTGATTGTGCGCCGCGTCGGGCGCGAGCGTCACAATCCGTAAACGTGGACGTCGTCGATTCGCCATTCCTCGGCGAGACCGTCGCCCCCGGCCGTCTGGTCGTCGTAATGGAAGCGGACGACGAAGGGCTTGCCGGCGACGAGCGCCGAGAGGTCGAGGCGGACGTGGCCCGAGGCGTCGAGCGTGTACGCGGCGACGGGGCTGAAGGGCCCGCCCATGACGGAGATCTCGACCGCGGCGCGGTCCGTGGCCGAGGTCCAGTGGTCGAAGGCGTGGTCGAATTCGAGGAAGACGCGCGTGAAGGGGCCCGCGTCGAGGGAAGGAGACGCGAGGATCTCGCCGTCGAGCGCGACGTTGCTCTCGTCCTTGAGGAGCATGAACGCGCCGCCGGAGGCGCTGCCCGTGGTGTTGTCCTGGAGGCAGCCGAGGAGCGGGTCGCAGCGGTAGAAGCTCTTGCCGTCGCCGTTCGCGTCGGTGACGACGAACGGGTCGAAGCCGGAGGAAAAATCCTGCGCGAGGAGGCTCGTCACGGCGGCGCATTTCGGGCCCATGCCGAGATCGACGCAGGCCGCGCCGTCCGCACAGCGGTTCGCCTTTCCTGACGCATCGCACGCGAGACCCGGGCCAAGAACGGGGCGGACCATGGCTTCGAGGGCATACGCGCCGAAGTCCATGGAGCTGAAGCCGTCGACGACGAGGTAATACGTGCCGGCCGCGAGGTTCGTCAGGCCGAACGACTCGGGATGGCCGCCGAGCTGGGTGTCGGCGCAGGCGAGCTCGCCCGCATTCATCGTGCAAGCGTCGAGCAGGTATACGCCGGCGTCGAAGAGGGGCGAGGAGGGCGCGACGCGGACCGAGAGATCGGCGGGGCCAGGGAGCGTGAGCGCATAAACGGCCTCGGGGCCGGCGCCGGTGCAGCTCGCGGAGAGGGTCGCGCCGTCCGAGACGAGCGTGGTGCCGGCGTAGTTGCCCGCGCCGGCGGGGGAGGGCATTGCGCAGGTGCCCGAAGCGTCGACGAGGGCGAATGGCTGCTCGGTGACGCGGAGCTCGTAGGGGCCGACGTTCGCGGCCGCATAACCGGAGACGACGAGGAAAACCGGCGTCTGGGGAGGCAAAACCGCGGTTTCGACGCGCGCGAGGGGACCGTCGCCGCTGTCGTCGTCGCAAGCGTGCTCTGTGCTGGTGTCGAGGCAGTCGAGGTAGGCCCAGGCGACGGTATCGGCGAGCGCGCCGCCGATGTCGGTGGTCTCGAAGGTCACGCGCGCGGGGGAGGAGCCCGTGGTGTAACGGTGCACGACGGAAGGCGCCGTGGTGCCGCCGGCCGAGCAGGTTGGCGTGCCGAACCCGACGACGGCAGAGCCCATCGTGGTGCCGGCATAAACGAGCGTATCGCCCTGCGTTTGGCCCTTCGTGAGGAGATCGACGGCGTCGCCGCAGGTGGTGCCGGGCTCGAGGAGACATTGGGAGGAGCAACCATCGGCCGGCATCGTGTTGCCGTCGTCGCAGGTCTCACCCGGCTCGATGAGGTCGTTGCCGCAGACGAACGAGGAGCCGCCCTGGCCACCGGCGCCGCCATTGCCAGCGCCGCCGCTGCCACCACTTCCGCCAGCGCCGCCGTTGCCACCTACGCCGCCCGCGCCACCACTGCCGCCGACGCCGCCGCTGCCGCCTGCGCCTCCGACGCCGCCCGCGCCACCTGCGCCACCTTGCCCGCCCGCGCCACCTTGCCCGCCCGCGCC